>CAZXIN010000036.1:0-60347 GCA_964640795.1 uncultured Pseudoalteromonadaceae bacterium | reverse complement strand
ATTTTATTGTTGCTAAATCGGTGGAGTCCATATACGGGATAAGGAATGTCGACCACAGAAAAGCGAGTCACGAGGTTTAGTCATTCTAAACCCATGAGAAGTAACGCAAAGAGGGACAAAAATGGCTTGTTTACTGGTATTGCTTATCCCGAGCTAAGGTTAGATAGACATCAAGCAGCATTGAAATAAGTGCACTAACTTATTTAACTCGTGTTAAATTGAGGTTATGTTGCTACTGCCTCTTGTTGTCATGTTTCGTTGCCTCTTTGATAAGCTCCACATCATAGTATTAGCGCAAGTTTTGATTTATCCTCACACTCAAAGCGTTAACAACTAACACTTAAAAGTAAATAATACCCATCAGGAATCATAATGAAAAAACTACTCAGCCTCGCTGCCATTGCCGTATTAACGGCTTGCGGGCAAGCGCCTAGTGAAAATACCAGTAATGCGCAAACAGAAGCGCCTGCAACAGTGCAAAAAGCACAATCAGAAACAGAACGCTTGAATGAGTGGTTTGAAGCAAAATACGAAGAACAGCTCCTTGAATCACCAATGACATTAACGCGACTGGGTCGTAAAGAACGTTACGATGAATTTGATGATTTCACTGAAGCGGCAGGTGAAAAGCAACTAAAGTGGCAAGAGCAGACTGTTGCGGAACTTAAGAGCCAATTCGACTACGATAAACTCACAGAAGATGCCAAGATTTCTTACGATATCTGGGTTTATCAATATGAAGCAGCCAAAGCACAACAGCCGTTCCAACGCAGAAGCTATGTTTTCACACAAATGTTAGGTGCCCACGCTAACTTACCAAACTTCTTGATTAACTTTCACCGTGTCGAAGATGAAAGCGATATGCAAGCCTACATTAAGCGTATCGGGGGTTTAGCGACCGCTATATCACAGCTTTTAGAACGCGCTAAGATTCATGCAAGCGAAGGTGTTAGACCACCTTACTTTGCCTATGAAGGTGTTATCGAGCAATCAAGTAACATTTTAAAAGGCAATCCATTTGAGGAAAGTGCTGATGACTCTCCTCTCTTTGCTGACGCAAAGAAAGAGATCAACAGTCTCTTAGAAGCAGAGAAAATAGACTCTGTACAAGCAAGAGCGCTAGAAGCAGAAGCTCAAAAAGCACTACTAGAGACAATAAAGCCTAGTTACGAAAACTTAATCAGCTGGTTTAAACAAGATTTTGCTAATGTACCCAAGCAAGCGACAGGTGCCGGTGCGTTACCAGACGGTGAAGCGTTTTATAATGCATCTTTACTTGCGCGCACCACAACGAACTTAACAGCAGATGAAGTCCATGAGATAGGCCTAACCGAAGTCAAACGCATTTTAGGTTTGATGGATGGTATACGCCAAACTGTTGAGTTTAATGGAACCTTGCAAGAGTTTTTTGCTTACATCAAAAGTGATGTTACCAATGAACAGTTTTATTTTCCGGATACTGACGAAGGACGCCAAGGTTACCTAGATGACTCGACTGTCTACCTTGATTACATTAAAGGTAAGCTGCCTGAGTACTTCGGTTTACTTCCTAAAGCTGATTTAGTCGTTAAACGGGTCGAAGCCTTCCGCGAACGCCCCGGTGCAGCACAACACTACAATGCTGGAACGCCTGATGGCTCTCGCCCAGGCGTTTATTATGCCCACTTATCTGACATGACGGCTATGCCAAAAAATGAAATGGAAGCCATTGCTTACCATGAAGGCAACCCTGGTCACCACATGCAAATATCTATTGCACAAGAACTCGAAGGTGTTCCAACTTTTAGAACACAGGCCTTTTTTAACAGTTATATTGAAGGCTGGGCGTTGTATTCAGAACTACTCGCTAAAGAGATGGGGGCTTACAATAACCCTTACTCAGATTTCGGCCGTTTAGTGACTGAAATGTGGCGTGCGATTCGCCTAGTTGTAGATACAGGCATTCACTCAAAAGGTTGGACCGAAGAGCAAGCTATCGCTTATTTCAAAGAAAATTCACCTATTGCAGAGGGACAGATATTGTCCGAAGTACGCCGCTATTTTGTATGGCCTGGCCAAGCAACGTCCTACAAGATAGGCATGCTCAAAATATTAGAACTACGTGCGAAAGCGCAGAGAGAGTTGGGTGACAAATTCGATATCAGAGGGTTCCACGACACTGTTTTAGGTGGTGGCTCAGTTCCTTTAGAAGTACTAGAACGTATGATCGATAATTGGATAGAAAAAACCAAAGCGTAAAACAGACTCAAAAGTCGCTCTAGGATTAGCTAGAGCGACTTCTTTACCTCACCCAAAACAAAATCCGGTTTTAAGCGACCTTCTTTAATGATAACCAGTCGTTTTGATGCTCCTTTCACCATATTATTATATCAATCTACCTAATGAAGCGATCGCTCAGTGATGCTGATTTAACATCATACAATAAAGAGGGCTGGTTCCCCCGTTAACAACAGGTGGAAAATATTCGCCACAGCTTGCTCGATTAAGTTGATTTACATCAGCACGACTTAATTTAAGATAGGCACTTCGACAACATATAGCCAAAGCCAATTACAGTTAGGGATTATCATGCTCTCACCTAAAAGGTCCGTCCTACTAACCACAGCTTTTCTTATCTCTTTAGTAGGGTGTTCTCAAACATCTCTAGATCAAGCTTTAAAAACCTCGTCACACAAACCTCCCAAATTCAGAGTAAGCCAAACAATAGAGGTTGGTGAAGCACCTCATGGAATACAAGTAGAAGGTAACATGGCTTATGTTGCCAATGCAGGCAGCAACAACATTGGTATTGTCGACCTTACGCAAGGAAAGCAAATTGATACTATCCCAGCGGCTGGTGTTCCTCTAGATATTATGCGCGTAGGCGATGATTGGCTGGTTACAGCATTTCGTGGCAAAGTGGTTAGTCGTATTGATAGCAAAGGCCTTGTTCGAAAGACTTATGATGTTGGGAAAAGCCCGAGCTTATTCTCTAGCACATATAACAATAACTTAGTCAGCGTCACCAGCGAATTTGCTGACCGTTTAAGTTTCATCGATACGCAAACACATGCAATAAGAAGAGTATCTACTGGCAAAAACCCCTACCCAGCTCATATTACGTCTGATGGTGTACTCGCGTTTGTTCCTAACAGAACAGATGGCACTGTCACTGTTTATGATTTACTTAACGACAAATTAGAGGCGACTGTACCTGTTTGTAAAAACCCAGAAGGCGGCGCACTCACTCGTGATGAAGTCAGCTATATAGTCGCTTGTGGTGGCGACAGTCGTGTTGTATTTATTAACACCGCAAGCTTCAAAGTCGTTAAGGAAATAAGTGAAGGTATCGGCAAGCGACCTTTTAGTGTTGTTGCTGGACCAGACGGTCGTTATGCCTATGTGAACAATGCTGGCGGCAGTACTATTTCGGTTATTGATCTGGCATTAGAAAAAGTCACACAATCAATCAAGGTAGGTGAACAACCTATCGTTATGCGCATATTCAACCGGACGCTGTATGTGACTAATGAAGTCAGCAATACACTGAACGTTATCCCTCTACAACCTGAACCGTCAACACCGACACCAGCTCAAAAGAACGAGGTGATTGTCTTGGGTATGATACACAGCGGTCATAACACCAGTAAGGTTTATGGCTTGGATCGTTTAGATAAAGCGTTCCGGCAAATCAATCCTGATTATGTATTAACTGAGATGCCCCCAAATCGATTTGATCAAGCACAAGCCGACTGGAAAGCTTATGGTGAAATTCGCGAACCCAGAATCAAGCGCTTTGCAGAATACATTGGCATGCTTTACCCAAGATTCAATGACATGAATTTCACTATCATTCCAACCGCTGGCTGGAATACTCAAATGAATGATTTTCGTCGAGCAGCGTTGGGACGCCTAGCTGAAGACCCCGATCGTGCTGAACAATGGCAAGCCTATCAGCAAAGCATTAAAATCATGGGAGAAAAGCTCCAAGCAGCTGGCGGCGATGATCCGTTATTCATTCATACTGATCAGTACGATGAGATTATCAAGGAAGGCTATGGCGGCCCTTATCAACAGTATTTTAACGACGACTTAGGTACTGGTGGCTGGAAAACCATCAACGAAGCACACTACGCCAATATCGACAAAGCGCTGAATCAGCATACTGGCGAAGGCAAACGATTTGTCATCACATACGGTGCTGGTCATAAATACTGGATACTGCAAGAATTAAGAAAACGTAAAGATATTACGTTGCTCGATGCCAAGCCGTTTTTTCAATAGGCTCTCGCAATTATCAGCGTTTAAGTTTAATGTTAAAAAAACCAGTTAAGTAAGCTTTTAGGGAAACAAGAGAAATAACCATGGCCATCGACAATTTAAAAAGACTTTTAAAAAGAGCGTCGGCAGTAATGTCAGCAGTGATGATACTGTCATTCTCAGGTGTAGTTGCTGCAGAAACAGCGGAAGAGAAAGCCTACCGCTTAGCCGCAGCTTCTTTGGAAGCAATGGGCGGTGCGGAAGCTTACGATAAAACCCGCTACTTATCATGGGTCTTCTTCGGACGCCGTTTTCATATCTGGGACAAACATACCGGCAATATTCGTATTGAGTATGAAGACAATAAAGTTGTGTTGATGAACATTCATAGTAAGGAAGGGCGCGCTTGGGAAAACGGTGTAGAAGTAACCGATCCAGAAAAGCTAGCCGAACGCATGGATTGGGGCTATAAAGTTTGGATCAATGACTCATACTGGCTTGTTATGCCATACAAGCTAAGAGATCCTGGCGTTAACCTTGCTTACACGCGTGATGATAAGATGGCAAACGGTAACGAGGCATACGTACTCACCATGACATTCAATGATGTTGGTGTTACACCAGAGAACAAATACGAAGTATTTATCAATAAAAAAACGATGTTAGTCAGTGAATTTGCTTACTACGCAAAGGCTGAGAACGACAAGCCTGACTTCAATCGTCCGTGGGAAAACTGGGCAAAACAGCATGGCATTATGCTGTCGGATAAACGTGGAGAGCTCAGTATGGCTCCCGTTATGGTGCATAAAGGCTTACCAGCCAGTGTATTTGAAAGCCCCAAAGCAACTGTTGGTATCAAGGGCGCTTTCATCCAATAAAGTTTGGTAATAACGCACGTTAAACCTGCAACCTCTCTAACAAAAGTCGGCCATCATGCCGACTTTCTTATCTAACCTCCACTGACAGATAAAAGCCGTTAGGTTGATAGCATCAAAGCAAGCTTTCAGCATAACAGCTAAATCATTTATCAGAGTTCTCCTTTTTACTTACTTGTGACAAACAGTATGAGATCAGGGATACCAACCCATAGTGTGTGGTGGATGATGAGACAAAAGTTGTTATGCTTAATCTCAGGCTGCACTGGTAAATTGTCATTAGACATAAAACAGTCACATGACCGTGCAATTATCTAACCAAACTAGGCTTTGGGTTTATTATGATGCCAAAAATAAAACTAGACTCCATTAAAGGTCGAATACTCATTATCACTATGTTGTGTTTGGTGGCTATGGTGGTACTGATTGGCAACCAGCTCTACAACACTGATCGCCTAATTACGTTAAATAACCAAAATAAACAGCTGCTACAGTTAGAGAATGAACTACTGCAATTGCGGCGCGACGAGAAAGACTTTCTGTTGCGGCTCGACAAAACCTATGTGATGACCTTTGACCGACGTATCAAAACTTTTCAAGACACTTTGGCCGAAATCAATGCCTTCTTTACTGAGTTTGATGGCGAGCAAACGATGTTCACGGAATTACAAAATAGCGTCAATATATACCAGGCTCAATTCGCTCGCTTGGTGAGCCTACAAGATGATATTGGATTAGACGAAAACAGCGGCTACCAAGGGTATTTTCGCAGTGCGACACATGCTCTCGAAGATGAATTTAGGCGCCGCAGTCAAACAGCTTTACAAGTGCAGCTGTTACAAATGCGACGCAGTGAAAAGGACTTTTTACTGCGTAAACGTGCCGAATATATAGAGCAGCAATCTGAGAGGTATAACAATCTTAGCCATGCTATTAAGCAATCCGACAATCGAGATATTCAACAATTGCTCCCTTTGCTTGAGGATTACCAGCGTGGCTTTTCTCGACTCACGACGGCATACCAAGCCATTGGTTTAGATCATACCCAAGGTTTGAAGTCTTCGTTCCGCGTTCAAGCACAGTTGGTTGAAACTCAATTGAAGAATTTGGATGAGCGCTTAGCTTTACGTATTAGTAAAACAGAGAAACAAGTTGAACGTGTTAGCTTGATTATTATGGGCGCTACGTCGGCTACTTTATTGTTGCTGCTGATTAAAAGCTTTATTACCTTTCAGCGGGCTTTCGCTAACTTTGTTATGTTCTTTCATCGCAGCAAACGCGAATACCAACATATGGATGAAAAGAAACTTGGCTTTTCTGAGTTCAAATACTTAGGTGCTATGGCAAATGAAATGATAGACGCTCGCCGTGACATGGAGTTAAAACTGCAAAAAGCTAAGAAGCAAATTGCAGAACTCGAAGAACATCAGTAGCGCATACTGCCATCAAAAGCTTTCATTGAAAGGCCTTAACTCCATCTCATAAGTCCAGCAGCTTTTGTGCTGGTTAGCGACACTAAAATAGGTCTCTGCAATATGGTCTGGATGAAGAGTGTTATCTGGGTTGTCATAGGGTGCCCCTCGCTTTTCAGAATGTATAAGACCATCAATAATGAAATGTGCAACGTGCACTCCCTGTGGTGCCAGCTCGCGAGCTAAACTTTGGCACAATCCTCTCAGTGCGAATTTCCCCATAGCAAAGGGGGAGGATTGCGCATAACCTTTCACACCTGCCGAAGCACCGGTAAACAATAATGTACCCGCCTTGTTTTTTAACATCCGTTTACTGGCTTCTTGAGCTACTATCATGGCCCCAAACGCATTAGTTAATAACACCTGCTTGGCATCGCCTAAATCAACCTCATCGATCGCTCCTCGTGTATAAGCTCCAACATTGTATATAACGTTTTGCAATCTTATGTGCCGCTTATCCAAATCCTTAAACAAACGCTTAACGGCTTGTTGATCCGTCACGTCACAGGCATAAGCTTGGGCACCAGTTTGCTCACACAAAGGTGCGAGCTTTTGGCTATGACGTGCCACCAGAGAAACACCACCTGTCTCTTGGCTAAAGCGTTGCGCCAGTGAAGCACTCAAACCGTCACCAGCACCAAGAATTAAAGTATGACCGGTACTCACGAGAATTGGTCCGTCGTATGAGAAGATGCTGACTTCATTTTGTTGACCTCAATGGGTTTGGCAAGCCACTGTTCGTAATTGGCGAATACGTCTTTCGTGTATTTTTGCTCGTAGTGGTAAGCCAAGGCTGCCTCGTCTTCAAATATCTCGAAAAGATGGAATGCAGTTTCATCGTTCTTGTCTTGCATCAACGAAAATAAGTGACAGCCCTCTTCTTGCAGTGTGGCGGGTATGATTTGTTCAATCGCTGCTCGACCATCATCTACAAATTCGGGTTTTAAGTGGATAGCGGCTTTAACAAACAGTCGATTATCTGTGTTAAACGACTTACCGGTTAATGGCAAAAATGTGCGAATAAACTCAGATTGGACAGGACTTGAGAGGCGATTGATTTTCTCAATACCCATATCATTGCCTACGATTGTCCGTATAGGCCTAGGCTTGCTCGTCGCAATCAATTCAGCGATTTTGTCAGCGACATTTTGTGCATCGGTGCTTTTATCTTTTGTTGCAAAGACTGTTTTGAATGCATTAACTAATTTGTCCGGTGCATTAGAAAACTCACCGTATGATGCCACTCTGTCACTATCAGCAGGTGCCGGTGGGTTTTCAATTAAGTCTGTCTCATGGCCACCGGGCTCGACCAAGATGGACTCAATACCAAAAGGAGATAGCTCATAATGCATTGATTCTGCGAGCGCTTCTAGAGCCCACTTCGATGAGCAATACAAGCCAAAGAAGGGCATGGCCAGTCGACCAGAGTTTGAGCTTACATGCATGAGTAGGCCTGACTTTCTTGCTCGCATAAAGGGTAGAACAGCGCGACATACTCGCCCAACTCCAACGACATTAACATCGAAACATGCGGACATCTGCTCAGCGGTAAAGGCTTCTGTAATACCGCAAGGCATAATGCCAGCATTGTTAATGACAACATCAATATTGAGCTTGTCTTCTAGTGCTTGAATAGCGTCATTAACAGAACGTTCGTCGGTAACATCTAATTCAACAACGTCTAAGCTGTACTCATGGCCTCTAGCCCATTGTACTAGTTCACTCGCAACGGTTGCGTTTTGCTTTTCTATATTCCGCATAGACGCAATAACGTGATAACCACTCGCTGCTAGTGTTTTTGCCGCAAGCAATCCAATGCCTCGGCTGGCACCTGTAATCAGGACATTTCTCAATTCATTCATTACTTCACTTCTCCCTTGCGTTTAAAAACAGTTTTCATAAATAACGTTAGTGGTTCGTCTGAACCTTCAACCTTCATACGTACTAATGCCCCACTCCACGTATTAATCAGCCAATCAGCGGCTTCTCCATCGGATAAGTGCTCTAAACCTATATCTGCTTTATTCATTGCCGATAGGCAACTTTGTAACTCTGCGGTCAGCTCGTTCCATTGTTGTTTTAATACCTCTTGAAATCGCTCATGCCTGTCGCCTAGTTCAACAGATAAATTGCACATAAGGCATCCGTTTTCATAGTCTCGGCGTTGATATTCTTGGCTTGCGTTCTCAAAGAAAACAACCAGCCTTTCAATAGGTGACAACTGCAGGTCTCCCAACACCCGCTTTGTTTCTGTGATTTGCTCTTCGTGATAGGTTTCGGCAATGGCGACACCAAAGTCTTCTTTGGTGGAAAAATAATGATAGAAAGACCCTTTGGGGATCTGTGCTTCTTTGAGAATGTCGTTAATACCAACAGAAGAGAATGTTTTAGCACGAATAAGCTCCATACCAATCTTGATAATTCTCGCTCTCATTTCATCGTATTGTTGTTGATTACGGACCTTCACCATGCCGATCTTTCTTCTATGTGTTCTTGACTTAATTCAAAAATAATAGACCGGTCTATTATTGTCAAGCTTAAGATAAATAAAAAAGCCTGTTTGTTGAATAACAGGCTTTAATATCTAATAGAAAACGTTATAAATGTCATAGACTTAACTGAGCAGTTTAAGAAGTATTACTGCCTAAGCTCTTCCATGTCAGCAATCAGCTCTTCCAATTTTTTGAACTGGCGACCATAAATCATATTGAGATCCCATCGATAGAATGCCTCTGCATATCTCGCCACAACCACCATTAGTACGATGACACAGAGATAAATATAATAAGGCTGACCGAGTATAACGAAGTTTGTAGGAAGCCATTCGAGCATCAACGACCTAAACTCTGCTCCTTTGTCGCTCATCATGCCTTGAATAGACATGCCAAGAAACAACAGTGGGTAAAACAATTTATAGTAATCCGAGTAGGTTTTTATCGAACCTTTCAGCCATGTATTAAAGTTCCGCAGATAATCATAGCTACTTTGCCCTTTATTTAAGTTAGTCGATTTCTTGAGCTCTTTTTTGACGATGATAATCAACGGTATCAACAAGAGAAATATGTATAAGCCTAAAAACGGTAGTCCCATAAAGCTCAATACAGCGAGCATAACGAGGCTACCTATGATGATCCCTTTTACATTAATGACAAACATCTGCTGTAGCTTATCGACAATATTTTGTGACTTTCTATTGTACAAATCGTTCACCCGAGGGGCTGATAAGTTAGCTTCTTTAATAAACCCTTCTTTCCACACCATTTCTATTGATTTTGTCATCTCACTTACTCTCTTGCTTCATATAATCATTTAATCGACTTTTAATTCGCTGGATTCGAACACCAATATTGTTTGTATTGGAGCCGATAATATCCGCTATCTCCTGATAAGACTTTTCCTCAAGGTATAGCAGTATTATTGCTCTGTCCGTTTCAGATAAGTGCTTGATAGCATTATATAATTGATTTATCTCGTCACTGACGAATGCTTGACTATCATCCACAGCTTCGTCAGGAAGTGAGTCGGATACGATTTGATTGTCACCCCGCTTTCTGCGCTTTAAATAAGTTAAACAGACATTCAACGAAATCCGATATATCCATGTAGACCATTCACTTTTCTGATCAAAATTATCTCTGCTGCGCCAAATTTGTAGACAGACTTCTTGATAGTAATCCTCAAAATCTTCTTGGCTGTTTGTATAGGCACGACAAATTTTAATAATGATCCCAGCAAATGGCTGTATAGAGTGCTCATAAAAGTCACTTCCCATTTAAATCCTATGCTGTGCTATTTTGATACTTGGTTAGTAGATGACCTATAGAGTTTATTACACCTGTTCGGAAAATTATTTTTTGTCACCTGTCCAAAGAATTTTAACTCGCGCGTCATTAAGACCGAAGCACGATGCTTTTAATACAAGAAAGATTAATAACCCCAGAATTTAAGGAGTCTACAATGAATAATTATATGTGCATATTACGCAGCGACAGTGGCGAGTGTCAGGAACCATCGCCATCAGATATGGAAGCGATGTACGCCAAATATCAGGCTTGGCAAGAAAAATTTGCGGATAATATTGCAGATATGGGTAATAAGCTCAGTGGTGCAGCGAGCGTTGTTCGACATGATCGTGTCGATGACGGCCCCTTCATTGAGCTAAAAGAAGTCGTAGGTGGGTATATGATGTTAACCGCATCAACACTTGATGAAGCACTGACCGTTATTAAGGAAAGTCCGATGGTGTCAAATCCGGGAACCAGTATCGAAGTCAGGGAAATCTTCACACGTTGAATCAACAAGAAGACTTAGTACATGTATTTCGCCACGAGTATGGCAAGCTCGTGGCGTTATTGTCTCGCAGGTTCGGCGTAAGATATATTGACGCTATTGAAGATGCTGTGCAATGGTCGCTGACTCAGGCCCTTGAAAGATGGGTGAGAGAAGGGAGGCCATCCAATCCTGCTGCATGGCTATACCGCGTGGCCTGTCGACACATATTGTCAGAACTACGAACAAATCACAGAAGGGCACAATTGTTAGAGCAACAAGCCTTGCTTGATAAAGACCCAAAAACTGACGATGAAGACATACCTTTTACACAAGAAATAAATGACGCTATGCTGCGTATGTTATTCGTTGCTTGTCATGACAGCATACCGCTTGAATCTCAACTTGTATTTACTCTCAAAAGCTTATGTGGTTTTAACATTAAGGAAATTGCATTACGACTATTTATCAGCGAGGCGAATGTCTACAAACGCTTTGGTAGAGCAAAGCATTACCTTCAGCGCTATACCATTACATTGGAGCAACTCACTAACAACGAAATAACTGCTCGCTTACCCTCTGTGCATCATGTGTTGTACCTTGTTTTCACTGAAGGGTATTTATCATCGCACGCTGACGACGCTATACGACAAGACTTATGTCGTGAAGCGATACGATTAACTCTCATGTTGTCCAACAGCCATTACGGCAATGGCACTGAGACAACAGCTCTGCTCGCGCTGATGCATTTACACTTTGCAAGAATCAGCGCAAGACAAGATACCTGTGGAGCGTTGCTCTTGTTAAAGCAACAGGATCGCAGCTTGTGGGACTATCAGTCGATAAGCAAAGGCATTGCTTTGCTAGCTGAATCTGCAAGTGGTGACAATATATCTCGCTATCATATTGAAGCTGGTATTGCTGCCGAGCACTGTTTAGCAGAGTCATTCGAAAAGACACGATGGGATAAGATAGCCATGTCTTATGATTTACTGGAGCAAGTAGCAACCTCTCCTTTACATCGACTGAATAAAGCCATTGCCACAGCCGAATGGAAAAACCCTAAAGCCGGTTTAGCGGTATTGGATTCAATGGATAGTCCCAGTTGGCTTGAGCGTTCTTATTATTGGTATGCAGTGAAAGCAGATTTGCTTTTTCGCTGTGACGAACCAAAGTCGGCATCAGAATACGCCGAATTGGCAATCACTCATGCACCAACAAAGCGTATTAAAGCATTGCTGCATAAGCGACTACTATCAAAGTAACTCAAAAGTATTAGCAGTGCCTCACAGAGCCTTTTAATCTTCTGATTCGCGCTGTTTCAAAACGGCTTTTGCTTCCTGTAGTTTAATGAGACTCGCCCGAAGCTCAGGGTTTTCGTCAATGAGCTTTTCTAAAATTTCTAAGGACTTTTCTTTATTTCTCTTTGCTATAGCTTCTATTTCTTGAGGGGATACATTGTGTTTTAAACCAGCACCTCCTGCTGAAAATCGAGTTAACTCTGTACGAGCGGTTTTGAGATACCTTGGCTCACAGCCCCTTCTAGGGATATTACTACCGGTATCTTTTCGAATACCACACACAATATCGAATCTAGGGTCGATATTGATCTCATTGAAGAGATCGTAAAAAGAGACTTCTAACTTCCTAACTTCTTTTCTTAAGCTAAAAATTGAGCGTCGCCCATAAACCGTAATCCGTTCAGGGTCTTGCGCTTTATTAGACTTTCCGTCGTCAGCATAGCTTGTCGAAAATGAGAGAAAGTATAAGCACGAGGATGCTAAGAAAAAAAACTTAAGAGGAATATTTGTCATATCGTTCGATCCATTGAATACAACCCAAGTTTGTAAATTAGCACGACCACGATAAAAATCAAACTAGCTGCGTTTTAGTCATTAGATACTAGTGCTCTAAGCGACTGCTTTTCAGCTTCACTCAACCCCTCAAGCACTTCTAATGAATAAGACAACGCTAACTTTGCATCATCGGGGTGTCCAAAATATAGGTGAGCGCTTATTAATGCTTTATGCGTGTTGATAGATTTAGGGTAGGTTTCTCTGTTCCATTGAAATAAATCCAATGCCTCCTCTTGCCTACCTGAATACTGAAGCCATTGCCCATAACCGTTTGCTCTGTCCTCAGGAATAGTGAGAGCGGTGCTTAATAACGCAGAGCGTTTGCTATAGATGGCTTGTAAATCAGTCAGTGTTTGAGGGGTGTCAGGAATAGCCCAGTCAGAAAATAGATGCTTCAAGCCATAATATTGCCCCAACAACGCAGTTGAGTTATGGCTTTCCTGATTAAAGACCTGACTCGCGATAAGCAGTTCGCTGTTGGCGTATTGCTGTGCTAATGTCAAAAATTGTTGATATGGGACAGTCATAATAGGCTCTTCATTTGCAATCGAAACATACAAGCGTCCATGTAAAGATTGCTTTTTGAACGCGCTTTCACTTAAGCGCAGTAGCTGCTGGTCGTCCCAATAGAGTGTTGGGCTAATAGCAATAGCTCCGTTGAATAAGCCGGGCTTTTTGATCATCGTATTGATTGCAAATTGCCCACCATGCGATGTTCCAGAAATCGCTTGATAATCCAGTGTTCGATAGCGCTCTCTGATAAAGGGAATCACCTCACTCTCTATGAATTGCAAAAATCGATCAGCCCCTTCAACTTGACCAACTTTTTCCTGAGCTTTTGCCGTTAGCGTTAAATCACGCTCACGGAGGTGTCGAGGGTTAGCAATACCAACGACTATCATATTAGGCACTTGGTCAAACTTGGATAAATAGTCTATTGAGCCTGCGGTGTGAGGGCCTTGTATATCACCATCAGTTACATATAAGACAGGAAAAAGTACCTCACTCGTATCGTAGTCTCCGGGAAGGTATATGATGAGCTCACGCTTCTCACGCATCACCTCGCTATCGATCATTAATTCATGAATTTGCCCTTGTTTTTCTGAAGCTAATCCACTCAAGTGAGCGGTGGATATCACTAAGACGATTAAACTACATATTGCTTTTATCATTACTCCATCCTTTAAACGTTGCCATATTCAAAGGAGTAACGGCGTCACCAACAAAAAGGGGTTAAGGGTTTCATATACCAATGCATAGTACCCTCCAATTTTGAGTTGCTTATTTTCTTCGTCCATCAAACAAAAAAGTAAAAAACATTCAATAATGACAATTAATATTAAGCTTGGACAACTTAAAAATTAATGTGTAATTTAATACTTCAATTCTTATGGAAGACAGAGATTGACTATGACAAATAGCTCCATTAAGACAATTCAAGATATTTTTAAGGCATTCACTGACAGGATAGGAAACCCTTTTCTTTTTAGCTTCTCTATCAGCTACTTTTTCTATCATTTAGATGCAATACTGTATTTATATCTTTCAAAAAAAGATGCCGCTGAGAGGATATCCGAATTTTACAAGATGCTAGATATAATCCCAACAGAACTTACTAGCTTTTATTGGGAAAACTGGGGGTCTCCATTTGTAGTTGCATTATTTTATACAGTATTTTGGTCTCATATATCCACTGCGATGAAACTTTTACCAATTCACTCGGAGAAGTGGTTTAGAGACAAATTCAAAGCTATCGACCCAGATTACTTGCCTAACCCTGAGCATTTTCAAGAAGTCAAAGAGCGTATGGATGAGCATGAAAACACCATCGAATTAATAAAAAAACAAAAAAGAGAACTTCAATTGGAGTTAGAGTCAGCCGAAAGCATGATTCAAAAATTAGTAAAAGAAAAAGCTGACCAAATAAAGCTAACCAATAATATTAAAGGAAATTTTTATAACGAAGTCAAAAAGCTACATGGATTTAACGATGATTTAAAAAGCTTTATAGAAGGTAACTTTCCACCCGATATAAACATTAGTACTGACAAAGAATTTGAGCATCGCTATATAATTGAACGAAGTAGCTACATCTTAGATTTATTTCATCAGATGATTGGACTTCTAAATACACTTGATTTTGATGCCGAACCTGAAAATATACTGGAATCGTTTTCGGAGGTTCAAGAAAATCCTGACAAAGGGTTTAATCGCTTCAATAGTGTTATGCCTTAATTTACTTTGAATAACAATTATCATAGGCCATAGTCTGTAATTTCACTGCATTCGATCTACAAGCCACCTACCGACTATCACTCTGCTTAAGTGATTTCTTATAAGGTTCTCATGGTCGAATCGCGCTAATCTAGTTATAACAATTCGGTTAGTGCACAAACTTGCCACTCCTCTTCGCATATTACTAGGTTCTTCCAATACTCAAGAAGCAGTGTTTTTTAAAGTGATAGAAGCAAAACTATCAAAACATATTGAATTTCATCCATCTAACCCACGTTAATGAATAAACAATGATTTAGGTCAATATATTGGTCGCTAAATCCAACTAAAGTGCTCGCAGATAAATTCATTAAAGGATCGAGTATGACCACTTCAAATCAGCACCGCATATATATTCCTACCAATGCGCGCTCTAGCCATTACCTGCTAGCAGAGACAATCCCTACTGACAGTTTTTACAGCAGGTTTGACAATATAAATGATTGCTATGAGGAAGTTGCAAAGCAGCTATTTGCTTGTTGCGATAGATACGAACTTCATAATGTGCATTTACTGGCAAACGATAAACTGCCTGTCGTTAGGTTTAATGAGGAGACTTATCACTTTGAAACAGATAAACAAATGCTGCTCTTTTATAACCCTAGCTACCATGAAGCACATAAGACTTATTACACCAGAGATACTGCAAGTAAGAAAGTAAGGCTACTATTCCTCGCTACTGGCGATGAATTAAGAGCTAATTCTGCGCAGTTTCATAATAAGGTTCAAAAAGCACTGAGAGACCTACAAGCACAGTTATTTGTAGACCAGCCGCCATTTAAAGTGCGCGATCATCAACATCTTACTTATGATTTATTTGCTAAAGAAAAAGGCAATAAAGAAAGCTATGGTTATAAACTTAGAAGCCTATATCCACGCTATCAGGCAAGGCACTGTGAGATACCGGATAATCATGCTGAAATGACTTATGTCACCTTTACGATTCCTATCTCTCGCGCTATCAAAACAAAATTTCAAGCATTGATAGAAGACAGCGATTTTTCTCAATTCTATGAGCATTGCGCTAATATATTCATTCGAAGATGTGAAGCGAACAAATTAAATCATGGTGCGATGGTATCTAATGGTGCAATGCCGATTGTTCGTAATAGCAAAATAGATCGCAATGAGGGTAATGCTGAATTGCAGAAACTGAGCTTCGATATTGAGTCAAGCCAGCAGCAAATTAAGTGTTTTTACCAAAAAGACAAACTCGTAGAGGCCCTGAACTTTGTCATTGTTGCTACTGAACAAGATAAGCATGCAATGGGCTATGGGCGATTCATGAATCAAGTCGAAAGAGCCATTCGAGCCCTATGTGATGAGTTCGAAATCAACAAGCAACGCCAAGATTTGTCTGTACGGTTTTTCCAGCATATCAGCTATCCATTTTAACCTAATACCACATATCAACGGGAGGCGTACTGACACAATCCGCCTCCTCCCTTGAGGAGTCAATCTCAAATAAAGTGCAGGTGTTACCTGTTTTACCGCAATGACATCATGTGGGTGATGACACTCAAACTTTCTCGATTGGACTACTCTGCTGCTTAACAAACGCTGCCCCCAATAGCGGAAAGTCATAGCCGTCTTTATCATCACATGATGATTCAGTCAGCAGCAGGCGAGCCAGATAAACAACGTGACATCGTCGCAACCAAACTATCCAAGTAAAAGATAGAATAATTAGTCTGTATTTTCTTTGACTAAATCACGATAAATCTTTTTCACAGAATCAGGTAGCCAATACTCATAAGCATCGGAAAAGTAATCAATACCTAGCGTAGACATATGTTTATTAACCTGATTGATCACTCGTTCCCCTAGTTTTCCCTTAGTACATGAGACACCGGGAAAGTAGAGTTGAGAATCCTCGTAAATGGATAAAAATTGAGTTTGATGGTTATCATACACCGCAATATCTTTTCCAAGAGCAGACGCAGGATAACTGATGAAGTAATCAATCCGGCCCGTCTTCAGTAAGTCAATAAAAGGCAAGCCTCCTGTCGTCATAATGCGAGGGTATTTAGCGTATTCTGCATTCAATACTTTATCAATTTTAGGACCATAAGATCGGGCTTTGATTCGCCCTAGGATCAATTTTTCATCGGTAACAAGTTTAGACAGAACGATTCTGTTCTTTTGGTCCATGTAAGGTTTAAATCGTTTGTCGTCCCGCAATGTGATAAGTCCATTAGGCAAAACAGCCGTCACTGGATCTGAATACAATAAATAGCGTTGCCTTTCTTCTGTTTTAAGTAGACTCAGTGTACATAACGGGTCTCTTTTCGACACTTTTTCATTGAGCTTCGGGGCTGAAAGAAAGTCTACCTGATGTTCAAACTCATCCATTCTATCTATCAGTCCAGAGACAATCTTATCGCAATACCCCTGCCCCTTTTGTGGACCCGATAGAATATGGCAAGGATAAAAGTCAGTCACATACCAATCCACCTTATCCGCTTTTGATGAAAAGGGCATTAATAATAGGAAAGCGATGAGACAGACTTTATTCATAAACTCAGCATAGCAATAGCATTAAAAAAAGATAGTGAATCACGTTATTCTATGCAACAAAATATACTCCTTTGCCTAGGAGCTGCTAATTTTTAGTGTCTGCTTATACAGTGGATTGTGGTTCTAGTTTACCAGGCCGACAATGCCTAACAGCTGGTTAGCTTCGCTCTCCTAGCGAGACTCTTCTTATAAATGCCAATCTGGGGTAAAGTAACCCCTCATAACTGAAAGTCAATTTTCCTGTGCTAAACAAGCGGCAATATGTTTGCACCAAAACTCTGGTGCGTGAGCAATGGCTCGATCGCCTATCGCTATCTCGCAAACACATTCTTGCGTATTACCAGAACGAGGCAGAGGTAGCACAAGGATGCCCGTCTTCTCGGCATAGGAAACTATCTTGCTAGCTAACGCTTCTGCACCGAGGTTGAAACGAATATGAAACATAGAACATGCCGGTCTTTCTGGCAGAATGCCTAAAGGTAATGATCTCAGTTCTTCACCTAGCTGTTTCGTGTAATGTATGAATTGTGGCATTTTAGGCAGATACTGACTCAAGCCATTGCGGGCAGCGATAACTTCTGGGTATAACGTCATTGGATTTCCGCCGGCTCTACGCGCCCATATTCGTGCTTGTTCTATAAACTCGACAGAACCGAATAGAGCGGCACCAAATATCCCCCCCAGATCCTTATAGAAACTGACATACAGACTATCAAACAACGACGCTATATCAGCGAGTGATCGTCCGTAAAACTCTGTGCATTGCCATATACGCGCACCATCCAAATGCATTTTTATCTTATGCTCACGACACCACGCCTGCATGCTAACCAATTCTTCCCAGTTAGGCATCTTACCCCCTATTTCGCGCATTGGTGTTTCAACAATAATGGCAGCAGTGGCATTAGGATCGAGTTGGCGGACGTCATCTGAAGTCAGCACTTTCTGGCAACTGCCCATTTCCATAACGTCTAAACCCCACAATGTTTCGATAGCTCTATGCTCATGCAGGAGAAGGTGAGACGTTGGATGTAACCCAACTTTGAAACGCCCTGTTTGCTCACTGTAGCACTTGAGCGCAGCACATTGGGCAAGCGTACCTGTGGGAAGGAATACGCAATCAGGTTGTTCAAACAAGTCACTGAGTTGTTGCTCAAAAGACGCTATAGAGCCAGCTCGCCCGTATGAGTCACGACTATCCGTGTCTATAATCGACTGACTTAAGTTTTGAAGCTCTTCCGCCATTCCAAGTGGTGAGTGACGATGAATAGATGAGTGGACATCGAGCTCAGCAAACCGCTTTTTTAATGCTTCGGATAGTAGACTCATGATGTTATTTCAGGTGAACGTTATCAACAAAGGTACAATAATTTTTATTGGCAGACCGACATTAGCTCAAATTTCAATGAATCTGAACTAATGTCATTGATTAGCCTGCAATTTGGATACTAACTCAACCTCTTTGCAATTCCTGTGAGAGTGTCACTCAAACTATTCTTACGTTTATCACTAGACGAACTAGGGCGTTTAGTAGAAAGCTGTTTGGCGAGTGCTTTTAACTGCTTAGCGAGCTTTTTATTTTTCTTCCCACTTTCCAATGATGATTTAGCACTACCGAGTGCATTGCTCAACTTATTCAACACTGTGCTAGCAAGAGCATCATCTCTATTAAGTTGGTCAATATAGGCTAAAGCCACAACAGGCTCAGCTGGCCAGGTTACCCTAAACTGCTGCTGAGGATTAAACAACTGACCTTGATCCGCAAGTTTAGCTGCATCAATTTCATTTTGTGTTAAGTGTTCACTGGGTACGAGAGTCATAACATCTAACCCGCGAGCTATTTCAGTGCCGTAAATTTTTCCGTTATACCAATAAGTCGACCAATATCCACCTAAAACGAGCTTTTCTTCATGTACCGGGCCACGGTCAAAAAAAGCAATCTCAGTTGGATGAGTAGAATCAGTAAAGTCCATTACTGACAGCCCGCCTTGATACCAAGCTTGTGCAAAAATATCTCTTCCAGGGACAGGAATGATAGCCCCGTTATGTGCGACACAGTTTTCGGTTTCAGCCTGCGGCGCCGACATTTTGTAATAACCTTTAAATTCTAGCTTACGATCAACAATGTCATAGATTGCATCGGCCCCCCAGTCTTGAGGATCAGAAGCTCGGCAACGAGGTCGACTTCCGCCACCCCATTCGTCCGTAAATAACACTTTTGTACCATCATTGTTAAAGGTAGCCGAATGCCAGTAAGCAAAGCCCGTATCAACAACTTCATCGATACGAGTAGGTTTCCTTGGATCAGAAATATCAAAAATAATACCGTTACCCGAACAAGCACCAGCGGCTATGCCAGCTTCTGGAAATACAGTGATATCGTGACATTGGTCTGTTTGACTGGTTTCCTGAGTCTCATCACCGTGATCGCCACCTGTCCATAAACCCGCTAAACGACCGGTCTCTGGGTCAGCAAAAACCGCTGGGCTGTCTACTATGCGTGATTTAGAAGGATCCTTCACCGGGATCTCTATCACGTCGATACGGAACAATGCCGTTCTATCATCACCTGGGATATCTCCCACACAACCCGCAAGCTCTTCTTCATCACGCACAGATGATGTGCCCGAATTATAAACGATAATTTTTCCATCTCGTCCTGGACCAGCGACGACGGAATGAGTGTGTGATCCACGGCAAGTTTGTACTTGTCCGACTTGGATAGGCTGAGAGAGGTTGCTGATATCAAAAATTCTCAACCCTCTAAAGCGTTCCTCGCTCACATCTTCGCTTACCCCTTGCAACCCGCAATCAACACGCCCTCTGGTCTGCTCAACTGACATAATCAGTAGATCGCCAACAACCGATACATCTCCTTGCCCACCAGGACAAACAACTGAACTCATTAGTTCGGGAATGCCTTTATTCTTAAGGTCATATATATTAAAGCCATGGTAGTTACCCGCGACCATTTTATCGCCAAAAAATGCCATATCCGTATTAGCAAAGCTCAAAAGCGGCGAACGTTCACCCCACTCGGTATCATCGGTACTTTGTCCATCATCTTTGCTACGCGTTTTGCCGTCATCCTCGTCTGGTTCAACAATCGGAGGAAGTCCCACAGGATTCTCAGGATCATAGAAGCCCGCAGGTTTAGATAAAGTAGCTACAAGTTTTAAATTGCTAATGGATTGCCCTGCATTCGTAAACCCGGCTGCAAGCCCGGCACGAGGATCGCTAGAAAGACTCGCCAGAAGCGCATTCATACGTTCGATTTCGGCTTTTTGATCGTTGACAATATCATTGGTGAAATCGAACAGTACCGGGTCATAAGCAGACCCCGGTTGTTCAAGTAAGTTATCTACCATCGTCAACGCCCCTTCATGGTGCGGGATCATGAGTTGCAGAAATAGTTTGTCGAACTCTGTACCTTTCAAGGTTGCCAGCTTAGCCATTTGAGTTGGTGAAGCCATACCTGCCATCTCATGAGACATATCCATGCCTTCATGAGCTCTTGGATCAGGTACATCTTCTCGGCGTTCCTTTAGCCAACCTTGCATAAAACCTATTTCATCGGCCTGCGACGCATTAATACGCCCGGCAACGTCAATCAATTCCTGCCTATTTGTTCTTTCTGCCACTAGTTCAGCCATTTGCACAGCTTGATTGTGATGCGGGATCATATTCTGCATAAAGAATACATCATCAGGTGAATAGCTATTGTTAGCTATTCTTATAGCTTCCGAAGCCGTTAAACTTTTAACTGATTTACCTGGAGCGCCCGGCTGTATAATAGGCGCTTGCTGAGCTAACGCATAACTACTGGTTCCCAATAAAACAAGGCTAGTTAGTATATTTAGTCGTGAACGACGGAATGATTTATGACTATTATTCAATGAATGCTCCCCAATATTCTTGTGACACCTTGCAATGCGTGGCTAGTATCAATCGATATAGACAAAGTGCTTTTAGTTTTAACTTAACAAATAATTAACATAGCTTAACGTAAGTTCAGAACCACACCAATCAAACGAGAGGACTATAGAAAGAAAATCGAGAATAGGTTGTAAAGCTTCATTAGCAATGTATTCAACAAGCCCTAACTTTGGTGCTGAGATATACTCATTGCCGATTGAACGACCACTTTATGCTAAAGCTCCAAAAGCAAACTTCACCTAAAGGCACTAGCATTGTATCGTTTCGATCCAATAAGGCTATTCTTAAGGGATTCAGGTAAACAAAGCGGATTCAAGAGTGAACACAGTTCCTCCCACTATTTTTAGCATTCAACAAAGCTTGATCAGCTCTTTCTATCAAACACGTTAGGTTGCCGTCTTCGTCACCAAGCGACGCCACACCAATGCTTGCAGTAACGGGAAGTAAACCCTTTTCTGTAGGAACATGTGTATTCTCGACAGCAGTCCGTATTCTGTTCGCAACCGTCAATGCTTCTGACAACCCTGTGTTGGGTAACATAACAATGAACTCTTCTCCGCCGTAACGACCAGCAGCGTCGTAAGGCCGCAAGCTTTCACTCACTACATTAGCCACAAAACGTATCACGGCATCCCCAACAAGATGCCCATAGACATCATTAATACGCTTAAATTTATCGATATCTATCATTAATATCGACACGTCAAGATCGTCTCGCTTTGTCCGTTCAAATTCAGCCTCTGCAATTTGCATTATCGCTCTACGAACAAGCAACTGCGTTAGAGAGTCAGTCATAGCAAGTCTTTCAAGCTCTATATTTTTTTGCTTTAACAAGCGATTAGCATTTTGTGATGCCTGACTCCAATACACTATTGCTTTGTATGTTAGGTAGATCAGAGCCACCATCACGGCCAATAGAATATAGAGAGGATAAGACATACCGTTGATAGCATTGTCGATCGTATTGAGATGTTCAGGCTTGCTTAAGTGGTCTTTTAACTGCTCAAGCTGCCTCCCTCCAATAAATCTAGCAGTAACCACATAGCCAATTAAAACTGCAACAAATGCTATTGTGGCGAAAGTCAGGATCCTATATGAGGTGAAGGGCCTAATCTTATTACTCTGGTAGATTTTGTTGAGTCGATGGTTGACGATAGGACCCACCAGATAAAGCACTGGCAAAACAAGAGCAACAGCTTGCAACCAACCGCCTACCCACCAACCTTGCCAGACAGGTAAAGCATCGTTTAATCCAACTTGGTTTGCATAAGCCCAAATAAAAGATCCCGTTGAGCCAGCCAAAGAGGCGACAAGTGATATCAACACAAAACTCACTATCGATATAAGCATATTGTCCCGACCATAAATAGGCACAATAGAGAGCGAAAGGTAATAAAATGCCAAACTCAATGGATTCGAAAAGGAAAATAAGAAAGCCCAACTAAGAGGCATTCCGCCGACATATGCCACTAGAAAGGTCGAAAGATAAGCCGGGATTGCCGCCCAAAAATACCCCATCCAAAAGACCAAAGGGACACATAGAAGCATGGGAATGTAAACCGTGATAAAGAAGTCAACGCCACCAATGGAAAGAGGTATACCAGTCCATTCAAGGTAACGTGTAATCACACTGGAAGGTATGATGAATATACAAGCTACCAACCAATATAACACCAGTTTTCTGGCACTTCCTCCCTGTTTGAATAGAGCTGCAGGGCTAAAAGGTATGATGGTTGAAGGAGTCGTTATTGGTGAAGATTCAACGCCACTATTCATAGGTATTCGATATCTTAGGTTAAGGCTCAGTTAGCAAGGCTAAAAAAATATGCAATCCCCAAATGCTTCCCTCATTTTAGTCCGTTAATAATAACACTTAAGGTGTTTTTGAAATATCCCCTTGAGCATTTATACCAACCAACAGTGTCAAGTTTAAAGCTTACAAATCAACGTCCGGCTTTATCTCCAAAACTGCCACCATTTTGCATTTTCTTTTTTAACCCTTTGCAGTTCTTGGTAGCGACGAATATTTTTATTAAATTCAGTGCTTTCAGCTAACCTAGGCCCACTCGGCTTCTCTTCAATGCGTTTGAGCCCATAAAGTTTTCTTAAGTATTCGTTGTACTCAGAAGTGTATTGTCTGAACCACATCTGCGGAGCATAAATCACTAATAGAATCGTCAGGCTTGACGCAAAAGCCATTTCAAAATAGATAAGAACGTAACCAATCAACAAAGATAGAGTGACGATAACAGAATAAATCGGCCAGTAATGTTCAGGTTTCTTTGGAGGTACTGGATGTGCCGTCATTAGCTTATCCTTTTTAAACGACTCCAAACAACTTGTGCTGATAAAATAACCGCTTATGATTTCTTTAAAAACTTAGCGACAAGAACAATTCGAGTACCATTGACCTTGCCTTCGATGTGTTCTGGGTTATCTGTAAGCGCTATATTGCGAACGGCAGTACCTCGCTTAGCAGTAAAGTTGGCACCTTTCACATCCAGATCTTTGATTAGGGTGACTGTGTCTCCCATTTGCAATGCCGCACCATTCGAATCTAGCGTCGGCGTATCTGAAGTTTCTCCGCTGGCAATAGTATCCTTTTCAGCCCACTGCTGTGTTTGCTCATCCAAATACAATATATCTAATAAATCTTGGGCCCAACTCTCTGTTGATAAGCGTTTAAGCATACGCCAGGCCATTACTTGTACTGCGGGCTCAGGATTCCACATACTGTCATTTAAACAGCGCCAATGATTCATATCGATAGGCACAGTGACTTCAATTTGCTTGATACAGGTTTCACAAAGTAAGACACAACTCTGAGCATCTTTCACATCACTATATGGGACATCGTATACTGCAAGTTGATCTTTGCTACTACATAGCTCACAAGTGTCGCCACTGCGACTTACTAACGCTTGTTGGATTGACATTTCTTATCCTAAAACTGAAAGGCTCTGCTGGTAGTCCCAGCTTACACCTCAAAAAAATAATCTCTTAACTCGCAAGGCTTATTGTAACCCTGCCTATATCAGCTCTTTCGTGCCCATTTAGAACCAAACACTAATATGGCTGCACCAATATACATTACTAGCCCATATACACCGGCAGAGGTTGCATAAGCGGTATCTCCTAAGAAGGTTAGCGCGATTAAAATAGCCATCGCAGAATTCTGCACACCAACTTCAATACCCAAGGTTACGGTGTCTTCAGCACTTAACTTAAACAAGAGACCAAGCCCAACACCCGTCGATACTGCGATCAAATTCAGTGTGAGTGTCGCCCCAAACACAGCATCAAAAGAAGCTGCTAGCGTATCTTTCTCTTGGATCGTAATCAGTACGATCATACACAACAAAAACAGGGTAGAAAAACGACGAAAGAACGTTTCACTGCGCATGGCTGCGTTAGGTTGATAGTGACGCCCTATCAGCCCCAATATAACGGGCAGCAAAGTCACTACAAACAAGCCAATTGTCGTGCTTAGCAAAGAGAACGAGACAACGTCACCCTGTGAGAAATGCTCAATTGAATATTTAATAATAAACGGCGTAGTAAAGACACAAACCACTGTCGTTATAGCCGTTAAACTGACAGAAAGCGCTAAGTTGGCACGAGCCAACAAACAAATAACGTTAGACGTTGTACCGCCCGGGCAAGCAGATAGCACCATTAAACCAATAGCCAGTGGCTCTGACAAATTAAAGGCTGTCGCTACGCCATAAGCAATTAACGGTAATAGAATGAGTTGCCCAAACAGGCCAACAACGATGGGTTTAGGCATTCGCCACAAACGAACAAAATCATCTTTGGTGAGGCTAAGCCCCATACCAAACATGATAATTGCCAAAGACAAGGGAAGAAGTACTTCAGTTAATATTGACGCTTGCATTAGTTGATGTTTTCCCTTTTATTCGCTTAACAATACATGTTAGCGTCATTGTATGTTAAACATACTTAGCCACGCTCCAGCAAAGAGCGTCATGTAAAATCGAGGAGTAATATACCTGATGAGCGAGCATCATAAAATAAACTATGTCGAATTCCCTGCAACTAACCTTGATGCAACCAAGCAATTCTTCGAACAAGTCTTCAATTGGCAGTTCACAGATTATGGTCCTGAATATACGTCATTCGCGAACTCAGGCATCAATGGTGGTTTTTTTCAGGCAAATTTAAGTTCATCAACAGAAAACGGTGGTGCACTTAGTGTTATCTACAGCAATAATCTGGAAGAAACATTAGCGCATGTTGAGCAGGCAGGCGGCGAAATCGTTAAACCAATTTTTTCCTTTCCTGGAGGCAGGCGTTTTCATTTTAAAGAGCCAAGTGGGAATGAGTTTGCTGCATGGAGCTATTTGGATAACGAGTAATCATGTTAAAGCGCACCGCCAAATGTTGTTGTGAAAAGTCACAAATAACAGCTATTGGAGAACCTGTATTATCAGCTATTTGTCACTGCAAAAACTGTAAAAAGCGCACAGGAAGTGCTTTTGGGCTTTCAGCCTATTTTCACCAAGACAAAGTCAGCACAGAGTCACTGCTCAAGACTTACCATGTTAATGCGGAAACAGGAGAACAGGTACGCTTTTTCTGTGGCAACTGTGGAACAACACTTTATTGGACAACAAGCGCTATTCCAAATCATATTGGAATAGCTAGCGGATGCTTTAATGATCCCCCTCTTAATGCTCCTCGGTTCATAGCGATGAAAGATCAGCAATGTGTCTGGCTGCAGAACTTACAAGAAATCAACAACACGCTAACACAGGATGACTTGCCTACAGCTTAAACTCAACTTTTCATGTTATTTAACCTCAGGCTTGTATAAGAGAATCGATAAAAGCTAGCTAAATCAATGCACTGAAGAAGAGACTCTCAATTAAAGACACTATTATGTCTTATCATTTAAGCCAATGTGACTATTTTAAGGGTTATCAAGGCAAGGTTGCGCCACGAGAGTCATTCTCTAGCCAGCAAGCTTAACGCAGAGAAACCTTAAAATAGTCACATTGGATGGTTCGGCTTATACAAACCTGAGGTTATTTAGGTAGAGCCAGATGCTGATAGATCTCTTGCCACTTATTACTAGCAATCAATTGACTGATAATCTCTGAAAAATGGGATTTGAGTTCGGCATTGTGCTTCGACTTTTTTGAGGTATATAAATAAGCTGGGACTTTGCTCAACTCATAAGCCATAGCAACGTTGTTGCTAAACCGTTGAACTTGCAAGTGGTAAGCTAATGTTCGTTCTGAACTTAAAATAAAATCAATGCGGTTTTTGAGTAACATCTCAATTCCCACATCGGTACTCAATAAGGGGACTTCGTAAACATTAGGTATGTTGTCAAATAATGCCCCGTAGTTAATTCCCTTTACGTAACCTACTCTTTTTCTCGAAAGATCAGCTAATGTACTCAACTTGTCTTTATTCTCATTAAGTGCAGCAAGTACAACCGATGCACGACTCACTTCAACAATACGGTCAGCCACAGCATCAGCATTCTCCCCTGGCGGCAATATAGACAAATCAGCATAGCCGTCAGCAAGTTCAAGATAAATTCTAGGAGGTGGCACGTGATAGAGAATGACCTCATAATCAGACACCTCATTCATCATCTTAACCATATCGACAATAATGCCCTGTAATTCACCATTTTCCGTATAGTAAACATAGGGCGGTGATAACGCTGAGACTAACGTGACCGGTTCCTTACTTTCCGTTGCATAACTCGACACACTAGGAAAAAAGAAAGCAGCACAAAACCACGAAAATAGAAGACAAAAAGTACGCACATTCACTCTTAGAGCTTAAAGCTCTTCATTGTATTAGTTTACGTTCACTCTATACATTCTAGTCAAAACAAAAGGAGAAGGCTTGATAGATTCGTTCAAACACTGTTTCCACGCTCTCCTTTCATTAATCCTTATAGCTAATCTTACTTCCATAGAAGTTTTCAACAGCGCAAAAATGTGTCAATGAACCCTGTAGGACAAAGGTAAGTATGTCCCGAAATCAAATTGGCGTCTATTTTATCGCAGTATTGATGATTAATTAACCTATCAATAAGTCTATAAGCAAGAAGTATAATACCACTCAGTATAGCTAACTTCGTGGTTTGGAGTGATGACAAAAATTAAGGTGGAAATACTACATACACGCTTTAGATTCTGCATTAAAGATCACTTCCCCAGCCCCGTTACTGGCAGTACAGGTATAGATTGTTTCTTTAATGCCGCTATGTTTCTCATAAGTCTCTTCGACTAACTGACACGCCTCTTCAACCAGATTATGAGGTATTAGTGCCACAATACATCCTCCGAATCCACCACCCGTCATACGCACCCCACCTCGCTCCTTAAGGAAATCATCCAACGTTGATACGATGAAATCTATCGGTTCTACGGTAATCTCAAAATCATCACGCATAGACGCATGAGATTGCGCCATTAAGCGAGACAAAGAAGCAATATCACCATTTTGTAAAGCATCTGCAGCGGCAAGAGTTCTTTCATTCTCCGATACAACATGATGGGCTCGTCTGTAGGTTTCTTCAGGCAGCAAAACCTTCCTATGCTCTAAATCTTTCAGGCTAATATCTCGTAGCGCCTTAATGCCCAGCAACTTAGCAGCTTTTTCGCATTGGAGACGTCGCGTGTTGTATTCACTATCGACCAGTCCTCGCTTCACGTTCGAGTTGATAATAACCACTTCAAGTTCATCAGGCATAGCGATAAGCTTGGTTTCCAATGATCGACAATCAAGTAATACGGCCTTATGTGCTTCACCACAGGCGCTGACCATCTGATCCATAATGCCGCAATTACAACCAACAAATTGGTTCTCGGCTTCTTGACCAATGCGGGCAATATCTTGCTTGCTAAGGTTAAGATGATTCAGCCCCCTGAATGCTTCTCCAATAGCGACCTCTAATGATGCAGATGAACTCAAACCAGCACCTTGTGGTACATTACCTGTCACCACTAAATTAGCCCCAGTAAGCTCATTACCTCTCATTTGTAGGTGCTTAACCACACCTCGTATGTAGTTGCTCCACAGTTGCTTTTCATGATTAACAATAGGTTCTAGCAGACTAAATGTATCTTCCTCATTATGATAATCCATTGCGATAACATGTATTTCTTGATCACTCCGTGAAGAGGCCGCTATCACGGTTTTATAATCAATAGCACAAGGCAATACAAAGCCGTCATTGTAATCAGTATGCTCACCAATGAGATTAACACGGCCTGGTGCCTGAAATAAAAATTCTGGGGCTTTACCAAACGCTCGTTCAAATTGTGTCGTGACAGCGTCTAATTGTGTTGGTGTCGGCATGGTTAATTTCTCATATTTCGATCTACACAGCGCCTTCATTAAAGTGAAGATCACTTACTTGTTGAAGCTTTTCTGCAGCTTGTTCTGGCGTCAAGTCCCTCTGAGGCTCAGCTAGCATTTCAAACCCGACCATAAATTTTCGTACCGAAGCTGATCGTAAAAGAGGTGGATAAAAATGTGCATGCAATTGCCAATGCGAAGCATCATCTAAATCAAAGGGTGCGCCGTGCCATCCCATAGAATAAGGGAAGGAACAACGGAATAAATTGTCATATCGGCTCGTCAGTTTCTTAAGTGCCTTCGCTAAATCTACCTGTTGTACTTCAGATAAATCAGTCATACGAGAACAAGCGAACTTCGGCAATAAAAGAGTCTCAAAAGGCCATGCAGCCCAAAATGGTACAACAGCAATCCAGTGTTCAGTTTCAACAACTGTCCTTGCCCCATCTTTAGATTCTTTCAGTGCATAATCCTGCAACATTGAAGAGTGGTTCTGAAGATAGTATTCGTGCTGGCTGGCTTGCTCTTTTGCGATCTCATTCGGCCAAAAATCATTTGCCCAAATTTGACCATGTGGGTGAGGGTTAGAACAGCCCATGGCTGAACCTTTGTTTTCAAAAACCTGTACCCACTTATAATCTTTACTTAAGTCCTGTACTTGCGCTATCCAAGTTTTCACTACGCCAGAAATCGCCTCAACCGATAACTCTGGCAATGTCTTACTGTGATCTGGCGAAAAACAAATAACACGGCTTGTTCCGCGCGCTGGTTCTAATTCCATTAACGTATCTGAACGCCTATCGGTATCTTGAGGTGTATCAGGCATTAAAGCGGCAAAATCGTTAGTAAAGACAAACGTGCCTTCATACTGAGGATTAAGCTCGCCATTAATACGCGTATTACCAGCACACAAGAAACACGTCTCATCATGAGATGGCAATGACTCTGTTTGTGGATCTTCCAGCTGCCCTTGCCAAGGTCGTTTAGCTCGATGAGGAGAGACTAAAACCCAATCGCCCGTTAACCGGTTCTTACGTCGATGAGGGTGGTCATTAGGTTCAAATACAGACATTTATCAGTAACTCTTAAAAAGTATTAATTATACTATAAATAAACATTCTAGACATATAATGAACTGATGTCACCTATTATTGGGATAGATTTGTGAGATAAGGATTCAGCTGGACTAGCAAAACATATCGCTGAATAAGGATAAATTGGCCTATTCAGCGGTATCATAAGTTAGAGACCTTTAGCCATAGCGCGACGTTGTTTAGCTATATCACTGACTCTAACCCAATAGAAAAGATAAAGAATAGCTACTTTAGTAGCTGCACTGGTTAGTGCTAGGGCTAGGAGAGGCCAACTCAAGTCAATGCCTATTGCGAATGACAATGCCATCGTTGATATGTCCATCAACAATATAAATTGGCTCATCTTTATATCAATCGCCCCCGTATCGCCATTCTTAATAATAATCCTTATTTGATGTGCATACCCTTGAGCAATAAGAAAAGAGACCGTCAGAATCAGTGTTGTTGCTACCCACTGACTTATATCTGTAATTTGTTCACCAACGATCAACCCCCCTATGCCTAGAATAAGTGTTACGAATGACAGCCCAAACACATACCTCGCAGACTTTGTCTTCCTATCTCTCGCTATCTCAAACAAAATAGCTAGTACGAACACAGTGGCGATCAGCCTAGGCCAAACAATAAAGTGATTAAAAGGGGTTATTGAGTAACCATAAATAAAAAATGAAAAGTAGGCGAAAAAGCTGACGGTAAACTGATTAAGCGACAGCAAGGCCGTTGCTGCTTCATCTACCACCGTATTGCGTCGACGACCAATTGTCGACAATTGAGAAAACACACCATAAACACTGATTAATATAAACACGGTATTAACCGTTCCCCAGAACTCTACTGCTGCCATAAGCTTTCCCACACCAAAAATTGTCGACAATTATATAATCGACTCAATATTTATCAACTAAAAACGTTTTTAAAATAAAACATTGTCGACAATCAGGGTGGTAAGCATAAAAAAGCGAACCTTGATGGTTCGCTTTTTTCATCCTTCAGAATAAAGTGACATTAACTTAATACCACATCAGTGTCTTCTGAGGCAGCTAGTCGTCTATCCAGATTGGTATCATGTCGCTGAATCATACCAATTGGTAATCAGTTGTTATCTCAACATTCCCGGCTAGCATTAACATGACTGAACAGTATTTTTCACAAGATAGCTCTACTGCTCGAGCGAGATGTTTTTCACTAATATCATTACCACTGACAAAATAAGTTGCATGAATAGCTTTAAATACTTTCGGAGCATCCTCGGCCCTGACTGCACTCAGTTCACATCGACAATCTGTAATATCTTGTCTCGCTTTTTTCATCATCATCACAACGTCAATCGATGAGCACGCACCAACCGACAATAGGACACTTTCCATTGGTGTCATGATGTTACCATCACCATCGAGTTCTAGTGTGTGCCCTGTGTCGGTCTCACCTTTGAACTTCAGTTCATCTTGCCAAACTACCGTTGCCTTCATAATTTTATATTCTCTCTTAAATTCATTCTGCTTGAGCGTCTGGATCATTTTGATTCAGCCACTCTTCTAACTTAAGCATATCTTGATGATAAGCCTGCTGAAGCTCTTCCACCCAGTTATCAACATTTTGCCACCATGCTGGGTAGTCGCCTTGTTGAATTTGATTGGCAATTTTACCAACGCGAACAAGCCCTACAGAGCCCGCAGCCCCTTTAATTTTGTGTGCCTGAGAGCAAACTTCATCTTTGTCTTTTGCCGTAAGGTTAGCAACCAAATCATCTATATATTCCGGCATATTTTCTTGCAACACGGCGCTACTATTGCGCAGCATGTCTGCACCAATAGTCTCCAAAAACATCTCTAACAGCTCAATATCCAGAATTGCCACTAATTTCTCCTCTTTTTGTTGCTCTTTCGTTGTTGCAATATCTTCAATCGGTGCAACCACTTTCTCTTTAACAAAGAGTTTATTAAAGACCTCGATCACGCGGCTTTTCTTCACCGGTTTCGATATAACATCCTGCATTCCGTTACTTAAATAATCCTCGCGCGTCTTTATAACATTGGCTGTTAATGCAACTATCTTGGTGTCCCCTACCAGATTCTCGTCGGATAACGCTTTAGCTATATCAAACCCGGTCATATCAGGTAGTTGAATATCTAACAGGATGAGGTCATATTGGTGATTCCTAACTTGCTGAATAGCATCTTCACCCGTCATCGCAACATCGACTTTTTGCTCTAGCTTTTCAAGTAGTGCTTTAGCAACCATGACATTTAATTCGATATCTTCCACTAAGAGTATGTTTAACCCTGTAACATGCAATTCTTCAACCTGCATAGGCTTGTTACTTAAGGATAACGGCAAGTCAACGGTGAAAGTTGTTCCCTTACCAACTTCACTACTGACGCTTATCTGGCCTTTCATACGTGTGATCATTTGCTCACATATCGCCAAACCTATGCCTGTGCCCGTGGCTGAGTAATGTTCAGGGGTTTGAACTTGGTAGTACATGGCAAAGATTTTATCGAGCTCACTTTCAGGTATGCCAACACCAGTGTCAGTAATCTTAAATTTTACACAGCACTTTCCGTTTTCAGGAACAGTAGCGGCAACACTGAAACTCACGCTGCCTTGCTGTGTGAATTTCACAGCGTTAAAAAGTAGGTTCCACAAAACTTGACGTAAGCGTGTCCCGTCAACTTCGACAAAGTCAGGAAGCGGCTTGATAACGTTGGTATACAGGGTTAGACCTTTATCAGCAGCCAATAATTCAACGATGCTACTCAATTCCTTAGTGAAGTCAGTTAACGATACCGTTTTAAGTGACAACTCCATTCGTTCCCGATCAAGCTTATCAAGATCAATAATGTCATTAAAAATATTGCCTAAGGTAATAGCACTCGCGTAAATAGTGCTTACCCAATTAAATTGCTCATTATTTAACTGGGTATCTCTGAGCATGCGGCTTAATCCAACAATGCCATTGAGTGGTGTTCTCAACTCATGACTGATAGTAGCAATAAAGGCTGTTTTATCTTTACTCGCTTTAGCTAAAGCGTCTTGCGAACGTTTGCGTTCAGAGATATCTCGTCCAAATGCGAGCAAACCTAATCGATTTCCCTCGTTATCAAAAAATGGAACCTTACGCATTTCATAGCACTGTTTACCGTTCTCTCCGAACTTCAGCCAGAGTTCCTCTGTAATGCCAGCATTGGTCTCCAATACTTCGTGATCACTGGCGACAATTTGTGAGGCTAATTCAGCGTCGTACACATCATGCGGTGTTAGACCGATCAATTCAGCTTCTGTTTTGCCTGTCAGTACCTCTGCAATACGGTTGCAGCCAGCAAACTTACCTTCTTCATTACGGTAATAGATAAGATCAGGAGAAGCATCTATGATAGAACGGAATAAAGCCGACAACCGTTGTGCTTTATGCTCATTTTCAGCTCGATGCTTAATCTCGAGTTCAAGATCAGCAAAAACATTTTCTCTCTCTTGCTGCGCTTCTTTCCTTTGAGAAATTTCATGGTTTAACAACTCAATGTTATTTTGCAATTCACGATTAAGCACAGCGTCTTCTTCATGCAAGCGCTCCAATTCACCAATTACGCGCTGTAAATCAAGCCTCGAACGTTCAAGTTGCTTAACCAAAACACTGAAAAAGAACAAAACCCAAGGTGCGCTGAGTAAAGTCAAAATCACAGCCGTGATAAAATCTACAAATTCAGATTCACCGGTTAGGTACCCGCGCAATATATAAGAACCAACGACAGTAAAGCTCAACGTAAGAATAACGAAGACGATACTGGTTCGTAATGCCCCCATACGATTGATATACGCTGCGAGTTTTAGTGCCCAAGAATCCATGTTATTAGCTGGAGCAGACATAATGCCGCCTTCTTAATTACGTGTTTCTACCTTTTATGCTGTTGCACAATACCAACCATATGAATTGTTCAGTGGATATCGCAGGTAAAAGCACCGAGTTTAGAGTATTCGAACGAGCACGAATCCTAGCAACATTTCAGCATGAAAAGAATCGATCACAAAACTTCCCAGCTTAAAACGTATGTTTTACCTAAATTACGGTTAATTTTTCGACAAAATACGCCAAAATGTTAATTAATTATTAACAGAGTAGTTAGATTATTCCTATTTTAAGCTAATAGGAGGATGAACAGTTTCTTGCGATTGATTTATGATTTTGTTGACGGTAGTGTCTGTCTCCTGCTTGGAAGTTGGCAATGATATGACCTCAAATAAAAGCCTTAGGCTGAGGCATCAGACGCTATAATAATTCAACTAAAACATCCAATACGAGATACACAAATGGATGATTGAGTATCCAGCTTTGTATTTGTTTAGTGAATGAACCGAAGAGGTTTAACAATGAGTTTATACAGTCCGAACGATTCTCGGGACAATTGTGGCTTTGGACTAATCGCCCACACAACTGGCGAGACCAGCCATAAACTGGTTAAGACAGCTATAGACGCTCTTGATCGCATGCAACACCGAGGCGGCATTGCTGCCGATGGTAAAACAGGTGATGGCTGCGGCTTGCTAATGCAACTACCAGACTCGTTTTTTCGAGAGAAAGCCCAAGAATGCGGTTGGAAGTTATCGAAGAAATATGGCGTTGGCATGGTGTTCCTCAATCAGGATCCGGTTAAAGCGCAATTAGCACGTGATGTTCTTGTTGAAGAGTTACGCTACGAAACGTTAGAGGTGTTGGGTTGGAGAACGGTCCCTACTGATGAGTCCGTATTGGGTGATCTGGCAAAAACCGGCCTTCCACAGATTGAGCAAGTATTTGTAAATGCTCCAGCAGGCTGGCGCAAGAAAGATCTTGAGCGTCGGCTGTTTATGGCACGCAGGCGGACAGAAAAGCGTTTAGTGGATGATAGTGAGTTTTACATTGCTTGCTTGTCAGCTTTGGTCACCATCTATAAAGGTCTGGTCATGCCTAAGGACCTACCCAACTTTTATAAAGATTTAGCTGACGAAAAACTGCAATCGGCAATTTGTGTTTTCCACCAGCGTTTTTCAACCAATACATTGCCTCAATGGCGCTTGGCGCAACCATTCCGCTTCCTCGCTCACAATGGCGAAATTAACACTATCCGTGGCAATAGAGATTGGGCTCAAGCAAGAGCTTATAAATATAAAACACCGCTAATTCCTGACTTAAAAGATGCAGCACCTTTCGTCAATATGGAAGGTTCAGACTCTTCATCTTTAGATAATATGCTAGAAGTGTTTCTTGCCGGTGGTATGGATTTATTCAGAGCGATGCGGGTTTTAGTGCCACCCGCTTATCAAAATAACGCTACCATGGATGAAGACTTAAAAGCCTTTTATGAATTCAATTCCATGCATATGGAACCGTGGGATGGCCCTGCTGGTATTGTGTTGACTAATGGCCGACATGTCGCCTGTAACCTCGATAGAAATGGCTTAAGACCCGCCCGTTATGTTTTAACCAAAGATGGCTTTATTACGCTGGCGTCTGAAATCGGCATTTGGGATTATGATCAGAAAGACGTTATTGATAAAGGTCGTGTCGGCCCAGGTGAAATGCTCGCAGTTGACACTTATAACGGCAAAATCTGGAAATCAGATGACATAGATGAAGACCTAAAAAACCGACATACATACAAAGCCTGGTTAGATACACACATCAAACGCCTGAAGCCCATTGACACATATGAATCTACGTTAATCGGACAACGAACTTTCGATGACGACAATATTGCGATTTATCATAAGCTGTTTAACTATAGCTATGAAGAAATTCAACAAGTTATTAAGGTGTTGGCAAAAGACGGTCAAGAGGCAACGGGCTCTATGGGTGACGATACCCCAATGGCTGTTTTGTCGACCCAAAATCGCAGCATCTATGATTACTTCAGGCAACAATTTGCACAAGTAACCAATCCGCCTATTGATCCGCTTCGCGAAAATCATGTTATGTCGCTGGCAACCTGTATTGGCCGAGAAATGGATGTGTTCAGTGAAACATCAGGCTATGCTGATCGCGTTCTGTTCGACTCGCCTATCTTGCTTTATACCGACCTTAAGCAACTGCGAGAGTTCGATCCTGAACATTACTATTCAGAAGTCATCGACATCAACTACCGCCCCGAAGAAGGCTTACAAAAAGCAATCGAGCGCATTTGTCATGAGGCAGAATACGTCGTTAAACAAAAACGCGCAGCCTTTTTGATATTGTCAGACAGGAACATTAAGGCAGATAAATTGCCTATCCCCGCTCCTATGATTGTCGGCGCGGTGCATACGCGTTTGGTCGAAAAATCGTTACGTTGTGATTGCAACATTGTTATTGAGACTGCATCTGCCAGAGATCCGCACCACTTTGCCGTGCTATTAGGTTTAGGGGCAACCGCCATCTATCCTTACATCGCTTACGAAACCATCGAACAAATGGTTGAACAAAACGATATAGAAACCACGGCTATGCAAGGGGTGATTAACTACCGCAAAGGCATCAACAAAGGCTTGTTCAAGATCATGTCCAAAATGGGCATTTCAACAGTTGCCAGTTATCGTTGCTCTAAGCTTTTCGAAGCTGTTGGTATCAGCCGCAAAGTGACCGACATCTGTTTCAGAAATGTTCCAAGTCGTATACAAGGTGCTTGCTTCGAAGACTTTGAGCAAGACATGCATAACCTAAACCGCGTCGCTTGGTTAAAACGCAAGAAACTAAGCCACGGTGGTTTGCTTAAGTATGTTCACGGTGGCGAATACCACGCTTACAATCCAGATGTCGTTACATTGCTGCAAAAAGCCGTGATGAGTGGTGATTATCAGGACTACCAAGCCTTCTCTTCAGAGGTTAACAATCGCCCTGTTGCCAGCTTTAGGGACTTATTGGCGTTGAAGAGCGACGTTGAGGCCATCGACGTTAGTGAAGTTGAACCCGCAGAGAAGCTTTTCCCTCGATTTGACACAGCTGCAATGTCGATTGGTGCATTGAGCCCTGAAGCTCATGAAGCACTTGCTATCGCCATGAACCGTCTTGGTGGTCAATCTAATTCTGGTGAAGGTGGCGAGCATATCAGCCGCTTTGGCACCGAGCGTAATTCTAAAATCAAACAAGTCGCCTCTGGACGGTTTGGTGTCACGGCACATTACTTAGTTAATGCCAGTGTCATTCAAATTAAAGTTGCCCAAGGCGCAAAACCCGGTGAAGGCGGTCAATTACCTGGTGACAAAGTTAATAAGTACATTGCCGATCTGCGTTTCTCGGTGCCTGGTGTTACGTTAATTTCACCTCCGCCGCATCATGATATTTATTCGATTGAAGATTTAGCACAACTCATATTTGACCTTAAGCAGGTCAACCCAGAGGCACTGATTTCAGTTAAGCTGGTCTCAGAGCCTGGTGTAGGAACTATCGCAACAGGCGTTGCTAAAGCCTATGCAGACCTTATCACAATATCTGGCTATGACGGTGGCACCGGAGCTAGCCCCCTAACGTCGGTTAAATATGCTGGCAGCCCTTGGGAACTAGGGTTAGCAGAAACACAACAAGCTTTGGTCGAAAACGGTTTAAGACACAAGGTTAGAGTACAAACAGACGGCGGCTTAAAAACCGGCCTTGATGTTATCAAAGGAGCTATCTTAGGTGCTGAAAGCTTCGGCTTTGGTACTGGCCCTATGGTTGCTTTAGGATGTAAGTACTTACGTATCTGCCATCTCAATAACTGTGCGACAGGTGTGGCAACACAAGATAAAAAATTGCGTGATAACTACTTCATTGGATTACCTGAAATGGTGATGAATTACTTCAAATTCATTGCGCAGGAAGTTCGCGAGATTATGGCGCAATTAGGCGTTCGTAAGCTTGATGAATTGGTAGGTAGAACTGAATTCCTTGAAGCGCTTGATGGCATCTCGGCAAAACAGAATAAACTGGATCTATCACCGATTCTTTCGAAATCATCGGAAGGCGATCATACGCACCTGTTTTGTTCAGAGGTGACCAATGAACCGATCGACAAAGGTTTATTGAATCAGCAAATACTCAATGACGCGAAAGAGGCTGTTGAAACCTCTAAGAGCAGACAACTAAAATACCCGATAAAGAATACCGATCGTTCGGTAGGGGCGTTACTGTCAGGTGCTATCGCTAAACAGCATGGCAATCAGGGCTTAAATGACTCTCCAATTAAAATTGAACTGACGGGTACAGCAGGTCAAAGCTTTGGTGTGTGGAATGCCGGCGGTGTCGAAATGACCTTAGTCGGCGATGCGAATGATTACGTTGGCAAAGGTATGACAGGCGGGAAGTTAGTCATACACCCGCCACAAGGCGTGAGCTTTGATGTTCATAAAAGTACCGTAATGGGTAACACTTGTTTATACGGTGCCACAGGCGGTAAATTGTTTGCAGCAGGACGAGCAGGTGAACGTTTTGCAGTGCGAAACTCTGGTGCGATAGCAGTCGTCGAAGGTATTGGTGACAACGGCTGTGAATACATGACGGGTGGTATCGTCGCTGTATTGGGCAAAACAGGGGTCAATTTCGGTGCAGGTATGACAGGTGGTTTTGCTTATATACTGGATGAAGACAACGACCTCAACAATCGAGTAAATATCGATTTAGTCGAAGCAATGGAAATCAATGATAAGCCCATATTGTCTGAACACCTCCGTGGGCTTATTAATCAACATTATGAAGAAACAGGCAGTGAACATTCACTTCAATTACTTACGCATTTCGCTGAGTATTTGCATAAGTTTAGGCTGATTAAACCTAAAACCAGTGATGTCAAAAACTTGCTTGGGCATATTAGCCGCTCATCGGCAGAACTTAGAATACAGGCGCAGTAGAGAAAATTTATGGCAAAGAACGTCTATCAATTTGTCGATGTTGAACGAATCGACCCGCCGAAAAAGCCCGTTATTGTGCGTAAAAGTGAATTCGGTGAGATATATCAACCCCTTACTGCCAGCCAAACAGCAGGTCAAGCCGATCGTTGTTTAGACTGCGGCAACCCTTATTGTGAATGGAAATGTCCAGTACATAATTTCATACCGCAATGGTTGAGGTTAGCAAACGAAGGCAAGATTCTTGAGGCTGCTGAGCTGTCACATAAAACAAACAGCTTACCTGAAGTATGCGGACGTGTTTGTCCGCAAGACCGACTGTGCGAAGGTGCTTGTACTTTAAATGACGACTTCGGCGCAGTAACCATTGGCAGTATTGAGAAATACATTACTGATACCGCCTTTCAGATGGGCTGGCGTCCGGACCTGTCGGGTGTAACCAAAACAGACAAGCGCGTCGCTATTGTAGGCGCTGGGCCAGCTGGTCTTGCCTGTGCTGATATCCTGATACGTAACGGTGTGACACCTGTTGTCTATGACAAATATCCAGAAATTGGTGGCCTACTCACATTTGGTATACCCGCCTTTAAACTAGAAAAAGATGTCATTACTCGTCGAAGAGAAATATTCACCGAAATGGGTGTCGAATTTGTATTGAATACTGAAGTAGGCAAAGACATCCCATTCCAAAAACTTTTAGACGATTATGACTCAGTATTTTTAGGCATGGGAACCTACAAATATATGAAAGGCGGATTCGATAACGAATCAGCCCCCGGTGTTTATGATGCACTCCCTTACCTCATTGCTAATGCTAACCGTCAAATGGGCTTGGAAAAATCCGAGAGTGACTTTATCAGTATGGAAGGCAAGCGTGTTGTCGTCCTTGGTGGCGGAGACACTGCGATGGATTGTGTTAGGACAGCTGTGCGCCAAGGCGCAACGAATGTCATCTGTGCCTATCGCCGTGACGAAGAGAACATGCCTGGTTCAAGGCGAGAGGTGCAGAATGCACGCGAAGAAGGCGTGGATTTTCAATTCAACCTTCAACCGCTTGATATAGCCGTTGATGACAATGGTGATGCCTGTGGTGTTAAGCTCGTCAAGACGGAACTAGGTAAACCTGATGCAGCAGGCAGAAGACGCCCACAAGCCATTGAAGGCTCTGAACATGTTGTCGAAGCGGATGCCGTTATCGTTGCCTTTGGTTTTCAACCTAGTCCAGCGCCTTGGTTGGGAGACTTTGGTGTCATTCTGGACGAAAAAGGCCGAGTAAGAGCACCTGCTAAAGGTCAACACGCTTTCCAAACCTCTCATCCGAAAATATTCTCAGGTGGAGACATGGTTCGCGGTTCAGACCTTGTCGTTACAGCTATTTTCGAAGGCAGAGAAGCCGCAGAAGGTATGCTAGATTACATGGGAGTCTAGCTCCAAAACAGTTATTCATATTGTGAAAACAATTTGTCTTGTGGGAACGGCTTTAGCCGTGAATGGCATCAATCACTTTTTCCTGACGAAAGTCGGTCCCACAATGTTGGAACACGGACAGAAGAGTAAACCTTTCTAATCGGTATGTATTTTTTGTGGGAACGGTCTTTAGCCGAGAATTGCCAATGGAGTAAATAACCATTCCCAGATAATGCTCGACCAACAATATCGGAACGCCGACAAAAGAGTTCTCGTATAGAAACATCATTAATAGATAAAGAAAGTACTCTCGGCTGCCGAGTGTCCTATACCAGTTCTTGGCTTTATTAAAATGAACTACCCAAGCCCCTTCTCACCATGCATATAATTAATAGAAACGCTTGACCCTAACGCAGCGTTATAGAGCACTCTATATTCATCGCAAACATAGGTGACTAACAAAATGAAAAATATGAATGAGATGACAGTTAAAGAGATGGCGTTATTGTCTGGTGTAACAATCAGGGCTCTACATCATTACGATGAAATTGGGTTACTAAGAGCCCATAGAACACAGTCTGGCTACCGCGTTTACACAGAAAAGCATGCCTTAAGATTACAACAAATATTACTTCATAAGTCTTTTGGTATGTCGCTTGATGAGATAGCCAAATCACTAGACGACCCTAAGTTCGACAACCTGTCTAATTTACAACAACAGAAAAAAGTATTAATCAAACAGTCAAAAAACATGGCTTCCATGATTCATGCTATTGATGCCGCCATCAGCCAATTAGAAGGCACAACGCACGCTCATCTAAAGGACATATTTGGCGGATTTGATCCTTCAATATATGACGAAGAGGTAGAAGAGAAATGGGGAGACACCGTTTACTACAAAGATTGTCAACAAAGGATAGCGAGTTATACCAAAGATGACTGGCAACACATCAAATCTGAGGAAAACAAAATCTGGCAAGATGCAGCTGAAGCCTATCGCTCTGGTATTTCAGCAAGCAGCCAAACGGCTTTCGATCTCAGTGATAGATATCAGCATCATATTGACCGTTGGTTTTACCAAACTTCCTCAGCCAGCTATGCAGCACTCGCTGACGTCTGGGAAAATGACCCAAGATTTATCCGCAATATAGATAAATTTGAGACAGGGTTAGCTGGCTGGATAGCATCAGCTGTTCGTGCAAGATATATGGCTTAAAAAAACGCCCATTGCGTTACTCTTCAGAATAGTGAGAAAAAACGATGAAAATTATTATTCTCGGTGCGGCTATATTGCTCGTCGGCCATGTCATATCAAGCTATATAGATAAATTAGTTGCACCGCCTCAGCATTCAGGTTTTTCAATCGATGTCACACTTTGTGCGAACATCGATAAGTATCAGGCAAATAGCAACCATTTCAGCTTCAACAAAAAACAACAACCTACCCCGCCAACAAACATGAAAAAGCCTAACAGCTTATTAGCTTATTCAATGTTCCCTGTACACTATAATGACCTTGTTGTGACAACATATATCTCACCTCAACCAAGTACCATCAAAATAATAAGCTCACAATTCAAGCCATATTAAGGATATTATTAGCACAAACGAGATACGCAAAACAACAAGCTAAAAATGCCATCAAAAAACACCATTCCCTATATCTCTGGTAACGAATTGTCAGCACTAGGTATATCGACTCTCGATACGATTAACAGTATCGAGGCCGTTATTCATCAATTTAACATAGGCAAAGCGTGGGCAGCTCCTAAAGCAACCATATTGCCCGAAGATGGCCGCTATATGATGGCGGCTTTAGCTGCCAGTGATGAGCCAGAGTTGCTGGCGGTAAAAAGCTCGGTACTTAACCCTCAGAACACGGCCCGAGATTTACCTCAAATCAATGGTTTAGTCACCATGCTAAACAGCAAAACAGGGTTACCGGTCGCCATTATTGATGGCAACTGGATTACTGCCGTTCGTACTGCTGCACTGAGTGCTACTGCAGCTAAATATATGGCCAGAGAGTCATCATCGACTATTGCATTCATTGGTTGTGGCGTCCAAGCTCAAAGCCATCTGAATGCTTTTACAGACCTCTTCTCGTTAAAAAAAGCGCACCTTTTTGGGCGAGGCAAACCAAACATCGATCGTTTGACGAAAAGTGCACAGAAATATGGTCTGGAAGTGTCCGTTTTTAATCGTGTTGAAGAGGCCGTTCAAGAAGCTGACATTGTTATCAGCTCCATCACTTACTCATCGACGTTGGCTCCATTTATAAATGCAAATTGCTTGAAAGTAGGCTCTTTTGCTGCCATTACAGATCTGGCCGTACCTTGGATTAAAAACAGTTTTGCTTCGCTTGATCACATTGTCATAGACGATCTGGAGCAAGAAGCCTCGGCTCATAACAAGCTATTACCTACCGGATATATAGACGGTGACCTATCTAAATTAGTATTAGGAAACATTCAGGGACGAAATACAGCAAAGGAAAGAAATGCATTCGTTTTCAGAGGTCATGCTATGGGAGATCTCGCACTGTCCATATTGGCTTATCAGGCATATCAACAACATTTGGTATAAGTTTATTTAGAACAAAGTTTGAAGACAAAAGACCGACACACTCTAGAAAAATGGTGAACAACAAAGCACCTGGCAAAAAATCAGGCGCTATAGCCACGAAGGTTTACATCAACTTTTGCGTCTTACCAAGAAAAAACCAACAGCCAATATACTAAACAATAATGCACTCTCTGGTTCGCTAACATCAACTGCCCTAACAAATAACTCACGCACTTCTAGTTGCGAGTTACTTTCTGCGAACAAGGTGAACGAAAAGCTTTCAACACCTCCAATTTGTGAATCCAAATCGAAGAACTGATTATTAAATGTATCGCTGTTAAGGCCAATATCGAGCTCTGGGATGCTATTACGGTTAACACTAAATAATAGACTTGTCGCAGATTGTTGCGTCAACCCACCAAAATCGTTTGCAATCCCAATTTGATCAATGAACAACCCTCGGTCTATAAAATCCTGTGTCAAATATGCAGTAACAGTCACGGCATCTGCTACATTACCATCTCTAAAACGTATGTAATTTTCACCGCTTACACGCGCTCCTCCGTTACTATCCAGAAAGATGCCATCAAATAGCCCATCCAGTGATGTATTCTGATCTAATGTCCAACCATTAAGGTCGACCTGGATATTATCGATATCTTCAAGTGTTATAAATGCGGCATGCGCATTAAAAGCGACAATTGAAATGATAAGGGCAAAGATACGACTAAACTTCATCTTTATTTTCCTACTTCTACTACTTAATTTTGAAAGCCAGACCCTTGGTAAAGATTCTGAGCAATCGCTCTACCACTTGTACAATCAAAGAACGACCAATCAACGACTACCGTTAGATTTTTTGTCTTTTATCGATCCAAAGCGAATACTTAAAGTGAGAGCATTCAGACGGCCGATATGGTTCAAAGACTCTTATATATTTATCTCATCAATGTTGTTGTAGAAGGACGTTACAGAATTTTCGTCATTGTATTTGAGAGCAACAGAGGATAGTATTTGTCGTTCTACTTGGCAGTTCAGGACGCGTATAAATGGACGTTTTTCTTAATGACATTCTAAGTTTTCCAACCGTAATCTATACATTTCCACTCATTATATTGGTGCTGTTTTGGCTGACCTCATTCGCTGGCTTAGTCGATATGGAAATCCTAGACTTCGACGTTGATGCTGATACAGACGCAGACACTGATTCGGAGTCAGGTACTTCTTCTTGGTTACAAAAGCTAGGACTAGATGGCGTACCTTTAACCGTTGCTCTGACTTTCGTTGACTTCTACGCCTTTATCTTCACTTACTTAGCGAAGAAGCATTTATTACCCTTACTAGATGGCATTATCACAGGTGTAGCCCTTGGCGGTATTATCGCCTTAGTAGCTGTCATTATCGCCATACCATTAGCAGCCGTTTGTATCAAACCACTGAGACCTGTTTTTCATACTCATGAAGCTATCAGTAAAAACGAATTGATTGGTACACTTTGCACAGTTACCACACAAACTGTCTCAGAAACATTTGGTCAAGCAGAAACAGACGACGGTATGATACTGAGCGTTAGAGCTACCCAACCTAACGACATAAAAAAAGGCAGCCGTATTGCTTTAATCCAATTTGACCGGGACGACGATACCTATTCCGTCGTTACCGAAGCAGAACTTATGGGCCTCGCAACCCAAACAGATTAACTTTCAAACCCTACATATCATCAGACAAGAAAATTGTTAAAGGAGTAAACCTATGGATTCAGGTCTTATCGTTGTTGTTGCCGTTGTGGCTTTCGTCGCTATCTTTGGCATGATTATGATGTTCGCTAGTCTCTATAAAAAAGTGGAACAAGGTAAAGCAATGATCGTTAACACCATGCGTGACGAGCCAAAGGTCACCTTTACAGGCTCAGTGGTTATGCCCGTGTTTCATAAAATGGAAATTATGGATATTTCTCTTAAGACCATAGAAGTAGACCGCAGTGGCACTGATGGCCTGATTTGTAAGGACAATATCCGCGCCGACATCAAAGTTGGCTTCTTTGTTAAGGTCAATAAAAACAGAGACGATGTATTGAAAGTCGCTCAAGCCATCGGTTGTGAGAGGGCATCCAACATCGATACGTTGGAAGATCTATTCAGTGCTAAATTCTCTGAAGCGCTTAAAACTGTTGGTAAGTCTCTCGACTTTGAAGATCTCTATGCCAAGCGTGATAATTTTAGAGATATGATCATCGACAATATAGGCACCGATTTGAACGGTTATGTATTGGAAGATGTCGCTATTGATTACCTTGAACAAACACCGCTCGAAAAACTTGATCCAAATAATATCCTCGACTCTCAAGGTATCAGGAAAATCACTGAGTTGACCGCTGAGCAGCACATACAGACGAATATCTTTGAACGCGACGAAGAAATGAAAATCAAGCGTAAAGATGTCGAAACCCGCGAAGCCGTGCTTGAGCTAGAGCGTCAACAGGCTGATGCGGAAGCTAAGCAAAAGCGTGAAGTAGAAACTGTCATCGCCCGTGAAGAAGCCGAAACATCACGCGTTCAGCATGAAGAAAGGCTTAAAGCAGAGCAAGCACGCGTTCAGGCTGAGCAAGAAATTGAAGTACAAGAACAGAATAAACAACGTGAAGTCGAAGTGGCTGAGAATAACCGCTTGCGTGCAGTCGCCATTGAAGAAGAACGTGTCACACGTGCTCGTGAATTGGAACAGATTGATCGCGAAAAAGAAGCGTCATTACAAAAAATTGCTAACCAGAAACTCCTTGAGCACGAAAAGCGTGAAATCGCTGAGGTTATCCGTAGCCGCGTAGAAGTTGACAAAACCGTTGCACAGAAAGAAGAAGACATTAACGAACTTCGCGTCGTTTCTGAGGCAGAACGCAAGAAGAAAGCACAAGTGATTATGGCCGAAGCCGAAGCCGAAGAAGCACTCGTAAAAGACATCAAAGCAGCTGAAGCGGCGGAGAAATCAGCCGACTTCATCGCCAAAGAGAAATCCATCACTGCACAAGCAGACTTGGAAGTCGCAGAGAAAAACGCACAAGCACAACGTAAACAAGCCGAAGGTATCGAGGCACTCGAAGCCGCTAACGGCCTAGCAGAAGCCAAAGTCATGGAAGCACAAGCTGCAGCCAAAGAGCAGGAAGGTATGGCAGATGTGCGCGTTCAAGAAGCTAAAGCGGAAGCTATTGAGAAAACTGGAGCAGCTAAAGCCGAAGTTGAAGCTAAAATGGCCGCTGCTGAAGCTGAAGGCATGACCAAGAAATTCGAAGCTATGGCAACGATGTCAGAACAGCAGCGTTCACATGAAGAATTCAGAATGCGTTTAGACAAGCAACACGAGCAGTCAATGGAATCTATTCGTACGAATGTCGATATTGCACAGCAGCAAGCTTTAGTGATGTCTGAAGCCTTAAAAGAAGCAAACATAGATATTGTGGGTGGCGATACGGCTTACCTTGACAGCTTCATCAAGTCATTGTCTGTCGGTAAATCTATAGACGGCGCTATTGGTAAGAGTGAAACACTCACCACGGCGTTCAAAGATCACTTTAACGGTGATGCAAGCTTTGTAGAAGATGCAAAAGAGCTCGTTGCAGGGTTTGGCGGTGCTAGTGGCAATGCCAAAGACACAGCGATTACAGCGCTTATTGCAAGGTTCCTAAAAGAAGGGGGTGACAGCCCACAATTATTGGACTTACTCAGTAGTGTAGTCTCAAAGAATAATAACGACTCGACTTCAAGCTAAAACAGCGCGGCAATAGCGGCCTCTGTATAGGTCGCTAGCTCTATTAAAGCTAGGAGAATAAGATGTCTACAGATCAAACACAGGTAGATCAAGCGGTTACCGAAGGCGGTGCTTACGAAGTCATTCGTGCGCGTTTAGAAGAGCAAGCATCGCAACTAAAAACCAAAGTTGACAGCATCAATGCAGCGCGTGTTGAAGAGTTTGGCCAAGCCAAACTCGACGTTGTCGGACGTGTGCGCGTGCGCACAGAAAACAATTGTATTGCCCGAGATATCGTCCCTGTTGGTGATGCCATTCTTTTCGGCTATAACGTTTTTATCGGGCTGAAAAAAGAAACGCAGATTAACGATGTTTTTAGCCTATACACCCTCACTAAAAATGAATCAGGTTATGAACTCAGTCCAAAAGACCTAACAGGCACCTTTCTCGATCAAGCTGAGTTTAAAAAAGAATTCCATGAGCTTTATATCTACTACAAAGAAGCTCGTTTAATTCAGCTAAAAGTTCAGGGGCAAATTCTATTCGCGGTATTCCAAATTGGCCGTAAGCTCGAAGATACACGCGTATTCCAATGGCAACTGAGTAAAGACGGTACCGCGAAGTATATTGATAATCGCGGAGAACGTGCGATCAAGTCTGCGCCTTCTCATGACTTTGAATGGCAATCAGTTTCTCGTGAGCAACATGAGTCAGGCAGTCACCCACACATCAATATTTTGGATGAAGTCTTCGTAGAGACTATTGGCGGTGACCTCACCATCAAAGTCGAAAACAACACCGAAGATGGCCTTGGTATCTACAACGAACCCGTTGAAGACAAAACACAAAGCCTTGCCGATGCTGATATACAATATGCCAAAGTCGGCACTCTGGTATTATTGAAGATCCAACCATACCGCGAGAAGCAGTATCGGTTTTTAGTGTTTAACACGCGCACACAACAAGTTGATAGAATTGATGCTATTGGTTTAGCTTGCGTCACCTTGCCAGAAGATCACGGGATTATTTTCCCAGGCGGCTACTACTTACAAAACGGCGAAACAAAATCCTTTCCGGATCAAATAGAAGGTTTAAAGTTTAAACGCAGCATCCGCTCACCCAATGGTGAAGACGTCCTTTATATCTTTTATGAACCAGAGTCAGGTTTAAGTGGTTTGTTTTCTTACAATCTTATCCGAAAAGAGCTACAGAACCCCATTTATGCACATGGGTACAGCGTGTTTGACGATGGTACTACGGTTGTTTTTAATGCTGAAGACGAAGCAACTCGTGTACATCCAATGCAGGTATGGGAAACGCCTTATTTCAGTACGGAACATGCTGCGAAACAACCCACCAGCGACAGCTTTTATAGTCGAATTGGCAACAAAGAACTGGTACGTGGGATATCCGACTTAATTGCGATCAACCGCTCTGTCAGAAACCCTAATCCTAGCCGCGTCCTATATGAAGACTTGATTCAAACCTGTCGGAGTATGTTTGATCGCTACCATTGGATAGATGAGCCTGATGTGGACGGACTTGGTGAGATCGTTAAACAGATCACATCAACATCCGAATTGGTTATCGACGAGTTTGAGAAAGTCGAACAAATTCGACTGCAAGCCGACAAAGCGCTAGCTGGGGCAGAGGAAAAACAGCAACAGGCTATTTCGTCTATCAATATCAGCGGCTGGCAATCACCCGAGCAATACGTAGCGTGTTTAACGGCCTTACGCCAACAACGCGGCCACCTTATTACATTAAAAGATCAACGCTACATCAATAGGGATCGTATTACGGAGCTCGATGAAGAAGTTACTCAACACTTTGATGAAGTCAGTTCCGCGACAGTGACTTTCTTGTCGAGTGATAAGTCACTACAACCCTACACCGACAAAATAACGACATTAGAGAATACCATTGCACAAGTCGAACTCGTTGTTGATATCAATCCAATTAACGACGAGCTAGAGAGCTTATCTGTAGGTCTCGATCTACTGACCGAAATTCTCAATGGATTAAAAGTCGAAGATGCGACCGTTAGAACAAAGATCTTAGATGATATTTCTGAAATCTACGCAAAGCTCAATCAAGTTAAAGCACAAGGCAGGCAACGTAAGAAGCAATTAGGTTCGGGCGAGGCAAATGCAGAATTTGCCGCCCAATTCAGGTTATTTTCGCAAAGTATCAACAGCGCGTTAGCCATGGCGGATACACCAGATAAAGCCGATGAACAACTGTCTCGTTTAACTATTCAGCTAGAAGAGCTCGAATCGAAATTTAGCGAATACGACCAGTTCTTAAGCGATATCATGGATAAACGTGAAGAACTGCACAATGCCTTTGAAAGTCGCAAACAAGCCCTACTAGAGGAGCAGCAAAGACGAGCGCAGAACATGTTTAGTGCGGCCGAAAGGATCATTAAGGGCGTCACTCGCCGAGCAGCGACTTTTAGTGACACCGACGAGCTAAACACCTATTTCGCTTCTGATCCTATGGTACTTAAGGTTGCCGATCTGGTTGAACAACTCAGAGGCATCAATGATCAAATCAAAGCAGACGATCTCGAAGGGCAGCTAAAAGCAGCCAAAGAACAAGGCATTCGTAGCTTGCGAGACAAGCAAGACATTTTTGAAGACGGCGGTTCAGTCATTAAGCTGGGCAAGCATAAGTTCAGCGTTAATCAACAATCATTGGATTTAACCCTACTCCCCAGAGAGGACGGCCTCTATCGTCACCTTGTAGGTACGGATTATTTTGAACGTATTGAAGATAACGAACTGAATACACTAAAGCCCTACTGGCAACAAAGCCTTATCTCTGAAAATGACGATGTCTCCCGTGCTGAGTATCTCACGTCAGTGATCATAAGAGATGCTGAGCAACAGCAAAATGAGTTGTCCATCAGTAAGCTCATGGCAATGTCTGACAATCAAGCCGAGCTCAGTAAACTCGTTCGTCAGTATATGTCGGCTCGTTATCAAGAAGGCTATGAGAAAGGCATTCATGATTCGGATTCCGTCAAACTACTGCAAGCTCTCTTACCGATTCATCAGCAAGCAGAGCTGCTGAGGTTCGCACCTAAAGCGCGAGCTGTTGCCATGTTATTCTGGTGCTTTGAGGCCAAGGACAAGCAGCAAAAACAACTCTGGCAAAGTCACGCTATTAGTGCACAGTTGTTGTCTAAAACCTTCCACAGTCGAAACGGTTTTACTGAACTTTGCACCAACCTACTCAACGCGATAACAACATTCTGTCGACGATTTGATCTCCCCTTCGAAGAGAACGACCTCGATATAGCAGCGGAGTACCTCAGCCTTGAATTAGCTCATGAGAAGGTAGCTTTCAGCACCAGCCAACCCGCTAGGAAGCTCCACGAATCTATGACCAAACAGCTTGCTGACTTAGGTCATGAACGAGACTTTCATGCTGCAATGTCGCGCTTTACGGCTTTAATTGAACAAACACATGCGAATGCAAAAAGCGCTGACGGCCTGAAAGAACAGTGGAGCCTCACCAATGCCTGGTTGAATGCACTGCTGGATTCACCAGAAGCCAAAGCCGAATTTGAGCACTACCTTGCAGAAGCTGCGGCATTGACGATTTGCCAAGGCAATCTGCCAACGCGAGATAGCAGTGTCAACTTACAAGCCACACCTGACGGCTTGTTAAGTGATCATAAGCGAATACAGGATGGCCAACTCAGTATTGCACTGGATGAATTTAATCAACGCTTAAGTCATTATCACCACCATCATGTCACGCAATTTAAACGCTATCACGACTTGCGGCACGAGCAGATGGTAACAAGTAAGAGTGAGTTGCAACTTGACGCTTACACAGCAAAACCATTAAGTTCGTTTGTACGCAACAGGCTCATTGATGAAGTTTATTTACCACTTATTGGTGATAATTTAGCGAAGCAAATGGGTACCGTTGGGGACGATAAACGTACCGACCTTATGGGCCTCTTGTTACTAATATCACCACCAGGTTACGGTAAAACGACCTTAATGGAATACGTTGCCGACAGGCTCGGCCTCGTGTTTATGAAGATAAATTGCCCATCCTTAGGGCATGACGTTACGTCGGTCGATCCATCAAACGCTCCCAATGCTACCGCCAAACAAGAATTGGAAAAACTCAACTTAGGCCTCGAAATGGGTAGTAACGTCATGTTGTATCTAGATGATATTCAGCATACGCATCCAGAGTTCTTGCAGAAGTTTATTTCTCTGTGTGATGGCACAAGACGTATTGAAGGGGTTTGGAAAGGGCAAAGCAAGACCTACGACATGCGCGGCAAGAAGTTCTGTATGGTAATGTCCGGTAACCCCTACACGGAATCAGGCGACGTGTTTAAGGTGCCCGATATGTTGGCTAACCGTGCCGACATTTATAACTTAGGTGATGTCTTAGGTGGAAAAGAAGAACAGTTTGCCCTGAGCTATATTGAAAACTGTTTAACATCAAACCCTGTTCTTGCGCCACTGGCACTACGTGACATGAAAGACGTCTACAAATTGTTGGATATGGCACAAGGTGAAAGCGTTGCGACAACTGATCTGAGTCACCAATACAGCGGTGCCGAAATCAATGAAATTACCAGCGTATTAAGACACCTAAGAGAAATACAAAACGTCATTCTTAAAGTTAATCTGCAATACATACAATCAGCCGCTACCGCTGAAGATTACCGTCAGGAGCCTCCATTCAAATTACAAGGAAGTTACCGGAACATGAACAAGATGGCGGAAAAAGTCTCTGCGGTGATGAATCACGAAGAGTTGATGCAATTGATTGGCGATCACTACACCGGCGAAGCCCAAACACTGACGTCTGGTGCAGAAGAAAATTTACTTAAGCTTGCTATATTGCGCGGCACTATTACTGAAGAGCAGCAAACACGTTGGGAGCATATCTGCAGTACATATGCGAGTAAGCAAACACTGAATGTTGAAGGTGATCCAAGCCATCAAGCGGTACAACAACTCAGCCAGATTGCCAACTCACTCGAAGCAATTAAAGTCGATGTCCAACAGTCCGATACTGGAGACCTGATCAGGCCAATAAACCGCGTTGCAGCTGCCATGCATTTGCTCAGTAAAACATGGGCAGGTGATCATGAAGAACAAAAAGGCCTGAAAAAAGAGAAGCCAGAATGATGAAGAAAGTAGCAATAACTGCAGCAATAACCATTGCGCTAGCTGGATACGGCACACTCAAGTCAGCAATATCCAAAAATTATGAGCCTATTGACGGAGACAAAATCACCTTAACTTTAACAAAAGACTCAGAGGCCGCGATCCACAAAAATTAATTTCAAATACTCGAAGGTAAAATCAAACAAGAATTAAGTGAACGCGGTGTATTAGTTTCCGACGAACAGTCGGCGCAACATCAAGATATATCCTAGTCGCTCTCAAACGAGCACGTTGGAGTGGTTTGATTATACACTCTTTCAGGATGAGGGAAGATGCTGCCCGGTTACTGGTAGGTATCTTTGCTATCACAAGGTTCTATCAAGAAATAAGCTGAACAGCCAAAAGGCTGCCCAGCTTGCCATTATTTTAACCAGCAGCACTTACCAAGATGCGGCGTTTGCTTGTTCCATATCATAACGCCAGCTCTCTGGAATTTTAGCATCATCGAGTAATGCCCCCGTCTCCATGACAGGATACAGTTGCGCATAATTCTTAACCTCAGTTCCTTGAACTCGTCGGTTAATATGCTTTGGTTGAAGTTGATGGATACCATCCAGACCTGCCGCACCAACTAGCTCAACAAGGTTTTTAACTGTTTCATGATGGAAATTTGCAACTCGCTGAGACTTGTCTGTAACGATAATCGCCTTATTACGCGAGGGGTTCTGTGTTGCTATGCCTGTTGGGCAGTGATCAGAGTTACAAGTACGCGCTTGTATACACCCGAGTGACAACATCATACCTCGTGCAGAGTTAACAGCATCAGCACCCAAAGCAATAGCTCTAAGAATATGGAAAGCAGAGAACATCTTACCGGAAGCAATAATACGAATCTTATCTTTAAGCCCAAAGCCAATCAGCGCATTATTCACAAAAATCAAACCGTCACGGATAGGCGTACCAACTGAGTTAGTCATTTCAGTTGGGGCTGCACCCGTCCCACCTTCACCACCATCGACGGTAATAAAGTCTGGCGTTATACCCGTTTCAATCATCGCCTTACAGACACCCAAAAACTCATCATGGCGGCCTATACATAATTTGAAGCCGATAGGTTTACCACCCGACAACTCTCTTAACTGCTTAACAAAACCTAGCAGTTCAGTCGGTGTGGAAAATGCTGAGTGCGCTGGCGGGGAGACAACATCTTGCCCCATAGGAACATGACGAATAGCGGCAATTTCTTCAGTCAATTTAGCCGCTGGTAGGATACCACCGTGGCCCGGCTTCGCGCCTTGAGAAAGCTTGATTTCAATCATTTTAACAACGTCTTTCGACGAGTTCTCTTTAAACGTCTCTGGGTTAAAATTTCCTTTATCATCTCGACAGCCAAAGTAACCAGTACCTAACTGCCATACAATATCACCGCCATGCTCTAGATGATAAGGGCTCATACTCCCCTCACCTGTGTTGTGAGAAAAGCCACCAAGCTTGGCACCTCGATTCAATGACATAATGGCATTCTTACTCAATGCACCATAACTCATCGCCGATATATTCAATGGCGACGCCATATAAGGCTTCTTACAATCAGGCCCACCAAATTTAACCCTCGGGTCAAAATCCGTTAAGTGCTTTGGCTGCATAGAATGATTAACCCACTCATAACCGGAACGATTAACATCAAAAATAGTACCAAATGGGCGTGTATCTCTGTCACCTTTCGCACGCTGATAAACTAATGAACGAAATTCTCTAGGGACAGGCATGCCGCTAGTCTCAGACTCAACAAAATATTGCTGGATTTCTGGACGAACAGATTCAAGCAAATAACGAAATCTACCTAGCACAGGGTATAAGCGCCGTATTGAATGACCAGTCTGGAACATGTCATATATGCCAAGAAGTATAATGGGGCCAACCACGACAAAAGCCCAAATTATCGGTTGATATAATGCCGATAAGACGCCGATTGTAGCAATAGATATGAGCGCGAATGAAACAAAGTTCTGACGCATTGTCATAGGGTTAAATCCTCTTTTTAGTGTGCACTGTTAAAGCGTGTTGCTCTAGAGCGTGCTGTTCTTTGTTGCGTACTTTTGACTTATATTTATAAACCTACAAGTATGCGCCGCAATCAAAAAGCCTTTGTTTAGAACAACATCTATACAGCAAAGAGCAACACGCTCTGTTTAATTTTTTCTTAGTAACGTTTGTAAGATAGATTTTATCGAACTAAAATTTCAACTCATCAGATCACTTCACCAACATCGACTCTAAAACTGCTTTGCTAGAACTTGTTGGCCGTTGTTCATTTTTAATGTCACCTCACATTTTGAGTTGTATAAATAGAGCAATGTTAATTCAACAACAAAAAGAAAACGGTGAGGTTTGTGGAAACTGGTAAGCAAAGTAATGTAATGTACTCAACACAATTTACAGTGCCTCGCTTATCACAGCTGACTTTAATCATGACGACTATCTAGATATGGTATGCATGAGTATTGCAAATAAGTCAAAGATATTTATCAATAGAGGAAGGGATGACAAGCTATTTCTTGATACAAAATTCACTGTTAAAGGCAACTCAGAGAAGTAAAACAGGCAAGCTTGATAGACGTTTTTAAGAGCCTGCTACACCTAACAAGTAAATTTTAGGAGACGATATATGCGTTACTTCAGACTTCTCTTTCTCTCTCTTTTATTAACCGCAACGGCTCAGAGTGAAGAAAGATCACACCATAGTGAAGGCCTCTTTGAACACGGCCGCAACCATCTCTCTCTTTTCCTTGGTGGCACCGATATAGATAGTGAAGGGCAAGGTTTTACGTCGGGGCTGGATTATGAGTACCGAGTCAACGAATTACTTGGGCTAGGTGCTGTTGTGGAATATGCAGGAGGTGAGATTGATGCCTGGTCTTTCTTAGCTGTTGCCGACATACATATCTACGAAGGTCTCGTAGCTCAAGTTGGCCCAGGTTTCGAAACGACCTCTGAAGAAGATGTTTTCATAACACGTTTTGGCATGCTTTATGAGTTTGAATATGAAAGTGGCTTTACCATCTCTCCGCAACTCCATTACGACTTTCATGATGGCGCTGAAGATGGCATCGTGTTTGGTATTGCGCTAGGTTTCGCGTTTTAGTTCTAGCTCAACGTCGAACAATGCTGAGTCCAATGAGTCGACGGCATTAATCTCAGAATGACATCATCAGAGCCTGAGATTAATCAAAGATGGGAAGTCTTTAAGCTAGTCATTCGTCCCACCTGTTTTGAATTTGTAGTTCCTCAAAAGAAATAAGGTTTAATTTATGTTAGTTGAAACTGTTGGCAGTATATTAGCGTTTGCTGCGATTGGATTTATCGGACTCATTATCGCTCGCCGTGTAGCAATTCCTTATTCTTTAATACTTGTTATTTTAGGCTTTATTACCTCATTTTTATTAAAGCCCCTCGGTTGGGATACTGGGATCCGAGCGAGTAACTTTGAAGACTTGATGCTCTTCGTGTTATTACCAATACTCATATTCGAAGCTGCTTTCAGCCTCAATATTAAAACATTGTTCAAATTTATGCCTAATATCATAACGCTCGCAACACTTGGGTTAGTCATATCTACCGTAATTATTGCTGTTTTTCTTTTTTTTGGAATTAACCACGAAGGTTTCCCTATCATTGCAGCCTTATTAGCAGGTGTTGTTATCTCAGCAACAGACCCTGTCGCTGTGGTCAGTCAATTGAAGCAAATGAAAGCACCCGATGATCTCAATATCTTGATTGAAGGTGAGAGCCTATTTAATGACGCAACCGCTATTGTTTTATTCGGGATTCTCTTATCAATAGCATTAGGCACATCTGAACCATCAGTACTTGGCGCGTTAGGTGAGTTTGGCTTTGTCTTTGGTGGCGGCATCATTGTTGGCGCTCTCATTGGGTTTGTCATAGCCAAACTCACTCAATTGATTGATAAGTCAGCAGCTAACATGACATTAACCACGTTGTTATTAGCTTATGGTACTTTCTATATTGCAGAGCATAATCTGCATGTTTCAGGCGTTGTTGCCGTTCTTTTTGCAGCTGTTTCGTTCAGAAAAGTGGCTGAAGAAACACTGAAAAAAATAGATCATGATATCCATGAGATTTGGCAGTTCCTTGGTGTCTTTGCCAACATTTTTGTATTCATTCTACTTGGGCTAGTCATTACGATAGACATGTTCACTACGATGTGGATTGCCATGTTACTTGCTATTGTTGCAGCCTTTATATCCCGATTGGTCGCTGTTTATAGCTCTGTTTGGCTTAATAATGTCACTTTTGGTCAGAAAACACCGACCAAGTACCCACCTATCATGATTTGGGGTGGGCTGCGTGGTGCAGTTACCATTGCACTCGTCTTATCTTTGCCAACGGAGTTACCTTATTGGTGGACCATCCAATCTATTGGCTTTGGCGTCGTTTTGTTTACTCTCATAGTACAGGCAACAACGAACCCAATACTTATGCGCAAACTTAAACTCTAAGTTGTTTGAGACGATTTGAGGTACTGTTGGTAACACTTCCCGTGCAGTGATCAGGGTATTCCTAATGTCGCATCTCATGCGTTTTTTTAGTTAATATCAACCTCTATGTTGGAAAGGGAGTTGGTAAGCCCTCCAACGCCATAAAAGTCATCTATATGACATGTTTTCACGCTAAGATAGTATAAATTTCAACGTAGGAAACAACATGAAAAAATTAGTAACCCTTGCAGCCATGACTTGTTTGTATTTTAGTTCAGCCAACGCGGGTCCCTTAGTCTTCCCTGAATCTGGTTTCTCAATCAATAGTTTAGAAAGCCAACAAAACGTGCAGGGCAGTACACCTCTCCAAATGCTTCTTCCACCCACTAACGGATTCTCTGCCAACGTCAATGTGCAGCTTCAACCTTACGCTGGCTCAATAGCGGAATACAAAACGGTCACAGAACAACAATTCAGTGCGATTGGTCTGACACTCGTTTCCATTGAAGAAGGCAAGAACAGCGAAAGCTTATCAATCGAATACAAAGGCTTGCTGCAAGGCCAGAGCCTTCACTGGTGCGCGAAAGCATTTAAGAAAGGCAATATCATGTATGTCGTCACAGCTACAGATACCGAAGCAAGTTGGGAAAAACACAAAGAACAATTAATCGCCAACGTTCAAAGCTTTAAACTACTGTAATGGCTAGCGAACTGAGCTAGTCAGTTCGCCCTAAAAGCACCTCAAATTACCAAGATAAGTCGTCTGGAATTTCGTAATCTGCGTACCAATCATCTTCTTCTGATACTGATTGGTTCTCAGCTTGGACCTCAGCAGATGCAATATAAACAACAAAACTTTCGTCTCGCTCTGCTATTTTATCTGCAACCGGCGTCGGCACAATCTCATAACCGTCAATACCTTTGACAATAGCTAGCTTACCTTGACTGATATGTTTATTGGTTACTTCATTGACGAATAGACGTTTTATCTTATTCTCATCGGTAAAGTTGCAAATAACCTCACCATTGTTTTTGGGCTGTTTATTGACATCAATAAGTTGTTTTATTTGGGCTAGGATCGCTTTCTCATCAGAGGCTTGCTTGGCTTTGGCATTTAGCTCCTTATCCTTCGCTTTTTTGGCTTCTAGCGCTTCCTGCGCTGCTTGAGCATTTTCGTCAACCTCAACGATCTTATGCTTCTTATTCACCTTATTCTTTTTGCGTTTCTCGTTTTTTATTTTGACTGCTTTCTTTTTATCAGTTAGCCCAGCTTTAAGCAGCTGATCTTGAAGAGACAATGCCATATGTGACCTTTGGGTTCAAAATAGGTTATGCGACTATTTTAATACTAAATAAAAGGAGTTGAAATGCCGAGATTGACGAATGTGATATAGATAAAAGAAGAAAAAGAGAAACACATTTAAAGCGTTGAAAACACTCCAGAAAGTTAAGAGTATCACATCACAGATTTTAGGTATTTCTGCGAATAGCTTAACTAATCGCAGAAATCAAGCTAGTTGCAGCTTAGTTTACTACCGGGAAACCGCCTGGAAAAGGTCTTGGTTCCTGAGGAGCGGGTTCACAAACAAAGCCACCTTCAGCAGTAAAACGACAAACTTGATCTGCTTGAATTCCCATTCCGCCAGCAACACTCATAGTTTCAGCAGCAGAAAGCTCTAACATTTTGTTTCCAATACTTGTATTCATCATTCATCCTTTACATTCTATTAAATTGAAACTCAAGATATTCTGAATGAACACCTTAGTGAGTAGGTATATGATATTGAATCAAGTCATGAAAAGTAACTATACCTGAGTTTAGTTTTTAGTATTTAACCATGTCAGCAATTCTATACTAAAGCCGCAGAATACCCTTCTTGGTACCTCAGTGGCCTTACTCTAAGCAGCAACAGGTGCATTGCCAATTATTGACTGGACACCTAAGTCGTCGCAACAGTTAGCCTAATCAATGAGCGTATTCCAGATCACAAATGAATAAACACCATGACATTCAACAAAGAATTCACTAATAATAGACCTATTTAACGTATGAGAAGCTACGAGGCTTATGAACCAACCTAATCTTTTTTATATTCACGATCCCATGTGCAGTTGGTGCTGGGGATTTAACAAAACCTGGTTGGCGTTGCGTCAAAAACTAGAAGCTAATGGTATAGCTATCTCATATATTGTCGGCGGTTTAGCTCCGGACTCAGACCAGCCTATGCCTTCTGATCTACAAACTATGCTTCAAAATACATGGTCGAGAATTGAACAAGCCATCCCTGATACACAGTTTAATTACGATTTTTGGTCTAAGTGTCAGCCTAGACGCTCTACATATCCAGCATGCAGAGCTGTTATAGCCGCAAAGCAGTTGAATATTGAATACGAGACAACCATGATTCTTGAAATTCAAAAAGCATATTATTTGAACGCACAGAACCCTTCTGATGAAGACACTCTCATTAATTGTGCAAAGAACATAGGCCTTAATCCAAGTGAGTTTGGTAATTTACTAAACAGTCCGTCCGTCCAACAGGCATTTAAAGAAAACATTCATCTATATCATCAGCTAGCGCAGGCAACTGGCGTTTCTGGCTTTCCAAGTCTGGTCATAGCGAAAGGTGAAAACTTACAAGGGATCGGATTAGATTACTTAAATGCCGACACTATGTATGAACAAATCAGTGCGTTTGTTGGATAACCCTGGCGTTGCATCAGCAGAAGCTAAATCCATTGTAGCTTCGTGGGCCTTTCTTTGAGGGTAGTGCACGAGAGAGTTATAAAATTAAGAGCCGAAAATCAAGCAGCTATCGCTAAATCAAAGGTAAAACAGCTCCCTTGACCTAATCGGCTTTCAACTTGGATATCTGAATCTAATAAAGTGAGTAACTTCTTACTGATGGGCAGCCCCAGTCCCGCATGGGTGCCGTCCTCTTCATTTGTATTCTCAGCCTGATACCTTGGATCGAATATTTTAGGGATATCTGCTTCACTCATACCGATACCATTGTCGATAACTTCAAAGCGAACATTATTAGATTTTTCAATCACACGAATTTCTATCTTTCCGCCACTATTGGTATGCCGAATTGCATTATCGATAATGTTTGACAAAACACGCTCAAGCTTACCCATATCCGTATATACCTGATAGTTAAATTGGGCGGGGTTAATGATAATGTTGAGCGACTTCTCTCGCGCTTGCTCTTCAAATTTAGCAACAACATCATAGACTAACTCAGCAACAGGGAATGACTCTTTCTCTAAGTGATACTGCCCTGTTTCAAGATAAGTATATTCAAACATTTGATTTATCAATTGTTGCAAATTTTGCGCACTTCGACGGCAAATGGCAGCATAGCGTGAACGCTGTTCATCGTTCATCGTTGCAGTAGAGCTTTCCAACATTTCCATATACCCTTGCAGCTTTGCTAGAGGCGTACGCAGATCATGAGCCAGATTTGCCAGCATATCTCGACGCATAGAGTCTAGTTGTTGCAATTCTTCAAATTGGGCGTGGATATGGTCTAAGGTATTATTAAAAGCTGCACCAAGTTTTTGTACTTCATTACCACTTTGCGCTTGCCAAGACATTTTTCCTTTTTGGACCGCCTCTGGCGTAAAATCCGCTGAGGTAACGGTTTGCATTGCTTTACTCAATAACCTTAACGGTGCCGTAAAGTAACGGAAAAGAGCAAGCAATAACCCTAAAAGAAATACCAAACTAATTGCTACAAAAAGTGCCCACAACTGCATTGACTTGTCATGATTCAGCATACCAATAACCGATTCGTATTGTCGGCCACCAATAATGATATACAAATACCCTCGCATCTCTTGCTCAGAAACCAGAGCCGCCGCAGAGAAGACCTTGTCAGTATCAATATGCAAAGGGTCATCACCACGTATCGCAGCGTTTTTATCGTTGCTAATAAACCCCTGAATAGGTGTTAAATCGACCAACGATCGTTCCAAAGGCACATTAGTATCTAGGCGGTGGGTAATCTGTCCACGCGTATCCAATAAATAAAACTCAAAACCTGGCATTAAGCTGCTCAAATCGTTCAGGAGCTGATTAACGCGATCAGGCTGATTATTAGCATTACTAAATGCAGGATGATTGTTAACTAACTGCTGCGCTAAATCAGCATGAAGAAGCTGCTGAGCGTGCAGCTGCGTGTTGCTTTGTAAATGATTCGTCCACCATAGAAACAAGCCTATTACCAGCATAAAAACACCGACCACCGAAATGGATAAACGCTGGTAAAAACATAGCT
>CAZXIN010000035.1:0-60550 GCA_964640795.1 uncultured Pseudoalteromonadaceae bacterium | reverse complement strand
CGTGTAATCACTGTTCCAGCCGAACGGGCTGCACGAACTGCTATATTTAGCATAGGATGCATAACAAACCACCAATTTTGTAAAGAACGATAAGTTAAGACTTGCCTAATTTTTAAGCAAGACCTCATTTAGGGCGCGATTTTAACAAAGCCGCCAGCCAAAGCAACCACTATATATACCCGCACAGCTGTAAGCTGGTCGTTGTTTCACTTCAGTTATATATTTATGCCACTAAGAATACCTGTATCACTGAAGTGATCCTTGGTATCGCTGGATCATATTGTGAGAGGCTTGATATATAGCTCAGCTAACCATATATGGTATTATTACGTGTTACGTCTTCATCAATACTTTGCGAATCAGGCGCGTTTCGCTTCATCTTTTATAGTGAGTTTTTACATTTATGCTGGATAACATTCGGATAATTTTGGTCAACACATCGCATACGGGCAATATTGGCGCTGCGGCTAGGGCGATGAAGACCATGGGGTTAAGTCAGTTGTGGTTAGTTGATCCAGTCACTGCACCTGATGGCAAAGCGAGCGCTATGTCCGCTGGTGCGAGCGATATTCTGGCGAACGCAAAAACGGTTGATACTCTGAGTGAAGCTATTACTGATTGTGGGTTAGTTGTGGGAACAAGTGCTCGATCTAGGACATTAGCTTGGCCTATGTTGGATCCTACATCATGTGCCACGAAACTTGTTCAAGAAGTTGATGATTATCCTGTCGCACTAGTTTTTGGACGCGAGAATAGCGGCTTGACCAATGAAGAGCTTCAACAATGCCATTTTCACGTTAATATTGACGCGAACCCAGATTATAGCTCGTTGAATTTGGCTGCTGCGGTGCAAGTATTTAGCTATGAAATACGTAAAGCATGGCGTAATAAAGACCAGCATGTTGAATCACAAAGTGAGTATCCTCTGGTTGAAGATTTAGAGCGTTTTTATGAACACTTGGAGAGTACTTTACAGAAAACCTCTTTCATCGTACCTAAACATCCCGGTATGGTAATGCAGAAGCTGAAGCGCCTATACAATCGTGCGCGACCAGAAGTACAAGAACTCAATATCCTCCGTGGAATTTTATCTGCGGTAGATAAAGCGATAAAAAAGGCTGATTAGGCATATTATGTTTGAAAGAATGAAGGAAGATATTGAAAGCGTTTTCCACCGAGATCCGGCGGCTAGAAACACATTTGAAGTCTTAACAAACTATCCGGGCCTACAAGCCATATGGCTTCATCGCATTGCTCACAAGTGTTGGCTAGCTGATTGGAAGTGGCTGGGACGAGCGATTTCTACTTTTTCCCGCTGGTTAACGGGTGTAGAAATTCATCCTGGTGCGCAATTGGGACGTCGTTTTTTTATCGACCATGGCATGGGTGTTGTTATTGGCGAAACCGCTGAGATTGGTGATGATGTGACTATTTATCATGGCGTGACGCTTGGCGGGACGAGCTGGAACGCAGGTAAACGCCATCCAACACTTGGAAACAATGTTGTTGTTGGTGCAGGAGCAAAAATATTAGGGCCTATTACCATGCACGAGAGTGTCAAGGTTGGGTCTAACTCTGTCGTAGTTAAAGATGTCCCCAAAGGTGCAACTGTTGTTGGTATACCTGGACGAGTTATTGCTGCGCAAAAACCTAAGAGTGAAAACGACCCGATGAACAAGATTGCAGCTAAGTATGGGTTTGAGTCTTATGCTGTTTCTCCCGACAACCCTGATCCTATAGCACATGCTATTAGTAAAATGCTTGAGCACCTACACCTGATGGATGGCAAAGTCGAAGACATGTGTATGGAAATCAATAAGATGGGAGGTGAGGTTTGTACTAAGAGTATACCAAGTCTCGATCCTAATGACTTTGATGATCTCGATTTGTCAGAAGAGATTAGGTTGGCTCAAGAAGCTTTTGACCCAGTAATATAGAGTTAAGAATGAACATCACTAAACCCGAAACGCCTATATACCTAGATTATGCTTCAACTACGCCCGTCGATCCTCGGGTGGCTGCTGAAATGACACGATGTCTGACACTGGACGGCGTATTTGGCAATCCAGCCTCCAAATCACACCGGTTTGGGTGGCAGGCAGAAGAAGAGGTTGATGTTGCTCGTGGTCATATCGCAGCATTAGTTAACGCTGATCCACGAGAGATTGTTTTTACTTCAGGTGCAACAGAGTCAGACAATCTAGCCATTAAAGGGGCTGCTCACTATTATTCAGATAAAGGTAAGCACATCGTTACGCTAAGCACTGAGCATAAGGCGGTTTTAGACAGCTGTGAGCAACTAGAGAGCGAAGGTTTTGATGTCACTTATCTTGATCCTAAAACTGACGGTGTGTTGGATCTAGAATTATTGAAGCAAAGTTTACGTGATGACACTGTGCTAGTGTCGGTTATGCATGTAAACAATGAGATAGGTGTCATTCAAGACATTGAAGCTATTGGTGAAATTTGTCGGGAACATGGTGTGGTATTCCATGTCGATGCCGCTCAAAGTACAGGCCGTGTTGAGATTGATCTTAAATCTCTACCTGTTGACTTGATGTCGTTTTCTGCACATAAAACTTATGGCCCTAAAGGAATAGGGGCGCTTTATGTGAGTCGCAAACCCCGTGTTCATCTGCAAGCCCAAATTCATGGTGGTGGGCATGAATGGGGCATGCGCTCTGGTACTATGGCTACTCATCAGATTGTGGGCATGGGCGAAGCCTTTCGTATTGCTAAAGCGGATATGCAAGAAGAGAATAATCGTATTGCGATATTACGTGATAGGTTATGGGACGGTATTAGAGATATAGAGGCCGTCTATGTGAATGGTTCGCCACAGCACAAAATAGCTGGCGCTCTTAATGTTAGTTTTGGCTATGTAGAAGGTGAAACGTTATTGATGGCCTTAAAAGACTTGGCGATATCATCGGGCTCGGCCTGCACATCGGCAAGCTTAGAGCCTTCTTATGTCCTAACTGCATTGGGTTTGGACAACGAGCTTGCGCATAGTTCATTGCGGTTCAGTGTTGGTCGCTTTACCACAGAACAAGAGATTGATTATGCGATCGATACCATTCGTTCAACGCTAACTAAACTACGTGAAGTATCACCATTGTGGAAAATGCATAAGCAAGTTGTTTAGAGCCTGCCAAGCTATTGATCATAGGCGTATGTTCTAAGATCTTCCAAATTGACCTCACTTAAACAAGCTTCGTTGGTTGCTTCTAAAACGATTTTTGGTGCTTTATTGTGTTGCCTGGCTTGTTCCCATCGTCCTGCACATAAACACCACTTGTCGCCGGGCTTTAACCCTTCGAATTGGTATTCGGGGACGGGTGTTGATAAGTCATTACCAACGGCCCTTGAAAATTCCAGAAACTCTTCGGTGGCAATAATACAAACGCTGTGATTGCCGTAATCACTTGGAGGGACATAACAAAATCCTTCACGAGTAAATCCACCGTTACCACAACAGAGTTTTAACGGTTTTCCAAGAACATTTTTTTCGTTTGCCATAGTTTTAGATGTTTGTGATGAATTATCGTTTTCCATAGAGCCTACAGGAGTTGATTCCTTATTTACAGCTTGGTTTTTCGATTGTTGAAGCAAGATTGTCCAGAGTTAAAAATAGCGCTAGGCTAGCAGTCAATCACAATCAACCAATAGATAAATGCCATGCTTAAATCGTCTGTCCGAATACTCAACTTGTTTACTTTATTGAGTTTGGTTTCTATCCCCAGTTATGCTGCCGAGTACAAAAGAGAAAACTTACCTATTCGTCCTGGTCATACCTACTCCATTGTTGCCAGAGACGCCAAAACTGGCCAATTAGGCGCGGCCGTGCAATCACATTGGTTTTCTGTGGGAACTAATGTGATTTGGGCGAGACCAGGTGTGGGGGCTGTTGCTACACAGAGCTTTACTGAAGTGAGTTATGGCCCTTACGGGTTAGATATGATGGCAAAGGGGCATTCTGCCTCTAAGACGTTAAAAGCGTTAATTGCAAAGGATGAATTCGAAAATGTGAGGCAAGTTGGCATGATTGACGCTGAAGGTGATACTTCAGTGCATACCGGTAGCAAAGCCATTAAGGCGCATTGCCATATTGTTGGTGAAGATTTTACTGTACAAGCAAACTTGATGGAGAAAGACACCGTCTGTCGTGCTATGGCAGAAGCATTTAAAACAAGTCAGTTAGACTTGGCAGGACGTATGATGGCAGCTTTAAAAGCGGCTCAGGGAGAAGGCGGTGATATTCGAGGTAGGCAGTCTGCTGCTCTCTTGGTTGTCGAGGGCGACAAAGGAACTCCGTTGTGGAAGGGGCGTGTTGTTGACTTACGTGTTGATGATCATCAAACACCGATTAAAGAGCTGGCACGTTTGCTCCATGTTTCACGTGCTTACGCTCGCATGACAGATGGTGACGATTTAATGACCGAAGGTAGAGTTGATGAGGCACTTGCTGCTTATACTGAAGCGGAAACAATGATGCCCCAAAATCACGAAGCGATATTTTGGCATGCTGCTACCCTTGCTGCTGTTGATCGTGTCGATGAGAGCTTACCTCTATTCAAAAAAGCTTTTGCCATGCACCCATTATGGCGTGAAGTTATACCTCGGCTACCAGCGTCGGGCTTATTACCAGATGATCAAGCAATCATTGATAAGATATTAGCTGTTAAATAGCGTTATTGTCTTATATCAATCGGCGTAGACAATAGTTAACCCCTGAAGCCTCTAACGAGCTTTACAAGCGTTTAACTCTCGCTGAATCTATGCGGATTGATATTGTACTTGTATTGTTATCATTGATGGCTCACCTTAGAGCATGCCTACGATGTTATATGAAATGGAGATTAAAGTGCTAAGTAAGTTAAAGAGAATAGTTGTCCCAGTGGTTCTTGCTGCAACCTTGTCAGGGTGCTCACTGAGCTATTATCGTCATACGAGCAATGCCGATTATCAAGCTACCGACGGCTCTGACGTGAATGTCTCTATGAGCTTGCATGGTGAGATGCGTGTTAATCCCGAAGAAACGGAAATTTTGTATTTAGCACCCGGTAGTAAAATTAATGTATCCAGTAGAGTCGCTACTGACAGACAAAGGCTAGTATTGCGTGGCTTAGCTGATGGTGAGGTCGGGACTGAATATGAAGTTAACGGAGCACCTGTTGAATTTGACGATGAGGCTAAGGCATTTTTAGCGTCTGTTGTGCCCATCTTGTATAGTCAAAGTGGCGTTAATATTCCGGAGCGGATAGAGCGTCTCTATCGTGTCGGTGGTGAAAGTCTGGTGCTAGAGCGTGTGGCACCTATAAACAGCGATTTTAATCAGGGGCGTTACCTCACTTATTTGTTTGAGAACAAGCCATTGTCCGACCAAGCTATAGAGACGTCGATAAGTTTATTGTCGAACATTCAGTCTGATTTTGAATTATCAAAAGTCATGAGAGCTATGGCCAGTAATCAGCCTTTGTCACAAGGACATTGGATGAAATTTCTTGAGCAGAGTAAGACGATAGGGTCTGATTTTGAAATGAGCAAGTTGTTTATTTCGCTGAAGAAAACGGATTTACCGGCCAATGTTTTGTCTGAACTGAGTTATGTGTCAGCAGGTTACATCCAATCTGATTTCGAACAAGCGAAAGTACTAAAAGCACTTGTTAAAGATAGGCAATATGGTGATCAACAATGGCTCGATTTTTTAGATAGCAGTAAGGCGATTCAATCTGACTCCGAGCTTTCTCGTGTCCTTAAAGAAATACTCGATAATGAAGTCAATGAAACCGTTTTATTGGGTATTATTGATATTACCCAGTCTCATTTAAGTTCGTCGTATAGTAAAGCTGATGTGCTAACTAAGTTGGTTAAACGTAACGAAGTGACACTGGCATTAAAGCGGGCATTGCTGACTGCTATTGATGATGTTAATAGTGACTCAGAACAAAATAAATTATTGAAGCTACTGGCAGCGTAAGGCTGTTGTTCCCAAATAAATTCTATCCCACAGGCTTTGTTCATACTGATTTTTGCTCTGTGGGACCGGTTTTAACCGGGAAAGTGCAACCAGTTAAGGCTATTCCTGAATGAATTCAGTCCCACAGTAGTATCGGGTTCAACCATTGAGTTATTTTGTGGGACCGGTTTTAACCGGGAAAGTACAACCAGTTAAGGTTACTCCTGAATGAATTCAGTCCCACAAGTGAATGGGTTACTAGAATAAGCTCTTTTTAAAGCGTGTAATGAGTTGGTTTGTTGAACTATCAAATTGCGGCTCGGATTGTGTATTTTGAAGTTCATCTAACACGGCATTACCTAATACTTTACCCAACTCTACACCCCATTGATCGAACGAGTTGACTCCCCAAATAGCGCCTTGGATAAACACTTTGTGCTCATATAGTGCGACTAAAGATCCTAACGTTTTAGGATCTAATTCCTCAAACAACAATGTATTACTCGGTTTGTTGCCTGGCATCGTTTTATGCTTAGCCAACCTAACTCTCTCTTCTTCTGGAAGATCGTTATGGCTTAAATCAGCGTAGCATTCGTCGAAAGTTTTACCCTGCATAAGCGCTTGTGTTTGACCAAAGCAGTTCGAAGCCAGCATAGCATGATGTGTATTATCTTGATTTGGGACTCTGAGTGGTAGCATAAAGTCGGCTGGAATAAGGACTTGCCCTTGATGAATTAATTGATGGAACGAGTGTTGACCGTTTGTTCCTTCACTCCCCCAGATGACTGGGCCTGTTGTGTAATCAACAAATTCGCCATCACTGTTAACGCCTTTACCATTACTTTCCATATCTAATTGTTGTACGTATGCGGGGAAGCCTCGTAAATAATGGTAATAAGGCAGTAGCACATGACTTTGGGCGCCTAAAAAGTTGCTGTACCAGACACCGAGCATAGCCATAATGGTTGGTATATTTTGTGATAAAGGCGTTTCTACGAAGTGTCTATCCATTTCGTAGGCACCTTGCAGTATTTGATAGTAATGGTCATACCCTAATACCAAGGCAATCGGTAAACCGATAGCGGACCATAGCGAATAGCGTCCACCTACCCAATCCCACATAGGAAATATATTTTCTTCTGCAATACCAAACTCTGTCGCAGCTTTGACATTAGAAGATACAGCGACGAAGTGTTTAGCGATATCTGATTGGCTAGCACTCGACTCTAAAAACCAGGCTTTTGCTGATAAGGTATTTTGCAAAGTCTCCTGAGTACTAAATGACTTTGATGACATGACAAACAGTGTTGTTTCAGGTTCGATTTGACTCAACACATCATGTATATGACAACCGTCTACATTGGCCACGAAATGAACTTTAATGCCTTTGACCCAATAAGGCTTGAGTGCTTCTGACATAATCTTGGGGCCGAGAAACGACCCCCCAATACCAATAGCAACAACATCTTTTATGGGTTTCTCTGTATAACCAAGGTGCTCACCCTGATGTACTCGCTGCACGAATTGTTTGATCTTGTCTTGGGTTGCCAAGACTTCTGGCATCACATCTTGGCCATCGACTATGACAGGCTTTCCAGAAAAATTGCGTAATGCAGTATGTAAAACAGCGCGCTGCTCGGTGTAATTGACTATATCACCGGCAAACATGGCTTCACGTTTCTCACTAACCTTTTGCTGCTGAGCCAATTTAATTAGAGTGTTGAAAATATCATCGGTAATCAGGTTTTTTGAGAAATCCAGTGTCATTCCACAAGCACTAAGCGTGTATTTTTCGACACGCTTACTGTCGTCAGCAAACCAATCTCGCATGTGTTGACTCTCTATGCCAGTTGCGAGTTGTTGCAATTCTTTCCAAGTCGTCGTTTGTGTAATGCTTGCCATGGATGACTCCGTGTAGTTTACTCATTTGTAGTATAGATGCTTTGTAATATTTAACGCTGATGTATATAGCGACCGCAATGCCGATTAACGAGAGGTTTTAATGAGTACATGTAAAGCGGGCAACAAAGCCATCAAACATTAGCATCTTAATATGATCTTTCTATGTTAAGGCTTTATGGATCATAAATGTAGTAAAATTACATGATTTTGCCTTATATCGCATTTTCACGATATAAGGCGTTGTAAAACTACATTTTAAACAGAAGGTGGCTTAAAGAAAATCTGCGAGAACCGTTTCTAGCTTAACTTGGTCAATAGCAAAGTTGCGGATACCTTCTGACAGCTTTTCAGTCGCCATTGGATCTTCGTTCATTGCCCAGCGGAAACTTTGCTCTGTCAGTGCTTCGTTGTTTGTGGTCGTTGCCCCTTTGTCAACTAGCTTGGCTTCGACTTCACCTGAAGTATCAGAGAGTTCTTGTAATAGCTGCGGGCTGATGGTTAGACGATCGCACCCAGCGAGTTCAAGTATTTCACCCACATTGCGGAAGCTCGCTCCCATCACAACAGTTTTGTAGCCGTTCTCTTTATAATAGTTGTATATACTGGTAACAGAGACAACGCCAGGATCTTCTGCGGCTTCGTAACTGTCTTTACCTGTACTTTTCTTATACCAATCAAGGATTCTGCCAACAAAAGGCGATATTAAAAACACGCCAGCTTCTGCACAGGCTTGAGCTTGAGCAAAGCTGAATAAAAGAGTGAGGTTACAATTGATGCCTGCTTTCTCAAGCTCTTCTGCAGCACGAATGCCTTCCCAGGTAGATGCAAGTTTGATGAGTACGCGTTCTTTGCCTATCCCTGCTTGCTCATAAAGATTGATTAGCTTATGCGCTTTAGCAACACTGGCAGCTGTATCAAATGACAAACGAGCATCAACTTCGGTTGAAATCCTGCCTGGGATAGTTGTAAGAATTTCTGCCCCGATATTGACTGACAATTTATCACCTGCATCAATGACTTGCTGTGCAGGGTCATTAGATTGTTTTTTTGCCCAGGCTGTCGCTTCTTCAATCAATGGCTTGTATTGCGCCATTTGTGCAGCTTTTAATAACAAAGAGGGGTTGGTTGTTGCGTCAACTGGCTTATATTGTTTAATCGCTTCAATATCACCCGTGTCAGCAACAACAGTCGTGATTTTACGTAGTGATTCTAATTGGTTTGACATAGATCCTCATTCAATAATAGGTTGGGCCATTTTTGCGATATGATAGCAAAAAACTATATTGAGTATTTACAATTGTCTGCAAAGCTGACTATTTTACAAGAAGACATCACGACACTCGGTGTTGACGCTATTGTTAATGCTGCGAAGAGAAGCTTATTGGGCGGCGGCGGTGTTGATGGTGCTATTCATCGTGCCGCAGGACCCGACCTGTTGGCTGAGTGCAAACGCCTTAATGGCTGTGAAACAGGGGAAGCTAAAATAACAGGAGCATATGGCCTACCTGCTAAAAAAGTGATCCATACTGTAGGCCCCGTTTGGCAAGGTGGGGAACACAAAGAGTCAGCGTTGCTATCAGACTGTTATAAAAACGCATTGGTGTTAGCGGCCCAACATAATTTGAGAACGATTGCTTTTCCTGCAATAAGTTGTGGAGTGTATGGTTATCCGATTGATCAAGCGTGTCAGATCGCTGTATCGACAGTGACAGCGGAAGTGACGCAATTGGATAGTATTCGGAAAGTCATCTTTTGTGCGTTTGACGATCTTGTTTATGAGCACCTTTTAACGGCATTACAGCAGACACAAATGCATTAGTTATAGTATTATAGGCCGTATTATAAACGGCCTTTATATCAAGGAACTCTTATGTTGTTGGTTGTTTCTCCTGCTAAAAACTTAGATTACGACACACCTGCGAGCACCTCAGTATTCTCTATGCCAGAGATGTTAGATGATGCTGCTGAACTTATCGAAACGTGCCGCACGTTAACACCGGCTGATGTTTCTTCTCTCATGAGCATTAGTGATAAGTTAGCAGGCTTAAACGTTGCTCGTTATGAAAGCTGGTCTATCCCCTTTACTACAGATAATGCCAAACAAGCATTACTTGCTTTTAATGGTGATGTTTATACAGGCTTAGAGGCGGCCTCTTTTAGCGATGATGATTTTGATTTTGCTCAGAAGCACTTACGCATTTTATCCGGGCTTTATGGGTTGTTAAAACCGTTAGATCTTATGCAACCTTATCGCTTGGAAATGGGGACCAAATTAGCGTCTAGTCGTGGTAAGAATCTGTATGAGTTTTGGGGGAAGAGTATCACTCAAAAGCTGAACGAAGCTATGACGACAAACAGTGATGAAGTGCTCGTTAACCTCGCATCGAATGAGTATTTTAAATCTGTTGTGACTCAATCTTTAGACAACCCAGTGCTAACGCCTATCTTTAAAGATAGGAAAAACGGCCAGTACAAAATTATCAGCTTTTTCGCTAAAAAGGCGCGAGGTATGATGGCGCGTTACGTTATTCAAAACCGTTTAACGCAGACCGAACAGTTACAAGGGTTTGATTTAGGGGGCTATCAGTATAGTCAAAATGACTCAGACAGTAAGCAAATGGTGTTTACTCGCGAAGAGCAATAAGTCGTATTAATTTACTAGGGGCTGGTCATAGGTGTTAAATTCGGGAAAGTCGGTGTCCTAAAGTCATTCCCGATTTGACTACAAAGATGTGAGTTAGACTGCACCTGAAACACGCTGTCGAGAAATCGGTCCCACAGTGACTGTTTTTATTGACTCAGCTTCCTGTGGAAGCGGCTTTAGCCGCAAATCTGCTGAAAAATCAAGTATTCACTGCAAAATTATACGATAAAGATCAATTGTTTAATGTTGCTGCATCAATATCGTCTGTCGGTTTTTGTTTGTCGAGCTTGTCGAAAATCGATTGATTCGCTTGCGGGTAAAAAGTGATTTTCGTTTTGGTTTTTAAACCATTTCTAATTGTTGTTAAGTCATCATCGTTCAGTCGGTTGTTTGATATCGAGAGTTGTTCGATAGATTTTGGTAAGACATCTTCGTGAATAGATGACAGATTGTTTGCATCGACTATCAGCCATTGTAACGCAGAGGCATCTTTTAACGCAGTGAGTTCGGACAGTTGATTTCTGGATGCGAATAGTTTGCTGAGTCGTTTGTTGTTAGCCAATGGTTCTAGCGAAGTGATTTGATTATTTCTAATATCAAGCCAAGCTAGTGATTGTAGTTTTCCAAGTGATGAGAGGTCATGGATGCGGTTGTTTTGAAGTGTTAATCGCTCTAGCTTTTGCATGTTCCTCAACATGTATAGATCGGTAATATCACAATTAAATAAGCCTAAATCTACCATGTTGACTTTATTGGTTAGTGGTCTGAAATCTTGGATGAAATTTCCACCTAACACCAGTATTTTGAGGCCTGTTAGGTTTTCCAGTGGAGATATATCGGTAATCAGATTGTCGGGTATCCAGATCGCCTTGATGTGCTCTAACTCTTTAAAAGGGGATAAATCTCGTACGCGATTGTTACCCAAAGTAATGCCAACCAGCGCAGATAACTGCTTCACACTGTCAATTTTCTCAATATGATTATTGATTGCAGATATCACTCTAATTTTCTTCATGTGCTCAAGCCCTGTCAGAGACGTTAATTGATTGTTGTCTACTAGTAATTGTTCAAGCTGTGTTAAATCGGCTAGTGCTGTGAGTTGGGTGAGTTGGTTGTTTGAAAGGTTGAGTGCTTTTAGGTTCTTAAGTTGATTTAGTCCACGCAGGTTTGATAAACCTAAGTCGACTAGCTGTAGTTCTGTTACGGCGAGTAAGTCTGATTGAGTCAACGGATTGCTGTAGCTAATCTGATCCGTAGTTAGCTGTTCCTGAATAGCCTTTTCTATTTTTGGGTTAAAGCCAGTACTTGCGAAGACCGCAGAGTGAATCAATAATAAGGAAAATACATACAATACTTTATTCATACTAGCGAATGTGTGAGTTGTCATAGTGATCTAACACCTATATATTCTATAATGTAGAATATATAGCAAAAGCGAGCGAAATGAGCAAATTTTATTCTTTAGGAGAGTTCGAAATTGTCGTGATGGCGACAATTTTGCACGTTGGTGAACAGGCTTATGGCACATTAATCAAGGAAGAGATTGCTGAGAGAGGCGGTAGGCAAGTGTCTGTTGGTGCTTTGTACGCAACACTAAGTCGATTAGAAGCAAAAGAATTATTAACCAGCTTTGAGGGAGAGCCAACCAAAGAGAGAGGGGGGAGAGCTAAACGCTACTTTCGTGTCACAGAATCCGGTCATGAAGCACTGAATAAGAGCATTGTTATGTTGCAATCTTTTATCACAGACCTCCCTAAGTTTGATCATGAAAGGTAGCCAATGATGTATCATTTAGTGAAGACTTTCGTTATACGTTGGTTGAATCTGATTTGCCCAGAGCATTATCGAGAGGCGATGATTGGCGATTTACTGGAGGCCGCTGATTCGGAAAAGGCAGGTGAAGAGCGAGGCGACTCTTTAAAACTCCTATGGCAGGTTGTCTTGTCAACACCGAGTATTTTGACCATGCGTGTTAGGGAAAGTCATAGCAAACTCAATCAACAGGTTATATGGGCTATATTGGTGGTCGGCCTATCTATATTAACGTTAGAAAGGTTTGTCTTTGGTGTCGTTGTTTGGAAGGCTGCGGAAGCTTTATCGATCCAATCCATTGTTATGATTCGTTTTATGTATCTGGTAGTGAGTATAGCGTCAGTTGTTGGTCTGTGCTTATTGCTTGGCAAGGGAACAAAGTTTAAAGCTGGTTTAGATCGTATTCTGTCAGAGCCTATTTTTACGCTGTATACCATGATGCTTTGCTTTAGCTATGCGTGGTTTACTTTATTGACTCACTTCTCCCTCGACTTATTTGTATTTCGTATTATACAGGTGTGTGTGGCCTATGGTTGCATGAGACGAGCCATAGCAATCAGTAAAGAACAGTTGACGTTATAAGTGCTGTTTAAACCAATCATCTAGCTCTTGAATAGACTCGCTTTTGTATCGGTATAAATCATGTCCTTCCCCGGGGTATATAACCAGTTTATGTGGGTGATTGAGTGCTGTTAGCTTCTCATCTAGGCGTAACGAGTGATTGACTGACACGCGTTTGTCTTTGTCTCCGTGTATTAATAAGATTGGGATATCTTTATCAATTTTATCTGCCCAGAGTAAGACAGATCTTGCCTCTAAAGCTTGTTGTTTGTTTTGTTCATAATTAGGAATACGATTGTAATAAACGCGCTCCATCTCCGGTCGATACTCTAAACCTTGGATAAGGTCAGAGTCGCCTGATATAGCTGCGACTGCTTTAATATTATCCAGCCTTTGCAGAGCTAAAAATGTCTGCATGCCTCCACGACTGCTGCCAAACATACCGATACGAGTAGTGTTAGCCCCCTCAATGGAGGGGATTAGGCCCGCAATAGCTACAACATCATCGACATCTTTACCGCCAAATTCATCTCTGTATATGGGGTTGCGCTGAAAAGTCCCTCTGTACTGACTGCCAATAATGATAAAGCCCTTCTCCGCGAGAGGGAATAATCGTGCTACCAAGGTAGTAAAGTCTACATGTCCAAAGTTACCATTACCGCCCCGATTAAAGATGAGGACGGGGTAATTACCTTCAGCCTTAGGTTTTATAACATAGCCTTGAACGGGGGTACTATTGACAGCATAGGTAAATGTTGAGCATGCCAGTGACGCTTGATAACGCTCGAAATTGTCGCGTTTAAAAAATCGTTGGAAATGACGCAATCGCTGTTTAATTCGGTATTCACTTTTGGTTTGCTGTTCGGTTTCTTCCTTGATTTTATCAAGCCATGTGTCATAGCTTTCATACTGGTTTCGAAAACAGAGCTGTTCATCCAGAACATTGTTATCGTTGATAAGCGAGCTTGAATAGGCCTGATGTGCAAGAGCGGCCATCGATAAAGTAAGCCAACATAGTATTCTCGTCATTGATAATTTCACCAGAACAACACACCTTTGAACAAAGAAACATGAGTCATTCAAAATATAATGCGATCGACACAAAGGCCGCTAGGCCGATAAGGTGAAACACGGAATGTAAGCGTTAAACGCTAAAAGCATTATTTTAAAAATAAATAACCCCTCCCGATGAGTCGGCCGTTTATACCTTGTAAGCAAATAAATTAAGGACTTACCATGAGTGATATTAAATGTGTGACTAATACGAGAAAACAACGTTTACCAATGAGAATTAACACCTACTCCCTCTTTAGGTTGAGTCTAGTCAGTATGACCGTCGCTTTAGTATTAGGTTGTGCAGGCCCGAATGAAAATGTAACGGCAAAGAATACTCCTCAAGAAACCAAAAGAGAAAACATAGAACAACCTCCTCAACGAAAAGAAGGTAAGGAAATCAGCGTTAATATTGAATCTGAGCCAGCCACTGAGCTTCATGCCTCGGATGAGTTGCAGGCAAACGCAATAGTGTACGATGTTGCAGGAGCCAGTATGAGTGAGTTCAAGGCAAAGCGAAGCTATGCCAATGTTCTTCAAAGTCATGCAGTTGTTCAGTCAGGCTATTTCCATGAGCCTATTCATACAGAAAACTACCATCACATTGAAGAAAATGGCGTAAAAGTGGTTACATCTGATCCGGTTTCGACCTTTTCCATTGATGTTGATACGGGGAGTTATAGCAATTCCAGACGCCTGTTAAACCAAGGAGCTTTGCCTCCTACTGATGCTGTGCGAGTGGAAGAGTTCATCAATTACTTTGACTATCAATACGATGCACCACAGAACGTGGAGCAGCCTTTTTCTGTGAACACAGCATTGGCAACAGCACCTTGGAATCAAGAAAGGCATCTATTGCGTATTGGTTTGAAAGGTTTCGAACCCATACAAACGGACAATAAGGGGTCTAACCTAGTGTTCTTACTGGATGTGTCAGGGTCAATGAATCAACCTGATAAGCTACCGTTACTCAAGCAATCTTTAGTATTGCTGAGCAAACAGCTTGATGAAAAAGACAGTGTGTCTATTGTGGTCTATGCGGGAGCATCTGGCGTGGTGCTAGAGCCAACTAAAGGCAATAGAACGGCTACGATTACACGGGCATTAGGACAACTTAAGGCGGGTGGCTCAACGAATGGTGCAGCGGGGATAGAGCTTGCCTATCAGTTAGCGCAACAAGCTTTTATCGATGAGGGTGTGAATAGAGTGGTACTCGCGACTGATGGTGATTTTAATGTCGGCTTAGTCGACCATGATGCATTGATTGAGTTGATAGAACGTAAAAGGGAAGAAGGTATTGCGCTAACCACGTTGGGCTTTGGAGACGGCAATTACAATGATCACTTGATGGAGCAGTTGGCTGACGCGGGTAATGGTAATTATGCTTATATCGACAACATTAATGAGGCTCGAAAAGTGCTGGTGGATGAAGTTGACGCCACCATGCAAATGATTGCGAAAGACGTCAAAATTCAGGTGGAGTTTAACCCTAATACCGTAGCTGAGTATCGCTTACTGGGATACGAGAATAGGCAATTAGCTGATGAAGACTTTAATAATGACAAAGTTGATGCTGGTGACATAGGGGCGGGGCATACTGTCACTGCCTTGTATGAACTAACACTGAAAGGAAGCCAAGCCTTATACAATGACAAATTGAGGTACGCTAAAAGTGGCACTGAAGGTGGCGAACTAGGTAATGAATTAGCGCATGTGAAGTTGCGTTTTAAACAACCTGATAGCGACAAAAGCCAGCTTATTAGTCAAGTCGTCACCAAAGAGCAAGTGGTTAATTTTGATGATCAGCATGATGATTTTCGCTTTGCTGTGGCAGTAGCTGGATTTGCTCAGCTAATGAAAAATAGCAAGTTCACGCAAGGTTTAGACTATCAATGGGTTGTTGATGCGGCAAACAAGGCAAGAGGCTATGATGAGTTTGGTTATCGTAGTGAGTTTGTTAAGCTGGTACGTAGTGCGGATGCGTTGAAGTCTTCGACTATTTTAAGCTCAAATAACACCAGCGTTGAAGAGAGAGTTTATCCTCACCATTCATTATCGAATCAATAAGGAAGGTCATTGAACAAGCCCACTGACGAAGAGTTGATGCAACGTTTCTGTGATGGTGAATACGATGCATTTGAAGCTTTATATCAACGACACAAAGGAGGGCTTTACCGTTATTTCTTACGTCAGGTAGATGAACGTTCAAAAGCAGAAGACTTGTTTCAAGACGTTTGGTCTCAGGTTATTGCGAGTGCCAGTCGTTACGCATCAACCGCTAAATTCACCACTTGGCTATATACCTTGGCAAGAAACAAGCTGGTTGATCATATTCGTCATGGCAAAGTCGTTACCAAAGTCATTGATGAAGATTGTGATTGGCAGGAGAACGATGAAGAGCTGAATACTAAGCACGTACAATTGAATCAAACCGAAAAGCGAGTCGAGTCAGGCCATCAAGCACAAGCCATCAAACACTGTGTGGGACAATTACCACAGCACCAGCTGGACTGCTTTCTTTTAAAAGAAGAGGCGGGTATGCAATTGAGTGATATTGCCGACATGATGAATAGTGGCTTAGAAGCGACAAAGAGTCGCATGCGATACGCCTATAAAAACTTACGCGAGTGCTTGCGATTGAAATTGGGAGAGCAGAGCTTTGCTGCCATCGCTCATGAAGCAGGAGAGCAATCAGCATGACGCAACATTCTAATGACCAAGATGATAACGATCTGGAATTAAGTCGCCTCTATCAAAAAGTATCGGATGAACTGCCGTCATCAGAACTTGATAAAAATATTTTATGGCAGGCCAAGCAAGCTGCCGAGAGACAACAACTGAATAAAGACAGTGATGTGGATAAGCGTTCATATCGACAGTCAAAAGAAAGTCGGTTCTGGTTTAAGTGGCAATGGGGCGGATCAGTTGCAGCATCAGCTTTATTGTTGAGTGTGATTTGGTTTGCCAATACGCCAGATCAAGCATTCACACCTACGCCAGATAACGAGCCGCTGGTATTGCTGGATGCCGCTTCGAGTGCTGATATGGCTTTATCAGATATTACGGGTGATGATATGGTTGCTCAGACAGCTTTAAGCCATGATGCAATGAAGACGAGTACGCAAGCACGATTTTCGTCAGCGCCTGAAGAGCGTGTTGCCGATACAGTTTTGGAAAGTGAAGTATTAGAAACCTATGCGACTAATTCATTGGTTAAGCGAGAATCAACACCACCGAAACCCGAATCATTGATGTTAGATAGCGTAGCAAGTTCGGTAAGATCCTCTGAAGTTAATGAGCTCAAAACGAAACCTGACACCGTTGTTAGTCGCCACTTGACTGCTGCAGATAGCGCAATAGCTTCCAGAGAATTCAAGCCTAAAGTACTAATAGCAGATGTTGAGCTTGATGCATTAGCCCAAAAAGCAAAACGTTTCCAACGTGGGCTTTATAACACTGAAATACAAAATGCTGAGGACGAGAAAGCGTTGATGGAAAAGCTTACAATGTCGCAAAATAGGTTAATGAGCTTAATCGTGCTACGTAAACAACAAACGCCAAATTGGGAAGTACCAAAAAAGTATTTAGATGTGCTCACGCCAGAGCAACGTAAGCAGTTGCTCGACTAATACTGATCACTTCATTAGATCGATTGATATAATATCAATTCCCGGCTGAAGCCGGTCCCACAAGTGATGATTTATAAAAAGTCACTATGAAGGCATCGGTTCAATGGCATAGATATGCTCCTACAGTTATACCAATCAGTCTTAAACATTATTGTCGCTCTGTAGGAGCTTTCTATATTAATGAATGGCCGTTATTTTAACAACTCCTCAACAGCGCGTTTAAGCTGCGGGTCGTCACCTTTAGCGACTTCCTCAGGTAGGTTGTTGATAAGGATGTCAGGCTCAAGTTGGTTATTTTCCATCACGTTACCTTGCATATCAGTCACTGCAATTTGCGGGATACCAAACACAATGTCATCTGTGTGTAATCTTTCCCACCATACAGGTGTTCCTGTGCCGGGTACTGGCATGCCTATGGTTTTACCTATGCCATTTGCTTTGTAAGCGACAGGGAAAATATAGCCATCTGAGTAATTTCCTTCATTCATCAACACAATGGATGGTTTCGTCCAACGTTCGATGGGATCACCTTGGTATTCGCGACCTCTAGGTAACATTTTAGTGTATTGCTTACCACCAAGAAGTACGACAAGATCATCGTGCAACCAACCACCGCCATTGAAACGCGTATCGACAACAACGGCTTCTGTCTCAAAGTGCTTGCCAAATAAATCGGCATACACTTGTCTAAAGCTGGCGTCATTCATTTGTCTGACATGAACATAACCAATACGCCCACCAGAAATTTTCTCAACGTAATCACGGCGTGACTCTACCCAACGTTCGTAAAGAGCTTGCCCTTCATTACGTATTGATGTTGGCCTAATCACTGTCTCAAAGGATTTGTTGCCATTTTTTAAAGTCAGCCTAACGCGTTTATTCGCCTTGCCATTTAACTGGCTATATAAATTGCTTGAAGCATTCACTGCTTGGCCGTCAATATGCGTTAAGATCATACCTGCCTCAATATTGGCAGTACTTTTCTTCAGTGGACTTTTAGGCAGAATTTCTTCGATCAATAAGCCATTCTTTTGTGGTTCTGCCCCATAAATAGCACCCAATGACGCTGTATTGGCATGGGCAGGGGGACGACCTTGATAACGGCCACCTGTATGAGATGAATTAAGCTCACCTAATAGTTCACTGGCTAGAATGGCAAAATCCCGATTGTTATTAATGCCTTTGACTTTTGGCATATAGTCTTTGCCCATTTGTTCCCAATCGATGCCGTGCATGCCTGGATCGTAGAACTTGTCGCGTGTTTGACGCCAGATATGGCCTAACATGTATTCACGTTCGGCATTGGCATCGACATCAACAGTACCATTGAACGACACATCTTTAGGCTTGTGGTACACCTTAGGTTTATGTGCCTCCACACTTATTTTCTTCATCTTACCGTCAGCTAACACAAACAGTAATTTACCATCTTTACTAAATTCGAGTGACGCATTGTTAGCGCCCAATTTAGTGACGAGTTTGGTCGATTTTTCTTTAAAATCCTGCAGCCATAAATCAAAGCCTTTCTCAAATTGAGCGAGGTAATACAATTTTTCACCATCATCTGTCATGAGGGTGTCACGTAGCTCAGATGAATGTATCGTCAAACGAATAGAGCGCTCTTCGATGCCGTCCCAATCGATTTTTACAGGCTCGACACTCTCTTTGTCATCACTTTTGTCATCGCCTTTTTCTTCGCTCTTTTTCGCTAACTTTTCTTCAAGCTCTTTAGCAAGCGCACGTTCTTCTTTACTTAATAAGTGATTATCGTAGGCGTCTTGCGTTAAAAATAACGCCATGACGTCTGAGTCATTACCCCAACTACCGTGGTTACGGCGACCATACTTACTTGATGAATAGATTAGAACGTCATTGTTTACCCATATAGGGTTTCCATCGCCGTAGCCAGACAAGGAAATGTCCCTAGGCTCTGCGCTACCATCGGCTGGAACAATAGCGATACTTGAAATAAATACACGACTACCTGGTACGTAAGATGCAGCGATCCATTGACTGTCTGGTGACCATACAAAGTTCATATCGCCATCGGCATAACTGTAATTATATTTGGCATCGAGTGCTGTATTGACCTTGCCTGATTCGATATCTAATACACGAATTTCGTCGCGTTGATGTAAGAACGCGATTTTTTTGCTATCCGGAGAAACGACGGGTTGGAAAGCATCTTTGTCACTGTTGAGTAAAGACTTTTCCTCAATCTTAGTGGCGCTGAAGAAATAGAGTTCGTTCTCATCAGCAATAGTTGATTGGAACAAACTCCAATTGTCATTTCGTTCGCCTGCATAAACAAGTGAACGGCCATCTTCTGACCAAGATAGGCTTCGCTCTTGTGTGGGTGTGTTAGTGACTCTTACCGTTGTACCGAATTCGGTAGAGGTGACGAAGACTTCGCCACGAGAGACGAAGGCAATCTCTTTGCCATTGGGTGATACAGTGAATTCAGTCGCTTTGTTGGCGACGTTCGCTGGTGTAATAGCAATACCTTGATTGTCGGCATTAAGGGCAACCTCAAGTTTTGTTGGCTTGCTACCGTCTTCTATCGTATAAAGATTACCGTGCCATGTGTAACTGAGTGTGCCGTCTTCGCTGATGCTGAGTGAACGAACAGGGTGTGTTTTGTGATCGGTAACGCGTTCGGCTTTTCCACCTTTTGCAGGCATCTTCCATATATTAAAGCTATTGGACTCTTGTTCGCTCAAGTAATACAAATGCTTGCCGTCTTTTGACCAAACAGGGGTACTGTCGCCGCCTTTATAATTTGTTAATTGCGTATGTTTGTTTGAGCGAGTATCAACAACCCATATGTCACGTGCGAAGGCAGATGTGTCGTGTTTACGCCAAACATTTTCGTAAGCTTTGTTGTCCATGTAAGCGAGCTTTCTGCCATTACGGTTGTAACGTGCCTCAAGAGCAGGTGTTGTCATCAATTGTTTGGGAGTGCCGCCATTTAAGCTGATTTCGTATAACTGGGGCATCCTACCCGTCGGAAAACCTGACGATTCCACAGAGCTCACGCGGCCTGAGCTAAAAACGACAGATCTCCCATCGGCACTGAAATCTGTCGGTGTGTCGTCTGCACTATGGTAGGTTAAACGTGTTGGTGAACCGCCACTTGCAGGCATAGTGTAGACATCCAAACTACCATTGCGGTCACTACTGAATGCTATGGTTTTGCCATCTTTTGACCAAATAGGTGTGCCATCCCAAGCAGAATTTAGCGTCATGGGTGTTGCGCTGCCGCCCCCGACGTCTACTTTATAAATATCGCCCTTTGCCGCGAATAAAATATGTTTACCATCAGGTGAAATAGCAGCCTGTTGATACCAGTTGGAGTCATGTTCCGCACTCATTGCTGACGTAGCTTGAAAAGCAAGTGCGATAGCAGCGGCTAAATAAGAGCTTGCACGTTTCATTGATCAATCCTTTTGTATTGTTCGTTTCGACATTTATCATAGACTATATACCCAAAAGAGTTTTGGAGTCATCTGTATCCAGTTGTCACCTTATATTTGATGTAACTCACCTTGTACGATTGGTTTGGAAGCCTTAAATCGCTTAGTCTTGAGCCGTTTTTAATTGAGTCGGAATAAATACAATGTCACGTTCATTACCTAGATACGGTATCACTTTCATTATGGGTATCTTTTGCTTAATAACTAATGTTAATGCTGCAGCAAATGAGCCTTTTAAAGGGACTTTGGTTGTCGTTAATAAAAGAGCAGATAATGTGAGCTTTATCGATTTAGCCACTCAGCGCATCGTAAAAACCTTACCAACAGGCAAAGGGCCACACGAATTAGCGATGACTAAAGATGGAAAATGGGCTGTTAGCACCAATTATGTCGGCGGGAATAGCCTGACTGTTTTTGATGTCGCTAAAGCGGAAGTGGTGCGTACGATTGATCTTAAAAACTATCCCAATCCTCATGGTATTTTATTCTTACAAGATCAACAGCATGTGGCGATTTCTTCTGAAGGTTCAGACAAGGTGGTGCTAGTCAACATTCATACTGGTGAGATCACTGCTAATATCCAGACGACACAAAAAGGTTCGCACATGGTCGCGTTGCCAGCGGACTCTAGCGTTGTTTATACGACGAATATGCGTGATAACACTGTTTCGCAATTAGATGTTAAATCTGCCAAATTGTTAAAGTTAATGCCGATGGAAGGAACACCCGAAGCGATCACTGTTAATCAAGGTAATACAGAGTTATGGGTGGGCAGCAATAAAGACGGATTAGTGTCTGTGTATGATGTTTCATCCAACCAATTGATTAAACAATGGGACGACTACACCTGGCCTTATCGTGTGTTGCTTAACCAAGCTGAGAACTATGTGTTAGTACCTGATTTGCGCCGTCATAAATTAGATATCTATCATGCCCAAACTAAAAAAAGGATGAGGACTGTCCAATTCAAACAAGGTGATGGACCTAAAGGTGTGATTTTTCACCCAGATGATGAAACCGCTTTTTTGTCTTTGTACGAACAGGACAAAGTCGTCGCTATTGATATCCCGTCAGGTGACATTCTCTTTGAATTACCAACAGGGGATGGGCCTGATGGTATTGGCTATTCGCCTTTTGTTATTGGTATAAAATAGTGACATTGACCTAAATGAGAAGAGGAGCAATCGCTCCTCTTCTATCTTGTTCTTCTTATACCAATCAGTCTTAATAAGTGATTGGTATTATTGGGTTTATTAGGTAAAAATGTCGTCGAAGGGGGTTTTAGATAAATCCTGAATACGAGAGTCGGCTTCTGCTGGAGAGTCAATTTCGATGCCTGAATTGTTGTCACCAATAGCGCGTGTTGCTGGGTTGTCATCAGCTGGGAAGTTATTAAGTAAGTATTCGGCAAAAGCGTCTTGTTCAGTGCCATCATTCGCAAAAATAGCGTTACCGCTTCGGCTAATGTTGTCATCAAGGAATACAATGTTGGTGCGAGGGATAGGGTAAGACGCCTCTCCTTCGACAAGTGATCTGAGGGTCACAAGACGAAACACTTGATCGGCAAAATCTGGGTTCACCACGCCATTTTGAACTAATGCAATAGAACCTACACCTGGCATATTGCTATTAATGATCAATGCTGACCTCACCCGAGTTCCTGATGTTGCTACGATAGGGGTAGGGCCTGTCGTATCCACAGTCTGTGCTGTTTCGCTAGGATCGAAACTAAACCTAAAGCCGCCAATCTGAGCGAAGCGGTTTGATGCAGCGCCTAACTCTGCTTGCGAAACAGCATGTTCCATTAACGCCTTTAATTGAGCTCCGGTTACATCAACTAATGCAAGCTCATCATTAAGTCCCAAGGCTAATTCTATGTCCAGTTGGGAAATTTGCCCTTGCTGGCTGATTTCCGGTATACCGGCAGGAGGAAGGCAAACGCGTTCGATATCACCATTTGCTAAAACGGTAGATGTGCATTGTCCGATTGACGATGAAATCCTAGCGCCATGTTGCATTGATATAGTCACAGTCGGGTCTATTTGACGAGCGTACTCTAGATTGGCTTCTGCGATGAGGTTACCTAAATTAGTCTCTTCTGTTCTAATGGCGGTGCTTTCTCCATTGAGGTAAACATCTGTCTGTCCAAACACATTGCTAGAGTTACCTGCAATAGTTTGACTCAAAGCTGTTGATATTTCAGCGACTCTTGGGATGGCATCATCAATAGTCAAGTTATTTTCATTGAGTCCTTGTATGTCTGAAGCATAAGCACCGTTGATTGTGGTTTCCATCAGTTGAGGAATAATCTGGCCATTTTCGTCGAAGTTCACGACTAGTCGACCAAGGTAAGTGTAATCACCATCTGTACTGACAATGAGGGTTGGCTCACCACTCGCACTAACTACTGAGGTAGGGTAATTTCCTTCTGGGGTATCACCGTCTCTAAGTCTATCATCGGAGTCAGCCAAAAGTGTATTGGCTCCACCATCAACCACGATATCTACGTCATTTAGTCGTTCAGTAAGCGCTATTGTTTCTGCGCTGAGTCGCAGGCTGGCGAGTAAAATGACTTTGTTAATGCCTTGTGCTGTTAACTCATCAACATGAGATTGAATAATGGTAGCCAGTGCGTCTACATCGTTTGCATCCTCGGGCAAAACACTCACACCTTCTGGTGATGATAACGTGTTTAAGAAAGGTGTTGTGGCGCCTACTATGCCAACTAATTCGCCGTTAACAGAGATGACAGTACTCGCTGATATCGCATTGCTAGAAGATGTATTAGTCGCACCATTAGGACCAACTAATGGTGATAAATCATTATTCTGCTCAAAGTTTAGGTTAGCTGATAAGTAAGGGAATTGTGCTCCCGCGAAAGCCCCTTCAACGGCTAATATACTCGCAACTTCGGCCGTTCCTAAGTTGAATTCTGTGGTGCCAAAAGCTGACGCTTGCACGCCCATCTCGTTCAGGTAAGCAATATGCGCTCTGCCTCTTCCTGGCACTCCTAAAATGTTGGTGAATACGTCGTTAGTCGCAGCAACATATGCTTGCCCAAAACGCCAATTGCCTCCTGCACTCAGCACTACTGTGTTGGGAATAATATTTCGGAAGTTATCTAAAATAGCTGAAAAGCGGGGAGCATTATCGATAATATCTCTTTCACTGTTGATATCAGAAAAGTGCAGCAGCTGTAATTGAAAGGTGGTGTCTGCATTACAAACGGTAGATGTGTCGTTAACTTCTGAAGCGTCTAAAATACTGTTGCTGTTTGCATCTAACCCTGAATCAATTCGCACTCCGCCAAATCGGCAGTTGGGGTCTCCGAAATTGAGTGATGTTTGACTAACGAGACTATTAAAGCCGTCCTGTCCATTCTGCCCTGCTACACCGTCGTCACCATCGCATGCGGCCAGCAATATAGAGGCTGCACCAATGAGAAGTATTTTTTCTTTCATGAAATCTCCTAATCCAATTTATCCATTTCTACACGATCCATTATTAGAGCAACACGCCCTAACCTGACTTCAAGTCAATCGTTCTTTACTTAACGAAACTCTTCGTATTAACTTAAAGCATATACTACAGAATTTATTTTTTTAATGATTCGGATCAATATTTTTTAATTTTTCGATTGGTTTGGATATAAAACATTCTAGTGAGGAGACGATATGCTTGAGGTATCATCTGGAGGCTGTTGATATATTGCTGAGATCATACTTAGATAGTCCCCGAACATGCATTTTGCAGCTAGCTTTGAAGATCCGCTATTAAAGTGTTTTTTCTCACTTTTTTCGCCCTCCAATTTGTTAGCACTGGCCTATAAATTATATGGGTTCGTAACAGAAGTGAGGGAAGTATAAATTTAACAATAGGGAAGGCCACTATGGAGCCTGATTTACTTTTTACTGTATTTAACCGCGCTATTCTCCCTGCATGGCTACTGTTGATATTTGCTCCTCGTTGGCAATGGACGCGTAAACTGGTCTTTCATGTTTGGATACCGTCGCTGATTGCTCTTTGTTATATCTATGCCTTTGTCAGTAATCCTGTTTTTCCTGAGGAAGGTAATTTCAGTTCATTGGAAGGGGTTATGGTATTATTTCAGCAACCCTACCTAGTGTTAGCTGGCTGGGTGCATTATTTGGCTTTTGATCTGTTCATTGGTGCTTGGCAAGTGCGTGATGCACAAAGGCGCGGGATTAAACATCGATGGGTGGCTCCCTGTCTTGTGATGACACTGGTATTTGGTCCCGCAGGCCTATTGCTCTATTTTATTGTGCGTTATGCGCTGACCCAAACATTAACAACAGACGAACAGATTGTCTGATCAGAATTGAATAACCTTTGAGGAAAACATGTCGGCAGTAGAAATTTTTGGATATTGCGCATCTGCAATTATTGCTTTTTCATTAACGCGAAGTTCGATGGTTAAATTACGTTGGTTTAACCTGTTAGGCGCAAGTTCATTTTGCCTTTACGGCATATTGATCAATGCTTATCCAGTAGCAATACTCAACGGCTTTATTGCATTAACGAATGTGTTTTTTATCTACAAAATATTGAAACATACCGACATGGAGTTTTCTGTTATCCCTATGAAAACACCGTCGGACTACTTAGATTTTTTCATTGATTTCCATAGATATGATATTGAGTCTATTTTCCCTAATTTTTTAGCTGATTATAAAAATGAGTCACGCCGATATTTTGTATTAACTAAGCAAACTGAGGTCGTTGGTATCGTTTCTGGGTATGTCGATGACGGCAATTTTACTGTGGATTTTGACTTTGTTATCGAAACATACCGTGATTGTAAGCTTGGACATTTCGCCTTAGGCGAAGGGCAGGAAATAGCTAAAAAGTTTAAATTTGACAACGTATGGGCCACAGCTGATACACCGGTTCACGAAGGTTATCTGCAGAAAATAGGCTTTATTAAACTCGATGATACAATATGGGAGTATCAAGGGTAACCTCTCTTCATTGACAAAATAAGTGGTGGTATAGGCCTATCACCACCCTGACGCAAAGTCAGCTTTCGTATTGCATCTGACACCATCATTTATACAGTAAAGATCGACAAGCTCTCATTTTATAATAAATAAAAAGCTTAAGAATTCGTGTTTTTATAACTTTAGTAACCTAAAGGACATGAATACGTATGCACCTGTTTGTGGTAAAAAATTAACCAGCATAGAGTTTGTGAGCAGCATAAAAAATATCAATTTAATAAGAGGATGAATAAATGTTTTCTTTAAAAAGAGCTGTTCACAATACTTTGCTTGGTGTTGTTTTTTCGGTTCCAGCATTAACTCAGGCGTCAGATACGGCCTCAACTAATGTCGTCAATTTTTCTACGGATGTTATCTATCAGATAGTGACAGACAGATTTAATGACGGTAATCCATCAAATAACCCGACAGGCGCTCTATTCGATGGCAGTTGCAATAACTTAAGGAAGTATTGCGGTGGTGATTGGCAAGGCATTATCGATAGGATAAACGATAATTACTTTAGCGACATGGGGATCTCTGCGCTGTGGATATCACCGCCCGTTGAAAATATGAACGCAGTGTTGGACGACGCCGATGGTTCAACAGCTTATCATGGTTATTGGGCTAGAGACTTTAAAAGAACAAACCCATATTTTGGTTCATTTGCGGACTTTGATCGCTTAATTGAAGCGGCGCACGCTAAGGGGATTAAAGTCATTATTGATTTTGCACCTAATCATACATCGCCTGCTAACGAGGATGTCCCTAGTTTTGCAGAAAATGGTGCATGGACAGATGATGGTGTATTCATCGGGGCCTATACCAATGATGTCGGGGATTTCTTCCATCACAATGGTGGTACGGATTTTTCAACTATTGAAGATGGTACTTACCGGAACCTATTTGATCTTGCCGATTTTAATCATCAAAATCCGATTGTTGACAGCACGATGCAAGAAGCAATCGAGGTGTGGTTGGATCGTGGTATAGATGGCATAAGAGCCGATGCCGTTAAACATATGCCCATTGGATGGCAAAAGAAGTGGATGGCGGGTATTTATGATCATCGCCCGGTATTCACATTCGGCGAGTGGTTTTTGGGTGTGAACGAAGTTGATCCAGCTAATCATGCTTTCGCCAATGAAAGCGGTATGAGCTTACTCGATTTTGAGTTCGCACAACGATCTAGACAGGTGTTCCGTGACAATACCGCGGATATGAACAGTTTACACAGCATGATCGTTAGTACGAATAATGCCTATCAGGAAGTTGCTGACCAAGTGACCTTTATCGACAATCACGACATGGACAGGTTCCATCAAACCGGCGCTAATCCACGCTCGCTTGAACAAGCTGTTGTGTTCACGCTTACATCCCGCGGTGTACCCGGTATATATTACGGTACAGAGCACTACGTAACAGGAAATGGTGATCCTAATAACCGTACAAGAATGCCGTCATTTTCGCGCTCATCAACAGTTTATAACCTTATCAAAAGTCTAGCGCCATTACGTAAACAAAACCCCGCTTTTGCCTATGGTTCAACGCAGGAGCGTTGGTTGAATGGCTCAGTTTATGTTTACGAGCGACAATTTGGCGACAGTGTGGCTTTGGTGGCAATTAATCGCAGCACATCAACCGGGTATACGCTAACGGGGCTTGCTAGTAATTTACCGAATGGTAATTATGCAGACGTTCTCGACAATAGGCTTAACGGTGAGAGCATCAATGTTGCAAATGGTGCTGTCACGCCTATCTTCTTGGCACCGGGCGAAGTCGGTGTTTGGCATCATGTCGGCAACAATGGTACGCCTAATATTGGGCATGTAGGGCCTATGGTCGGCAAAGCGGGAGAAGTTATCACGATTGATGGGCGTGGCTTTGGTTCAGCCGCTGGGCAGGTTCGTTTTGGTACACAAACTGCCAATATTCTATCTTGGGAAGATAGCCAAATTAAAGTCAATGTACCCAATGCTACCGCAGGTATGTATGACATAACGGTAAGCAGAAGCGGACTCACAAGTAATGTTTATGATGACTTTGAAGTGCTGACGGGCGATCAGGTATCTATACGCTTCATCGTAAACAACGCTTTTACCAACCTTGGTGAAAATGTGTTCCTAGTTGGTAATCAGCATGAGCTTGGCAATTGGGACCCTAACCAAGCGATCGGAGCTATGTTTAATAACGTTATTACCAGCTACCCTACTTGGTACTTTGATGTCAGCGTGCCAGCGGGTGAAAATATTGAGTTTAAGTTTATTAAGAAAAACGGCTCAAGTGTGATATTCGAAGGTGGCTCTAACCATACCTTTACCACACCTACCGATGGTGTTGGAACGGTGAATGTGAACTGGCAGCCTTAATAAAAAATTGATAGAGAGATAAAACTCCTTTATCTCTCTTGTTTTTTGTTGGGAGTTATCCCAATTCAATGCCTTCCAAAATCCCGTCTAACTTCGTAAATAGTGCGTCCATTTCTTCAATTTCTGTGGCAGACAAACTTGCAATGATTTCTGCTTCGTAGTTAACAGCAATCGGGCCTACTTTAGCGTACAGCGTTTTGCCTTGGTCTGAGAGTGATAAAGTAAAACGCCTATTGTCTTCTTCACTTTGATTTTTTAAAAGTAAGTTTTTGGAAAGCAACTTTTTAACAGCGCGTGATACCGCAACTTTATACATGGCCGTGAGTGAGCATATCTCAACAGCTAGCAACTCCTCGTGTTCGCCAAGTACCATCAAGATCTGCCATTCTTGAATCGATAGGCCGAACTTGGAGCTGTAGAGCTCTGTTAGTTCATGAGACATCTTATTTGACAGTGTTGTTAATCGATAAGGCAAGAATCTATTGAGGTTCAACCTTGCTTTTTTGTCAGGTAATTGCATTGCCTTCCTATGTACTCCGAGTCGCTCAGTGGTGAGATTCCTTTACAGTTCACTCACTTGCTTTTGTCGCTGCATTTAGGGTGATTTATAGTTACAAGTGTAACTACTTAGTTTATAATATCGCAACTAGTTACATATGTAACCATTTTAATTGATGTTTTTTGATCAACCGATTGAAGAGCTTCACACAACTTTGAGGAGAGCTGACGTGGCTGACTTATTTGAAAATCCAATGGGATTAGATGGTTTTGAGTTTGTAGAATTTACGGCACCTGAGAAAGGTATTCTTGAAACTGTATTCGCAACAATGGGCTTTACTAAGGTCGCTCGTCATAAATCAAAAGATGTTGAGTTGTGGAGACAAGGTGATATTAACTTCATCACAAACTATGAAGTCGGTAGTCACGCTTATTATTATGCACAAGAGCATGGGCCTTCTGCTTGTGGTATGGCATTCCGAGTAAAGAACTCTATTAGTGCATACGAACAAGCGCTTGAAAAAGGTGCACAGCCAGTCGAAATTAATACTGGGCCAATGGAGCTTCGTTTACCGGCCATTAAAGGTATTGGCGGTGCGACTTTATACCTTATTGACAGATATAAAGAAGGCGTATCTATTTATGATATCGACTTTGAGTGGATTGAAGGTGTTGAGCGTCATCCAGAAGGGTGTGGTTTCCATACACTCGATCACTTAACACATAATGTATACCGTGGTCGCATGGACTACTGGGCTAAATACTATGAAGATCTATTTAATTTCCGTGAGATCAGATACTTCGATATTAAAGGTGAATACACAGGCTTGTTATCAAAAGCGATGACAGCGCCTGATGGAAAAATCCGTATCCCATTGAATGAAGAAGCAGGCAGCGGCGGCCAAATTGAAGAATTCCTTATGCAGTACAACGGCGAAGGCATTCAACATATCGCATTTGCTTGTGACGATTTACTCGCATGTTGGGATCGTTTAAAAGAGCAAGGTGTAGAGTTTATGACTGCGCCTCCAGCTACTTACTACAAAATGCTAGAAGAGCGTTTGCCGGGCCACGGTGAACCAACTGATGAATTGCAAATGCGTGGCATTTTGTTAGACGGTACGACAGAAGGTGAGAAGCCTAAGCTATTGTTACAAATATTCTCTGCGACTGTTCTAGGGCCTGTTTTCTTCGAATTCATCCAGCGTAAAGAAGATGACGGTTTCGGCGAAGGTAACTTTAAAGCGTTATTCAAATCTATTGAGCGTGATCAGTTAGAGCGTGGTGTTATTGGTGAAGAAAAAGCCGAAGAAGCTTAATCTGAACTCACACTAAGGAATAGAAATGAAATTAGTCAGTTTAAAGAAAGGCCGTGACGGTTCGTTGGCAATCGTTAACAAAGCGCTAACTAAGGTTGTTGCGGCAGACGACATCGCGCCGACATTGCAATCGGCTTTGGACAATTGGAGTCAAGTTGAGTTTGCGCTGAATACCCGTGCTAACGACTTAGAGAGTGGATCTCTTGAGGGTGAGGTCTTTGATCAGACTGCCTGTGATTCACCATTACCAAGAGCTTATCAGTGGGCTGATGGCAGTGCTTATGTTAATCACGTGGAGCTAGTGCGTAAGGCTCGCAATGCAGAGATGCCACCGAGCTTCTGGACTGATCCATTGATGTATCAAGGTGGTTCAGATAGTTTCTTGGCGCCACGCGATAATATTTTGATGTCGCAAGACGATGGCTTCGGTATTGATTTTGAAGCCGAAGTAGCTGTTATTACAGGCGATGTGCCTATGGGCGTGTCTGCGGCTGACGCATTAAACTACATTCAATTAGTCATGATCGTTAATGATGTGTCCTTGCGTGGCCTTATCCCTAATGAGTTAGGTAAAGGTTTTGGTTTTTTCCAGTCTAAGCCTTCCAGTGCCTTTAGCCCTGTTTGTGTGACGCCTGACGAGTTAGGTGGTGCATGGGAAAATGGTGTACTGTCTTTACCATTAATGAGCTACCTTAACGGCGAGTTATTCGGTAAGCCTAATGCAGGTATCGATATGACTTTCCATTTTGGTCAGTTGATTGCTCATGCAGCGAGAACACGCCCATTGGAAGCTGGAACTATTGTTGGCTCTGGTACTGTTTCGAATAAAGACGGTGAAGAGCCTGGTAAGCCAGTCAGTCAAGGTGGTGCAGGGTATAGTTGTATCGCAGAAATCCGCATGATTGAAACGATTCAGAACGGCTCACCGAGCACATCGTTCTTACGTTTTGGTGATCAAGTGAAGATTGAAATGCTTGATGAAAACCAAAATAGTATCTTTGGTTCGATAGAACAGACTGTTCAGAAAGCATAGTCAATAAACGTTAACCACAAATGATGATATTTGTGGTTAACGCCTTTTGTGTTTCGTCTGTATCTTTTAATACTAATTTATCAAATCATTGTTGTGATAGTCGGTACATCAAAATAGCCGCTTTATGCATATTCTTTGCGAAGCTCGTCATATCTGCAACCTCGTCTTTTGTATGACCACCAGATCCCATCAAGCCTAATCCATCCATGGCCATATCAACATAACCTGCAGTAAACGAAATATCAGCTGCTCCTGCATTTCTTGGATTAACCGCCGCGACTTTTCCGTAGCCGAGAGATTCACTCACATCGCTGTACATAGATAGCAAATCGTAGTTTGGCTGCCTTGGAGCCATAGGAGGGTATCCATCACCAATGACTAAGGTTGCTGATGTATGTAGGAGGTTTTCTTGCACGATTTTATGCATTACTTTTTTAGCGTTTTCTAGTTCTTCAGGAGTTTGAGCCCGAATGCCTCCGGTGACTTTGGCTGTTTGTGCCACAACGTTGCGTTTCCCAAAAGCCTCACCACTGGTATTCTGTGCATCATACTCAACGGTTGTCCCTGCTAATAAAACACCTGGATTAAAAGTTAAATTACCTACACCGGCGAGCTCTTCTCTAAATGCATTGAGAATACGAGCAGCCTCAAAAATAGCACCGTAACCAATTTCATCTGAAAATATTTGTGAAGAGTGAGCGGGCCTACCTTTCACATCTAAGGTCCAGTTTACGGATCCTCTACGCGCTATAACGGCCGTTTTAATATTACTGTCACCGTCTTCAAAACCTAACGCAATATCTGCCCATTTGGCCGCGTCGATTAGTGCTCTTTTCGATGCAGAAAGGGGTTTGCCGCTGCTTTCCTCATCTCCTGTCATGACGACGGTGACACTCATATTCTCCAATAAGCCGAGTGTTTTTAATGCACGCAAAACAGAGACGATAATGACGTCGCCGCCTTTCATGTCGGTAATACCTGGGCCTGCAACCCTATTGTCATTTAAAGGTGTGTATGACTGAAAAGGATCATCTTTGGTAAAAACAGTATCAAGGTGGCCAATCATGAGTATTTTAGGCCCTTTTGTACCGTATTTAGCCACCACATGACCAGCACGTTCAAACTCACTACCATCAACCCATTCAGTGTCAAAGCCTAAATCATCGAGCTGTTTTAAGAATATTTGGCCAACTGCTCTAACACCTGACAAGTTGAGCGTGCCACTGTTTATGTTCACTACTTGCTCTAGCTCACGCAGTGACTGTGGTAAGCCGTTATCGATCTGCGCCACAATTTTTGATTCAATATCTGTGTCAGCGAATACCGGTAAGCTGAAAAAAACTGTAACTAAGGTGGTGAGTAATAGTCGTTTATTCATAATAAATACAATTGGTTGAACGAAGCAGTAGATAGAATAGAAGGGGGTAGGGCCGATGTCTATGGTTAGCCCTAGTAATCGTGTTGGAATTTTAAATTAACACTCCTTTGAATCTCTTATAAAGACGCTAAAAGAGAGACACGACTCAGCCTATAATTTGGGGTACAATCCGCCTCTTATTTTTGAGTGGTTTTTGTACACAGTGCATTAAAGCTCCGCGAAACTGATTGATAGATTGGAGAGAAGTTATGCCAAGAGTGGCTATTGTTATGGGATCTAAATCAGACTGGCCAACCATGCGCTTGGCAGCTGAAATGTTGGAGACTATGGGAGTTGATTACGAAGCTAAAGTTGTTTCGGCACATCGGACTCCACAATTATTGACTGAATTCTCTGAGAATGCGGCTGGAGAAGGGGTACACGTTATTATTGCGGGTGCTGGTGGTGCTGCGCATTTGCCCGGCATGATTGCTGCGCATACGCATTTACCTGTATTCGGTGTTCCTGTGAGATCAAGTCAATTAAGTGGACTAGATTCACTTTTGTCTATTGTACAAATGCCCAAAGGTGTGTCTGTTGGTACGTTAGCTATAGGTGAAGCCGGCGCGGCTAATGCAGGTTTACTAGCTGCTCAGGTACTTGCACTGCATGATGACAGTGTTGCTGAGAAGCTCATCGCATTTAGGCAGAAGCAAACTCAAACCATTTTAGAAGATAATCAACTGAGCTTATGAGAGTTTTAATATATGGTGCTGGGCAACTGGCGAAAATGATGTATCTAGCCGGTGCTCCTTTAGGTATTCAGGTGCAAGCGGTCGATGTTGGCAGTGGCAAAGTGTTGGATCCAGAAAGTCAGCAACAGTTACCTTTGTCCATTGCTGAAGCTATTGATGAAGCCGATGTACTGTCAGTTGAATTCGAACATGTACCTGAAGCATTGCTTCATGAAGCAGAATTAAGCGGAAAATTAATACCTTCCATGCGAGCGATTTTGACTGGCGCGGATCGAGTCAGAGAGAAGAGCTTACTCGACAAGTTAGATATTGCTAACAGTGCTTACCACGTTATTACGGATATAGAGCAACTGGATAAAGCGGTCGAAGAGCTCGGTGAACAACTCATTATTAAATCGAGCCGCGACGGCTATGATGGCTACGGACAATGGCGACTTGAAAGTAAAGAGCAGTTAATTGAGTTAAAAGAAGCACTCGCGTCATTGAATTTACAGAAAATCCCGTTGATCGCTGAGAAAATGATCCCATTTGAACGAGAAGTCAGCATCATTGCTGTTCGTTCTCAAGATGGCAGTGCTCGTTTCTATCCTCTAGCCGAGAATTTGCACTACAAGGGGCAGTTACATGTTTCAGTAGCCCCTGCCTTGAAAGTGACGGAAACATTGCAACAACAAGCGGAAGAGGCTGTCACTAAACTAGGTGACGAACTGGGTTATGTCGGAGTTCTCGCCGTTGAATTTTTCCAAGTTGGCGATCAGTTGCTTGTGAATGAGATCGCGCCGCGTGTCCATAACTCAGGCCATTGGACACAACAAGGTGCGGATACATGTCAATTCGAAAATCACCTACGTGCTATTTGTAATTTGCCTGTGGGTGATACTAAGGCCGTTCGCCATGCAGCGATGATCAATATTATCGGTGTTGGTGGATTCAATCGTGAAATGCTCGCCATACATGGTTGTCATTTGCATTGGTACCGTAAAGAAGCGCGTGAAAAGCGTAAAATGGGGCATATTAATTTGTGTGCTGACAGTTATGCCGAATTAGGCCGCTCTATGCTCAAATTGTCTGAGTATTTGCCTATCGAGCATTTCCCCAAGCTAAAATCTTCGGCACTCAAATTGTCGAAAAGTTAAGTTTTTGGACGATATTTCAGCATTCAAGCGCAAGGAAGCGAATAGTTTGCTATTTACTGTTGACATATTTGTCTGTATCAATAGAATAGCGCCTCACTTTGACACACCAACAGTCAAAGTGCACATCTAAAGTGTGCCGACTTAGCTCAGTTGGTAGAGCAACTGACTTGTAATCAGTAGGTCGCCAGTTCGATTCCGGCAGTCGGCACCATTTTTTCTAACCATTTGATTCCAAATGGTTTTTTAGTTCGATAATAAATTCAAAAAACTGTATCTAATTGAATTTAAGCGATTTTAAGTTCAATTGTGATTTGATCATATGAGCGGGCTTGATGAATTGTCGTTGTTAGCTCTTTTAAAATGACTGCGGCCCTTTTATTTGATAAAAGGGATAGGGACATTACCTTTTAGTTTTAAGTCAGTTTTGGATAAAGAGTCGGCTTTCTACCTAAATCAGAATATCGCTGTCTCATCAAGTATTAATACTCTCATTAGTTTTACTGATTGATTTAAAAGCGCCACCTAAAATCAGTTTCTTTTTCAGAAAGTGTCCATAATCTCGTTAACACGTCTTTTTCTAAAACAAATGGTTCAAGTTTACACTCACCCACAGGTCCGCCAAAGTTCATAAGCCCTGTAGGGCCATAGTAAGCACACTCTTTTAGGTTAAGCTCAGTTGCACACATAACTTCCGGATATGCACCTTTCTCTGCCGTTTGGGCAAGTCCTACCTTAACCATGACAGCCCAAGAAATTCTGGTCACTAAGTTCGCACTCTTTCTTATAAGTGACGTATTCGACGCACCAGGGTGACAAACATACACTTCTACACTCTTACCTGCATCCTTAATTTTATCCTGCAATTCATAAGCGAACATCATTTGTGCTAGCTTACTTTGGCTGTAAACCGTGTTGGGATGATAATTTTTATCCCAATTGATATCATCGAATTGAATTGTTCTAAGACCCATTTTATGTCCCTCACTAGACACAATGACAATACGACCTTGAGATTTGTCGATACGGTCAAACAACAATCCTGATAGTAAAAAATGCCCGTAATGGTTAACACCTAACTGGCTTTCAAAGCCATCTACTGTTAATTGCTGCTTCGCAACTTGTGCGATCGCACCGTTGCAAATTAGCGCATCTATTTGCTCAACCTTGTTTAATAATCCTAAAGCCCCTTTTCGAACAGAAGCAAGCACCGCCAAATCCACGATGATATAGCTAACATCAGCATCATGACCAAATTTGTTCTTTAACTCTGCGATAGCCTGTTCAGATTTACGCGGGTTGCGATTTAACATGACAACCTTGGCACCTTTTGACAACAGAATAGAAGTTGCCTGAAATCCAACACCAGTGTTAGCACCAGTTATAACGTAGGTTTTACCCTCCAATGAATCAATAAGTTTAGGTGTCCAACCTTTAGCGCCAAATTTATTCTTAATCGTCATGTAATACCTACCTATAAATTACAAAGTGTACTTACTTGGATGTGTGCACTATAAGCTCATGATGACGATATAAATAGGCAATATGCTCTCTATTATGTGCCTATTTGTATCAATTTGTGGAGCATTTAAGTGCTTAATGATAGTTTGTAACCAGAGTTATTTAACCGATTCATTCCTGATGAGCAAAGCACTAATCGAGCAGATCATTAATACAAAAGTTAGAGAAAATGGCATGGTAGAAACCGGCTTGAACGGTGTGCAACTATTTAAAATAACGGAATCAGTTCGTTGTGCACCAGCCGTTTATGAGCCTTCAATTACTGTAATTACTAGTGGTGGCAAAGAAGCCATTTTAAATGGTGATAAACACTTTTATGACAACAGTGAGTACATTTGTTGTACGATGTCGATGCCCATTGAAGCCGGCACACCGCAAGCCTCGCCTGACAATCCATTGATAGGGGTTTATATTTCACTGGATACGCGTGTCATGACCGAATTAGCCTTAGAAATGGAAAACACATCGGGGGTAAGTCGCATAATTAAAAGCAACTCACATCTACAAGGTCTTTCAACAGCAACATGGGATGAGGCTTTTACTGACGCACTTTTGCGCCTGCTAATGTTAGGAGAAAACCTTACAGATATAGCAATACTAGGAAAAAGTCGATTACGTGAGCTCTATTATGCAATACTGAAAGGAGAAGCTGGTTATTCATTTAGACGTGCATTTGGTGTTGGCAATGAAATAGCCCGTTCAATTGAGTTTTTATCATCTCATTTAAGTAAAACGGTGACCATTGAAGATATGGCGAGCCAAGCCGGTATGAGCCGAGCTGTATTCCACCGTAAATTTAAACAAGCAACCAATATGTCACCCATTCAATTCGTAAAGTCTATGCGACTTAACAATGCAGCCATGAAAATTGCTGATGGTACAAATGTTAACACTGCGGCTATGGAAGTTGGCTACGCCAGCTCTTCGCAATTTAGTAGAGAATTTAAGCGAATGTACGGTCTATCGCCAAAGCTGTGGAGTCAGTACCCGCATAAGTGAACCAAACATTGATGGAATAAAGAAGTTGTAAGCCATTGCAGGCTTGTTCTCTCGGTAATCATCATTCAACCAGTTGAACAGTTACTTTAAAATTTTCTCCCATTGTATTAATACATCAAAAAAGTTCGAACTTTGTCCGCTCAGGCGCACCATTTTTCTAACCATTTGATTCCAAATGGCTTCATAGTTAGAAAGCAAACCTCGCAAAAGCTATCTATTTGAATTTAAAAGAGTTTAATTTCAGTTATGATTTGGTTATAAAAGTGGCTTGAGCAAGGTATTGTCTTTAGTTCCTTTAAAACAACTATGACCCCTTTATCGTATGATTTTTAACTTGACTATGAACACTAAATTCCTTTATCCATGTTATACCAGCCCCATCCATGATTTCATTACCAAGTTCAATATCCGCTATATACCAATCTTCTGAAATCAATTCTTTTTTTACTGCGAACATGAGTAATGACAACGCAGGAATGAATGCCTTCTTTGATGATTTTTTTAATCTGAAAGAGACATTAGTCCATTTGTTTTTTTGTATACCTGATGTATCACTCCAATCTTTTTGGTACCAGACTTCCCAAATATTGTTAGCAATTTTAACTTCCGTCAATTTCTGCCCTGCGGGATCAAAGTGTCCCTTAGTTGAATCTGTCCAAAACATTATCTCCGCTACAATGATATCGGTATTAGTTTCTTTTCCTTCATAAGGTTCTGATATTAACCACATAGTGATAGCTGTATTGTGGTTTCCGTTTGTACTTACTTCAATTTCGTGACTGATATCTAGCTGACTAAGGCCGATTATTTTAAGAGGAAACGAATCATCGAGTTTCGGTGTGGGAGCCCAAGGTGAAGATCCGACTTTTATTTGAGGTTGAGCATAGATCACGTTACGGCCAGAAGGCCATGACCATGACCAACCATAATGAACTTCTCCATTGATTGTTTTTTTCTCCAAGCACTGTTCCCAAGGATCTTTTTTTGCTGCGTGCTTGTTCCAAACATTGTTAGTGAGTACTCCCTGTTTAGTTTCCAAGCTAAAGTAATCTTGGCAACTTATCGTAGTTGAGTCTGGCTTGATCCACTGATTTTGAAGCGTATCGTTTCTTTCGCATGACATTAATAATGATGTAGCGATAAATAAGGCTAATGTTCTCATTCATATCTCCATTTGTGATAAAGCTAAGATTGCATTGAAGTCTTTTTTCTTTACTTTGGTTTCTCTTCAAAACTTGGGTAGAAAGGCTATATATTGTGTCGATGTAAATGAATGGGAAATAAGGCCTAAATGCGTAGGTAATTAGGCCTATAGTAGCTCGATATTCCCCTATTTTTGCAGCTTTGTGACCAACGCTACTCTATTGGCAAGATGACATTTTTTGAAAATACTATACATGCGGTTTTGATGGCATTGAGAGATATGATTATCTCAAATATGATCTGTTTATTTGATAATGTTTTAGATGCTGAACATGCAACTTCCTGCTCCTTATGATTGAAGGAGTCTATGATGTCATTTGATGATATTTCAGTATTTGGTATCGGCAATAGTTGGCGGTGAGCCGGAATCGTATAGGCTTGTTTGTTTATATTTATGAAACCTCGTTTGTCGGTTGTATTATCCTAATGCTCCCTCCCATCTCTCCAAAATATCGAACAAAGAGTTCGAACTTTGTATGATATGGCGCACCATCTTCTCTAGCAATTTGATTCCAAATGGTTTCTTAGTTAGAAAGCAAACCCCTTAAAAGCTATCTCTTTGAATTTAAATGATTTTAAGTTCAATTGTGATTTGGTCATATGAGCGGGCTTGATGAATTGTCGTTGTTAGGTCTTTTAAAATGACTACGCCCCCTTTTATTTTTAATAATTCAATGGGCTAATTTAAGGATTAATATTCTTCATGTTTGTCTTTAATCAATAGGTGTATTGACCTTGGGACAGGAACTGTAATTCAACCCAAGTTCCCGCTTTCCCTTCAGCTTAAACTTCGCGCATTTCGTTCAATATCCAAGATAATTCTTGGAGCATTCCTTCAGGGAATAGAAAAAGCTTTAACTACTGAAAGTATCTTTTCATATACTACTATGTATGAATGGTAGTCGCTTCGATTAATAGTTGATGTAGAGTGCGTTCACTATAAACGCACCCTACACATACAGATACTTTATTTTACCTTTCTTCTACGAATTGCAATACCAATCAAGGCTAACCCCAACAGAGCAAATGTTGATGGTTCTGGAACATCTGTTGAAGTATTCGTTGGAGCAATCAAAAAATTATCTATAGCGAAGTCATCAAAACCAATTCCAGAATTATCTAATTGTAGTATCTGGAAGATGGTGTTTGATGTCTGAGCTTCTATTGGCAAATTAATGTTAAACGTGCCAAATTGCCCCAGCGTTTCAGGCGCGTCTGTATCAAAAATTTGAAGCACATCAAATGTCGTACCACCATCTGTGGAGAAAAATAGCCCTATGTCTTCACCTGTAACAACTAAGCCTGAAGCTGCTATTTGGTTTCCTGTAGTATCTGCCTCTTCAAAAAAGCCAAAAGCCGTTGTAGTGTCATTACCTATTAACAAGTCAAAACCAATAGAACCTCCAGTGGAAAAATCGAACCCCACAGTTGTAATCTGGCGCAACTCGCCACCTACATTATTATCCAAGTTTACTGTGCTCTGATCTCCAAAATCATTTGTACCGCCATTAAACGCTAAAACAAACTCGCCAGGTGTAACCGACGATTCATTGAAACTGAAGTTCGTGACTGTTGAGATTAACGAACTATCTAGCAGCTCGTCACTAAATGTGATTAAGGAAGCTTTTACTTGTTGCGTAATGCAAAGAATGAAAAAAGCGGTAACTAATGTGATATTTTTAACTTTCAAATGTTTTCCCTACAAATAGGATTGGAATGTGGCCGGCTTTGGCACATATGATGCCAAAATGTAAATTATTGTTTTTTAAGGTGTTTTATTTTTATTCCAAATTGAGTGTAAAATTTTATTTTGACTAAATGAATTGTTCAAATGCTTTATCAACCGGAGTCGCCGCTAAATGGTTTATGTAGTTACTCATCACTTTTTGGGAAATGCCTAACACTATTTCTAACAATTGGCGGTTTTCATAGCCGGCTTCATAAAACGCGGATATCATTGATTGCTCTGGTCGCCCTCTATCACGAACCAAAGCCAGCGTGGTTTCATGTAGTATCTGTAACTTCTTAGTCGGTAATGTGGTGTGTTCTCTTAATGCATCAATAATCGCATCATCAACCTTCATTATTTTAGCAACGCCTATGTGCGCTGGGACACAGTATGAACATCCGTTTTCGACGTTAATAGTTTGCCAAATTACCGTTAACTCTTCATTATTAAAGCTCGTGTTTTGAAACTGCTCATGCAGGAATTGGTAGGCGTTTAACACATGTGGAGCTTCAGCCATTATCGCATGTAAATTCGGTATCATGCCAAACGCTTTTAATGAAGAAGCTAACAGAGCTTTGCTTTCTAAGGGGGCTGATTCTTGAGTATGTAATTTAAATTTCATATAAACATGTCCTGTTAAATAGTTATTTGAAGTTATAAAGTAAATTATGTAACGTAAATTCAAGCGATTAATTGAAATTGAGAGTCCATACCTTGATTTCGTGTTGAAATAAGAGCCTGATAATCGGTTGAGTGGTACCAGCTGTAGGCATCATCTCTTGATGGAAATTCTAAAATCACCTGTACTTTATGTTCAAATTGACCGTGTAGTTGCGTAACGTTTCCTTTAGCTAGTACCTCACCAGAGTATTTGGCGAGTGTCGATGACACACTTGCACCATACTGCTGTAATTTTTCAGCATCTTTTGGGGTTAATCCAACAATAATATAAGCAGCCATAATTTTATCCATGTATCTATTTATTACTGAATCGGTGTGATTCAGCTGGTAAAACTATTGTATTAGCGCTTATTTTACTTAACAATACTCGATAAGTTAACTTACTGTGTAGAAAAAATGGACAATATAAAGCAACTTTCTCGATTAATGATATTTGCTGAAGTCGTTCAACAAGGGTCGTTTACCGGTGCTGCGAAGCAATTGGGCATCACCAAATCAGCAGTCAGTCAACAAATTAAATCACTTGAAGCAGATATGGATATTCGTATTTTGAACCGTACAACTAGAGGCGTGTCTACTACGGCTTTAGGGGAAAGGCTATTATCGCGATGCCAGATATTAAAAGACCAAGTTGATTTGGTTGTAAAGGATATCGCGAATGCTGAAGACAATCCGCAAGGGCGTTTTGCTATTACTTTGCCACATTCTCTAGAAAGTAATGTGGTGATGCCTGCTATTGAACAATTATGCTTAGAATACCCGAATCTAGAGCCTGAACTCATTGTAAGTGATAGTAGTTTGGATTTAGTAGAGAATAATTTGGATGTCGCTATTCATGCAGGCGAGTTGCCTGATAGTAGTTATCGTGCTTTGCCTATTGGTACTATGACTGAAGTGTTTTGCGCTAGCCCGCTTTATTTAAATAAAAACATGACACCTCAAAAGTTAGCCGATTTAACACAATTAAAATGGATTTCTACTAGCTGGCAAAAGCAAAAAATGACGATTTACGATATTGTCAGCAAAGAGAAAATCATGATTCAGTTGACTCAATTTTCAAAGGTAAACACTTTTCCTAGCGCTTTGGCAATGGCGCTTCGTCATTTAGGTCTGGTGCTATTACCTGATATTGTTGCAAGGCCTCTCATTAAATCCGGTGAATTGATTCATATAATGGATAAATTTACCGGCCCAGTTTGGCCTGTACATACCCTACATGCTTATCAAAGAGAAAAGCCCATTCATTTAACGCGATTTCATCAATTGGTTTGTAATTATTTTAATAATTCAATGGGCTAATTTAAGTACTAAGATGTTTTATGCCTTTAACCAAAAGGATTAGTGATGTTAATTGATTATTGGAGCAGGAGCTGTATTTTAATCTCAGTCCTTTGATTGTTGGCTTTTAGATTATCAGTAGCGTGTCATTAAAGCAGGTGCCTCTCAACACAGCGCATCTGAGATAGGCGACTGCCAGATTATATAAGCGGAAGTTCTGCTTCACATTAATAAGCTACAAAATCTTGCCTAAATGAACCTATGATTATGACAATATTTCCTCTCATTCATGAAGGGGCTTGAGCAAGGAAAAGTTCGAACTTAGTATGATATGGCGCACCATCCCTTCTAACCATTTGATTCCAAATAGTTCTACTGTTCGGTGACAAACCCGTAGAAAGCTATCTATTTGACTTTAAAGAGCTTTAAGTTTGATTGTGATATGAGCAGGTTTGACGAATACAAAAAACGTGGGGGAAATGTAATCTACTGATAAGGTCTGGAGAATATGAAAATGAACCAAACCCACAGGTGTAGGGCAATTGAAACAAACGCCCGTTATATCATTAGGTGTTTCAGCGCGTGCTAAAAAGACGAACAAGAGCATAGGTGTGGGAGGAGGCTAGTTACCAAAAGCTTGAGCAACAAACTAACGCTAAAGGGAATAAAATGCTTATAGAATAGAGTGATTAGTAAAACCATTCAGAATGGCACAATAACGAAAAATAAAAAAATCATATCCTACCATCTTATTTTAATCCGTGTTCGGAGGCCGTTCATGGTCAAAAAAGTGGAGAATATGATTTCACATTATATTTTTAGAATTATGATCAGTTACACAAATAAAATACTGGGTCCGCTTACTGGACCTACGCCACCTCCCGAATTAGGTGGAATAAACGTATCCGGTTCAAAGCGAACATTAGGAAAACACGCTTCGAGTTCCGCTCTTGTGGTTGCCGTTGCACCACCACCATTGACACTATTAATCTCATCAAAAACTAATTCTTTCATGGGTAATTCCTTTCATTTTTCTATACGGAAGTGCATAGAAAAATCATTCTAATATAAAGCAGATAAAAAATAGCCTATACCTAAGTGCAGTTTTAATATCTAGCTGTCTGCTATTGTCATAAAAAGAAAATAATTTATCTGAGTGGCGAGAAGTTATTTATAAAAATATACCTTCAAGTGATACGTATCAAAGCCAGTCGTTAGCGTAACCCATAAACTAAGTAAAAACGCAGTAATGTTTCTATATAACTTGGGATTTTTATTAGTCACTTTTTTGTATAGAAATTAACAAATTTATCACTTACTCGTTACTTTGTATTTATTGTTTTATTTTTGAACTATTGTGCGTCCTTGTGTGCACTTACTTGTTTTACTGTATTCCATTGTCTAATGCTAAGTCTAGCCTTTGAGTTGCCTGTTAGCTTTGGGGTGGGTGCATGGTCGGCTTTTTTGAAATCACTTGTTGACGGGTTAACTATATGAAATTTGTAAAATCTACATTCCTTATGAGTATGCTTTTCTCTGGCGCACTTTTCTCAGCAGTAGCAGTTGCTTCTGGAGGCGGCGGTGGAGGTGGCGGCGGTGGCTTTAGTAGCCCAAGTCAGAGCGCTCCGAGTTTCGATCCAACTCAGACGTACAAAGAATCAATAGCATACCTTCAAAATGGCGAAGATAAAAAAGCCGCTAGAGGCTTTCGCAAACTAGCATCGTCGTTCAAAAAGAATGCTAACTTCCATTATTTATACGGTATTACACAATACAATTTAGGAAAATATAAAAAGGCAGTAAAACCTTTTAAAAAAGCAATAAAATATAAAGACGGTCACGTTATGGCCCAAGGATATCTTAGTGCGGCTTACCAGCAGCTAGGTAAAACAGAAGAGGCGTCTGTGTTACGTGAAGCCTTGGTTGATCAAATGAATCGTTGCTCTGATTGTGAAAATAAAGAAGACTTGTCTTTAGCGTTACGATTAGCTAATGATGAAAAAGTGGAAAAGAGTGCTTTTTTACAGCTCAATCAAAACTTAGGCAATACAGAACATGGTGACCAGTCTTATTTAGCCGCTGTTGCATACATTAACCGTGGTGAATACCAACAAGCACTGACTTCTTTGTATGAGTCATCTGAAAGTTTTGGTGTACACCCAGATGTATTGACTTATTTAGGCTTTGTTAATCGTAAATTAGGTAATATGGATATTGCATTAGAATATTATCAAACGGCCTTGTCTATTGATGAAGATCATCGTGGTGCGAATGAGTATTTAGGTGAGCTGTACGTTGAGACTGAACAAATGCATTTGGCACAAAGCCAATTAGCTAAATTAGAACAAATATGTGACTTTGGATGCGAAGAGGCAGAAGAATTACAACGTTGGATTACAGACGCAACATCGTAAACATGTTGCGTGACTATGGTGTTTTAGCAGGGGTATTGCTATTAGCAATACCCTTTGCCGTAAATGCGCAAAGTGAACCATCACGTCAACCGAATGAAGTTGATTGGTTTGAAACTAAAAGCGATGTTATTCGACATCTCAATAAAACCTATACTGAATGTCTAAACACACCTGATGATCCACAGGTTAAATTGGGTAAACTTGCTTTTAATAGCCCACGACTGTTAGGTGGGCAAGCTGCAAGGATGGGGCTAAGTTGTGCATCATGTCATCGGTCTGGCCGGGATAATCCTCACTTCTTTATTAAACAAATATCATCGACTCCGGGTACGTCAGATATTACCCATAGCTTTTTAAGCAGTGAGGGAGGTGACGGTATTGATAACCCTAAAATTATTCCTGATTTGATTGCTCCAACACGCTTTTTAAAGAGGGACTCGCAGCAGTTTGAAGATTTTTTGCACCGTTTAATTGAAGTCGAGTTTGACGGTAGAAAAACGCCAGAACCTATCTTTAATGCGATAAATACTTACTTAAAAAATACAGATAAGCGTTATTGCTATGCCCAAAATGCAACACCCAGTACACGTTTTGAAAATGACTGGAATAACTATGTTAGTGCTTTAGCGCTATTGAGTGACTCTAGTGAAGCACCTGAAGTGAAACAATTTATTACGCAAAGTGCTCGCGCTGCGCTTGAAACGCTATACCAGAACGTAGGACTTGAGCCTCATTCACGTGTAGATAAACAACTGGTTAAGCTTAGTCGCGAATTAGAAAAATATAGTAAGAGCAACTATGATCCCTCATTGTTAAAACGTATTAATCGACAAAATTCTAAACTCCGTAAGGCCATAAATCGCGTGTTAGATAGGTCTGCTTATTCTCAAAAAGCTTTACATGCGTTTTACGTTGAGTCGGAATCGTCCAGTATCCCACGATAAAATGAGTCATTTTGGTATCGTCAGGCTCTTCATTAAAACACAATTAATGTCCTATTGATTACGTCTTATGGCGATGATCATCAATTCTAGGGGAGGTCCAGTTTTTTAAATGATTACGACCCTTATTCTCTTCAAGTTCGTTTTCAAAATACGCAATGCATTCATAAAAGCATCCACGGGTGCATTAGTATGACCAAGCTCAACTTAGTTGACCCTGTATGATGTCTCAAAAAAACAGCCAGACGCAAACAATGCATTGTTAAAATAATATCCTAACCTCATACCAGTAATAAATAAGGGGCATTCCTTTTAGATTAGCTTCGGTGTGGGTTATTCATCTGGATAGTTATCCGCTTTTTTAGGTAAAACTATTGTCGCTCTTACGCCACCAGAGCGGCGGTTTTTGATGTTGATCGTACCGCCATGTTGGTCAATAACATTGTTACAGAAAACGAGTCCGATGCCTTGCCCACCCTCTTTTGTGGTATAAAGAGGGACAAACAAATTTGCCGGATTGGCGATGCCGACCCCTTTATCTGAAATGTGTATATTCCAGTTTTTATTATTACCAACAACTTCAACGGATAGTGCTGTGTCTACCCCTCGGCTTGCTTGAGATTCTGCCGCATTCTGCAATAGATTGATCAATACTTGTTCTAGAAGAACTGGATCCGCCAAGATCTTATTTTCATGTATCGTCAGATCAATAGTTTGAGGCAAAAACAGCGGTGTAATTTTTGCAATTAGCTCTCCTATATTGACCACGCATTTGTTTATTTGAATCGTCTTACTGGTATCTGCATACCTTTCGACAAACTCTTGCAACGAAACGCTGCGTGCTTCTATCACTTCAAGCGGTATTCTAGCATTGTCTTTTAAATCGGGTGCTTCACGGAGTAGTTCCGTCATTGCTCTGATAGGTGTTAATGAATTTCGAATTTCGTGACTCAAAACTCGAATAATCTGTTGCCAGGAATCTTGCTGAACCTTTCTAACTTCCGTTTTGATGTTGATAAGGATAACTAGTTGATGTTGATGTTTATCATCAAGAAAGCGGCTGCTTCTGATTTGCCATCCACTGTTGTGTTTTCTTTCACGGAAAGACCATTGCCTATTTTTATCATGGATTAACCCAATGCGTTTGCTCGAGAGCCCTTGAGCATTTCGCCATGACTGCCCGTACCACTGGCTAAATGCAGCGTTCGCATGGACTAAGCGCGAGTCTTCATTGAAAACAAGGACTGGGGAGTCCAATTGTTCGATCAATTGATAAATTAAATAAACATGTTGCGCATAGCGATCTTTTCGCTGTTGTAAATCATTAACTAATGCAGTCGTTTCTAACAGTAAACTTGGCATTACTCCATGTTTGTATTGTGCTCTTGATGTTAAACTGTAGTCTTCCAGTCGAATAGACTCAACGACATTAGCCAATCCATTCAGCGGCATTGTAATTCGGTTATACAGTCTCATTAGATAGGGAATAAGCCACATCAACAGTATGGCAAGACCCGTAAGGATTACTTTTACAGGCAAATCACTGTAGGCGTAAATTACTAAGCTTAATGTAGCCAACAGCATTAACACCAATGTGCATAATGCTTTTAGATCTCGTTCTAAGGAATGTGCCTGTTTGTTATTCAACAAAGGATTTGCTTATCCCGTATTTTTCCATTCGCCTATATAAGGCGCTTGTGGTTATTCCTAGGCTTATTGCTGTCTCGCTTACGTTACTCCGATAGTGCTTCAACGTAGACTTAATCAAAGCAACTTCAGTTGCCTCTATTGTCATTAAAAGTGAACTTTGTTGAGCATTCGGACTGGCTTCAGCCTTAAGTGTGTTCTCTGGTATTACTTTCAATTCTAGGTCTTCATCTGTAAGTAAAGAATGTTCAGCGAGTAATACCGCGCGTTCTATTATATGTCCTAATTCTCGGACATTACCTGGCCAGTGATAACTCATTAGTCGGGTTTTTGCAGCTTCTGAGAGTGACAAATTAGAGCGGCTATATTTCTGTCCCCATTTTTTAAGAAAATGCTCAGCTAAAGGAATGATATCTACTGGGCGCTCGGACAAAGAGGGGACATGTACCTCCAATGTATTCATTCTGAAATATAAATCAGAGCGAAACCTGCCTTCATTGATTAGAGCTGAAATGTCTCCGTTAGTGGCGCAAATGAGTCGTATATCGGACTGTTGGCTTTGGCTAGCTCCAATTCTTTCAAATTCACCATCTTCTAAAACACGTAACAGTTTTGCTTGTTGCGTTATAGGGATATTGGCGATTTCATCAAGGAATAATGTCCCCTTTTCGGCTAACTCAAAACGGCCAATGCGATCTGATTTTGCATCAGTAAATGCACCTTTGCGATGACCAAACATTTCGCTTTCAAAAAGTGTTTCTGGAATAGCTCCCATATTGACCGCGATTAGGTTTTCTGATGCTCGGTTGGACATTTGATGGATGTATTTTGCTATGGTGCTCTTGCCTGTACCATTGTCCCCAGTTATCAAAATGGTGGCGTCTGATTTTGCCAATCTTCCAATTTTAGTGAAAAGGGCCTGCATTTCAGTCGACTGCCACACCATTTCAGGTTTTTTTTGATAGTCTGATTGTTGTTGTTTTAATTTAAGGTTTTCCTGTTTTAAATCATCAAACAGCAGCTGTTGTTTGATGATTTGAAGCAACCTTTGGTTTTTCCAGGGTTTTTCTATGAAATCCCTAGCACCAAGCTGCATTGCTTTAACTGCAAGGGCAACATTTGACCAAGCGGTCATTGCGATAATAGGGATATCAATCCCGAGCTTTTTTAATTCTTTTAAAAAAGACAACCCCTCCTCGCCTGAGGTTGTATCCGTGCTGAAGTTCATATCAAGTAAGATAAGATTAACTGTTACGCCGCTGGTAAGCTGCTCCATTGCTTCTACAGGTGATTGTGCTTCAACAACGTCGTAGCCTTGTGTAGCCAAGACCAATCGACTACTTAGCCTGATGTCTGCTTGGTCGTCGATAACTAGAATGACCTCAGCCATTAAGTGACCTCTTATTTATCTCGTCAATTGATAAAACCTGCCAAGCCCAATTCAGAGCCTGACATTATCGTTAATCGCTCTTTAATGCCTGAATAGGATCTTTACGGATCACGTTTCTTATTGGCATATAGCTCGCGAAAAAAGCGGTAAGCAGAATAATGGGGATTACCATGATTAAAGGTAGCAAACTTAGTTCATCGGACAAATTTATTTGTTGCTTGTTAAAAGCCAATACAGTCATCATGATAAGCGAACTGAACAACAATCCAATACTAATAGGTGTCATATTATCTTTGATCACTAAGTGAATGATTTGTCGGGATTTTGCGCCGAGCGCCATGCGAATGCCGAGTTCATAACGCCGCATGTGCGAACTGTAACTTATAACCCCGTATATACCGGTACCCGCAAGAATAAGCCCGAGTACAGATAAGCTGACCGCAACAATCGCAGTGATTTTATTTTGACGTATAACGCGGTGATGCTGCTCTTCAAAATTATGGTAATTAGCAACACGTAAGTTACGGTCTACCGATTGAACCTGTTGTACCAACTGCTGTCGCGACAATTCTACATTGTTTTGAAGTCTGATAACAAAATGCATATTCCAAGGTGCATGTGGCAGATAAATATCCTTACTTTGTAGATTGCCTGAGCGCGTAGGATCAAACACATCATTGACTATCCCTATGACTGTTTTAAATTTATCGCTCCCCACCTTGACTTTGAGGCCGATAGGATTTTGCCCTCTGCCTACGTCATTTGCTGCTGACTCGCTGAGAACAACAACCTCGTCTCGATTGCGTACTTCAGCTGCGCTGAACATACGTCCTTCTATTACAGGCAATTGCAATGTTTGAAAGTAATCTTCAGCAACGAAATTAGTCGGAAACTGTCCACGATTGATATTATCTATGTCAAGTAAACTCATTGTCATGTTATAACCAATCGGGGTATTGAATGACGGGGAGGCAGTTACTACTTGAGGTAGCTGTAATAGTTTGGATTTGAGTTCAACGATACGTTGATCGCGCAATTCGATTTCGTTCTCTGGTATTAATCCAGCACGAACATCTAGGCTAAAGCTTCGTAATGGCTGGGTATTATACCCTAATGGCTGGTTAATCACTGAGAATGCCTGTGACAGTATCAAAGATGCACCCGCAAGGAGTAAGCTTGCTAATGCTATCTGACTGAAAACAAGCGTATTGCGTGCTCGCTTGGATATTTGCAGCCCACTGCCTTTGCCGCTGTTTTGTAGCTGTTCTTGCAGAGCATCGTAGTTAACAACTCGGCTTGATAAATAAGCAAAAATAGTAGCCAAAAGTACGGTGACCACAAGCGTAAAAACAAGGGTAATGACATCTAACCCTAACTCATCTAAACGGTTAAATTGGCCTTGCCCCAGCTGCTTAACTAAATCGATCCCCCACAGAGATATCAATAAGCCCATTAGGCAGGAAAAAGTTGTCAGTAGGATACTCTCGGCAAACATGGCAAGAAATAGGTGTTTTTTATGTGCACCCAGTGCTACTTGGATGGCAAAAGTGCGTTGTTTTTCGGCTGCGCGTGAGTAAAATAAATTGACCACATTAGTACTCGCTATGATCAATAGACCAATAACTGCCCCCATCAATAGTAATCCACGGGCACGGCTGTCCCCCAACAACTTAGTTTTTAACGGCTGTAAGCTTATTGCCATTCTTGAACTAACTTCCGTAGAAGTCGGTAAAGTTAAACGGAATGCCTGAAACTCCCCATTCATTAAGGTGGTTAGCTCAGTTTCAGCTTGGGAAATTGACAGACTATCGTTCAATTTTCCTAATCCTGCTATATTCCCTTGCCCATTGCTCCAATTCGTTAACTGTATGTCGTTCATACCGTTAAAATCCCAAGGCAACCAGACATCACTGCCTTGGTTGATGATTTCAGGTTCTATAAAGTTTTTACCTACCACGCCAATGACGGTGTAGTTGGTCTCACGTATTTGTATTTTTTGACCAATAACATCTTGTGCTCCTTGAAACCATGTTTGCCAACTGTGATAGCTCAACACCACAACGGGGTTGTTTTTGTCTATCCCTGCATCGATACCAAAGCTTCGTCCTAAGTGCATGGGTACTGCTAGCAATTCAAAGTATTCTGGTGTGGTGAAGGTTACTTCGAGGCGAGGTTTTTCAGGATGGCTGATCAAGAACTCAGCTTTGGCACTGAGTATGGCCATTTCACTAAAACTTTGTTGATATTTGTAGCTGTGTACTAAGCCTGGAACTAATGGCAAGCCTATGTTTTTTTTACTCTGAGGGTCAATAGAGACATGTTGAGTGATGAACAACTGTTCTTGATCTGGATATGGTAATGGCTTAACCAATAGCACATGGTTTAAATTAAAAAATGTGATCATTGCACCTAGGGTAACGCCAAGTGTAACCACAACGGTTAGCACAAACCCCGTACGCTTGGTTAAACTTTCGAAGGCTATTTTTAGCTCTTGAACAAGTGATCTCATATCGCCTCCAATATCTCGGCTTCATTCACCATAACACCATCGGCGAGGTACAATTGCTTGTCTGCCATGTCAGCATACCGTGGGTCGTGCGTTACCATACATATCGTTGTCCCTTGTTTGTTGAGTTCAGAGAGCATTTTCATGACCATATCGCCGTTTTTAGAATCAAGGTTACCGGTGGGTTCATCAACTAAAAGTATGGTCGGTTTTACCACTAAGGCTCTGGCAATTGCGATGCGTTGTTGCTGACCGCCTGATAATTGATTGGGTCTGTGGCTGGTCCGGTGTGACATTTCTACTTTATCTAAGCATGTTAGAACTCGCTTTTTCACTTCGTTTTCAGGCAAACCTTCACTACTGTATCTAAGTGGTAAAGCCACGTTGTCGTATACACTGAGCTCATCAATAAGATTAAATGCTTGAAAGATAAAACCAATGTGTTTATTACGAATACCTGCTCTTTTATCAGCACTAAGATGGCTGACATCTTTTCCTTCAATAAAATATTGACCGGAGGTTGGTGAATCGAGAAGGCCTAAAATAGTGAGCAACGTTGACTTCCCACATCCGGATTGCCCTGCTATAGACAGATAATCACCGTCGAAAATCTCCAAATCTATACCACGTAATGCGTGCGTTTCGATTTCTTCTGTAACGAACACTTTCGTAATTTCCTTCAGACAGATTTTGGCTTGTGTTGTCATTAAAACTCTCCCATTTAAATAAGTATGATCGATTCGGTCTGCTGCCACTGCACGGTATCTGACAAGATGAATCTGTCGCCTCGATTAGCGCCGCGAGTAATTTGAATGTATTGGCCGGCTTCCTCACCAAACGTGACTTGTGTCGCTTGTGCAGTATCTTGTTCTGGATTCAGGCGGTAGAGAGTTGCTGTTGCTCCCGGTTGAGTATTTACCGGTCTCTCGATGTAATGAACGTTGGTTAAACTTCCCGCATGAATTGTGGCATCAACGGTTAAATCAGGGCGAGCATTGCTTGGTAGAGCACCATTTATATCAACTTCAATCATTACCGTGCCGGAGGTAACAACAGGATCAATTCTGATAACTTCTCCTTGCGCATTGTCACCTCGAGTGCTGATATCAACACGTTGCCCAATTTGAATTTGGTCGACCTGACTTTGCGATACATTGATCTCAGCAATTAATGCGTCAGTGCCACCGACAAAGGCTAATACATCGCCTGCAGGAACACTTTGACCAAGCTCGACAGGCAGTCTTTGCAATACACCATCAATGTTGGCATTGACGTTTAGTTCTTTTTGTTTGTTGAGTGCAGCATTAAGCTTGCCGCGTTGTTGATTTATTTTATCTTGCAAGATATTTATTGCTTCGGTGTGCACAACCGATAGTTGTTCCAATCGTCTTTTTTCAATAGTGAATCTCTTTTTTAATTGTTCGGTTTCTAGTTGAGCTCTTTTATGATCTAGCTGAGAAACAATGCCTTTGCCAATTAAACGGGTTGTGGCCTGTAAGTTAAAACTAGCGGTGCCATATTCTGCTTCTAGAGCAGCTAGGTTGGCTTGTTGAGCCAGTAATTCTCGCTCATGATTGACCGTTGCTTGGCGTAGGTTGGCTTTCACTTCACCGAGCAATATTTCTTCATTCACGACTTGTTGATCAATATCTGGATTACTGAGGCGTAAAATTGTACTGTCTTTAGTAACGATTGCGCCGGGCTTAAGCAGAATCTCTTGGATGATACCCCTTACTCCAGCTGTCAATAAGCGAGTATGTTTAGATTGCAATTTGCCAAATCCTTCAACTTGCAGTTGTAAGTCTCCGGTCATGACAGTACCAAGCCAGACTTCCTCTTTGGCGACCTTATATCCGATATTGTTTTGGGGTAATTTCCACAGCGAAATTATTGCAATCAATACAGCGCCAGTTGTAATGATAAATTTTCTATTGCGCCAAGCCGGTGCTTTCTTCTGTCGTTTAACATCCATCGATGTACTCCTTGAATCGTTTGTTGTGATAGATAGGCAACACAAAAATCACGTCATGCCACGTTAGAGCAATCGTCATACCAAGTTTTATATCGTTGTTTTTGAAGGAAATATTCCTTTGGGTGGGAAGCTGTTTTGGTGAAAATAAAAAAAATTATCAATTATGAAAAACGAAATTAGGGCAATCAATGTTGAGTGAATTGAAGGGCTGAACGGACACCTTAATTGTTATTGCATAAAGAAGAGGCTTTCAATCTCTGGTTATATTCTTCTGATTTCCGAACCTGACTCGTTACATCAGAACTTCACCTAAATGCCTTAAAAGTGATTAATAACACTATCCCTAGTTAGAGGTTTATTTTTAACCCATTGATAAATAAAGGATTAATATGTGGCCTGTTATTTGCTGAGAAGGCACGGTTCTGTGAAATCGAAGTCATTATGCATCTTCGTCATCAATATAGTTAATGGAAGTATCATGCTCTTATCTCTCAAGTTCTTTGGTTTGCTCGCTCGAAAAATAACCTTGTTTTTATCCCTTACTTTTTTATTACCTTTCTCATCTCAAGCTGATCCAAAGTTCAATTTTGACGATTGGAGAGAAGAAGCGAAACAATCAGGTTTTACGGGTAATGTCATGGTTGCTTATAAAAATAAAATCATCTTGGAAGAAGGGTTTGGACTACAAGACAGAGAAAACGATATTCAGTTTTCTCCAGATGCGGCTTTCGACATTATGTCAATCACTAAACAATTCACCGCCGCTGGTATAATGAAATTGGAAGAAATGGGGAGGTTGGAGCTAACTGATACTTTATCGATGTATTTCGAAGACGTACCCAATGATAAAAAAGCGATAACACTACATCAATTATTAACACATACCGCCGGATTCAGGAGTACTTACAAGCTCGACTACAAGGTTGTGAGTAAAGCCGATTTGCTCAACGGCGCCTTTTCAAAAAGCCTTAAATTTAAACCCGGCAGCCGATATGATTATTCAAATGTTGGCTATAGCCTATTAGCCATTATTATAGAAAAAGCGTCTGGCATTCCTTATGAGCACTTCTTGCATCAACAGTTTTTTGAGCCGCTTGGTATGACCGACACAGGTTATCGCATCCCAAAATGGGAAAACGAGAGGCTCATTGTTGGGTACAAAGATATGATTCCTTATGTCGGCCCATTTTTACACTATGCTTTGCCCCTAGTTTTTCAAAAACAACGATGGGGTAACTCTCTAGAGCAAGAGTGGGCTGAGGATGGTCCATGGTGGAACTTACGTGGCAACGGTGGGATGATATCAACGATGCAAGATATGTTTACGTGGCATAAGGCGCTACAGACGGAGCAAGTGCTGACAAGAGCATCCATTGATAAAATGTACACACCGTATGCCTTAAAAAGCAAAAAAAGAAATCAATATTATGGTTATGGCTGGAGTATTTATACCAAAGAAAATGGAGAGAAGACGGTATTCCATGGTGGAGGGTATCTTTACTTTATGGCGATATATCAACGTAATATCGACCAAGATATTTACTTTTTCTTTGTGAGTAATAATCAAAGAGATAAGAACAGAGAACAGTTTCGTCAATTAAGACGAACGGTATTTAAACAAGTATCCGAATGCTGCAGCTGATCACCTTAGCGCTAAACCTTTGTGGGTCTATCTGGATAATACCAGTGGCATTCTCTTTTAGTTCAATACCCCAAAATGCTTTATCAATGATGAGTATGAGGCCGTGAGCAGCGACAGTGCCGTCCTAAATGGGTTGGCGGTTTTTGTAGGGGTTATTGTCCATAAGCAATCGTCCTTTTTCATGTTATGCATTTGGTTAAGTGTTTTTATCTCCAAAATTAAGTGTAGTCTCGCGTTATCTCTATATGTATTGCTTTGCATGCTCGCTGCAATATCTCTAATAATTGTTATCTCAGTAAACATCTGTTGTCGTTGGAAAAATAGTGAAGTAGTATATTTTGTCGAAAAAAGTAGCGAATTGGCAATGTTTTCAATCAACTGGCCTCATTCTCAATACTTACATTTTTATTGGCTTACCTGATAACTTATCTGTTGGATTATAATTTTGGTGGGCGATACTCAGATTAATACCTATGGAAATACTAAAAGCAAAACCTACCGATAGTGAAATGTTAACCAAGCTAATGCGAGAGTCAAAAGCACATTGGGGATACAGTGATGAGCAATTACATATATGGGCTGACGAATTGACCGTTAATTCAAGTTACATTGATGAAAATCATGTCTATAAGTTGACGGAACAGAATGACATTATAGGCTACTATTCATTCTTTTTAGTCTCTGAGCAGACTGCGAAACTCGATAGCTTATTTATCTCGCCTAAAGTCATAGGAAGTGGCTTTGGTAAATTGTTGCTGGATGACTTTTTGCGACGGATATCCCCACTGAAGTTAACAAGTATCACACTGGATTCTGATCCAAATGCTGAAGGCTTCTACAGGCGAAATGGGTTTGATGTTGTTGAAAGAAAGTCTACATCTATTGCGGGTAGAACCATGCCAGTTATGACTAAAACTATTTGAAGTAAATATCATGAATGCACAATTATTTAGTAATGATAGATTAACGGTTAGAGAGTTAATCTCAGGTGATATTGAGCCCTTTTACGATATGCAAAGCAATCCCAATGTGATGCGTTATATCAAGCCAACGATGGACTATCAGCAGAGTGAAAAAGAGTTAGAAAGGTTTATTAGCTATTATTCAGAACCTTCTCAATTCTTTAGAATTGGCGCTGCAATTGACAATGAGAGTGGCCACTTTATTGGTTTATGTGGTTTTTACAAAAATGATAAAGGTGAGTATGAGGTAGCATATAGACTGAGGGAACGGTTTTGGGGTATTGGCTATGGAAAGGTGATGGCAAAGGCAACAATAAGATATGCGTTTGAAGAACTAAACTTACCTGAGTTAGTTGCTTATGTGCATCAGGACAATGCTGGGTCAATTAGAATACTAGAATCACAAATGCGTTTTGTTGGTTCCTTCTTGTGTCAGGAAACTCAAACACCAGAAAGAAAATATGTTTTGGATAATGGCTAACGGAGATTTTAAAAGTTCGTGATGGCTGGTTGCAATGACACTGCAAATCAGCTTCGAATGGGGATATGCCACAGTTCAAGTTAAATAAACATCTTTTACAGGTTTGTTTGAGGCTATGCGCTTGATGTTAATTATTAGGCAGGTGCAGAATTATTCTCGATCGAAAGGCAAGTGTGATTCAAAAGAACGCTTTGCAAGATTGAATCAAATGGCTTCAATTCAGAATCTCAAGATATCAGGGCTTCTTTCATTTTTTGAGTTGTACATTCTATATATTTTGTCATGACTTTCACTGAGTGAGGAGCTTATTGAACAATAGCGGCCTCTGTTCCTAGGGACTGTGAACTTTGTAAAAATTCACTCTGGCAGATAACTAGCAATGAAGAAAATTAACGTTATTGGGACGAGTGGTAGCGGAAAATCGCACTTCAGTAAGCAATTAGCGGAAAGAATGGGTTACCCATACATTGAACTAGATGCTATTTATTGGCAGAGAAATTGGCGTGGGATAGAAACCTCAGACTTTTTGAAGCGAGTGATTACAGAGGTAAATCAACCTTACTTCGTTTTGGATGGAAACCATTCGAAAACGAATGAGGTAAAGTGGTCTGCAGTTGACACAGTTATTTGGTTAGATATGGGTTTTTGGCTTACTTTTTGGCAAGTTTTATCTCGCTCATTCTGGAGGTCTCTGTACCAAAATGAAATATGGCAAGGCACCGGCAACAAAGAGTCCTTTGTGCGTAACTTCTTATCCAAAGATTCAGTTATACTTTGGATGTTAAAAAATTATTGGAAAACAAAACGTAAGTATAGAGCTTTATTTCGAAGCGACTTATCAAAGACAATAACACTGGTCCGTCTTAGAACACGCCATGAAGCCTATGAATTTATTAATAATGTAAAAAATCATGGTAATCAATAATATATGCGATACGCACAGGTGGACTTAAAACAGCAATCGGTTGGTGGTATCGGATTAAACCACTGTTCGTGAGGAATTAGTTCAATCAGCCACTTTTTAGCATTCACTTGGAGGGGCTTTTATGTCTCTCACGACCGTTTAGCTAATTACTCACTTAAAAAACACTTCGGTGACTCGGTATGTTTATATCTTGGGGACATGAACGAACAAAGTGACAATAATGGAGGCGTTGCGTTGTTGTTGATGAATGTGAACCTGAGCACAAACCTTGAAAAAGGCATTCTCTGATTTAGTTACATCAATGTATTTAACCCTGACTTTTCTTTATAAGGGCCTTTCTTGCTGTAGGCGGTTGCACTATTGCATAGAAAGCTTAATCTCAGATGATTGAAGCATAGCTGATCTTTCCAAAATGGAAATAAATAACATTTTTAAAACAATGATGTCCGTGCTTTGCAATGCGTGAGTTCGGGTGCTAGGTTGTTGTCGAAATTTTAATCGAAATTATTTTACCGAGGTTTCCATGTTGGTTAGGTACAGCTTGTTGAGTTTATTTATGTTAGCGTTTTTAAGTGCTTGTGGCGGCGGTTCTGGTGATGCTGAAGAGCCTCAAGTGAATCCTCCAGCAGAAAATGGCGGTACTCCTCCCCCTCCTCCAGGTAATGACAATGGCAATGGAGAAACGCCTACTGAAAGTGGTAGTTTGGCCAGCAATGGGTGTTTAAATGTGGTCATAGTAAACGGCTACGCTTATGCGGCTTGCGGCAGCGAAATCGAAGTAGCTGAATTAGCTACCCTTGAAAGAAGTTTGATTAATGTGTCTGCGAACGATATAACTTTTGATGCAGATGAGCAGTTATTGTTTACTCAAGCGGGTAATGTATTAACTGCCTTAGATATTAGTAATCCCGCTCAACCTAATGTATTGGGTACTGCGGGTACCAATTTTGCTGCTTTTTCTGGGGTGTCTGCTGCCAATGGCGTATTAGTGGTATCTGGCGGCGCGGGCGGTTCGAATACCCAAGTGTATACTTATACGAATTCAGATAATCCGATTACTCTAGCGACAAATGGTATTACTTTGGTGGATAACACCACGGGCAACCCCGACGTTACTTTGACCGCAACAGCTGAAGGTGTGACCGCGTTTTATTCTCAAGATATTGGTAATGTAGCTAACTGGGCGATCCAGATTGCGCAGTTGGATAGCAATGGTAATGTCTTGTCTGTTGAGGACGATGTGGTTCTCACGCCTGGTGCTTTTAACTTTAATCAGGCGTTAACGCCTGCCAATTTCCCTGTTGAGAGTGAATTTCTTAACGATAGGCTTTATGTGGCTAACTTTGCTGCGCAAGGGCTTGAAGTGATTGATTTGGCAGATGGTAACACCTTGCTACCACGGATCTTTTTATCTTATGAGCCGACGAATGTGGCAACAGATGGTGATCAGTTATTTGTGGTAGGTGTGGCCAACGGTACTGTGGATGTTATCGATCCCGTATCGTCGAATGTGATGGAAAGCCTCGAACCTACGGGTGGGTTGGTACAACCTGTTGGTGTAGCCGCTTCTTCTACCCATGTAGTGGTGGCTGATCGCACTAATGGTTTACTCATCATAGCTCGCTGATTTTTAGCCAACAAACAGTACCGGGACGTATTGTCCCGGTACGTTCAACATGTGATGTTGTTATGAGGCTAATGCAAAAAGTATTGAAATAATACCCATGCAGAGAATAGCACTCACTCGTTATACAGACTTCTAACGCGTGACCTCAATCTTAGGTATTTTTATATATTGGGTTCAGAGCGCATATTTTCCCTTTCCATTAAGATATTAAAAAAGTTCGAACTTTGTGTGATGGGAGGCGTCATTCTTTCTCACTGTTTGGCTCTGACACTTGTGCCATTAAAGACATAAATCAGCTTCATTTCTTCTTTTTTCATTCAATAAATTGAGCATTACTGAAATTACTCCTTGCTACAATGTAGTAATTGCGATATTACTACTACATTGTAGCAAGGTGGGTGCGTAATGAAGTTACCAGACTTAAACAAAAGCGAATATGAAGTCTTAAAAGTGATTTGGAAACACGGGAGTTCAAGCGTTCGAGAAGTACATGATCAAGTTGAATCGTCTACTGCTTGGGCGTATACCACAACTAAAACACATATGGATCGCATGGTAAAAAGAGGGTTGTTAGAAAGATCCGAAAGCAACAACACTTTTGTCTATCAGTCTCTGGTGTCTAAACCAGAAGGCATCGCTAAAATGGTCCAATATTTTGCGGATAGAGTTCTTGAGGTTAATTACACGTCACTGGTATCAATGTTCAGTAAAAGTGAAGCATTGAGTGATGAAGAGATCAAAAAACTACATGCTATCTTAGAGAAAAAAGATGATTGAGTTTATCGACACCTTTGTTTCTCTTTTAATGAAACAATCTGTTTTGACAGGGCTATTAACATTAATCGTCCTGCCTCTTACTTATTTTCTAAGAAATTCGTACCCGGGCTTGCTTTTAGCATTGTGGGTATTAATTCCGATCAGGTTAGTTTTACCGACAGATTTTGCATTTTCTTATAGTTTTGCAGAGTTCTTCACGCGATCACTTCCTGTGCAAACTTTGGAAAGTTACACGCCGTACCTTGGACTTGAAGTAGAACTTCATAGATTTCAACATTTTAATGAAACGATGGAAAGGCCTGATAACGCCATAAATATCCTGTTATTCGTATCATGGCTTATAGGTTTCTTGTTCTTTGTATTCAGATACCAAATGGCCCATAGGCAATTAACGAGAGAGCTTTCACTTGCCAATCCAGTCGATGATTTACAAGTTCTAAATTTAATCACAAGGCTGAAAAAGAAAGTAGGATGCAAAAAAAGAGTCAAAGTACTTGTCAGTAAATCTTTTAAAGTGGCATTTACGACGGGAACAATCACTTCATCTATCTGCATTCCCGATGAAATCTATAAAACAGCAGATGAAAAAGATCTCTCAGCCATAATTTCGCATGAACTCATACATATCAAGTCATACGATAACTTACTATTGCACCTTTTAAGTATTCTACAGTGCGTCTACTTCTTTCACCCATCGATATGGATAGCAAAAAATAAAATTATTGAACAGAGAGAGTGCCTTACTGATTTAAGCGTAATTAAGTATGGTGTTTTATCAAGCAATGCTTATGCGAAATTATTGCTTAATCATACAGAAGCGACAAGGAATACCCGTTATCAAGCTGTTTCAGGGCTTAGTAGTGACTTCTTTACAATGAAGAAGCGCTTAGCAGGGATACAAAGAAGTGCTGCTTTTAACAAGCGTTTATACAAATACTTAGCTTGTATTATTTTTATAATAGTATCGGTGCTGGTTATGCCTATGCAGCCATTAGCGAGCGCCAATCTGTCTAATCACATATCTGATATTCGCTTTCAAGCACCGATAAAAGGAGCTTTTATTTCATCTAAGTTTGGCCTTATACAGCACCATTCTCAAGCACATAAAATAGATCATCATGGTATCGATTTTGAAGCGCCCAAAGGTACAGAAGTCCAAACTGTGGCAAGTGGAAGAGTTGTACAAATAAGCCCCGCAAGCTCTAGCAAAGCAGGGTATGTCGTCGTTCAGCATACGCCAAACCTATTTAGTCGCTATGTTTTTGTCAAAAACTTTTCAGTTAAAGTGAATGATTTCGTATCTAAAGGAACACCAGTAGGCTCAATAAGCGGGAAAAGTAACGGTGATCATTGTTCTGCGC
>CAZXIN010000034.1:0-61954 GCA_964640795.1 uncultured Pseudoalteromonadaceae bacterium | reverse complement strand
AATTCACGGCTTAGCTAAGCGCGAGGGAATTCCCCATTATAGCAGAATTCCGATAGTTTACGCTAGTGGATTTATAGCTAATCAGTAGGTTATAGATCGCTAATTTAACTATTGCACCATCAGCAGCTGTAGTTCTTGTTTCTCTTCATCGCTTAGTTTTTGGAGCCGCGATTTAGCGAGAAGTTCATCAATGCGGCCTTTTAACTTTTTATCAATCAATTTTGTAAAACAATCACGATATACGGATGATAAATTTTGTTCTTCGATGTGATGTTCCCACATTACCAACTTACTTAATTGACCAATTTGAGGGTGTTCTCTGTAATGTTCCAGAATTTGCCCTGTATTCTTATTTGCATGCTCTATGCAGTATGTATGTAGCTCAAGCAGCAGTTCTAACCCTGGAAGGGCCAATCCTGATAAGCTCAAGGGCTGCACTTCTTTGCAATCCGATGCGAGTTTGGGGAACTCAAGCAACAACCTAATCATTAAGCGGATAGGGGACGCATTGGTTGGTGTTATTTTGTAGGCGCTTGATCTACTTTGCTGACCTTTTTGATTTGCTTGTTGGACATCGCGTTTTAAGTCTCGTGAATACACGTCCTTTCCGGTAAAACGATCAAGCTCTTCGTTGAGCAGCAATTTTTGTTGCTCCCCTTGAATTTTATCAATGAGTGCTTGTCCTTCAGCACTTAACGCTGCTTTGCCTTGTTCAGTATTAATTTGATGCTTCTTGAGAAGATTTTGAAACATGAATTGCTTTAATGACAAGGCTTCAGAAAATTTTTCCTTAAACTTTTCTTCACCTACTTGCCGCACCATAGTGTCTGGGTCTTCTCCATCAGGCAAAAAGAGAAATTTCATCTCAACCCCGTCTTTCAGGTAAGGGAGTGCGTTTTCCAATGCCCGCCAAGCGGCTTCTTTACCTGCTCTGTCACCATCATAACAACATATGACACTAGGTGTTGCACGAAACAGCATTTGGATATGCTCTGGTGTGGTTGCAGTCCCTAATGAAGCAACCGCGAAGTTGATACCAAACTGACCAAGCGCCACAACGTCCATATAACCTTCAACAATGAGCACTTGTTCTAATGTTCTGTGCGCTTGTCTGGCTTGATAAAAACCATAAAGTTCATAACCTTTGTGAAATATACGTGTTTCAGGAGAGTTTAAATACTTAGGCTCTCCTTGACCCAATACGCGACCACCAAAGCCAATAACACGGCCACGTTTGTCGCGGATAGGAAACATGATACGGTCACGAAAAAAGTCAAAACGCTTGCCATTGTCATTCTGGGTAATGAGTTTCAAGTCCAGCAATTGCTGCTGAAGTTGTGGTGTTTTACCAAACTTTGTCAATACAGAGTCCCACTCTGGTGGGGCGTAACCTATGCCAAACTCTTTAACAATTTCTCCACTGAGTCCTCGACTTTTAAGGTACTCGACAGCGGCATCTGATTTTGAGTGGTTTTTTAACTGATGAGCAAAGAAACGTGCCACGTGTTCCATTAATTGGTAGTCGTCTTGCTGTTGCTGACGATCAACGGGTGGCCGATTAAATGATGACTTTTCCCTTGGCACCTCTAGTGAATAGAAACTCGCTAATTCTTCGACGGCTTCGGGGAATTCCAGACGATCGTATTCGATCATGAAGGAAATAACGTTGCCGTGAGCGCCGCACCCGAAACAATGATAAAACTGCTTGTCTTGGCTTACGGTGAAAGAAGGTGATTTCTCGTTATGAAACGGACAGCAGGCTTGGTAGTTTCTTCCCGCTTTTTTCAAGCGTACACGACTATCTATAACCTCAACAATATCACTACGAGCAACAAGGTCGTCAATAAAATCTTTCGGAATGCGTCCGGCCATACTTGGGTAAATGCTCTAGCTTAATGGAGTAAATGGTAGCGAGTATTAATAACGCTTCACTTATCATTCGTCCAGCAATTTAATAAGATAAGTCCCACGGTGTTTTATCTTATTAAATTGCTGGGATTTATAAACAAACAAACCGCCAGAAGGCGGTTTGATAGTGATATGGCTAGCAACAAGATATTAGCTGTTTAAGCGATTCTTAATGATTCCGCTTAGTTTACCCATATCTGTGCGACCTTGTACCTGAGGTTTCAACATCCCCATGACTTTGCCCATATCCTGCATGCCTGCCGCACCTGTTTGCTCAATAGCTTTGACAAGCAATGATTCTAGCTCTTGCTCTGTCAATGGCGCGGGTAAGAAATCGTTCAAGATATCTATTTCCGCTAACTCTTTGTCTGCTAATTCTTGCCTATTGGCATCAGCAAATTGCGACGCTGCATCTTTACGTTGCTTAACCATTTTGGTCAATATCGCAATAACATCGGCGTCAGTTAGCGTTATTCTTTCGTCAACTTCACGTTGCTTTACTGCAGCAAGTGCCATACGAATCGTACCAAGGCGTAACTTTTCCTTAGCTCTCATCGCATCTTTCTGTGCAGATTTAAGTTGTTCGATTAAATTCATTGTGATGAATAAAAATTGAGAACAGCAATGCTCTCAATCGTTATTTAGTACAATTTAATGCGACGTGCGTTTTCGCGTGCCAACTTCTTAAGAAGACGCTTTTTAGCAGCTGCTTTCTTGCGCTTGCGTTCCCAAGTTGGTTTTTCAAAAAATTCGCGACGACGAACTTCTGACAAAACACCTGCTTTTTCACATGAACGCTTAAAGCGACGCAATGCAACGTCAAAAGGCTCGTTTTCTTTAACTTTAACGATCGGCATTAAAATCTTACCTCGGATTTATATCAATTATGTAGGCGTAACTCGCCAAAACCTATTCAAAAACTGTATAGGTAGGTTAAAAATGGTGCGGAATTCTAATCATTTCCAGAACCAAAGTAAAGCGAAGATAGGAATAAAATGGCCATTAGCGCCGATTTTTTAGCGAATAGGGTGTTAGCCTCTTCTTAAGCATTATGAATGGCGTTAATAGATGTGTTCCAATGCCTTATTAAACTATATCCCTATATGAAAGCTCGTTATAATAAACCGGTTTTGAATTTAGCAGAAGAGCGCATGCGAATATTAGGTATTGAAACATCTTGTGATGAAACGGGGATTGCCATTTATGATGATCAACAAGGGTTGTTAGCACACCAACTCTATAGTCAGGTTGATTTACATGCTGATTATGGCGGTGTAGTGCCAGAGCTGGCGTCAAGAGATCATGTTCGCAAAATTCTACCATTAATACGAGAATCCTTAAAAGAAGCGGGCTGTTCGAAAAGTGATATCGATGGTGTAGCATATACACAAGGCCCCGGCTTAATTGGGGCTTTATTGGTCGGCTCTTCTGTTGGGCGAAGCTTAGCTTTTGCTTGGGGGGTTCCTAGCATTGGTGTGCATCATATGGAAGGCCATTTATTAGCGCCTATGCTGGAAGATGAAAAGCCTGAATTTCCTTTTGTTGCTTTGTTAGTGTCTGGTGGCCATACCATGTTGGTTAAAGTCGATGGTATTGGTGAATACGAATTACTCGGTGAATCACTTGATGATGCAGCTGGTGAAGCTTTTGATAAGACGGCTAAATTACTAGGGCTCGACTATCCAGGCGGGCCCAGATTAGCAAAACTTGCAGAAAGTGGACAGGAAGCTGGGTATCGATTCCCTCGTCCAATGACAGATAGGCCGGGTCTTGACTTTAGTTTTAGTGGTCTGAAAACTTATGCCGCAAATACCATCAGAAGTGCTGAAATGAATGAACAGACTAAAGCTGATATTGCAATGGCCTTTCAAGATGCCGTTGTTGATACCTTAGTGATTAAATGCAAAAGAGCATTAAAGCAAACAAACCTAAAACGTATAGTGATCGCGGGTGGTGTTAGTGCAAATAAGCACTTGAGAGCAGAGTTAAAGGTACTGGCCGACAAATTGAGAGGTCAGGTTTATTATCCAAGCTTGGCATATTGTACCGACAATGGTGCCATGATTGCCTATGCTGGTTTGCAACGATTAAAAGCCGGGCAACAAGAGAGTATAAGTGCTTCGGTGAAACCTCGTTGGCCGCTTGATTCACTATCAAGCTTATAGTCAAAGGGCTAGAGGATGGGTGACTCTAGCTTATTTATTGATTTATTGTTGGTTCTTGGCGTGTAATTAGCCGTTTTAAGTTTCCGTGATGCCTAAATAGGATAAGTGTTGTCAATGTCAACATGGTGGGCAACCAATAAGGTTCAAATAACCAATAGAGTATGCATCCAAAAATGGACGATATAAGTGTCGCTAGTGATACAAGCTTAAATTGTTTTACTAGTAGTAACCAAAATGTGATGACAAGAGAACTGATCATCACATCAATTGCCAGCATGGCACCGAAAGCAGTGGCAACCCCTTTACCACCAGAAAATCTATGATAAAGCGGATACATGTGACCCAAGCATGCGGTCACAGCAATAATACCCAGATAAAAAGGCGCTATATTATTAGCCTGACCTATAGCGATAGGCAGAAGCCCTTTTGTTAAATCGACGATGAGAACAACAAGCGCTGGTAGTTTACCTCCCAACCTATAGATATTTGTTGCACCTGGGTTTTTCGAACCAGCCTGACGAGGATCAGGCAACCTGTATAGCTTGGACATTATTAATGCACTAGAAAGCGAGCCTAGCAAGTATGCGGAGAAAATCATTAATAATGTAAATGCAGTCATAGTTGAGGCTGTTGAGCCTGTTCTTAAATTAGTTGGGCTCTTTAAGCTAGAGCGTGTTGATCTAGTCTGTATCAATAAGTTGTCAGCTTCAAGTTTGTTTCATTGTTACATTGTTAAAACATGCTCTATTGATCCAAGTACGAAAAAGCGTAAACTTGCGCCTGCCGTCGAGCCTGCCTGAATCAATACACTACGCGTATTTTTAAGGTCAATATGCTCTTGCTAAATAACCATAACGCAACAAGTTGAATATGCTCCATGAAAGCCTCAGCTGCTTTATTTTTTTATACTGAACAAAAGGTGCCATTCTGTGGATAAGGTTTGTATTCAAGGGTTGACGGTTGAGACCGTCATCGGTGTTTATGATTGGGAACGAATTGAAGCCAGAGAGTTATTGATTGATGTCGTTTTAGCGACGGATTTACAAAAAGCTAGTGAGACAGACGATGTGCTTGATACCATTGATTATGCACTTGTCGCTGAATGTATTCAGACCATAGCAAAAGCCAGTGAGTTTCAATTACTTGAATCACTTGCTGGAGCCATATTCAAAGCTCTGTTTGCGAGGTTCCGGGCTTCTGAAGTAGACCTTACTATCCATAAGCCAGATATTTTGCCTGATGCAAAAGGTGTATCGATTAATATGATAAGGCAACGTCCATGACTCGTCATCAGATATATATCAGTGTCGGCAGCAATATTAACCAACATGTTCATATTTGTGCTGGTCTTGATGAAATGAAGAAGGCTTTTGGTGATTTAACGTTATCTCGTATCTATGAGAGTGAATCAGTTGGGTTCGATGGAGATAATTTTTATAATTTTGTCGTGGGTGCCAAGACTGATGATGATATTGCGTCGGTTGTCGCAAGCCTGAAACGTATAGAAGACTCTCAAGGGAGAGATAGAACGTCTGAGCGTTTTTCCTCTCGAACACTCGATTTAGACTTACTCTTGTTCGATGACGTGGTTTGTAAAAAACCAATCACATTGCCTCGTGATGAAATTAGCGACAATGCGTTTGTTTTATTACCGTTAGCTGAAGTGGCTCCGAATAAAGCACACCCAGTAACGCAACAAACCTACGCAACTATGTGGCAAGAATTTGATAAAGCTAAACAAACACTTTGGATGATAGATTTTGATTGGAACGGCACAGCTTTGTGAGGGAGTAGTAAAAAATGACGCTCATTGAAATATTGGTGTTGGCAATTATCCAAGGTATTACCGAGTTTTTACCTATTTCTAGTTCCGCGCATTTGATTTTACCATCGGCATTACTTGGCTGGGAGAATCAAGGGTTGGCGTTCGATGTTGCTGTCCATTTAGGCAGCCTATTGGCCGTTGTTATTTATTTTAGGAACGACATTGGGCGTATGATTGTTGCCTGGTGTACTAAGGGTTTCTCAGGTCAACAAACATCTGATAGTCGGTTGGCTTGGTCGGTCATTATTGCCACTATTCCTGTCATTATTGTTGGTTATTTGGTTAAAGACTTAGTTGAACTGTATGCGCGCTCTGCTCTTGTGATTGCAGTAACTACTATAGGTTTTGGGCTATTGCTTTGGTATGCCGATAAGACAGCTAAGCAAACTAAAGATATTGCGGTTGTTACATGGAAGTCAGCCTTAATGATAGGGCTTGCTCAAATTGCTGCTCTTATTCCAGGAACCTCGCGTTCTGGTATTACTATGACCGCAGGGCTTATGCTTGGCTTTGATCGAGAAAGTGCTGCTCGTTTTTCTTTTCTGCTGTCAATACCAACCATATTAGGTGCCGGGGTTTTCTCTGCGCTGGATTTAATTAACGACAACGCTGCTGTTGATTGGCTGTCTATGGGCATTGGCGTTGGGTTGTCTTTTGTCAGTGCATATGCATGTATCTATCTTTTCCTTGCATGGATTTCCAGATTAGGTATGTTGCCTTTTGTTATTTATCGCCTGTTACTTGGTGCGGTGCTTTTGGCATTTGTCTTTAGCTGAAAGTAAAATCAATTCATTTAAATTTGAGGAAATGTAGTGGCTGATACTATTTTTACAAAGATCATTAATCGTGACATTCCTGCTGATATTATCTATGAAGATGACTTGGCTCTAGCATTTAATGATATTAGTCCCCAAGCGCCAATTCATTTTCTTGTTATCCCTAAAAAACCAATCAAAACGATTAACGATATCCAAATAGAAGATAAAGAGTTGGTTGGGCATCTCTATTGGGTTGCATCACAGGTTGCTCAGAAGCAAGGTTTTGCTGAGCAAGGCTTTAGAACTGTCATGAATTGTAATGAATATGGCGGACAAACTGTCTACCATATTCATTTACATGTGTTAGCAGGTAAGCCACTAGGATGGCCGCCTTATCAAGAAAGGTTAAAAGCTTTATAAACATAACGCTGTAACGACAAGCGCTTTTAATCTAACCCAAGAATTTGTTTTCCTTGAACATAGGTTATATCGACAGGAATACTAGCGGCTGTCAGTTGTTGCAAGCTTTTAGCAAGTTCAGGCTTGATTATTCCTTTTTCGGCTACCAGGTTATCAACGCCTTGGTAGTCGCCATCACCTTGCAAGGTGAGTATTAGACTCGATAAGTCTTTCATTGCTACCTGCATTTTTTCCATATTGATCTCATACTGTCCATCTGCGTTTTGTGAAAACGCTCCTTTCTCATTAAAGAAGTTGAACCTGATCATATTGGCCTTGCCGTGCGCACTTGCTGCACCAAACCTAACAGACCTAAAGATGCTAGCCATAAAAGTCACATAATAGTCTTGGAGACTACCTTCTTCGATAGCACCTTGCTCAAGAAGTTGTGTGATCATGTACAATCCTAAGATGTCGGCTTTTCCTTCTTCAAGTGCTGATGCATGTTCCTTCAGTGCTTGACGGACAGTTGTGTTGCCATCAATAGTATTTTTTATACCCAAACCATGAGCAACCTCATGAAACATAGTATTGGCAAAGAAAGCCGTAAATGTAACGTTATCGCGTTGTTCTGGCACGATCAGCTGTTGCGTAATAGGTAACATAATATTGTCGAATTTGGCTTGCATAGCATTCTTCAATTGAAGCCTGCGGGTGCCCTTGGTGAGCTGAACTTGTTCGTCGTTCGGAAGGTTGATAGCAATTGTTTTACTGCCAGCATTACCATGCCCAGATGAATAAATAACATCATAGGCATTGAGATCGGCATTTGCCCCTGGCTTTTCTTGTTTGTATTTATCATCAACCGGCAAGTTTTTTTGAAGATCTGGTAGAAAGGTGGCAAATTTTGCTAGCCGTTCGCTCCAAGCCAAATCTTTCAATAGCACAAAAGATTCAAAGGCTGCTCTATAGCCAAAAAGCTGATCTTCGTAGGTTTCAATGGGCCCAATAACTAATTCGATAGGGTTAGACTTCATATCCATCCATGCCATATCCGATGGTTGGTATTCGTCAGTGATGAGAGCTTCCGCTCTTAAGTTCAAATAAGAGGCGAATTCTTCATTGTCAGCTAGTTCAGCGGCTTGCCTTAAAAGCGTTGATGCTCTCGTTAATTCATCGTTGTAAAACTCAGAGTAGGGGATGATGACTAAGCTGCCGCTTGCTCCTCTATGGATGATAGAATACAAGCCAGACTTATCGGGTAAGTCTGATGCTTCGAATTCTTGTTTCGTCATATCGGAAGGGTAAAATTGTGCACCTAGCGACTTTTCCATGGTATTAGTCAAAAATGGTGAGTCGCCTTTAAGCCTGTCCCAAGGGCCATAGTTAATTTGCGCAAATGCACGTGTTTTGTCATTTTCTATGGAATTTAGAAACGTCTCTTTGTCTTCTTCTAGTGCTTGTTTCCAAAACAAATCATCCATAATGGTCGATGCGTCAATCAGCAAGCTAACCATCTTCTTTTGGTTTTGGGATAGTGATGACAAGTCAGGTTTGAGCTCGACTTTTTGATAGATATCTAACCTGCTTTTAGCGTCTTCAGTGATTGCTTTAGTCGTATCTACCTGCTCAGTTTTACTGCAACCGAATAAGGAAAACTGACTAGCAATAATGATGCAGGTGCCTAAACCCAAACGAAATGACTTCATAATGAATAATCCTTCTCTTATTTTTATAATGATATGACTTCAATCAGGATGTAATACAAACACAGTCGCTTTGGTGGCCTTAAATTATAAGCAATAGCTCGCTCAACTCACGTTAATAGTCGGAAGTTGATACGAATCAGTAATATTTATACCAATGAGGCGCTATTATTTTTACCAAAAGAATGCCTGATAGTTACAAATTGAAACGCAGTAAGGCTTAAAGGTCAACAGACTCCAGACTCATGTTCGGTTTAATTTGGCCGTAAGCATGAAAATGGGCTTACTTTTCCTCAGGTTAAGTGCTATTTTTTCATTATAAAAATTAAATCTGCTGTAAGCTGATTTTAGGCAGTTTATTAAAGCTGCTGGTTTAGAGCATACAAAGGTTGGAATATGTCTACAGAAAATGCACTACTCACCATCTTGGTCGAAAAAATAAATAATGACACCTTAGTTTTACCTACACTCCCGGCTATTGCATTGAAAGTCAGAAAAGCGGCTGACGATCCAGAAGTTAATCTAAATGCGCTAGCAGAGGTCATTGGCCAAGACCCTTCTCTGACAGCACGTATGATTAAGATATCTAACAGTGCATACCTTGGTAGGGTAGTGAAGGTAGAGTCGTTGAACCAAGCTGTCACGCGTATTGGTTTACGGCAAGTAAAGAATGTTGCTACTGCTTTGGCGATGGAGCAGCTGTTCGTTTCTAAGAATGATATTGTTAAGCAGCATATGGATAGTATGTGGCAAATTACAGTCGATGTTGTTTCTAATGCAATGGCAACGTTGCAACAGTATGTTGAACGTACGAAAGATCGTTCACTTAATCTTGAAACACTGACACTTGCTGCACTTGTGCATAATATAGGTGTACTACCTATTTTAACCGAGGCAGAACGACACGAAGACGTCTTTGCTAATACGACATTTTTAGATGCAGCGATTCATAAGTTATCTGGACGTATTGGTTCCGCTATTATGAAGGCTTGGGGCTTTGGTGATGAGTTTGTCAATATATGTGAAAGCTGGCAAAAGCTGACAGGACAAAGTGATAAAGTATCTTATGTTGATTTTGTGCGTATCGGCGCCGCGCTATCTGGTCAAATGAATGATCAAAAAGCTGAAGTGTTGGTGCTTGGTAAAAAAGTCGGTCTATATGAAAGCCTGCAAGAATTAGAGTCTGAGCAGTTTGCTACCTACAAGGCGTCTGCAAAAGAGATATTCTCTTAAAGGTAACAGCCTAAATAACCTCAGCTCGGGATAAGCAATACCTCTGTAAACAAGCCATTTTTGTCCCTCCCTGCGTTACTCCTCACGAGTTTAGAATGACTAAACTCGTGACTCGTGCTTTGATAGGAACAAAATAACAATGTTTACCCAACATGCACGTTAATCCATTGATTTAACCAAGCTTAACTCATTGATTTCATTACCCTAGACTTGCTATGGTCGACATTCCTTATCCTGAGCTGAGGCTAAATAGGGTATTTGCAAAGCAAGCTTAATCCCTTGCTTTGCAAAAAAGTGACTTTTTAATCGCGACTAAAGTCAAATATTGACTTCATTTCTAAAGCTAAGCGGTTAATTTCACCAGCCATTAAAGCGAAATCTGCATCCATTCGCGCGAGTTTCTCATCTTTGGGAATGTCGTCGTTTTGCTCACGTACTGTATCGGTAAATTTAAGACGTTTAATGGCTAAATCTTCTTGTAGTAGCATAGTCAAAGAGTCGTCCCAGTTAACTGCAACTTTCTGTACTTCTTTGCCGGCTTCTATGTGTAATAAGACTTCTTTTGCATGAAGGTCTTGGTTTTTACATTTTACAACACTGGCTTGCTCCCCTGGATGTTGCAATTCGACTTCTTCTAATAACTCAAACTGTTCGTTCGTATTGTCATTAGCCAACCAGTCAGTTAAGTCAGGCGAAATACTCCTGTTAGCGAAAGGTACAACAGGTAGCGACCCTAGCGCTTTTCTTAACATGGCTAAGAAAAGTTCTGCTTTGGTGTCTGATGAAGTATCAACAACGACTAACCCTTCTTTTATTGATATAAAGCCTTGTATATCGCCGTGTTTCAAAAATGCTTGCGGTAAGAGTCGATTGATAATGTCCTCTTTGAATTCCTGTTGTTGCTTTTTACCTACCGCAGAGCCTGTATCGGCTTCAATTTTTGCCACTTTCTCTTGTAGTTCGGCATTAACAACCGCTGCGGGTAGTATGCGCTCCTGCTTGCGTAGGTTAATCCACAAAAAGCCAGCAGCAGAATGAGTTAGTGTATCCCCCTGTTTAAACGGTGAATACCAACCTGTACTGCTCATTTCCTGACTACCACAAGGGCGAAAGCTAAACTCACTGAGTTGGTTCTCGACAAACTCTGTGTCTAAATTGATGTCTTGGGTTAATTGAAATATTCGTAGGTTTTTAAACCACATAGTATTAGTTAGCCTATTTATAGTTTGCTTTGTATTGGTTGCTAGCCGGCTAGTGCTGAACGACTAGCATCACGCCTCTTGCGATACCAATGATATTGCATGGACTCTATTGATTGATAAAGGTTGCGGAGGTTAACATTCTACATTGGAATTCGCAGCAAAAATAAGGACTATTGCCTATCAGTTAATAAGATTATTCTCTATGATTAACAAACTACCTTCTCTGGTGCAGTAGGCGGAGCATGGTTTAGCATTCTTTTGCATCAAACTTTATAATGTACTGCAGCCCTTTACTTGGCGTACTTGTCGCAATGATGTCACCACGTAGCGCTTGAGTGACTAGGTTGTAGATGATGTGTGTTCCTAATCCACTACCACCTTGATTTCGACGCGTTGTGAAGAAAGCATCAAAATGCCTGTCCAGCATATCTTTAGACATTCCTTTGCCATTGTCCTTGTAGACGATTTGAACTTGATTACCCTCATTAGTGACCGTCAAATCAATTTTTCCTTTCTCTCCTTCCTGAAATCCGTGGATTAGCGAGTTCATGACGAGGTTGGTAAATATCTGGGCTATTGCACCAGGTGCGCAATCTATAACAAGCTCATCAGGGCAACTCATGGTTACTTCATGCTGTGTTTTCTTTATGCTAGGTGCCAATGACAGCAATACGTCATTAAGGTATTGTTTAAGATGAATTTGCCGTTTTGCTTCGCCTGTTTGGTCTACTGCTACTTGTTTGAAGCTAGCAATAAGATCAGAGGCTCGATAAAGATTATTTAACAACAGAGAGGTTGTTTGTTGAGCATCAACGACAAAGCTTTCCATCATAGTACTGGTAAGTGTCTTGTCATCAAAAGAGCGTTTCAAGCCGTTAACGCGCTCGTCTAGAAAACTAGCCGCTGTAACACTGACACCTAACGGTGTATTAACATCATGGGCAATGCCTGCAACTAAGCCACCTAAAGATGCCATACGTTCAGATTCAAGCAATTGGTCTTTAGCCATTTGTAAGGTTACCATGGAGTCGGCTAACTCCTTATTCCTTGCGGTCAATTCTTGTTCTATCTTAGCGCGATGTGTATTTTCCTTTTTGAGCTCACTTTGTTGAATAATCAGTTGATCTTTTTGCTGTTCGAGATCAAGCATAATAGTACTTAGAGAGGCTGTCTTCTTTGCGACTTCTTGTTCTAGAGAAATATTTTGGATATCAAGCTTTTCGTTAGCTAAGGTGAGTTCTTTTTGAGCATCAATCAATTGAGTTTGTGACTCTATCAATCCGTCAATGAGGCGATTGTATGCATCTTGCAGTACTTCGAGTTCACTGTCTTCAACATGGTTGACTTTCAGTTTAGAACGTTCGAGCTGATTAAAATCAAAGTCGCTAATTTGTTGTGTGAAGTCTGCGAGAGGGTCTGTCAACATATGACGAAAAGCGTTCAGGAAGAGGAAAACTAAAAACGCTGTCTTGATAATGGCATTGGCTAACAAAAAGATAATACCAACTTCTATTCTGTCTATAACGATGCCAGCACTTGAGTACAGTGTCACGTCGCCAACATTGAGTGTACGACCAGAAAATTCAAATATAAGCGGGAAAGTGTACCCGAAAGTTCCATCAACATTATTGTGAACAATACTCGTATTCGCTGGTTTTTCGGATAGCTGCTGCTGATTGTAGGTGACACCTAGGTCTGCTAAAAATGCGCCATTTTCATCTCGAATTTGAACACCTTCAATAATCGGTAATTCAAGTAAACCTTCTCCGAGAGACACGGCTTGTGGGATATTGAGTTCCCATATAGCGCGAGTTAAGCTTGTGCTAGTGGTATTCTTTAATGTTTGAAGCTCGCCTTCGATTTGATACTTTGTGTTTAAATATTCAGTAAATATCTGCCCTGAAGTAACCACTAAGGTGAGTATGAAGTAAACCGATAATACTTTGGTCAAAAGCCTTTTTGACAATCCAGTCTTAACTTTTGACATCAATACTGCTTCCCCAAACAATTTTTATTTTCCGGTATTATAAGAATATGCCCAATTAAAGAGATAAACAAGGGATGAACGACCATTAAAGAAAGCTAGATCGTGTTGATCTTTGCATATACTTTTTCAGGTTTTTGACCTCGCCCGATAGTTCTTGGAACCTGTGCCTTCTCAAATTCGTTGGTTGAACAGAATTAACTAGTTCAACAGTCACTAGTCGTCTACTCAATCAGTGTGAGCATGCTGAGCGATGCTTTCATTCTCCCTATAGAAAATAATGAAGGAGAAAGCCCAGAATCACAGAATAATGCTAAGTTCAGAGCGATTAATATTGATTTAACATTTACCCGGCCTTTTTGTCTGGTACAATGAGTCAGTAAAGCAAAAATTATAAACAGAAGGCTCTAAATGATATACAAAGCACAAAGCCCAGCAGGTTTCGCAGAAGAATACATTGTAGAGTCTATTTGGAGTGGTCGATTTCCACCGGACACTATATTACCTGCGGAGCGAGAGCTATCTGAGCTAATTGGCGTGACAAGAACAACACTGCGTGAAGTTCTGCAACGGCTTGCTAGAGATGGCTGGCTAACAATACAGCATGGTAAACCGACACGCGTTAATAATTTTTGGGAAACTTCCGGTCTTAATATCCTAGAAACACTGGCTCGGCTCGATCAGGATGGGATTCCTGAGCTAGTTGATCACCTGCTTGCTGCGCGTACTGCAGTGAGTGTCGTGATTATTCGCGCTGCAATAAAGAAAGATGCACAGCGCGTTATCGATACGTTGGAAGGATTCAGAGATATTGCTGATGATGGCAAGTCATTTGCTGAGTATGAGTATAATCTCACCCATAATTTAGCAACTGCGTCGGGTAACCCTGTCTATGTATTAATGATGAACGGCTTTAAAGGGTTGTTCTCGCGAATAGGTGGTTACTATTTCTCTAATATAGAAGCTCGTGAACTAGCAAAAGAGCATTATGCTAAACTGAATGAGCTTGCTTTAAACAGTGACGTTGATGGCGTACCTCTAGTCGTACGTAATTACGGTATCGAAAGCGGCAAAGTATGGCAAAAAATTCGCGGTGAGATGCCAAAAGACCTTGTCGATTAACTATTCTTAATTTCTTTCCTCAGAAATTTAAAACAAAAACAACAGCTTAAAACCTCCATCAACTTTTTTTAAATAAAGTTGGTGGATTAGTATGCGATTTCTAATTTATTTCCTTAATCTTACCTTAGTCAATTAAATCGAGGAAAATATGATGACTAAATTAGATGCATTGAAAGGTAAAGTAACAGAAGCCGAAGATTTTGCTCGTAAGATCTGGTTAGCAGGTTTAGGTGCTTACGGTAAGAGTTTTGATGAAGCACAAGGCCGATTTGAAAAACTTAGTGGTGAAGCAACTAAAGTTTTTGATGATCTTGTTGCTAAAGGTGAAACGCTAGAAGTTGAAGCAAAAGACAAGTTTAAAGAAAAAACTAACGTTGAAGAGCGTGTTGCTGAAGTTCGTAAAAAATTAGGCCTAGACAAGCAAAGCAATGATCAAAAAATCGAAGAGTTATCAACTAAAATTGATCAACTGACCGACATTGTTGCGAAATTAGCTGCCAAATAATTTTATTACCTAACTTCTTGTCGTGAAGTTAGGTGCTTATTGAATAGGAGTCACGCGATGATATCCGTAAAAAGTATTGAAAATGCAAGTCGTAAAGCTTGGTTAGCAGGTTTAGGCAGCTTCGTTTTTGGTAAAGAATACGCTACCAGTAAAATCGATCAGGCTTACACTGAGACTACTCAATTAGTGACTAACCTTATGTCAGCTGGCGAGAAACTTGAAAAATCGAATGAGCATAAATTCCCTGATGTTGATCAGCGAATTCTGCAAATACGAGAGAAGCTCGGATTAGATAATCGCCAGCCAAACCAATTACAAGAATTGGAAGCGCGTGTTTCGCATTTGACAGACGTTGTTAATAAGCTTGTTGAAGTGAAGTCTGCTGAAGCATTACGAGAAACTCAGGTAAAAAAACCGAGAGTATCTCGCGCAAAAGCTGCTGCTAAATCAGCTGATGCTGAGACAAAAGCGGCACCTAAAGCAAGCGCTACAAGAAGAAGGGCAACCGCTAAGAAAGCGACAGTGGCAACTGCCAAGTCACCGGCGCCTAAAAAAGTAGCAACAACTAAAGCTGTTGAAGCAAAAGCAACGACTAAATCTGAATAATAACCATTGTTTTTAATGGTAGATTTCATGTAAAAACGCCGGCATATTGTCGGCGTTTTTGTTGATAAAAGACTTACAATACCAATTCATAGTGATCAGTTCTCACTATGAATTGGTATTAGCCTAGGTAATTAATTGTTCGCTCAGTGACGCGTTTATTCTTCAGGTTGGCGTTAAGCGCTTTGCTGATGTAATAACTTACTTTCACGTTTCTTAAGTAAAGTCAGGTGTTTGTTAAACGCTTTACTGATACGCATACCTCTTTCTATCACATCAAGCTCATGCCAGGTTGCTCTTTCTGCATCGTCAATAAGTCGTTGAATGCCATCTCTTGTTGGGTTCGCTAACAGGCATTTCATATTTTCAATACTGAGTTTTGGCATGACATTGATATCGCCAACGTATTGCTGGTCAATCAGCGATCTCACCTTATGGATACCTAATCTTGCGCCGTTGTTAGACGTTAAGTTTTCTAACACATCACAAGCAAATATGCTGTTTATCTTTGCTAAATTGGTGACATGCTTAATTGCTAATGCACCTAAGCCTTTCTTGGTTGCTTTGTCGTGCCTTGGTAGAAACGGCACTGCAACTGGGTTGGTTTGACTGACGATACTGTGATTAACACCATAAAGCCTAGCGAGTCGTTCAAAGGGAAGGTCAGCCATTAGCGAACCGTCAGCAAAAACTCGATTGGGAATATAGGGAACAACCTCGCCTGCAGCATTCTTCGCTTTAAGTTTTACTGGTGTAAACATATACGGAATTGCACAAGACGCTCTTACCGATTGACTAATAATGGCTTTAGGGGATGTTCTGCTATTCAATAAACGAGAATGTTGGTGCAAATCTGCTGGTGATACGGTAACCGTGACATTTCGTCCTGTTTTATTATAGGCCTCTTCAAATGTCGTTAAGCCGAATAAGTCTATAAGGGCATTTTCTAAGTTGGTGCTATCCAGTAGGCTTTTTTTATTAAATCCCTGCCAAATACTCCACTTTTCGAAACGTTCAAATATAGCATCGGCTGATAGATCGACTTTTAATTCTTCATTGGTTCTTGTGCCAACCATGGCAGCAATAATAGCACCAGCACTGGCACCAGATATCACATTGGGAAGCAGATTGTGCTCGGTCAAGCTCTTAATAACACCACAGTGGAAAAAGCCTAAGCCTGCACCTCCACTAAGCATAAGGCAACTTTGACCAAAGCTGTGTGCTGTTTCATCAAAGAAAGAAAGCTTTTCATAGAAGTCGACGGTATTTTCATCGGCGTGATAAATAAAATCCAAGGCTAAACACACGTGCTCGATAAAGTCTTCGATAAGATCTTTCGTGCCTATTTTACAGTGATGTAAAAGTTCTGGGTTGGCGATATTACCTAAATTGCCATGTATCCCTTCGTGCAAGATTGACATTAACTCAGATGCATCGGCCTTAGCCATAGCGAGTTTAATCCTCTCGACACGTTTTTTGATTAGTTTGTAGTCGTACTCCCGGGAGACGGTTTGTGATTTCCATTCTTCAGCGCCTGATACTTGATCATGTAACAAGCAAGCTTCTTTGAATTCTTGGTAGCTTGCCGCATTATCGATAGCAAGCTGGATGCTTTTCAATTCGCTTTTAGATGGCATACGTTTGTCTCACTCTACTACTTAACTTAAAGCGTACTTACCTATGCTGCCATATATATTCGGTTGTTAAATGGGAAACAACTCGCTACAAAAGAACACAGCCTAGGTCAATACGATCTACTATGAGACCGGAAAAAATTAGAAATGACTACCCAATTTTTAAAATCTTCTTAATATTTTGGTGAGGGCCTTAGAAATCATAAGGTTAACTGGATTTTAGATTGACCATTGCTGCGTCAGTGGTTAGCCTGCTTATATTATAATAATGTCGCTAAGTGCTCACACTAGATGGATTGGATAAGCCAAAACTTAACTCTCATACTGATTCCTGTTATCAGCGCCGTAGTGGGTTATGTGACAAATTACCTTGCAGTGAAAATGATGTTTTACCCCATCGAGTTTATCGGAATAAAACCTATCTTTGGCTGGCAAGGCCTTATTCCTGCTAAGCGCAGAGAAATGGCTGAGATAGAAGTTGAGTTAGTGCTCGGCAAGCTACTCAGTGTTAAAGATATTGTTAATCGGCTGGATCCCGCACAGATCAATAAGGCGATTTCTCGTCGACTAAAGCAAGTGATCCGTAAGATTGTGAATGAAGTCATGGAGGAGTCTGCGCCGACACTTTGGGCAAGTCTACCCGTGCAGGGTAAGAACTTAGTGTATAGCCGTATCGAGCTAGATTCCCCTAACCTCGTGAATAAAATGGTCTATGACTTTCAACACAATATTGACGAAATTCTTGATATTAAAGAGCTTGTCGTTGAACAGCTTGTCCAATCGCCTGAACTAATTAATGAGATATTCTTAAAATCAGGTGAAAAAGAATTTCCCTTTATTGAGAAGTCAGGTTTGTATTTTGGTTTCCTCTTCGGTCTACCCACTATGGCCTTATGGTATTTCTATCAAGCCTGGTGGATATTGCCACTAGGTGGCTTGTTGGTTGGATATTTAACAAATTGGATTGCGCTGAAAATTATCTTTGAGCCTAAGCATCCGGTAAAATTTGCTGGCTTTACTTTTCAGGGAATGTTCTTAAAGCGCCAAGCTGAAGTGTCTCGTGTTTATTCTGACATTATTGAGAAAAAGCTATTTAATTCAAAGAATGTGATTGAGATCGTATTGCATGGTTCAGGCTCAGGACAGTTGCTTGAATTGATTGAACTGCATGTAAATGATGCGATTGATCGTTATATCTCTATTGCTCAACCTTACTTTGCTATTGGTGTCGGTACAGAAGGTTATTACAAAATGAAGCGCACAGCAGTACAGCAAATTTTCGAAAACTCAGACAAGTACTTATTATATGCGCATGAATATGCAGATGACGCATTGCGTGTCGGTGAGGATTTGCGTATTAAGATGGAAGCGTTAAGCCCTGAAGAGTTCGAAGGGGTTTTACGACCGGCTTACCAACAAGATGAATGGAAGCTAATCGTCACCGGTGCTTTGCTGGGTATGGGCGCTGGTTTCTTTCAGTTATTCTATATTTTTATGTAGTCAATCTAAGCTGCTATCAAATAGCTACAGGTTTTAATACTGAGTTTAGTGAGCTGAATGTTTAAGTTCTGTGCTTCTCTTTCACATGCTCAAGGGCATTAACGATTAGCTCATAGACATGATCGTCTGCTAATTTGTAGATCATGTGCTTGCCCTGTCTTTTGTTTGTTATCAAGTTTTCAATCTTGAGTGTTTTGAGGCGTTGTGACACGGTAGACATCTGATCTTTTGTGGCTAACTCAGATACGCAGGCTTCACCTTGGGAAAGAATAGTTATCAGCTTTAGTCTCTCAGGGTCCGCCAGAGCTTTGAATAATTGGGCTGCTTTCTCAAATGTCGCATCGTTTTCATTGACTATGCTGCGTTGATCTGAGTGTAAGTGATAGTCTCCAATTTCTTCATTCATTGCTGTTGGGCTACTTATATGATGACTTCATTAATTAATGAAGTGTATCACAGTTTATTCTCATCCCTCATCCTATTGAACCTTAGGCTAATGATGGTGATGAGAACACTGGCCATGAGCAGTGTGTTGATGAGGGATGAGTTCCATCATAAAAGAGCGTAACCCTCGTCTTAAAATGGAATAACCAAACAAAATCACTAAGCCAGCAAGAGCTGCCCAGTGTGTCCAGCCAAAATGGTGTTCGTTATGCACAAAGCTGATAGGTTGGAAATCAGGGAAGGCGAGATTAGTAGCTAAGCCAAGTAAAATGGAGGTCACAAGGCAGCTTATTGCTAAAACCATGGCCGTAGAACGGTTATGTAATTTGGTTAAGACGCCAAAAGTAGAAATATTGGTTGCTGGGCCAGATAGCAAAAATGCCAAACTCGCTCCAGGTGATACGCCGCTTATTAAAAAGATGGCAGCCAGTGGTGTTGCACTTGATGCACAGACATAGACTGGAATACCTAATACTGCGAACAATACAACTTGCAGCCCACTAGGAATGGTAGCCAATTGTAGATGACTTAGAAGCGGTTGCATGAATGCGGCAATAACAATTCCGACTACTATCCAAGGGGCAATATGGTCAAGTAGGTCATGGGTTGAATAGTGCATACCGCTTTTCAATCTGGTCGTAAAGCTCTGCGGAGAGCTTGTTTCTTCATGATTCATTGCAACGGTTTGGGTCTCACCAGATGAAAAGCGAGATACCAATAAGGCGACAGCAATAGCCAAAATTGCTGCACAAATAAGTCTGGTAATGGTGAGCTCTCCACCCAATAAGGGGAGTGAAATTAAAATAGCATCTATGCCTAGTTCTGGCGTTGCAATAAGAAACGCAATAGCAGCACTTTGGGGGACACCTTTGTTAATTAATGATTGATAAACCGGCACAACACTACAGGAACAGAGCGGCAAAGGGATGCCGACAGCCATACCTTTAGTTGCTTGGCGGAGTTCTTTTCCTTTGGTTAGCCAAGATACAAAAGAGTCTGGCATAAATGCCTTAATAACGCCGGCAAATAGGAATGCCAGCAGCAACATGGGGGCTGTTTCCAGAGCTATGTAAGTTAGCGTATCACCGATCTCTTTAAGCCAGCTTATTTCAGTTTGGTGTTCTTCTGTCGCGACTAAAAGGTAGAAAGCGCAAAGTAGGCCCAATATATTACCAATACCTTCAGCTCGCTGGTTGATTTTTCGTCTGCTACTGCACACGTGTTTAATAGGAGGCTTGTGAAACAGAACATGGATCAATGTACCGACAACAAAGGCTTGAAAGTAGGCAACTGTGCTGGTCTGGAGTGGGCTGATTATTTCTGGTGCAAAGCTAAAACCTAATAATGTGCCAGCAGCGATAAAGCTCAACATAGCATAGGCTGCAAGGGAGCCAAAATGAGGGCGAATAAACCACCAAACAAATAAGCCAATGGGAATTCTGTGTAAGGCGACGCTTAATGCTAAGTTTGCATCAATACTCTCCATAGCTAAAGCGGCACCATCCAGCAAAGTATGAATAGCTAGCCCTAAAATGCTAACAACAACGGCTGTTTTGTGGATTATTGCTGTGTTGTGGAGTGCTTTCTCTGTTAACACCGGCAACACTAAACCAAGTAAGAGCATGAAAATTACTGCAGGACCGGTTGTCCAAATCAGTTGCGGTAATATCTCCAAGCCAATTAATGCTGCAATAATGACGAAGACAAACCCGTTTAAAGAAGAAAAAAAGTAATCTTTCTTTGCAGAGACGGTATGTACCAAGGGAGCAATAAACAGGAAAGCAATGCTGGACAACAATAAAGGCAAAATTATTCTCGTGGCTTAAATTTCTATACAAACTAGCACAGCACTGTATCGATAGAAATATGGAATATCGAGAAATATCTTTGATTGTTTTTTGCTCAGCTGTATTGACTTCAATACTTCATTAATTTAACATTTCAACACTTAATGAAATGTATTGTAAAGAGAGATACTCTAATGAGCGAGTGTAATAAACATGAAAACCACCCACATCAACATGGCCCTGAATGTGGTCATACGGCTATAAAACATGGCGATCACGTTGACTATCTGCATGATGGTCATTTACATCATATGCACGGTGACCATGTTGATGAGCATTCACTAGAAGTAAACGCGACTAATCCTGATAGTTGTACCAGCGGGCATCAATGCTCAGGGCATGATGCTGATCACGTCCACGGTCCAAACTGTGGTCATGAAGCTGTACCGCACGGTGATCATATTGACTACATTGTTGATGGTCATTTGCACCACCAACACAATGGGCATTGCGATAATCATGGTCCCGTAGAGCTTGTATAAGAACAATAAAGCTCTGATGTCTGCAAATGGATGAAGCTTCCTCGCGAGCTATAGGTCTTATCAGATAAATTAGAAAAGCGCTTGGGCTTAACGGCCTTAGCGCTTTTTTATATCAGCGAACCCATACTTTCAAGTTGGCGGTTATTTACATATAAATGGTAAGCAGACGCTGTTCTAATGAAAAAATCTAAGAGTGTTTAGATTGAACGAACTTCGTACACCAAAGATCAATAGACCTCAGAGAGCTAAAGCAGAAACACTACAGAGGCATATATACACTGCTATTTTAAGTGCCTTATTTCATTAAGACTCCCTCATTGTTAATAGAATTCAAAGACTGCTCTTGGTTGGATAACCTTTGTGCGTTGCTGACGTCTACGACTCAATCTTTCTAGGTGATGTCCATTTAAATTGCCAATTCTCCTTTGTTCAAAATAAAAATGTTATAACATCACTTTTATGTATCCTAAAGATGTTATAACATCACCTAATAATATCGTTTCAACCCACAATAAAATCGTAAATACATAGAAAAATTATGAAAAAAATACTTAGATTAACGTCGCTGATGGCTGCGCTGGCATTATCTTGTCAGGCCCACGCTGCTAAAGTGACTGGCGTTATTAAAGACACCAATGGGAAAGCAGTGGAAGGTGCTGTTGTTACTGTTAAAGGCAGTAATGCGCGCTCCGTTACTGATGAAAATGGTCGTTATCAACTAGATAATGTCGGTGATGGTCACCTTCACATGCATGTTGTGTCATCACGCCATATTCATGGCGATAAGGAATTTGATGATTTCTCCGGTGATCGGACGGTTGATTTTGTCTTAAAGGCAAGTTCTATTGAAAACATCGTGATAACAGCTAATTCTCTTCAGAGCTCAGTGCTTGAATCAGTAACACCGGTTAACGTGTTAGCGGGTGACGAGCTACGTAAGCGTCAAGCACCAACGTTGGGTGAAACGCTTAAAAGCACACCAGGTATTAATAGTTCTTATTTTGGTCCTGTTGCCAGTAGCCCAATCATTCGCGGTAACGATGGCCCAAGAGTTAAGATCACACAGAATAGCTTAGATGTATCTGACGCCTCACGTGTCGGTGTTGACCATAATGTGGGTGTAGACGCAGGAACAGCGACTCAAATTGAAGTACTGCGTGGTCCAGCAACATTGCAGTATGGTAGTGGTGCAATAGGTGGTGTGGTTAATGTCGTAGATAATCGCATTCCTAGAACACTAACTGATGGTATTGAAGGTGAAGCTGAGCTTCGTCATGAAACAGCTTCAGACGAGAAATTCTCGAAAATTGATTTAAATGCAAGCGCTGGGAAAGTTGCCTTCCACATAGATGCATTTAATCGTGAAACAAACGATGTGGAAATCCCAGGTTTTGCTGAATCAGAACCGGATGAAGGTGAAGAGCCTGGAACACTGGAAAGCAGTAGTATCAATGCAACGAGTGTAACAGCCGGTCTTTCTTATATTGGTGATCGCGGTTATATCGGCTTCTCAGTACAACAACTCGATAACTTATACGGTATTCCTGGACATCACGAAGAAGAGGAAGGTGAAGAGGAAGAAGAAGAGGAAGAAGAAGGCGTTAATCTGGATGTTGATAGCACGCGTTATCAGCTAGCCGGTGAATTACTTCGTCCTTTTGAAGGGATCAATAATATCAAGTTGGCAGTAGGTTATACTGACTACGAACATGTTGAGCTCGAAGGTGATGAAATTGGTACTCTATTTGCCAACGAAACAACAGAACTTCGCCTGTCAGCAGAGCATGAGAGTATTGGCGGCTGGCATGGTACTTTTGGTTTAAATGCAAGTACTGTGAACTTCTTGGCTGTTGGTGACGAAGCGTTTACACCACCAAGTGATACAGAAACTTTTGCGCTTTATTTAGTTGAAGAGAAACGTGTTGGCGATGTGACATGGAAAGTCGGTGGTCGTATTGAACGCAACGAATTGTCTGCTGACCCATTCGGTGTTCCTTTAGCTGGATTTGAAGAAGCTGTCACTATTGATTTACCTGATCTTGATTTCACGAGCGTCTCTTTGTCTGGTGGATTTAATTGGGAGTATAAAGAGGGGTATTCATTTGCGATTAATTTATCTCGCTCTGAACGTGCACCAACGCAGCAAGAATTGTTCTCCGCTGGTGAACACGTAGCGACGCAAACGTTTGATTTGGGTGCTTTCTTCACGACTGACGCAAACGGAGACATTATCCTGAGTGGTGCCGGTATTGAAGAAGAGGTTGCTAACAATATCGATGTGACATTACGTAAGTTCTCAGGTAATTGGGGCTATACGTTTACCGCCTTCTACAATCAAGTAGACGATTATTTGTTCCAAGCTGATTCGGGTTTCTTATTCGAAGATGATGAAGATTTGCCTATTCAAAACTTCCGTCAAGAAGATGCTGACTTGTTTGGTTTCGAAGCACAAGTTAGCTATCAAATAAACGAAATATTCAGCTTCACTGCTTTTAGTGACTTTATTCGCGCTGATGTTGATAGTGGTGATCTTCCTCGTATTCCACCTTTGCGTATTGGTGGTGAGTTAGCTTTCGTATACCAAGGTTGGGACGGAGACATCGGTGTTACTTGGTATGACGATCAAGATCGTGTTGCTGAGTTCGAAACTGAAACCGATGGTTATACGTTACTAGAAGCTGGTCTTAACTATACTTGGGAAACACAGAGTACAGATTGGATATTCTTCGCTCGTGGTACTAACTTAACTGACGAGGAAGCACGTGTTCATACGTCATTTTTAGTTGATTTAGCACCTTTGCCTGGTCGTGGATTCACGATGGGTGTGCGGGCACAGTTCTAAGTTATGAATCTTAAGTAGTAAAAACGCCCCAGCATCAACGTGTAGGGGCGTTTTTGTTTTTACTCCTTTTCATTCTCAACAATCCGTACGAATGAAGAATACCTTTGTCGTTTTTATTCAGTATCTTGTTTTAAATACAAGTAAACACACCCTAATCAAAAGAGTTGTTTTGGAGTCCTAATGGATGAAAAGCAAGGTTTAACCAATGTTTTGCAAACAGCTAAAGTGCTTTGTGAACAACATGGAGCCAAGCTGACAACTAAGCGCCTAAAGGTATTAGAAGTATTACTTCGAGAGCAAATACCTTTGTCTGCTTATGAGTTAGCCGATCGAGTGAGCCATCATACGAAGCAAGTTATCAAGCCTATGTCGATATATCGCATATTAGACTTTCTTATGGGGCAACACTTAGTACACCGGTTGAACATGAACAACAAGTATGTGGCATGCAATAAAATACGTTGCTGTCAAAGCCATGCACTATCGCAATTTCTTATTTGTAGCCGATGTGATTGGGTTCAAGAAGTGGCTATGTCAAATGAGATAAGCAATGGCTTCATGCAGCAATTGATAAATGCAGGCTGTGCGTTGAAAAACTCTCACATCGAACTTGAGGTTGTTTGTAGTCAATGCCAATTGAGTGACCAATCTATTTCGAGTACTCATCAACAGAATCCACATCAGGAAGGAAATAACCATGCAAACTCAATCTATTAGCGATCGTATATCGATCGGATTATCGTTTTTATGCATTTTACATTGTTTACTGTTACCAACCTTATTGGTGTTGATGCCGTCTGCCGTTTTGGTTTTTATGAGTGATGAAAGCGTTCATAAGTCACTCTTGCTTGCCATAGTGCCTGTTGGTGTTTATGCGCTATTTTTTGGATACAAAGCACATAAAAAGTTATACGTTGTGGCTATAGCTATTATCGGTATGGCATTGTTAATTAGTACAGGCTTGTTAGAGCATGATGTGCTCGGAGAGAGAGGCGAAGTATTACTGACGTTAATCGGTTCCTCTTTACTGGTTTATGGACATATTCAGAATGTTAGACTGCGTAAACAAGCCAAGCACTCTAGATAATGACGCGTTGAAATATGGTTTATCTGCTAGCTCTAAGGTCAATCACCTATTATGAATAAAACACCAATTCAGGCTGTGCCTACCAATATCATTACTGGTTTTTTGGGGGTAGGGAAGACGACATTAATCAAGCATTTGCTCAGCAATAAACCCGAAGAAGAGCGTTGGGCTATTTTAGTGAATGAGTTTGGTGAGGTCGGTATTGACGGGGCGCTATTGAGTGGTGATACCGAGAGTAATGTGTTTATTAAAGAAGTGCCTGGTGGGTGTATGTGTTGTACCTCTGGCTTACCTATGCAAATTGCATTGAATGTATTGCTTTCCAAAGCAAGGCCTCACCGTTTACTGATTGAACCTACTGGTCTTGGGCACCCAACAGAAGTGTTGGCTACATTAAGCGCTGAACACTACAAAACAGTTTTGGATATTCAGACTACACTGACCCTTGTGGATGCGCGAAAGGTAACTAATAGCCGCTATAGCGAGCACACTACTTTTCAAGAGCAATTGAGAATAGCTGATGTGATTTGTGCGAGTAAGGCCGATTTATATGGGCCAGAAGATATAAACCACTTAAAGGACTACCTAAAACAGTTAGGTTTGGCGAACACCGAATTAGTTGTTCGTGACTCTGAGGTTTTAGGTATTGATTTATTACAAGGTCCCAGTCGCTTTTCGTTGCCTCAGTCGGAGCATCACCATCATTCTTCGGATATGAATACCATAGATTTAAGCGAACGTATGCAAGATAAAGGCTGGGCTCGTGTTTCGAATCAAGGCGAAGGCTTCGTTTCTCATGGTTGGGTTATCTCGCCCACACATGTCTTCGATTACAATACTGTCGTGGGCTTACTTTCATATCTGGACGTAGAGCGTCTCAAAGCCGTGATGATAACAGAGCGAGGGGTATTCGTTTTTAATTTTGCTGACGGCATTTTGTCTCAGAATGAAATCGACGAAACAAATGATTCTCGCTTAGAATTCATAGCATCTGATAGTGACTTTGCCGACGAGCTGGCTAAAACTTTAGAGCAGAAACTGATTGGTAACTTAATAGTTCCAGCAGTAGCTGAGAGCTAACAGTCATTCAAGAATAAAAGCCTGATATCATGATGTTTATTTTGCAGCTAAGATAAAGGCACGTAAAATCGTGTAGTTAACTCATTTCGTCATTTGCCTCTATAAAATAAGAATTTAAATACCAATGTTTAAACGCAGTTTTCTCTTTGTTTTATTTTTCCTTTCCGGTGCAGCAGGCTTGCTTTATCAAGTGATGTGGATGAAGGAGCTGAGTTTACTTTTTGGCAGTTCTACGCAAAGTGCTGCGGTGACCACATCTGCTTTTTTCTTAGGCTTAGCGTTGGGAGCTCATAAAATTGGTGATTGGGTTAAATCTCGCGCACCAAAAGGTGCGAGTAATCATCGGTTTTATCTAGGGTTTTATGCTGGGTTAGAAGTTGCTATTGCGAGTAGTGCGTTACTTTATTTTCTGATCTATCCATTATTCAACAGTATTTATGCAGGTATGTTTGATGTTTTACAAACATATTCTTGGCTATTGCTTGCTGTTAAATTACTACTGGCTATGGCCTTGCTCTCAATACCTGCTTTTTTTATGGGAGGGACTTTGCCGGTTATGGCTGAGCTGGTTGTAGATTCTCAATCGTTATTTGCAAGACGTGTCGCAGGTATTTACTTTATTAATACACTCGGCGCTTGTGCTGGTGCCATTGCTGGTGGTTTTTGGTTGCCTAGAGTATTCGGTTTCAATGTGACTTATGCTATTGCTATCGCCATTTCTGTTTCTTTGGCACTGTTTACTTGGGGATATCGATACTATCTTAGTCACTCTAATCTGGCGTCAAGCTCTTCTAATGTCGAAGCTGGTGTTCAAGTAGCAGATAGCCTCGTGTCAGAAGCGACACCTGCAAGCTATAAAGGTATCTCGACTACTGTATTGCTACTTGCCGCTTGGTCTGGTTTTGCAACATTAGCATTGCAGGTGCTTTGGACACGCTTGTTTTCACAAGTTTTACAAAACTCGACTTATACCTATTCAGCTATATTGAGTGTGTTTCTATTTGCTCTTACCCTAGGTGCATTGATTGCCAAGCGGCTCGCTAAGATAAAAACATCAGAAAAAACGCTAGCCATCATGTTGTTAATCAGTGCACTCATGGTTGCATTAACACCCACTTGGTATATGGCATTAACAAATGATATGTCTTATGTCGGTGGTAAGGTAGAACTCACCGGATATATTTTGGAGGTCATTGGGTTAATTGCTGCTGTCATCGGACCGGCAGTCGTTATTCTGGGTGTTTGCTTACCTTATCTCTATAAATTGGTTGAGGAGAGTGTTGGAGATCATTATGCCCAAGTTGTGGGGCGTATTAATTCTGTTAATACCTTCTCTGCCATACTAGGCAGCTTGCTCGCTGGCTTCATCATGTTTTATTGGTTGGGTACTTGGCAGTCGATTTACTCTATTGCTTTATGCTATTTGTTTGCTTCCATTTTATTAGTATCAAAACATCAACTGAGCAAAAGGAGCTGGTTTGGGGTAGGTGCTACGGCTATCTGTATTCTTTTGCTGAACCCTAGCAAACTTCCGGTTGTACCTGTTGATCCTATTGATAAAAAGGAACGCCTACTTGAGGTTTGGGAAGGTAGTGCAGGCACTGTTGCTGTGGTTGAGAGCGACGGTAACCTAAGAACAAAACTGAACAATTGGTATGCTCTTGGAGGGAGTGGTGCAAGCCAATTGGAGGCAATGCAAACGCATTTACCTGTTAACCTCCATGGGCAGGCTAATTCGGTTTTTTATCTCGGCCTAGGAACGGGCATTACATCCGGTACTATCCTTGATTATTCTACAAAGAAGGTTGTTGTCGCAGAGTTGGTTGATGATGTAATCACGGCGTCGGAACGCTATTTTACTGACTTTAACAACGGCTTGTTTAGTGATTCAAGAGTTAATATTGTTAATGAAGATGGCCGCCACTATCTTACGGCTAGTCAAGAGCGCTTTGATTTGATTATTGCGGACTTATTTATTCCTTGGCGTGCTGGAGTGGGCAGCTTGTATGCATTGGAACATTACGAAGCGGCGAAGAAGCGGCTAGCCGATGGCGGTTATTATGTGCAGTGGCTACCCATGTATCAAATTAGTGAAGCTGAGTTTAGTGTCATAGCGAAAACGATGTTACAAGCTTTTCCTATGGTGACAGCTTGGCGTGGAGACTTTTTTTCTGATAAGCCGGTTTTGGCATTAATTGGCCATGAATCCGAGCAAGTTCTTAAAGATCAAACACCGTTTCGGCAGGCCGCTATACAAGCGATACAAAGCTATCAACAGCAGGGGCAAATCCCCTTGCTATCACATTACATTGGGCAGATTAACGAAACTTTACCTTTTCTAGTTGACGCAAAAATCAATACGGATGACAACGCGCTCATTGAGTATCAAGCGCCAGCCTCTCATCGAGCTGAGAAAAATGGTCAGCTTGATTGGTTAACAGGCCCCGAGTTGTTAGCACTAATGCGCCAGATGCAAAGTACTGAGGATAGCTATTTACAAGGCCTTACTGAACAGGAAGTTCGTGCTGTATTCGCTGGGTATTTTCTACACGCATCACAAATGGCCAAAGAGCTTGGTGACGAAAAAGCTCAAAAGAGCGCGATGTCGCAATTTAATCAGCTGCTAGCGCAGTAAATTATGTAATTCAATCAACGATTGAGTCAGTTTATGTTTAGGTGCGACATCAATAAGAGGACGCTTTGCCTGATGTGATTCACGCATTTTGACTGATTGGTTGATGTAAATAGGTAGCACTGGATAGCCCTCTTCAATCAATTCATTCACGATTTGATTGGGTAATTTGGCATTTGCTAGATACTGGTTGGCGACAATGCCTTCGATAGTAAGATTGGGGTTATGGTCTTCTTTTATTTCATCAATCTTTTGTTGCAAGCTATATAGTCCTTTACGCGCAAAGTCATCACAATCGATAGGAACTAAACAGCTGTCTGAACCAATGAGTGCCGAAAGGCTGTAGAAGTTTAAGGCGGGCGGTGTATCGATATAAATCTGGTCGTATTTTTTATTTAATTCTACCAATGCATCTCGTAATTTATAGATCTTGTGCCTGCTATCTAATTCATTTTCAAGCTGAGCAAGTTTGGTAGAGCCTTGAATTAAGTCTAGGTTTTCGTATTTTGTTGATTGGCAAAACTCTGTTGGCGGTTTTCTGATTAAGTGAAAGGTAATGGTTTGCTCAAACAAATCGGCAGTGGTTGTTTGTGATTCTGTATCGGTAAATCCGAGGTATTGACTTGCATTGCATTGCGTATCCAGATCAATAAGCAGTGTGCGCTGACCTTGTGTTGCAGAAATGGCCGCTAAATTGACGGTTAGGCTAGATTTCCCGACGCCGCCTTTGATATTGAAAAGCACTCTGATCATGGCTATTGATTAGTAAGATATTCGGTATACTCTAATATAACTCAATACGCTCTAGCGAATATAGGATTATGGCAGATGAAAACCGCTGAAAAGATACTTTTTACTGCGCTGGAGTTGTTCAATCAGAATGGTGAAGCTGGAGTGACCTCGGTTGATATCGCCATTGAATTAGATATTAGTCCCGGTAATTTGTATTATCACTTTAAGGGTAAAGAAATTATCGTTGCCGCTTTGTTTGATATGTACCGTGAACGTATGGAAAACATATTGAGTTCAAATAGAGACGGTGCGCTTAATATTAACGACTTCTTTTATTATCTGTTGTTGATTATGCAACAGTCACATTTGTTTCGTTTTTTGTATCGTAGTCCGTCAGATTTAGCCGAGAAGTACCCTGTCGTGTCTAAAGGTTTTCAGCGATTGATGAAAACAAAAGAAGACACATTGACACGCTTGTTCACTTATTTTGTGAAACAAGGTGAACTTGATATTAGCGAAGACAAGCAGGCACCTATAGTCGCTTTAGTTGGTTTGATCTTTACGCAAGCTCCCAGCTATTGTTTACTAAAAGGGGATGATATCAATAATGAAAAGTACATCCACGATAGTCTGAAAATGGTACTGTTTGCTCTACAGCCATACTTAGTGTCGGTTGATGTTAGCAGTCAGTTGATCGATGATTTGTTCTTAGTGGTTGAGCAAGATAGTCATAAGGGTTAATCGGTTCAAACAAAACAATGGCATAAGGAGAAGGTGAGTGGCAAAAACGTTATCGTTCTTTGATAAAGCATTTTGGCTTACGGAGACCGTTCATAATCCAAAACATGTTGCTAGTTTGCAGCTTTTGACACTGCCTGAAAATGCTGGCTCTAACTACTTAGATGAGCTTATCGATGAAATGCGTAGCTTCAATCAACCGGTCTATCCTTTTAATAGTAAGGTTAAGGCGGCGCTGGGCTACCCTATAAAACTTATCCCTAGCGATATGGATATGCATTATCACGTTCAATCCCACGAGATAGAGAATGTTAGCGACTTAGAGTCGTTGCATCAATATGCCTCGACACTACACGAGACACTGCTTGATAGAGATAAGCCACTTTGGCAATTTCATGTGATAAAGAGTAAACAAGGCCGCGACTTTAGTATTTATGTCAAAATCCATCACATGATAGGTGATGGTGCGACTATGGTTAGATGGCTTCAAGAAGGGTATTTGGAGGAAGTTAACAGTGAGAACTTTGTGCCTGTTTGGGCGATGCAGCGAAAAAGGCGTTCACGACAGAAGAGTAGCAAAGTCAAAAGTGTCCTCGCTGGATTGTGGGGGACTTTAATCACCATAAAAGATCTTTTACTGATATTCATTCGACATATATTCAAGGCCATACGTCTTAATCGCCATTATATGCCCATTCCATTTACGGGGACTAAAACGGTATTAACAGGGCAGGTTAAGCAAGGACGTGTGATATCAACTTGCGATTTAGACTTTGACCGAGTCCAACGGTTATCTAAGCGCGCCAGAGCAACTATTAATGAAGTGCTATTGTGTAGTTTTGATATTGGCGTCCATCGTTTTTTGATGGATTACGGACACACATTTAAACGGGCTTTATACACCAATATGCCGATTAATTTGCGTGCTCCGGGTGATGATTCTGGCGGTAATCAAATTGCTATTGTGCCAGTTAAGTTGGCGCACGGTTCTAATGATCCCTATTTGCGGCTACGTCAAATCATAGAAAACCACCGTATCGTTAAGAATGCTGCTAAGAAGGCAACGCCTATGGCGTTTAGCTACTACACGGTGATTATCCAAACCTTTGCATTAATCTTTGAACAATTGCATATCACCGATTGGATGCGCCCGATCGCTAATATCCTAATTTCAAACGTACCTGGTCCACGCGAAGCTCGTTATTTAAAAGAGTGTCGTTTGAAAGCTATCTATCCGATTTCAACTATCACGCCAGGTGGCGGCGTGAATATTACTCTGCTGACTTACGACAAAACAGCTAATATCGGGATCGTTGCTTGTGATCGTAGTATTAAATCACTGGAGCCTTTAGCGGACTATTTTGTTGAAGCGTTCGATATGCTAGAAAGGTGCATCGACAATCCTGATTTGAATATCGAAGATATTGGCGAAAAAATTGAGGATGTCGACAAAGCCATTGTGCTTGACGCCCCTGATGAGGATCAGATGGGCTTAGGTTTAGTCATGAGTGATGAAGTTGAAGAGTTATCGGTAGCTTCTGCGCAGCCTAGTGAAAGATAAAACGCAGTTCACCGTTTTTCACGGCAACACGCTTACCAAGCTCGATAAATAGATCTTGATCCCATTCATTCGTGTCCATTGTGTAGGTTAGATCGTCACTTACTGCATAGTCTTTAACTCTCTTTTCTATTTCTGGTGTGTGATAGTCGAGCACGCGTTGCTTATTACCTGAGATGTATATTTTAAGGTATTGGGTAAAATCGCTGAGGTTATTGCCGCTGAATAGGTTCATGGTTTTGAGTGTGCCACTCATCATCATAGAGACTGGGGATGGAACCAGTGTTTTTAACAAGCTTTGTCCGTCGTTAATGAGCGAGTATTCGTCTTTGATCAATTGGATAGATTTTATATTTACATCGTTGATGAAAACGACTTTTGTTTCGGTGTTATAGCCTGGTGTAGCCAATAGGTTTATGGCTAAGTGTGCTCGGTAAAGCGTGGTTCCCATCGATTCAATCTTGAGTTGCCCTTTTAGTTCTATAGCAAAGTGCTCGGCATGGCTAGGCATTCGTAAGGTGCCGCTTGTTATGGAAAAGTTACCTTGGCTTGCTGGAATATCTACGCTGAAATCAACTGGAAATTGCTGTTTGAGTAAGTCGTTGAGCTCTTTTTCTGTATAAACCACATGTTTTATTCTTTTGAGACGAATCATTAGACGAACAAAGGGTTTACGTAGTTTTTCTTGCCATGTTTGATCGGACAACTCGATTCCTTAGATTGTGTTTTGTCGTCATTATACCAATCACTTCACTAGATAGATTGATATTATATCGAGGTAAAGTGCTATAACCCGCTCATAGCTGATTAACAAAAAGATAACAGAAAAACCGATTTTTTTTAATTTTGTGGCTACAGTTGTAGGTCGATCTGGTAATATAGTCTGGTAAGACGTCAGAGCAGTTGGTTTGTTCAGGCGTGAATATGAGAAGAGTATATGTCCATCGAAAAACAAAAAGAGTTCGACTATGTCATTATTGGCGGAGGTTCTGCTGGTTTAACATTAGCCTCTCGTTTGACTGAAGACCCGTTGATTACAGTTTGCCTGCTTGAAGCAGGTGGGCCTGATAAGAACATGTTGATCCATATTCCTTTTGGTTTGTCCTTGTTATCAAGATTAGCAAATCTGGGGTGGGGATATGATACTGAACCGCAAGCCGAGCTTGATAATCGTAAGCTGTATATTCCGAGAGGAAAAACGTTGGGCGGGTCAAGCTCAATAAATGCCATGTGCTACATTCGTGGTGTCAAACAGGACTACGACTCTTGGGCCGCGTCCGGTGCTGAAGGGTGGGACTGGAATTCTGTACTCCCTTATTTTAAAAAATCTGAAGACCAAGAACGTGGAGAAAGTGAACTGCACGGTGTTGGTGGACCACTTTCTGTGAGTGATTTGCGTCATGTTAACCCTATGTCTCGCGTATTTATTAAAGCTCGTGAAGCTTTGGGATTGGACGAGGTTGATGATTTTAATGGCAAAGCGCGGCATGGGTTAGGTGTTTATCAAGTCACACAGAGAGGTGGTCAACGATGCTCGACATCTAAAGGCTACTTATCCATCGCGAAAGAGCGGTCTAACCTAACCGTGATTACTGAGGCGCTTGTTGAAAAGATCCTGTTAGAGGACAAAAAAGCTATTGGCGTTAGATATTCTGTTAAAGGAAGTCGCACTGACGTTCATTGTAGAAAAGAAGTGTTGCTATCCGCGGGAGCGATAAATTCTCCTCAACTGCTTATGCTTTCCGGGATTGGACCTAAACAACACCTGACTGATGTGGGAGTTGAAGCTAAGGTTAATCTGCCTGGTGTCGGGCAAAACTTACAAGATCACCTTGATGCTATTTTGCAGCATAGAACGAATGTTGCTGCTGGTTACGGGCTGGCATTTCGTGCTGTTCCAGGTTATATCAAAGCTGCTTTCCAGTATCTCTTTGGTAGAAAAGGGATGTTGAGTTCCAATGTTGCAGAGGCGGGGGGATTTGATAAAACGGCTTATGCAGGTGAAACCGAAGACATTCAATATCACTTTTTGCCTGCTATTCTGCATGACCATGGCCGAAAAACCGTAGCGGGTTATGGCTATGGTTTGCATATTTGTCATCTGTATCCTGAAAGTCGCGGCGAAATAAGACTTAAGTCAACTAATCCAGCAGATGCTGCGGTTATTGATCCGCAGTTTTTAACGCACGAAAACGATAAAAAAGTCATGATTGATGCGGTTAAAAAGGGACGCAAGATTTTAGGCTCTCAGGAGTTTGATCAATATCATTCGACAGAAATCTTGCCTGGTAAAGATATTCAATCGGATGAAGATATTCTAACTTTTATTCGACAGCGAGCTGAGACTATTTATCACCCTGTCGGAACTTGTAAGATGGGCGCTGTTGATGATGAAACAGCCGTTGTTGATCCAGAATTAAAAGTGAAAGGTGTTGAAGGTTTACGAGTGGTAGACGCTTCTGTGATGCCGACTTTGATTGGCGGTAATACCAATGCTCCAACTATTATGATTGCCGAGAAAATAGCTGATCTTATTAAACAAAATCATTGAGCTCTATTTAAATTAAACACAATTCATACAGCAAAGATCAATACGTTCTAGTGCTCAAATAAAAAGTTGAAGATAGCAAACCGGGATGCCTGTATGGCATTCCTTTGTTTTATTCTGTTCTATTTTTATTTTTTTGAACGCAAAAAAAACATACCCGCAACTCCTTCATAACGTTAGCTAGATTTTGTTACATATTCTCTACACAAAAAAACACGATAAATGAGCAATTAAATATAGAGTTGTAAGGTCTAATTTCCCTAGTACTCGTATAGTTTTTGTGAGGCATTTTTTGATATCTAAAGCAAAATTATTTCTAATCTTATTTCCTTTGCTTGCTTTTTGGTCCTCTTTGACAGTTGCTAAAGGTTATTGTATCGAGCAGTGGGCTTGTGTTGATATCCGTGGGAGTGAAACAAATCCTGAATTTTTTTTAGTCAATAAAAAAGACTTCCCTATCACGATGACATTGTTAGTGTCAGCCAAAAATTTGCGCGGCAGTGAAGGTTTAGCACGGAAGTATACCAAGACCGCAGTGCTTCATGGCAATAACGAATTGAGCGTATTAAAGCTGAAACCCGACAATCCTGCACGAAGGACAGATTATAATTATGAGTTTGAGTGGGCATTGGGTGATATGAACGCCAAGCACAATGATAATTATCGCTACACATTGCCGTATGCTGAAGACTCTAGTTACCCGGTTGTACAGGGGTTTAACGGTGGTTTCAGTCATCGAGGGGCGTCACGTTATGCTATTGATTTCGCCATGCCAGTAGGGACACCAGTATTGGCTGCAAGAGACGGTGTCGTTATGGATGTTGTTGAAAAACATAATCGCGGGGGTTCGAGTCGACGTTATGCGCGTTACGCAAACTTTGTTGTCGTTATTCATGATGACGGGACAACAGGGGAGTATTATCACTTGCGTAAAAACGGCGCTGCGGTTGAGGTAGGGGATATCCTTAAAGCGGGTGATCTTATTGGTTACTCTGGGAATACAGGGTTTTCATCTTTACCACACTTGCACTTTGCTGTTTACAAAGCTAAGAGTCATGGAAAATTCCAATCTGTACCTTTCCAGTTTGAGGGAGATGAAAAGCGTCGCTCTCGATACGGCTATGGTAGTCGTTAATGAGCCTCGTTAGATAGGTTGGTATAAAGCATAAATAAAAAAGGTTCCTATTTAGGAACCTTTTTTGTATCGGTGAATTAGCTCATTAAGCGAAGTTTTTAGAAGCAAATTCCCAATTAATCAATGCCCAAAAGCCTTCTAAGTACTTAGGACGTAGATTGCGATAATCGATATAGTAAGCATGTTCCCATAAATCGACAGTCATTAGCGGTGTTAATGAATCATCTGTTAATGGTGTTGCTGCGTTGCTCGTATTAACAATATCTAAACTACCGTCAGCGGTTTTGACTAGCCATGTCCATGAAGAACCGAAGTTGTTCACTGCTTTGTCGTTAAATGCAGCTTGGAAGTCAGCGAATGAACCCCATTTTGCATTGATTGCGTCAGCTAAAGCACCTGTTGGTGCACCGCCGCCATTTGGGCTTAAACTATTCCAGTAGAATGTGTGATTCCAGATCTGTGCTGCATTATTAAAAACACCACCGTCTGATGATTTAACAACTTCTTCTAATGTCATGTTTGCGAAGTCGGTTCCTTCAACAAGTCCGTTTAGCTTGACGACATAAGTATTGTGATGTTTGCCATAATGGTATTCAAGAGTCTCAGCAGAAATATGAGGCTCTAATGCATTCTTTTCGTAAGGCAAGGCTGGTAATTCAAAAGCCATGGTTGATTCTCCATTATTGTAGGTAGTGTTTGCTCAAAAAAGTGTTCTAAATGCTAGCTGTAATTTTATCTATAAGAAAGAAAACTCATGCTTTTTTCGACAAATATGATTTTTGTTCGTTCAAAAAAAGAGCGCTACGCGTAAGACATCAGCTTTATACTGTTATATAGCAATATGGATCACTATATGGGCGCAGCTTTTTACAATACAAGGGTTAATTATTAAATAGTGCATACAAGGCCTTGAAAACGACCCAAAGAGCCGTAATATCGATATCAATTGAATTAGGTAAGGCAGTATTATGGAAACCATCGAAAAGATTAAACAGCAAATTGCTGAAAACCCCGTTATTCTCTACATGAAAGGCTCACCGAAGCTTCCAAATTGTGGATTCTCATCGCAAGCTTCACAAATATTGATGCAATGCGGAGAACAATTCGCTTATGTTGATATTCTACAGAACCCAGATATTAGAGCGGAGTTACCTAAATATGCAGATTGGCCTACATTCCCGCAATTATGGGTAGGTGGTGAGTTAATTGGTGGTAGCGATATCTTGATGGAAATGTTTCAACAAGGTGAATTGCAGCCATTGATTAAAGAAGCTGTCGCGGGAACTGGAGAAGCTGCGGAATAGTACTTTCTCGTTTCGGGTATTAAAAAAGGGCCTTAAGGCCCTTTTTTTGATTCAATTAATAGGTAAGCAGTTAGCCAACTTGCTTATATAGAGATTCATCAACAATGGTGGAGTCAATAACATATTGTGCCATTTGTACACACTTACCACATTGACTACCCACATTAAGGGCACTCTTTAAATCACGCACATTACCAACGCCTTGCTCTCGAACAGCGTTTTTGATTTGTTTATCTGTCACACCGTGACAAAGGCATACATACATGATCAAATCTCTTTATGAAACTGTAAATGATAATAATTGTTATTTGTAATTTTAGCAAGGTGTAATTGCAAATAATTCTCAATTGACATTGGAATGTGATACTTGTGACTCCCTTTTTAATAGGGAAAATACTAAACGCTCACTTATTTATACACGTAAGTATGAGATAGAGCAGATCAAATGTTTCGCTATGAACTATTGATTGCTAAAATCCGTACGTAACTTTTTAATCCTTTCCTATGGAGAATATAAATGAGTGTTTTAGTTGGTCGTCCTGCACCGGATTTTACTGCTGCAGCTGTACTAGGTTCTGGTGAAATTGTTGATAGCTTTACTTTAAGTGAAAATATCAAAGGTAAAAAAGCGGTCGTTTTCTTTTATCCGTTAGACTTTACTTTTGTATGTCCATCTGAGCTCATCGCCTTTGATCACCGTTTAGAAGATTTCCAGAAGCGTGGCGTTGAAGTTATCGGTGTCTCTATCGACTCTCAGTTTTCTCACAACGCATGGCGTAATACGGCAGTTGAAGATGGCGGTATTGGTCCAGTTAAGTACACTCTGGTTGCTGACGTTAAGCACGAGATTTGTCAGGCATATGATGTAGAGCATCCGAGTGACGGCGTTGCTTTCCGTGGGTCTTTCTTGATTGATGCAGAAGGTATGGTGCGTCACCAAGTGATTAATGATCTTCCATTAGGTCGTAATATCGATGAAATGCTACGTATGGTTGATGCATTAAACTTCCATGAAGAGCACGGCGAAGTTTGTCCTGCTGGTTGGGAAGAAGGTAAAGAAGGTATGGACGCTAGCCCAGATGGCGTAGCTAAGTTCTTATCTGAGAATGCAGAAGGTTTATAATTTAACGCTTCTTTAGTGATTAAGACCGCCGGAAGGCGGTCTTTTTGTATCTATGCGGTTTGGTATAAGCTATTGCTCGTCGACTAATGGCCATCCACCCATGGCTTTCCATTTATTGACGATAAAACAAAATAGCTCTGCTGTTTTTTGCGTATCGTAGAGAGCTGAGTGTGCTTCACGTTGGTCAAAAGCAATATTCGCTGCCTCGCATGCTTTGACTAAAACGGTTTGTCCTAAAGCTAGCCCCGACAAGGTGGTTGTATCAAAAGACACGAATGGGTGAAAAGGGGGGCGTTTATAATTAATACGCTCAATAGCGGCATTAACAAAACCTAAATCGAAAGCTGAATTGTGTGCAACGACGACTGACCGCTGACAGTCAGCTTCTTTTTGCAGTTTACGTACTTCTTTGCAAAGTTCTTTAATAGCAACACTCTCTTCCACTGCACCTCGCAGCGCGCAATAAGGGTCGATACCATTAAAGTCCAAAGCTGCTTTTTCTAGGTTAGCTCCTTCAAATGGGTTTATATGGTAGTGGAAGGTTTTGTCAGGCGTTATATTACCTGAGTCATCCATCTGCATAGTCACTGCAGCGATTTCCAATAAGGCATCTGTTTTTGCGTTAAAGCCAGCTGTTTCTACGTCAATAACAACAGGAAAGTAGCCGCGAAAACGGTCTTTTAGTAAAGGTTTGGACATGAAAGAAATACAAGATTCTTTGTAGGAATATTTAAGGCGATTATTACAATAATTGTATTGAGTATCCAGAAATAACCGAATTAAGCCTAATTCAAAGGTAAATGCTAAGTCTTTTGCGAAAACAGTCGATACTTATACAATAAGAATGTTAGTAAAGTGACGGACAATGTGTTCTAGCTTTAGCTCTATTGATCATGCGCGTTAACCATTGAAAATGTTATGAATAAGACTCTTATGAAATCGTCACTTGCTATTGCAATGTTGCTTAGTGGCTTAGCTGTCAACACATCTCAGGCGGCTATACGTCAGTACGCGGCGAAAGTTGAGAATTCTAATTGGCGGCTAGCCAGTGGTACACGCTTGCAATGTACACTTAGTCATCAAATTCCGGGGTATGGTACGGCGCTGTTTACCAGTGTCGCTAGTAAACAGCTCAATATGGAGTTTGAACTGGATATGTTTTTGTTGCCCAAAACGTATGATGTCGCAGGTGTTTATTCTGTGCCACCTCGATGGATACCTGGCGGTGTGCAACGAACCATCGCCGAAATGCAATTGCGCAAACAGTTTAATGGCGACCTGCCAGAAGCAACAGCTTGGACTATGCTAAGTGAACTAGAAAAGGGTTATTGGCCAACCATTCATTATCAAGATTGGTATAATGATAACGATAAAATTTCGGTAGCACTTAATGCTTCTAACTTTGCCACTGTTTATCAGAATTTTGCACAATGTGTTTCGCAACTATTGCCTTTTGGCTTTGAAGATATTGCTTACACAGTGCTTAACTACAAACTGAATTCAACAGAATTAACAAAGGCATCTGAACGCCGCTTAGCTATGATTAGTGAGTACTTGCGTCAAGACAGTGAGATGGAGCTTGTCTTAGTTGATGGTTATAGCGATAGCGCAGGTGGTCGATTTAAAAACAAAGAACTGTCTGTTGAGCGTGCTGTAGAAACGAAGATCAGGCTACGTAATATGGGTGTTACCAGCAATATCATTGAAGTTACAGGGCATGGAGAGCGGCGCCATATCGCACAAAATAATAGGGAATTAACGCGAGGACAAAACCGACGCGTTGTTATTAGAATGGAAAAGCCTTAGTTGTACTAGATACCTTTAAATACCTAATAATCCTCATACCTAATACTAAAAAGCCTGACATAAGTCAGGCTTTTTCTTGAACATACAACTATGTGCTTAGTCGTTGCTATGCAAGGCGCTATTTAAGCCACCCCATTGCACATCACCGATAGGTAAGGCTTCTACCGCACCCGATTGGCTGTTGCGTCTATATAATAAGCCAGAATGATTGGAGAGCTGACGAGCTGAAACTATTTCACCGTCTGGTGTTTTCACTTTTGTACCTGCGGTGACATATAAACCTGCTTCAACAATACAATCATCGCCTAATGAAATACCAATGCCTGCGTTAGCACCAAGTAAGCTACGTTCACCAATGGCATTAATTTGTTTACCGCCACCTGACAGTGTTCCCATGATAGATGAACCTGCACCAACATCAGAATTTTTGCCAACTATAACACCTGGGGTAACACGGCCTTCGACCATAGAGTCGCCTAAAGTGCCTGCGTTAAAGTTCACAAAGCCTTCGTGCATCACTGTAGTGCCGCTAGACAAGTGAGCACCTAGCCTTACACGGTCTGCATCACCAATACGCACACCGGCGGGTATGACGTAGTCAGTCATGCGTGGGAATTTGTCGATAGATGTTATGGTAAGATGGTGATTCTCTTCTGCAATTAAAGCTCTTAGCTCGTCAACCTTTGTTGGTAATACCGGGCCAGCTGATGTCCATGCCACATTGTTTAATAATCCGAAGATACCATCTAAATTCAAACCATTAGGCTTAACTTCACATTCGGATAATAAATGTAATCTCAGATAAGCTTCTTCTGTTGAAGAGGCTGGCTGATCTAAAGACTCAATTTCTACTTCAATAAAATCACTGTCGATTAAACCCGCTTTTTGAGCCAAACAGCTGCGAGCTATTTCCTTGTTGCTTCTAGGAAACCATGTATCCAAAGTTTTACCAGTTTCTACATCGCGGTAGCGGTGTCCAATACGTTTAATGCTCATAGGCTTGATCTACTATTTGTTCATAATTATTTAAGGAGGCGTACTTTAGTCAACTTGTCGTCAAGATTAAAGACCTGATAGTCATGTCTAATCACATAATCTTATTTAAATCTTTACAGCAAAGATCCATCAGCTTTAATGCGCTTTCGTTTCGATGAATTGTCTTGCCTTATCAGGGAAATCACTGAATATGCCGTCGACACCGATTTCATTAAATAAAGTGTTTAACAGCAGGTCACTGGTCATGCCTTCGGGTAATTGGTCAATTCGATGTGTATAAGGATGGATAGCTAAGTGATTTTCTTTTGCAAAAGTTGCCAGTTGACTAAAAGACAATCCTTTTTTACCTGATGTTACGAGCTGAGGTATCCATGGACCAATACCTTGAGCGACGGCTGCGATATCTTTCATACCTTCTGGTGTTTTTAATTTATCATAGTTCGTAGGTGACTCTCCCCAGCTGTTTTCAGCCAGTAATTGCACCAGCTTAACCTTAGCGCCAAGCTCGTTTCTTAGACGTTTGGTTTCATCAAAATCGAAACATTGCACGTAAATTTTTGCGTTAAAATCGTCTAACTCATGCTCACGAATAACGTTGAGAACAATACGACTGATATCTTGGCCTTCTTTTCGGTGAAAAGCGGGTGCCTTTATCTCTGGATAGAAACCAATGTTTTGATGAAATGAACGGTTTAAGTTTTTAATTAACTCTATATGCTCAGCAAAAGTGCTAATACTAAACCTACCATCTCCTTGGTAACGTTCAGGAAATACTTGGGAACCATTACTGTTGGCTCGTTCGTGGACACGTAAAGTGCGAAGTTCTGCTAGAGTGAAATCAATGGCATACCAGCGATTATCATCTCGTTTACGCGATGGGAACTTTTGCTCTACGTCAGTGACAGTTTCCAAATGTATGTCATGTAACACAACAGGAATGCCATCTTTGCTCAAAACCAAGTCTTGCTCGATGAAATCTGGACGGAGAGAGTGGGCCAACGTCGTTGACTCCAGAGTATGCTCTGGCAGGTAAGCTGGTGATCCTCTATGAGCGATGACGATAGGTTTTGCTATTGAGCTGGCGACATATAAAGAGCCTAAAGCTCCTAATACCAAGTATTTAGAAAGCGTCTTCAATAATCTTTTCATTAACCTAGTCTCTCCTATGATTCGATCAGCTCAATGGCATACCCATCTGGATCACGTACGAAAGCAATAACTGTATCGCCACCTTTGACAGGACCAGGGGCTCGATAGACATCACCTTTAGCTTTTACGATGTCATCACAAACGGTATAAATATCGTCAACGCCAATGGCGATATGGCCATAAGCAGTACCTATGTCGTATTCTGTTTGCCCCCAATTATAGGTCAGTTCTAATACGGTATTGCTGGCTTCGTCACCGTAACCTATAAAGGCAAGTGTGTATCGGTATTCTTCATTATCCGAACGCCTTAATAACTTCATACCTAAAATGTCTGTATAAAAAGCAGTGGACTTATCTAAGTCGGCAACTCGAAGCATGGTGTGGAGTAAACGCATGATGGTGATTCCAGAAAATTGTCAATAAAACTGGGCAAGACTAACATGAGCCAGATCTTGCAACAAATTGTGTGTCGCTGTTAATCTTGAACTATTGACTCTCCCGAACGTAATGTAAGCATCCAAAGTGTCGTTTTGAGAATGTTTGCAACACAAGCACATTAACATTTATAGGTTACAAGCATGTTACCCAACCAAATTATTAAGGTCGCTATGGCGCAAATTGCGCCAGTATGGCTAAACAGAGAACAAACTATAGAAAAAACACTGGCCGCCATTAGCGAAGCTGCTGACAAAGGCGCGGAGCTTGTCGCTTTTGGTGAATCTTTCGTACCGGGCTATCCATTTTGGTTAGAGCGCACGGGAGGGGCGGCGTTCAATTCTCCTAAACAAAAGCAACTGCACGCGCTGTATCTTGAGAATGCGGTCACGATAGAAAACGGTCACTTAGATGGCGTTTGCGCGTTAGCAAAACAACGGAATATCGCCGTTGTCTTAGGATGTGCAGAGCGTCCCTCAGATCGTGGTGGGCATAGTATCTACTGTTCTGTTGTCTATATTGATCAAGGTGGTGAAATACAGAGCGTACATCGCAAGCTTATGCCGACATATGAAGAGCGCTTGACTTGGTCTCCAGGAGATGGCCATGGATTACGTACCCACAAGCTAAAAGATTTTACTGTTGGTGCACTTAATTGTTGGGAAAACTGGATGCCATTAGCACGCTCAGCAATGTATGCCCAAGGAGAAGATTTGAGAGTTGCCATTTGGCCTGGCGGTTCGCACAATACACACGACATCACCCGCTTTATTGCTAAGGAGGCACGCAGCTATGTGATGTCTGCATCGGGGTTAATGCGCCCACAAGATTTTCCTGCTGACACACCTTATTTAGATGAGATCATCGATGGTGCACCTGATTTCCTTGCGAATGGTGCTTCTTGCATATCAGCGCCAAATGGCGAATGGGTTATTGAGCCACAAGAAGGGATTGAGGGTGTGTTTGTTGGTGAAATTGATCACAACATGGTTTTGCAAGAAAGGCATAACTTTGATTGTGTTGGTCATTATTCTCGACCAGATGTTACGCAGCTACATGTCAATAGAGAGCGACAGACGACGGCTACATTCAAGGATTAAGTTAAGGTTCTCGATTTTCTATATAAGAATGCTAAAAAATAGAAGGGTGTCTTGTGTATGTTTAAATCTCTCTTAAATGCTTTATTCGGAAAGCCAATGGAGCGTAAATTTCACGCGCCAGGTATGAATGAAGATCAGAGTAAAACAATGGAAGTGCACGCTTCAGAAAAGCAATCCACTCAGCATGCCAGTCATATTAGCTCTAACGTCCATGCCCCTGTATCAGCAAAGCTTGCAGAACGACAGACGCAAACGATCAGGTTGGATAAACAACTGAATAAATTAGATTATCTATTTTATGAGTACCTTTTTGGTGAAACGCAGAGAGTCGACTCGGTTAATGAGTTGGAGCAAATTGTATTGGCGAAAATCGATAACTTGCTTCAAGCACCTGATGCTGTGATTGCTGAGTTCCCCGTTCCTCCGGCATCAATTAGTCGTTTAGTCGCCACGTTGTCAAACGACGACTTTAGTTTGATGGAATTTATTGACGTTGTTCAACAGGAGCCACCGGTTGCTGCAGAGTTGATGAAGTTGGCTAATAGCCCTTCTTATAAGCGCGGTGATGCTGAGGTCAAAGATCTGAACCGTGCTTTTATGTTAATTGGAGCAAAAGGGATTAAAACCCACGTACTAGACGGCTTTGTGAAGCAAGTCAGTCGTGTGAATCCTATATATTTCAAGCGCTTTGGAGAAAAGATTTGGCAGCATAGTCAACAAACGGCACAGCTTGCGCAAAGCTATGCTAAAGCAACTAACCAAGCTGGTATTGTTGACAGCGCTTATTTGGTCGGATTGATACATGATTTAGGTAAAATTGTCATATTTCAGTTGCTCACAGAGAGCTTCAAACTAGTATGTCCACTAAACGATCCCGGCTCAGATGTGTTTAAGCAGATAATGAGTGATAAGTCTTTATTACTAAGCGCAAAACTGTCGAAAGCTTGGGGATTACCTGATGAAATCACGCAGTCTATTGCTGATCAAGTGATGGCTACAAATGATAGAACTTCATTAGGGCAAATTGTTTACGACATGAATGTCATCAGCGAATTGTCATTGTTAAAACAAGCCAATATGTTGGATGACGAGCAAGTTGAAGAAATATTAATATCAAAGAACATTAAAGGCGAAGCTAAGCGTTTAGCTGACGAAGTACTAGACTTAGGTGAACACGACACTTGATAAGTACTGGTATCCTAATGTGTTGGTGTCAATATCATATTGACACGATTAGCAACGTCTTGCTTCATGGTTTCTGGGTTAACTCCAGAACGAGCACGAAATACATAACCTTGCCTAATATCAAATAATAGTTGTGCACGTTGAGTTGATGGGAAGTCACTACTCAGCGAGCCACGTGCTTTCTCTAATTCGAACCTACGTGTAAGCCTTGCATCGGTGTCTTGGATGGCTTGTTGCAATAGTTCATCTACACCTTCAACAACATCAGCAGTTGTTGACACACAAGAGGCTAAAAAACAGCCTTTAGCACCGCTTTTATTCTGTGTTGAATAATCAATAACTGCCATTAAAAAGGCATGGACAGCTTTAACTATATCCGGCTCTGTCTCAAATGCAATAAGAGGTGTGCAAGCGTCGCCTGAAGCGTAACACTTGATGGCTTGTAAATAGAGCTTATGCTTGTCACCAAAGGCAGCATAAAGACTTGGGCTATTAATACCCATGGCACTCGTTAAATCTTTCATTGATGCGCCATCATAGCCTTTTGCCCAAAATACATGCATGGCTGCTAGCAGTGTTTCGTTGTGATCGAATGACAGCGGCCTACCAGTTTTCTTTTTCTGCATTTTATTTAATCTCCTATCTTATATTTTATTGCTAATCATTAAGAAAGTAAATTTTAAATTTTGTTTTTTAATCTTTATATATCAACCGCTTATTTTTATTTTGTAACAATTGATAAAAAAGTTGTTGTGAAAATCTACTTTTTATACTTTAATATCGTTCATTACAAAACTATGAGTAATTAATATGAGTTCATTAAAATTAAAAGCAGGATCGTTATTTCCAGAGGTTGCTGTCGACACGCTTGATGCTAAAGAGGTACAACTTAAAAATATACCCGATGATGCAGACTGGCGAATGGTTGTTGTCTATCGCGGGTTGCATTGCCCCTTGTGTACAAGGTACTTAAATCAACTAAACGAGCTTTTGCCAGAATTTAAAGCACAAGGTATTGATGTTGTGGCGGTTTCTGCTGATTCTAAAATGAAAGCGACCGAGCAACTAGCACAAGTTAATCCTGACTATCCTGTAGGCTATGGGTTAACTGTGGAACAAATGAAAACTTTAGGGTTGTATGTTTCTGAACCTCGTTCGGCTGAAGAAACGGATGCGCCTTTTGCTGAACCTGGCTTATTTATCATTAATCATGAAGGTAGAGTTCAGATTGTTGATATCGCCAACGCACCTTTCTGTCGTCCGGACTTAAACTCGATTTTGGCAGGGATAAAGTTCATTCGAAACCCCGAAAACAATTACCCCATCAGAGGGACTTTAGTATGAACAATTTAAGTGCGACTGAATGCGATGTAAAACAAACTATAGAGAGCCTTATCAGTATAGCGACAAGCTATGACCTTGAAGCTTTGGCGAACATTTATCACGAGTCGTTAAAAGTGACTATGGTTGGACAAGATGGCAGTGTTAATTTTGCATCAAAAAGCGATTTTATTAACATCTTTAAAGCGAAGAAGGAAGCTGGCGATCCACCCATGAACACATGGACACAGTGGCATCATATCGAAGCTAATGAGAACAGCGGTTTAGTTGTTCTTACGCGAAAGAACAACCTCAATGGTATCGATATGAAGTTATTTTTAAGTATTGATCTTGTTCTTGAAGGTGGTCGTTGGCAGGTGACGAGAGAAGTTATCTATTTGCAACCAGACGTTTAGTAGAGTTGAGGTAATAAGCATGTTTAATAAAGTTTTGTATTGGTTATCTACAGGTATCGTTCTGTTTTTATTGAGCTGGGCGGCGATTTCATATCATGTCATACACGATACTCAAGCTGGTTTTTTTGAAGCTTTTGGTTATCCGACATATTTAGTTTATCCATTAGCGTGGCTTAAAATAGTGGCTGTATTGGTGATAGTCAGTCATCGGTATAATGATTTACGCGATATGGTTTATGCCGCTTATTTCTTGAATATGACGCTGGCGTTGGTTGGTCATATTCAATATGGTGATTTCTATGGTCATGCTTTAGTGGGTATGTTTGTATTGCCAATATCTTACCTATTAGGAAACAAAGTTAGGGGTATGCCGCCTAAGGTCTTTTTTGGACGATGGACTAAAGCTTAAATACCTCCAGATGTCATGTGTTTGTGCGGAATAGCTTCTTGAGCCATTCCGCAGATCTTTGCGAATCAATTGCCTTTTGTTTATAAACCGACCTTCATTTTATTTCTTCTTACCCAGTAATCTGTAAAGTCGATAAATCGTGCCTAATTGTAGCTCTCGTTCAGCTGCAAAGTTTCTTGTTGAATAGCATCACGTATCAATTTCAGAAAGTGTAGGCTGATATAAATCTCGACAGCTTTGGATATCAAGAGGTTTGGAGAAGAAGTATCCTTGATAAATGTCACAACCTCGTTTACTGAGGTAAAGGTATTGGTCTTTATTTTCGACCCCCTCTGCTACACTTTTTACGCCCAAAGCTTTAGCCATATCGATAATGGCGTCGACGATAGCAAATTTTTCTCCGTGACTATCTTTGATGTCATCTACAAAGTACTTATCTATCTTCAGCTCGACGATAGGAAGTTCTTTCAAGTAAGCGAGACTAGAGTACCCAGTGCCGAAGTCATCAATTGAAAACCCAAAGCCTAGTTCGGATAATTTGCACATTGTCTTTTTAACTAACTCCAGATCAGCGACAAGTGTTGTCTCTGTTAACTCGAGTACTAGGCAGTTAGCTGGAATGTTCCATTGTTTGGTTGTCTTGAGGAGCTTGTCAGTAAAATCGGAAGAAACAATTTGTTTAGCACTGATGTTTACTGAAATGCGCATATAGATACCATCGTTAATCGCTGCGTGTAAGATCTGGCAGACAGATGATAAAACCCAGTCGCCAATAGCAATAATGGCTTCACTTTCTTCTGCTATCGGAATGAAGTCCGCTGGACTGATGAATCCAAGTTCCGATGACTCCCACCGAATCAATGCCTCAAATGATACGAACTTTTCTATATTTGCGTATTGCGGTTGCATGACTAAAGATAGTTCGCCTGAGGTTGTAACCGCTTTGAGTAAAGTACGTATTTTATTGGTACGCTCGTACTCATTTAAGCCAAGCTCGCCTATGTAATGTGAACCGAAAGGGGAGTATTGTTTTGCTTGTTTTAACGCATATTCAAGTGTGCTTAAGATAGTTTCAACGGAATGCTTATTGGCTTCAAAAATAGCGCTCCCTACTGAAGCACTTAAAACTATTTTCTCATCAGCTTCTGATACATCGTAATTCATTTTATTGAGCAATGCGGACTCGACCATTTGCGTCTTAAACAGGTAGGTTTCGGCTTTTTTACGGGTACTTTTTCCTAAAACGATAAATGAATCAGCTTCATGCTTGTAAATATTAAATTCGTTACCAATGATTGATTCCAATTTGTTGGCTATAGATCTCAGGGCTTTGTCGCCTTTTTCAAAGCCGAACTGCAAGTTGAATTGCGCCATTTTGTCGACATCGATAATCAAACAAAAAATGCAATGGCGTTTAAGTAAAGCTCTTATCAGTAGGTCCTTGCATTCTTTTTCAAACCACTTGCTGTTTTTCAACCCAGTTATTGAATCTGAGTAAGCCAGACTGTAGATCGTATCCTGTGCTTTGATACGTTCGCTAATATCCCTGATTACCCCTACATATTGAGTTTCTCCATCAAAATCACTTGTCGTCAGTGACAACTCCATTTGAAAGATCTCGCCGCTCTTCCTTATTGCTGGCAGCTGCCTACCTATGCCGATAATTTTAGCTTCGCCCGTCTCATGGTAATGTTTCATATAGCGTTGGTGTTGGGACGAATAAGGTTGGGGCATAAGGCTTTCTATTCTGCTATTAACCATCTCCGAAAATTCGTACCCAAACATATCCAATGCGGCATTGTTGACGTGCTTTATTTTTCCATATCTATTTATCGTAATGACTGCATCGTTCAAATTATTCAAGATACATTCGAGAAGGTTCGTATGCTCGATGTTTGACAAGAACAGTTGTTTTTCCGATGTAATATCTTCAATCGCACCGAATATGCGTTTTGTTTTTCCATGAACATCTTGTTCGGCTTTACCACTCGTCCTTACCCATTTATATTGACCTTTAGCATCAACGAGTTCGAAGTCTCCTCGGTAGGATTGTCCCGAGTCGATCGCTTTTTGAAATAACGAGCTTATCTGTTGCCTTGCTTCTTTTGTGTAATAGCTTTTGCCGACATCAGCACTAACAGGCATCGTTGGGCATAAACCATAAATTTGATAAACCTCCCTAGACCAGAATATTTTCTTTGTTGCAACATCGTATTCCCACGCACCAGTCTGGGAGATTTCTTCTACTTCGCGATGCAGGGAAAGCTGGGCATGAGCTCGCTTCTTTGAATGCATATTGTTGAGTGAAGCACCTAAGAACCTAGCGAACGTCTCGAATGCTAATTTGTATTCATGAAGTGCGCTATTGGGGGAACAGAAAAGCCCAACAAGTAAACCTATGGTTTGTTCTTGCTCATTCATGATAGGTGAAGCAAAGCAGCTTTCAACTTCCATTTTTTGTAGTGTTAGGTCTTCCGGGTATAAATGCCTTACATCTTCGATGTATACACATGTTGTTTCGTTAGGCATGTGCTCAAAAGGTGAACCAACCATCTCGTAGTTGAAATTCTTTAATACACGTTCTCTATTAACCGTCATTAATGGTTGCAGCTGATGGGGCGTCTTTTGTGCAATAAATAGGATATCACAAGCCAACCCTTGGCTCTGTTGAAGCATTAATGGCGTGATTGTCTCTAGTTCATCAAGGACTTGAACTGCAAATTGGTCCGCACTAAATACATCGAGCGGCATGTATCTTATTCCGCTCTTGTGGCTTTGTTGATTCAATACAGTTTTCCTTAAAGGTGGTTCGCTAAAGGTGAATTCCAAGACTTCCAATAAAACCAAGTTCTGTTTCTACATGGGCTTTCAGTAGGGCTTAGCGAGTCACTAAATTGATTTATATGATTATTTTTGTGGATATTAGACTAAAGTCTAATGCCGCCCCATGCTTTTGTCTAACAAAGTGTTCAACCAGTTGATGTAAGAGTTACTTTATTGTTAATAAAGGCTTTATAAAAGTGGCTCGGCAAGAATGGACTTTATCAACGCGTTACGTTAAAGGTTGGAGAAGGTAATAGGGCTATGCACAGACATAGGGGACGCCTAGTAGGTCTGATAGAATGCCAATAAAAGCATAATACAGACCCGCTCAGAACATTAATCCCCCTGAAGAGTTGATATCACTTTTACTCGGCGTAGGCAGAATCACTTAGAGCTGCCAAGGTATACACTAAGGGGGCATTCCAATTGATGGCAACTTCATTTGTCGAGAAGCTGCAAAAATCATCTAAGTAAGTTGTTGCTGGCTCTGTACCTTCATAAGAGCACCCGTCCTGCATACCTCTATGTGGTCCACCAACTAAAAACCCCGGTACAGGTTCATTGATCATGTCAGCAAATGATTGCCTATGGTGAGGATCCTTTGGTGATTGTGTTCCAAAGCCGATGACGTAGGAGTAGTTAATTGGGTTTTTGCCTAGAACATAATCTACTAGCCCAATGGCGGCGTCCATATATTTGGTTTCGGATGTTGCTCTATAAGCTTGTATTGCAATTATCGCTTTATTGAGGGCTACTGAAGTGCTGCCCCAGACGAAGTCGTTGTTCTCCATAGCGGTCCCGTACGCCGATTGTTGATGTAAGCCGACAACCTCATCAGCAAGTGCAACAAGCCTGTTTTGAATGATGGCATGGGCTTCTGGTGTCAATAAGTTTTGTCCCTCGGTCAATAAGGATATGTACCCAAGGCTACTGGTGTCGTTCCAAGTCGGTATAGATAATTCAGGTGTTTGGCGATTAAAGAGGTCAAGGTAGTTTGTATCACTGGTCAGTATGTAAAGCTCTGCGGCAGCCCATGCAAACTCATCGTCAAAATCGGTATCGCCATAAACCCCCGTTTGTATATCAGTGGGTTGACGATAAGCCATGTCCGGGTTGTCGAGTGCCCAATCAAAGGCATTAATTGCCGCTTGTCTAAATTCAGCCGCTCTCGTGATGAACTCTGGTATATCTGCATATATTCTGCTGGCTAAAGCCATGACTGCTGAAAAGTTGAGAGCAGCAGCCGTACTTTTTTGCACAACATAACGTTGCTCATCAGCTTGGTGGGGCATAATCGCATCGGCAAAGCTTTGTGTCGTCAGTTTATGGTAAACGCCTCCGTCATTAGGATCTTGCATCATTTGTAGCCATTCAAGGTTCCACATGACTTCGTCAAGAATATCGGGCACACTGTTTTCAGACTCTGGAATACCGCCGTTGCGAGAGCGATAAAAGCTCTTATGGTGCGCATAGGATGTCAAAAGGGTGTAAGTAGAAATGCCACTATTCACAACATACTTATTGAAGTCACCAGCGTCATACCAACCTTTTGGGGCTGATATAATTGTGCCTGTTGGGCGCTCTTCTGAAGCAGCCGAAGCGTGAACAAGAACACGGTTGTCAGGATGCCCTAATGGGCGTGCCCAATCACCCGCATACTGAGGTGTTAGTTCGGTGCTCGCACGATTAAAGTAATAAGCTTTTAGAGCTGCGTCGTGTGCTTCTAAAAAAGTATCTTGCTCAACACGAAAAAGGGGAGACCTTTCTACCCCTGAAACATTAATTAAATAGGTTCCTTCCACGGCGAGTGATGAAAAGTCAGCCTGACTCACATTCTCATTAGCTGGGAGCCAATTGGCAGGTGTCGTTAACATGCCTGAAAAGACTACCTCACTTGTCTGTGCATCCAACACATCAAAGGATGTTGCGTCGCTTGCAGGTACAATCGCTAATTTCGACGAAGAAGGTAAAAAACCTAATTGATTAACTCTGACTGAGCTCAATGGCTGTTCTGTCGCAGGTGGCGGTGTTGACATAAGTTGCGGTGATTGGTCGCCATTTGACGATCCTCCACCACAACTGCTGAGCGACATCACAGTGCATAGGGGAAGCAAGCACTTGCCGGACCGATGTTTTACGTTATGAAAAGAAAACTGCATGAGCTTACTACCTTCCAATCCATTAATAATATGCTTATCGTCAATTTATCATATTGTAAGCGCTTACAAAATAGGGGCGTTATGATTAATTGGGAAGCTCAGGCATTCATAGTGAACACAGACAATAAGGTGCAAAAGAGTGTAGGGTGTTAATGCAACTGGCGTTGCCTCTTCTTATGAAAAGGCAGCGTTGGGGTTTATGTCCAAATCTCAAATCAATGGAGTTTGGTTCTCGTTGATTGCCCACTGATTAAAGTAGGTTGGTATAATTCAATTCGCTTATCTTTTTTGCCCAACAGGACCGCATTGGTTAGTTGTGCTGGAATTTGCTCGGCTACTTCAGTCGTTTCATCGTTTGATCTATGTGTAAAGGCTACTTTCTCAATATCCATTTGGGCTAAAGCTTCAATACAGTTTTCATCCTCCATGCAAGCCTCAGGCGCTATTGCTAAGTCGATGGGGGTAGAATATGGAATAGCTAAGCTATGTATTGTATTGCCGATTTCTTCGCCTCCGATATGCAATATACTAAAGTTGTCTATTTCAACTAAAAAAATGTAACTTTGCGTATAAAGGTTACTGTGTAATGGCGTATTGATAGCGGTGACTTTAATGTCTTTGTATTGATATGTTGCTGATTCAACGTCGCCTAAATTTAGCGAAATCATTCTGTGTTTATTAAATACCCCGTGCATCTTACGAACAGCTTTCTGTGTCCCAATCAAAATGGAGTCAGGATTGTGCAGCATGAAGCTAGAGACAAGCTTTGGACTAAAGTGCTGATTTTCTGCGTTTGTGAATAACACAATATCGGCACTCGTTGAGGCGAGTTGTTTTAATGACCTGATGTCAGCTTGAGATGATAGGTGGATTGGAGAATGCAATGCATCAATCAAAACCGTCTGGTTGTCAGTTGTTAGTTTGATGCCTGCACTAGCAATGTGTTCGACAACTAAATTAGAAGCCGAGGATATTTTTACTGAGAAAATTGAAAGTGTCAGTAAGATTGTGATTGTAATGTTTCTTAAGTTCATGAGTGATGCTCCTAAAGCATAGGTGGCCAAGTCGTTTTTCGTATTTTGTCTATAAAGTATCGAAGGGCTTAAGTGATTAAATGTGCCCCGTCAATGAATTGATACATGCCTTAAGTGCTTGTAAAGCATGCAGTGGTATTGGGAGTTTGCTGGCTTATTTTCAGCTTTATCAATGAGAACAACATTCTGAATTTGTGTTAGGTATGTTTCGACCTTGCTATCGATATAGGTAACAAGACAACCAAGGACTAGCATTGCCGAAGGAACATAAACCAGAGATATAATGACGTCACCACGATAGATAAAGTTTAAAACAACTGGAAGCGCTAACAAAATAAGAGCGAAGAGACGATAACTGCCTAAAATGAAGGTGTGCAACATAACGATACCCATTGATTAATAACGTTGATTAAGTCGATGGATAAAGTTTAGAGGGTCGGATAGGTTGTGACAAAAGGAAAAGATTCACACAATAGGTGAATACTATTCATGTCAGAGTGGTTGGGGGACTTTTTCTACTGCAATAACTTGGAACTCTTCAACCACTTTAAGAAACAATGTATGTCATGTCGTTCACTGTCTTCTTTTCGGTATACAGCGTAAAGGGATTGAGAAAATGGCAGCTTTTCCTTGAACGGTCTTACAATGATACTCCCTCTTTCTTGAACATTTTCCAGCGGAAACATCGCAAGGGCTAATCCAACACCTTGTGACGCAGCACTGATAGCTGCATTATAGTCACTGAATGCAATAGGGCGCTTATCTGAGACGAGTTCTACTGACATGACTGAAGCCCAATGTCGCCATATATCGTCTAGGTAAGTGAGATCTATCAGAGGCACTCTATTGATATCGTTTGCTGTAACAATGCTGTGTTTATCTATAAATGACTGACACCCGACAGCAGCAATTTCTAAGCTCACTATCTTTTCAACAGCAACGTTAGGCCAATCACCTGAGCCTACACGTATTGCAAGGTCAACATCATCATAGCGCAAGTCAGCTAGCTGATTCCCCGTCTCTATTCTGATATCAATATCTGGATGTGCCAGCTGAAAGTGACTAATTTGAGGGATAATGATGTTACTTGCGAGCGTAGTGAAACACGATATTTTAAGGGTAGGTGTAGCAAAACGATGGCGTATTTTTTTAGTACCTTGTTCAATCGCCATTAAGCCTTTTTGAATATCTTGTAAGTAAACTCTACCGGCTAAGTTGACCGACACCCCTCGGCTTTTTCGTTGGAAAAGAGGGAATCCTAAATGCTCTTCAAGTGCTTTGATTTGATGGCTTACTGCAGAGGGCGTAATAAATAACTCTTCTCCAGCCGCTTTAAAGCTCTCAAGCCTTGCGGCAGCTTCGAAAATAGTGAGCAAGTGAACAGGGGGTAACTTGTAAGTCATAAAGAACGCACTCAATAATAGTTGAACACAGGCTAAACTAAAAAAGCAGTGAGGTGAATTTAATTTATGTGCTCAAGGCCAGGTTTAAAGAATTGGACTCGTTGTTATAGGTAGGGACGTCATACCAATATCGACAAGAAAATAGTTTACTTGTCGCAGTAATCACTATATAGTCCGCCCGTTATTTATTCTCCTCTCGTTTATCTAGCTAATTATCTAAAAGATAATTTGTGTTTTGCCTTTCCTTATAATAGTTAGTCAATACTCAATCATTGTTAAAGCCAAAATTGTTGTTTAAAGCTATCGAGACATGCACTCGAATTTGAATAGCGCTCATATACCAGTCAAGGTCGTGAGGCTATAAATATCTAAGATTTTTCACACAGTAATATGGCTTTTGTTATTCATGTGCTACGGCACAAATTAAAAGAGTTTTATTATGTCTTATACATACAAAGGAATGATCTATTCAATAGAATCACCGATCAGTTCCATTTCAGTTAATAAAAATAATGTTGTCGTTACCGACAAATGCGGTACTAAGTTAATTAAGTTTACGAGCGTGAGTGATTCACGAACATTCTTAGAGTGGGTCTACCAAACTTAATTGTGGATCTGCTTTACCCGACCTACTGCGCCATCTTCCAATCGTACTTTAATACCATGAGGGTGATTGGGGGACTTGGTTAGTATGCTGGCAACAACGCCGTCGGTAAGGTTTCCGCTACGTTGATCTTGCTTTAATACAATTGAAACCTGACTGCCAATCTTAATATTAGCTCGTGTAGTGCCGTTCATCATTAATATTTTTAACCCTAATCTGAGGTTTTCTCTTTAAATTCGCATAAGTCTTCAATGATACATGCGCCACAGCGTGGCTTACGAGCGACACAAGTATAACGACCATGCAAAATCAACCAGTGATGTACGTCGACTTTGAACTCTTTTGGTACGACTTTTAGTAGCTTTTGTTCAACCTGATCGACATTTTTACCCATGGCGAGCTTAGTACGATTACTGACACGAAAGATGTGCGTGTCGACGGCTATTGTTGGCCAACCAAAAGCTGTATTAAGTACGACATTCGCCGTTTTTCTACCAACACCTGGTAAAGCTTCTAGCGCTTCTCTATTTTCGGGAACTTGAGAATTATGCTCATTAATCAACATGCCACAGGTTTTAATCACATTTTCTGCTTTTGCGTTAAATAATCCGATGGTCTTTATGTATTCTTTTAAACCGTCAACACCGAGGGCGTAAATAGACTCTGGCGTATTGGCAACTGGATAGAGTTTGTCAGTCGCTTTATTCACACCAACGTCTGTGGCTTGTGCTGATAAAATAACAGCGATCAGCAATTCGAATGGCGAACTGTAATTGAGTTCTGTTGTTGGGTGAGGGTTGTCGTCTCTTAATCGAGACAAAATCTCATAGCGTTTTTCTTTGTTCAATTGATATGTCCTGTCACGCGTGCTCTGGTCACTTGCTTTTCTTTTTCAGGTTTTTGAAGTAGCTTTTCAATGTGTTCATTGAGTGCATTCTTTAGTGCTATAATTAAGCCCATGCCTAAGAAAGCGCCGGGGGGAAGAATGGCCAGTAAAAAGGGGCTTTCTGTTTCGAACAGAGTGATCTTCATGGCGTTTGCCCATTCACCAAATAGCAAGTTTGCCCCACTAAACAAAGTACCGTACCCGAGTATTTCACGCATACCACCAAGTAATACTAAGACAGCAGTAAACCCCAGCCCCATCATGAGGCCATCAAATGCAGCAAAGTGCACAGGGTTTTTGGAGGCATAAGCTTCTGCGCGCCCAATGATGGCGCAATTGGTGACAATTAGTGGGATAAATATGCCGAGAGTCTGGTAAAGGCTGTAGGTATAGGCATTCATCGTAAGTTGTACGACTGTGACAAACGCAGCAATAACCATAACGAAGATTGGGATGCGAATTTCATTCGGAACCCAGTTACGAACTAAAGAAACAGTGGCATTTGAACCAATGAGCACAAGTGTTGTTGCTAACCCTAATCCAAGCCCATTTATCACCGTACCACTGACGGCGAGCAACGGACATAATCCGAGGAGTTGCACTAAAGCAGGGTTGTTTTTCCATAAACCTTGAAGGCTTAGTTGTTTATATTCGCTCATCGCTCACTATCTCCTAGGGTTGAGCTGCTGGGCAGTTGGTAGATGCATTGAAAAGATCATCCCAGTTTTGTGATGCATAAAAAGCAGCTTTACGTACTGCTTTGACGACAGCTCTTGGCGTAATGGTAGCACCTGTGAATTGATCAAATTGGCCACCATCTTTTTTGACAGCCCAACGACTATCCTGCTCTGATTCGAGGACCTTTTGACTAAATGAGAGAATCCAATCATCGACGCGTATGTCTATTTTATCGCCAAGGCCTGGTGTCTCTTTATGTTCCAATACTCGACTGCCTAATACTTGGTTTTTAGGACCTATGCCGATCAACAAAGTAATACTGCCGCTGTAACCGTCAGGCGCTATGGCTTCCACAACCAAAGCTTTCGGGGAGTTTTGATAGCGTGCTCGATAAACTTGCTTAGGGGTATTATTACCTAAAGCATTCTCGTTTGTTACTAAAGTGCAATCCGTTTGGAAGGCATTATCGTAAAGGTCGGAAGGGACAAGCTGATTTAATGTCATTAGCCGTTGTAGTGCAGCCTGCTCCTTTATTCTGCTATCGGTAATGGCTGATGTTAGCGCTATCATGGCGGTCGCTGCCAATGCAAACATCGAAAGAATAAAACCATTTCTAAGCATATTCGCTCGTACAGTTTTTTCGGCTTCTATTGATTCTTGAGGGATGTTTTCAGGATCCTGTTCCGACATTAACTTTTATCCTGTGAAGCTTTATCTTGTCTTGTTTTACTATGACCATAGACTCTAGGGCGAGTGTAGTAATCAATCAGAGGCACTGCCATATTCATGAGAACAACCGCAAAGCCAACTGCATCGGGGTAACCACCAAAAACACGGATTAGGTATACCCACATACCGACAGCAGCCCCGAAAATAAAACGACCTTTATTGGTTGTACAAGCTGAAACGGGGTCAGTCAAAATAAAGAAAGCACCTAGCATTGTTGCACCACTAAACCAATGCAACCAAGGTGTCGCATATTGATCGGGGTTAACTATATAAAAAACTAGTGCAAATGAACCTAATGAAAGTAGCATACCTCCAGGTATGTGCCAGCTGATAATACGAAGCTTAATTAATACCAAACCGCCAAGTAAATAAGCTAAATTAATCCAAAACCAACCAACGCCACTGGCACCATTAAAAGGTAGCTTTGTCATGCTTTCATGCAGCGTTAGATTTTGGCTTAAACTTGTCTTAATGGAATCAAGGGGCGTCGCCATGGTGAAGCCGTCAATGCCGTTACGCAGTTGCAATAAACTGTATCCGTCTTGGCTAAAGCCTGTTGTTATCACACTCAGTGCATCAAAAAAAGTGTGTGAATGCTCTGCTAACGAAGAGGGTGGCATCCAGCTGGTCATTTGTACTGGGAATGACACCAAGAGCATGACATAGGCCGCCATGGCTGGGTTAAAAATATTGTATCCAAGTCCACCATAGAGCTGCTTGACTATAGCAATAGCAAAAAAAGCACCGAGCGCGCTTATCCACCAAGGTGCAAGCGGTGGAATGCTAACTGCTAACAAGAGTGCAGTAAGTAAAGCACTGAAATCTTTAATTGCAGGCTCGAAAGGTCGCTTTCTCATCTCCAGAAATAACGCTTCTGTCGCCACTGCGACTGTAGACGCAATGAACAAATGAATGAGACTTCCAAAGCCAAAAAAGAACAGTTGTGCTGCAAATCCTGGAAGTGTTAACAGGATAACCAACTGCATAACTGAGCTTGTAGTTCGCCTGTTATGTTGATGTGGGGAGCTAGTGACTCGGAACATTAATCAGTGATCTCATCATTGTTACTGTCGTTTGTATGATCAGTTTGAATTTTCTCTGCAGCTAGCTTCTTGGCTTTTGCCTTAGCAACCGCAGCAGCTATACGCGCCTTTTTCTTATCTTCTGGAGATTGTTCATTAGCCTCTTCAAGTGCCGTGTTTTTATTATCAACACTCACGTCAGTATTGGGCGACGCCTGTTCAGTCACTTCTGAATGCGTTTCTTTCGTTTTCTCCGCTTCTTGTGCGGCTAGCTTTTTAGCTTTTGCTCTGGCTATTGCCGCTTGTACCGCCGCTGATTTCTGCTTTGGTGCCGACTCAGTTGCATTAGTTGGAGAGGTTTGAGCTGTCTCCTCTTCTGATTCAACTGCAGGCTGATGGCTTTGCTGCAACTTTTTAGCTTTTGCTCGTTCAATCGCTGCTTTTACTGCGGCCGATTTTTGCTTTTGAGGTGATTCTGAAACCTCTTGCTTTGCACTACCACTATCATCCGTTGGCGCTGATGTCGCTATGTTTTCCTGTGCTTGTTGTTGCCTCTTAGCTTTGGCTCTTGCAAGTGCTGCTGCGACTTTAGACTTTGCATCAGAAGAATTGTTTGTTGTTGTATCTACTTCGGCCGTTTTCTCTGTATTTTGAATCGCCGACTCCGCACGTTTTTTGCGAGCTTCGGCAGCTAATTTGTGTTTTTGTTCTCTTTCTTGTTTTTCGCGTTCAAGCCTTGCTTGCCTTGCTTCAAAGCGTTCTCTGGCTTTGTTGGCTTTTTCCTGCTCTTTCTGGTTTTCCCTAATTGTTGCTTTACTTTGCCTGTAGTATTGTACCAGCGGAATTTGGCTAGGGCATACATAGGCACAAGCGCCGCACTCTATACAATCAAATAGATCATATTCTTGTGCTTTATCCAACTCTTTCGCTTTACTATGCCAATAGAGTTGTTGAGGTAGGAGCCCTGCTGGGCAGGCATCTGCACAAGCACCGCAGCGAATACAGGCTTGCTCTGCTTCTGTTGGTGGTATTTCTTGCTCCGTAGGCACTAACAAGCAATTAGATACTTTTACTACCGGCACTTGATCTGAACTTAGTGCGAATCCCATCATGGGGCCGCCCATGATCAATCGAGGTCGATTTTGTTTTCTGTCATCATATTCAGCGAATTGCAGTAAATGTGACATGGGCGTACCAAGTAAAGCCCAAGCATTTCCCGGTTTATTGAGAGCTTTACCTGTTAACGTGATAACTCTTTCAATTAGGGGTTTACCTGTGAATATAGCATCTGCAATTGCAAAACAGGTGCCTACATTATGCATAAGTACACCAATATCTATGGGTAATCCGCCGCTAGGCACTTCTTTGTTGAGCAAGAGTTGTATGAGCTGTTTTTCCCCACCTGATGGGTATTTTGTCGGTAAAGAACTGACTAGGTAACGGCTGTTTTCCTGACAAGCAACCTGCATTGCTTCCAACGCTTGAGGCTTATTATCTTCGACAGCGATAATAACAAACTTGGGATTAAGCAAATGAGTAAGTACATCAATACCTTGCCTTATTTGCCATGCATGCTCACGCATAAGTCTGTCATCTGCAGTAATGTATGGTTCACACTCAACACCATTAATAATGAGGTATTCAACCTCTTTTTGGCTACCTAGCTTAATATGCGTTGGGAATCCAGCGCCTCCCATACCAGCAATACCTGCTTTGCATATAGCCTCGACCAAATCCGGTTTAGGGATACTTTGGTATTCTTTAAGTGGTTTTAACTCTGTCCAGGTATCCTCGCCGTCTGGTTCTATCTTAATCGTTGTTTCAGCCATGCCCGAAGGGTGAGCTGATACGTGCCGTTCAATGGCTATTACTGTGCCTGATGTTGGCGCGTGTACGGGTACGGAAAGAGGATTTGTACTGCGGGTGACAGCTTGGCCTTTGAGAACTTTATCGCTAACGTTGATTATGATTTGACCTTCAGAGCCTACATGCTGCTTGACCGTTAAATAAATACACTCAGGCAGCGGAACTCGGCGAATGACGGTAGCATTAGACAATGTTTTAAATTCAGCAGGATGCACCCCCCCTGGGAAACCATAAGTACGCCCGCTTTTAAGCCTTTCTATGACATTATTCAATGCGTGATCTCATGATCAATTCACCTCTTTAATAGGAATAGTATTGAGATCCCAACGCCAGTTTTGGGCAGTTTGCTTTACTGGCACCATATCGATGCAATCGACAGGGCAGGGGGCAACGCATAAATCACAACCTGTGCATTCGTCAGTAATCACTGTATGCATTTGGCGAGTTGCCCCGACAATCGCATCTACTGGGCAGGCGACAATACATTTTGTACAGCCAATACATTCGTCTTCGCGGATGTAAGCTACTTTAACAACCTCTTCTTCTCCGTGAGCTGAATCCAAAGGTTTCGCTTCTACCCCCATCATATCTGCCAGCTTTTTTATTGTTGCTTCACCTCCCGGAGGGCATTTATTGATATCGTCACCATTGGCTATAGCTTCTGCATAGGGGCGACAGCCCGGATAGCCACACTGGCCGCACTGTGTCTGAGGTAATACTTCGTCAAGCTGTTCTACGAGTGGGTCGCCTTTCACTTTGAATCGAATTGCAGCAAATCCAAGCACTGCGCCAAACAAGAGTGCGAGAATGCCAACAGTGATAAGAGCAATCAATGCTGTCATTAAAATTTCACCAAACCAGTAAAACCCATAAAAGCAAGTGACATGAGGCCTGCTGTTATCATAGCGATTGAAGCACCTTTAAAGGGTGTTGGAACATCGGCAACCGCTAAGCGCTCTCTTAGTGCAGCAAACAATATGAGTACAAGAGAGAAACCTAAAGCGGCTCCAAAGCCATAGATAACGGATTGGAAAAAGTTATTGGACTGACGAGCGTTGAGAAGGGCAACACCTAGTACTGCACAGTTTGTCGTGATAAGTGGCAAAAAAATACCTAAGAGCCGATAGAGTGTTGGACTGGTCTTATGTACGATCATTTCAGTAAGTTGCACAACAACAGCAATCACTAAAATAAAGCTCAAGGTGCGCAAGAACTGTATATCTAATGGAACAAGGATGTAATGTTCAACGAGATAACTGGTTAACGAAGCGAGTGTTAAGACAAATGTGGTCGCCATAGACATACCAATCGCCGTCTCTAGTTTACTGGATACCCCCATAAAAGGGCACAATCCAAGAAACTGAACTAATACAAAATTGTTTACCAGTACTGTGCTGATAAGAAGTAACGCGAATTCTGTCATTTACGGATCTTGACGTTGACTAGTGAAACTCTAATTTTCACTGAGTTAGCTATTATGTGTTATATGCCGACTTTTTATTCTACACTATCGAAAGGCATAATGATTTACCCGTTATTATCCTTTTTTGTTGAGGAATTAACAACTTCACATTAAGTAAGGTTATTTAGGTCATTTTGACCTTCTATAACGAATCAGTAGGGCAGCGTCTGTTTACTACTCATAATGTGTTAGAGGATGTTTATGCAGAGAGTGTGTATAACAAAGGTCAGTAGGCTCTAATCATTTAACGTAGAATATGACCTGTTAGTCATGTACAAAATGATTAAGTATTAGAGAGTATTGAACGGAAGGCTTAAAAATTGGCTCCCCCTCCCCGACTCGAACGGGGGACCTGCGGATTAACAGTCCGTCGCTC
>CAZXIN010000033.1:0-64011 GCA_964640795.1 uncultured Pseudoalteromonadaceae bacterium | reverse complement strand
CAACGTTTCTCTTAGAGGCTTGAGGTCTCTCCCCAAGCGGGACGCGCATTCTACGTCAGGTAGAAAATATGTCAACAGTAAAAACAAATAAATTTTAATTTATTTCGTAGAATACAAAACATAGCACTATATTGAAGATAAGCTACTTTTCTGGTGTGTTATTATCTGAACCGCTACTCTTAGCTGTTTCGGCTTTATCTTCAAAGTCCGAATCGACTTCATCGTCGTCATCACCAACAACATGCTCAAGCGTTACCTTGTCTACGCTTCTAAAAGTATTAATTGGGCCAGCAATTGCGTATAGGCTAAAAGCAATAAAAAGAACTAATGCTGGCTCTGTTGCTACAACGACAAATATCAGCATCATAATAAGAAGCGCTACAAAAGGGACTTTCCCATGTATGTTGACTTCTTTAAAAGAGTTGTACTTAAAATTGCTTACCATTAATAAGCCAGCGATCATTGTCATTAATGCAACAATATAGCCATAGTCATTACCATCAACCTTATAATCAACACCCGCCCAAACTAAACCGGCAACAAGAGCAGCAGCTGCTGGGCTTGCTAATCCTTGAAAGTAGCGTTTGTCTGCGACCGCTAGCTGAGTATTAAACCTTGCTAACCTAAGCGCCGCTCCAGCAACAAAAATAAAAGCAGCTAACCAACCAATTTTACCTAGCCCACTTAAAGCCCAATTATAAGATATTAATGCTGGCGCTACTCCGAATGACACCATATCAGCCATTGAATCATACTCTGCGCCAAACTCGCTTTGGGTATTAGTTAGTCTTGCGACTCGACCATCTAACCCATCGAAAATCATCGCTACAAATATGGCTACAGCAGCCGATTCAAATTTCCCATTCATAGAGGATACGATGGCAAAGAACCCTGAAAACAGTCCGGCAGTAGTCAGTAGGTTTGGTAAAAGATAGATCCCCTTACGCTTTTGTCCCATCATCAAAATGTTTTACCTCTATTATTTAAGCTTTAATAAATCAAGTACGACTAAATTAACTTAGCGCCCAATACTACCTATTATATAGGAGCGTATGATACACTCAGAATTGAGTAAAGAATTTAGTTTAAAAGAATGTAATTTAAAAGCGCCGTCGTGAATGAATTTTAGAGAGTTTCTTTTATTTAGGTCAGACGAAACTTTACCAATAAAGATAAAGACGCTATTAAGATACATTCTTTAATTTAACTGTCAGTATTTTTTACATAAGCTAGTAGCCAATAACATACCTCAAAGGTAAGACACTGTTCTACAAAGCTTTTTAAATCTGGCATGATTTATGCTAAAAACGAGTTATAAAATCCTTTTCAGATAAGTAGGTACTGAGATGACACTTAAACGAATTTGCATGTGGATGTCTAGCGCAGCTTTGCTATCACTTAGCATGAATTCACAAGCAACTGTGCGTGTTCTAGATTTCGAAGATTATGTCGGCCCTAGTGGTTCTAGTTATAATATACGTAATGGCCAAGTTGTAGATAACGAATACTACAGCGAATACGGCGTTACTGTGACTAGTTGTAATTTTAGAGACGGTATAACAGACGGAAATGGCGCTTGTGAAGGCGGCCGAGATACGGGGCAAGATGATAGAGAAAATCTACAGGTTGCTTTTGATACACGCCTTACTGGGACTAGAGATAGAGATCTGGAATTTTTCAAGAACTCAGATGATCAATACATAAACCGTGATGCCAAATATAGAGGGCAGCATGTACCTACGGATCAATTGTTCAAATCATTAAGTGACGGGTTTAATCACTTTAGTCAGCAAAACAATATCGACAATAAATTAGCAGGCACTGATTTTTATGGTGGCCCTGGTAATGTTTTGATACTGCAAGAAAATACTTATTATTGCGGCGATGGTGTTTGCGATCGTCCAGATGATGAAGGTGATAGAGCTGCTGGATTTATTGACTTCAATTTCGATGATTTAGTCACTATCTTAAGCCTAGACTTCTTTGATGTAGAAGATAGACGTTCAGATATTCCGAACGCATCAGACATCCAATTCTTTACTATTGTTAATGGTGCAGAAGAAGAGATTACTGGATTAAATGGCGGGAATGGATTTGAAGCTCCTGATTTAGTGAATGGTGGTTTCGCTAGGACATTCTTTGGTTTAAGTGGTATTGAGAATGTTAGTAGGTTGAGAATCAACCTTCCAGGTTCTGGTGCTATTGATAATCTAGTATTTCATACTGGTGAAACAACTGATGTGCCAGCGCCATCGACATTCGGCTTGTTTGCATTAGTTTTTGCCGGAATGATATACAACAGAAAGAAATTACAGCAGCAATAGATTAAACTGCAGATATTATATATAGAAGCCCGAACAGATAGTTCGGGCTTTTTTATTACATAACAAAAACTTTATTTCCAATATAGATAAAAAGTACTACTAAAAATACACGCTATATATACACCAACCTTTCTAGTTTTCTTTGTTCGAAGTACACTTAAGCTATAGATAGTAGTTAGCTAATGCAGAAATACCGTGATTAAATCAATTAAATCATTTTTATTAATATCAGTCTTGCTAGGGCCCTTCTCCCCAGTACATGGCCAAGATAAAAAACTCGAATACTTCGAAGATGCAAAATTGGCTTTTGAACGAGACGAATACGAACCAGCTTATATTCACTTAAAAAATGCATTGCAAGACGACCCGACCCATTTGCCGTCAAAACTTCTAATGGGTCAGCTATTACTGGTCACAGGGTATACTAATGAAGCTATTATTGAACTGAGTGAAGCTCTTGAGTTCGATGCTGACTACAACCTCGTTGTCATCCCTTTAGCCCAAGCTTACATACTCCTAGGGAACAACCAAGCGGTTCTCGATTTAACAATCAAAGATCTTATTCCTCAAAATCTATTTGAGGTCAGCTTGTTGAAAGGGAACGCCGCTTCTAATATTGGCGACGCAGCAGGTGCTCAATATTGGTATCAACAAGCCTTGAAATTAAAACCCAGCAATACAAGGGCTATTAATAGTTTTGCTGGGCACTTGTTGGAATATAACCAAACAGATCAAGCGAAGGAGCTTATCAATTTAGCCATTAGTTTAGCTCCAAACTCAGCTAGAGCTTGGCATTTAAGAGGTAAACTGGAGCAACAGCAAAATAGTTACGAAACCGCTTTATCTCATTACCTAAAGTCATATGAGATCGATCAGAGAGATCCTTTAATTAAACGTTCACTAGCAAGCGTTTATGTTGAATTAGGTAGCTACGAATTAGCACAACAGTATCTCAATGAAATATTAGCCCAAACCCCAGACGACCCGAATGCGCTTGTATTGAAAGGTAGAATACTGGCCCTAACAAATAAAGATGATTTATCTCAGCAGGCGCTTGAAGACATCGCACAAAAATTAAGTCTGGTCGACAATGACGAGAAGGTAAAACGATCGAGTCTGGTTTTCCTAAGCGCTTTAACTGCTTATATGGCAGGAAATTTTGAAGTCGCGCTGAATGAGTTTGAATTATATGTGCAATCAAATACTGGGAACTTGAATGCTATTGCGCTACTAGCAGACACACACCTGAAACTGGGCCAATCAAAAGCAGCTCTTGACCTTCTTGAAAACAACGAACGGGTTGTCTCAAATAATCAAGCCGTATCAATTATCCTGTGCAACCTATATTTAGCTAATGGCCAAAGTTATAAATGCGATTCACTGATATTAGAACTTGAGAAGATCCACGGCAATAGCCCTGCTTTGATACTTCTTCAAGCAAAGAGCTTACAGCAACGTAAGAAATACGAAGAAGCTTTAACATTCTTGAACGAGAACTTGGAAAACCCAAATACTCCTGCTACGAGGCTATTATACGCAACGCTCTACATGCAGAAAAATCAGCCCAACGAGGCACTCATACAAATTGAACATTTGGTACAACTAGCTCCCCGTAACTTGTACTTTCTTAACCTGAAATCAGAAGTATTAATACGCTTACAAGATTTTATAGAAGCCAATAAAATTGTCGAACAAATACTATCGGAGGAACCAACCTATTATTCCGCAATGCTAAACAAAGCCAGAATCCACTATTTGCAATCACAGTTTACTAAGTCTGAAGAGGTATTAACCTCGATGCTCGAAATCAATGATCAGAGCGTCCAAGCTAATATATTATTAGGGCAAACACTTATTGCACAATCCCGTTTTGATGAAGCATTGACCTATTTACAATTTGCCAAAAATAAGGACATAACGAACACCGTAGCGCAAAGCTTAGTGATAGATACTTATATTCAACAGGGCGACTATTCCGGGGCTCTTCTAGAAGTTGATGAACTATTAAAATTTGATTTGTTGAACCCCGAATATTTGGAACAGAAAGCAGGGATTTTACTTGCCATGGGTCGCATTGAACCCGCGAAATCACAACTCAACTTACTATTTGGTCAATTGCAAGCTAATCCTAACGAGCTATTGCGACTTAGTCAGTTACAAATAAGTGCAGGTGATTTCGAGGGTGCTGAAAACTCAATAGAAAGAGCATTAGATCATACTCCTGATTCAGTTTCTGTTCGTTTAGCCTATGCTCGTTTATTACTACAAACAAATAATATCAAAAGAGCACAGCCTGTACTCAATAAACTACTTAACGAGAACAGCACAAGTGCTGATGTCTTATTGCTAATGGGTGATTTAAACTTTGTCAATAATGACTTTGCATCAGCTCGCACTTTCTACTTATCGGCCTATAAGCAAGCTAATAACTACAAGTTAGCATTGATAAAGCTTTATCAATTAGCTAATCAGGGAGTGGGTACAAACGCTTTTGTTAAAGATATAGAACCTCTGATTAACAAATACCCAGACAATTATTTCCAAAAGCACATAGTTGCAGACTTTTTACTTGCCAATGGAGAGCAAGAAAAAGCAACGCCTTATTATATGCAGTTAATTGAAGTTGATAACATTCCTAACAAACATGATATTTTCAATAATTTAGCGAATATTTATATAGATACTGACCTCGCTTTAGCAAAGTCTTATATTACTCAAGCTGAGAGTATCAGGCGTACACCAGAAATACTCGACACCAAAGGTTGGATTTATGCCAAAGAAGAAAACTATGATGAAGCACTCGACCTTCTGAGGCAAGCCTATGCTCGACAATCCAATGATCCATCAATTAGGTATCATATAGGCTTTACACTTGAGAAAATGGGTCGCAAACAAGAAGCTAAAAATGAATTAGCTGCCGCTCTTCAAAGTATTGAATTTGAAGGCAGGGCTGACGCACAAGCCCTATACAACTCCATTCAATAACCTATCCCTATAGTTATAGCCGCATAAATACAACTAACCTCGGGCTTACATAAGCTTGAGGTTAATTGATCAAAATGAGGGAAATGAACGTCTACATCAACCTTCGACAATCAACTCAATGGAAGAAAAATTCATTAGCATCCGCATCAATAGATACAATTGATTCAGGCAAGACATCGCCAGAAAGTATCTTATTCGCTAGCGGGTTCTCTATATAAGTTTGAATAGCTCGCTTAAGTGGTCTCGCGCCATAAACCGGATCGAAACCTGCTTCTGCTAGTTTATCAAAGGCACTTTCTGTTAACTTTAGTTCGATCTGCTTGTCAATCAATCTGCTTGAAAGCTGCTCAAGCTGAATCTTGGCGATAGCTTTGATTTGTTCTCTACCAAGAGGATGGAATACCACACTATCATCTATTCGATTAATGAACTCTGGCCTGAAGTAATCACCGACAACCGACAATACTTTTGATTTCATCTCTTCGTACTGAACTTCCGTATGCATGTCTTGAATAACATCAGAGCCCAAATTAGATGTCATCACGACGACAGTATTCTTGAAATCAACTGTCCTCCCCTGACCATCGGTCAAACGACCATCATCAAGAACTTGGAGCAAAACATTAAAAACATCAGGATGTGCTTTCTCAACTTCATCGAGTAGAACAACAGAATAAGGCTTGCGCCTGACCGCTTCGGTCAAATACCCTCCCTCTTCGTACCCAACATATCCTGGAGGAGCTCCTACCAACCTTGCAACAGAATGTTTTTCCATAAACTCAGACATATCAATTCGAACAATCGCATCCTGCGTATCAAACATAAAACCCGCTAATGCTTTACATAGCTCGGTTTTACCTACGCCGGTAGGACCAAGCAATAAAAAAGAACCTATTGGGCGATTAGGATCGGCTAATCCGGCTCTGGTTCGTCTAATCGCATTAGACACCGCAGAAACGGCTTCACTCTGTCCAACAACCTGTTGATGCAGTACTTCTTCCATCCTTAATAGCTTATCTCGCTCACCTTCAAGCATTTTATTGACAGGGATCCCTGTCCATCGAGACAACACATCAGCAATTTCATTTTCGGTCACTTTGTTTTTCAACAAATTGAAGCGCTGTTCTTCTGCTTCAGATGCCAAATCTAGCTGTAACTCCAATTCGGGGATACGACCATACTGCAACTCAGACATACGACTCAAATCAGATGCCCTTCGTGCAATATCCAGATCGAGCTTTGCTTGTTCCAATTCGGATTTTACTTGCTGAGTACCTTGGACTGCGGACTTTTCGGCGTTCCATACTTTTTCCAGATCAGAAAACTCAAATTCGAGCTTTTCCCTTTCTAATTCGATAAGTTCTAATCGTTTATGACTTGCCTCATCAGTTTCTTTTGCTAGCGCTCTTTCCTCCAGTTTAAGCTGGATAATACGCCTCTCTAACCTGTCCATATCCTCGGGTTTTGAATCCATTTGTAACCTAATGCTAGAAGCAGCTTCATCAATCAAATCAATTGCCTTGTCTGGTAACTGACGATCGCTGATATAGCGGTGACTTAAAGAAGCAGCAGCGACAATAGCAGGATCCGTGATATCAACGGAATGATGCAATTCATATCGCTCTTTTAATCCTCGTAAAATTGCGATGGTATCTTCTACACTGGGTTGGTCCACGAGTACTTTTTGGAATCGACGCTCTAGTGCAGCGTCTTTTTCAATATACTGACGATACTCATCTAAGGTAGTTGCCCCTACACAATGCAACTCCCCGCGAGATAAGGCGGGTTTGAGCATATTGCCTGCATCCATAGCACCTTCGCCTTTCCCAGCACCAACCATCGTATGCAATTCATCAATAAAGAGGATAATACGACCTTCTTCTTTTGATAACTCATTCAAAACAGCTTTGAGTCGCTCTTCGAATTCTCCACGGTATTTGGCACCAGCAACCAACGCCCCCATATCCAAAGACAATACCCGTTTATTTTTTAAGCCTTCTGGGACTTCTCCATTAACAATACGTTGCGCCAATCCTTCAGCAATAGCCGTCTTACCGACACCAGGCTCACCTATCAGTACTGGATTGTTTTTCGTTCTACGTTGCAGTACCTGAACTGTACGCCGAATTTCCTCATCACGACCAATAACAGGGTCTAACTTTCCTTGCTCGGCCCTTTCAGTCAAATCAGAGGTAAACTTCTCCAATGCTTGTCGCATATCTTCTGCATTTCGGTCGGTCACTTTCTGACCATCACGCATCTTTTCAACAGCCGACTCTATTTTTTTAGGGGTGGCACCTAATTGCCTTAAGATCTCCCCTAAACGCCCTTTATCTTCTGTCGCCGCCAGAACAAAAACTTCAGAAGTAATGTAATCGTCTTTGCGCTTTTGTGAGATTTTGTCGCTCAAATTAAGTAAAACAACCGTATCTTTACCTAGTTGAACATCTCCACCTACCCCTTCAACCCTAGGCAGGCGTTCAATAGCTTCAGATAAAGCTGAACGTAGGCTGTTAACACTAACGCCTGCGCTTTCTAACAAAGGCCTTAGAGAGCCACTCTCTTGATTCAACAAAGATGTCATCAAGTGTACTGGCTCAATATATTGGTGATCTCTTCCCAGAGCTAAAGACTGAGCATCAGAAATAGCCAATTGAAACTTACTTGTCATACGATCTAATCGCATAGCTTTTTTACCTAATTAACTTCTATATTCAACGTTATGGGTATTGAACAATTTAAATTCAAGCGACTTAATCACTGCCATTTGACCAAGATCAAAAATCAATACAACCTATTGCTCGATCCAAATACAGGTTGCCATACGGCCAGTTACACCGTCTCTGCGATAAGAGAAAAAGTCATCATTAGTAAAAGTACACTGTTTATATTGGGTGATATCGGTCACCCCGCAAGCATTTAATTGACGAATAGCCAAATCATGCAGATCTAGCCAGTACTTACCCTGCTTATGATGTTTCCCAAAGGCGTTTTTTTCATTGTCATCAAAACAACGGAGAACATCCTCTCCAACCTCAAAAGACTTAGCTCCAATGGCAGGGCCAAGCCAAGCTAAAAGAGTTTTTGGTTTAGAACTTAATGTTGCTAATGTGTTTTCGACTATTCCAGATGCTAATCCCCGCCATCCCGCATGTATTGCCGCAACTTCTGTTCCATCAATGTTACAAAGTAAAATAGGTAAGCAGTCAGCGGTCATAACCGCACATATTTGCTTTGGGAGAGAGGTATAAGATGCATCTGCATTTAATGGAATAACAGATTGTCCATCTAGCTCAACCACATCAACACTATGAGTTTGGTTGAGCCAGCCAATATGTTGATTATTGGGTAAAAGAGACCGGTTTTTTTGTACCAAGTTAGGATCATCGCCAACATGTAGGCCAAGATTCAAGCTTTGGTACTTCCCATGGCTTACACCGCCATATCGAGTCGTCGAAAACGCTTTCACATTTTTGTGAGCATTCCATTGAGGCTGAATTAAGTCAATATTTCCCATTCAAAGAAATACTTGAAAGAAGCCGCTAACCAAAATTTGGATGCAATTCATTGTCTTTCCCTAGTTCAGTCAACAATTCTGTAAAATCTGATGGTAAAGGCGCTTGCCACATCATCCACTCGCCTGTCACTGGGTGGAACAAAGCAAGTTGTGCCGCATGCAATGCTTGCCTTCGAAAACTCCTCAGAAGATGAATGAAATCCTCATTTGCTGATTTAGGAGGCCTAGGACGCCCGCCATATAAAGGATCGCCGACTAAAGGATAACGCAAGTGGGCCATATGCACTCGAATTTGATGTGTTCTTCCTGTTTCAAGCTTTAATCTGAGGTGTGTATGGGCTCTATATTTCTTAAGCACCCTATAGTGTGTCGTTGCAGGCTTGCCAGATTCTCGTACAGCCATACTTGTGCGCTTACTCGGATGTCTTCCAATGGGCTTATCAATCGATCCACCAGCAACCATGACACCATTCACCACCGCTTCATACTCTCGGCTCACTTCTCTAGCCTGTAGCTGCTCTACCAAATGTGTTTGTGCAGGGATCGTCTTCGCAACAACCATAAGGCCTGTTGTATCTTTGTCTAATCGATGAACTATCCCTGCTCTAGGTACGTTGGCTACTTCGGGAGAGTGATTTAGCATGGCATTCAATAATGTGCCATCTGCATTACCGGCTCCTGGATGAACAACCAAACCATCTGGCTTATTTATTACCAGTATATGTTCGTCTTCAAAAACAATATCGAGCGCTATATTTTGAGCGATATGCCTCTCCTGAGACTCAACAATCACCTCAATTTCAACAGCTTCATTCCCCTGTACTTTTTCTCTGGGGACCTTAAGTACTTTATCATCAACCTTAACTTGCCCAGCTAAAATCCAATCTTTTATCCGAGATCTTGAATAATCAGGGAACATTTCGGCTAAAGCTTGATCTAACCTTTTACCAAAGAACTGTTCAGGAACTTCTCCAACAAGTTGAATATGTTGAGACATTATTGGTATTTCCTGTGTTCTTGACGGCTTTTACTTATCATTGTATATATATGGCCTTGTACTGTGAGGTAGAACCTGTATGGTAACAGACTGCTGACAATGTTTATCTGTCAGCCTTATAGTTTAACGTATTTTTTGATGTTGCAGAAATCAGATGTATTGTAATAGATTTATGAAAAATAAGATCACCATTCCTTTTATCGCAGTATTGCCATTATTGTTATCAGCTTGCTCATCTTCACCCGATGACGAATTGATTAACCCTAATCAGGGGATTCAAGTTTTATATGACGATGCTAAAAACACATTGCGGCAAGGGAATTTCACAGTTGCCTCGCAAAAACTGAGTTCTATAGATTCTCGCTTTCCATTTGGCCCGTTATCACATCAAGTACAACTCGACCTGATTTACTCTCATTATAAGAGTGGCCAAACAGACCAAGCATTAGCGTCTATTGATAGGTTTATGAGACTAAACCCTAATCACTCAGATGTAGATTACGCATTGTACATGCGCGGTCTAGTTAACATGGACACAGATAAGAACTTATTCCAACAGATCGTTGGTATAGATCGTTCTGACAGAGACCCTTTTAAAGCGCGGGAATCCTTTGAAGATTTTCGTCGTCTAATTGAAAAGTATCCTGAGAGCAAGTATGCCGCAGATGCCGCTCGACGCATGTCTTTTATCAAAAACAGGTTAGCAAAGTATGAGCTGTCTATTGCTCGTTACTATGTTAAACGAGGGGCATACGTAGCTGCTGCCAATAGAGGGCAGCATGTTGTTGAGCATTATAGTGATTCACAACACTTGCAAGAAGCATTAGAGATAATGGTTAAATGTTATGACAAACTTGAGTTGGACTCACTAAAAGAAAATGCTGAAAAAACGCTGGCATTAAACTTTCCTCAAAATAGCTGATACTGATATATCAATGTAAATAAAAAAGGTGCTCTATTGAGCACCTTTTTTGCTTTTAATTGCTTACTACATGATGCAACTATCTAAAGAATAAATGGCTAAACGGGTTTAACATACGAGCAAGGCCTGATGTAAAGTGAAGTGGCTGGTCTAACACACTAAAAACCAAACAACCTTCATCGGCGTCTGCTCTAGGCGTATGCTTCTGTGAATTCATTAACATAATATCCCCTGTATCATAAACACCTAATCCATCGGAAAACTCACCGTCAATCACTAATGTATATTCATTCCCTCTATGCGTATGTTCAGGGACTTGCCCTCCCTTCTCCATATAGATGAAGTGAGCCTTTAAATCGCCTCCAACATCAACTTGGGTTTGCCATAACTTTCCAACGAGGTGCGACCAACCTGAAGTCCTATCACTAAAACGGTGGAGTGCTCGTGGAAGCTTAAAATGTCTTCCATCCAATTCAAGTGTCTTATCTGCTGCAACTGAGGAAGGAGTCGTCATTAGACTCGGCTTATCAGTTATCTGGTCGATCATATCGCTGAAGTCTATATTGTCAGAATCATTCAACATCAACATTTGCTCAGATAACTCTGACTGCAATGTATGAACTTTCTTCTTGCAGCTACTACACATGTCTATGTGCGCAGAAATAATCAATGCGACTGCTGGCGCTAATGTTCCGTTAGCAAATTGAGCTAATTGCCCATGACTTGGATGATGATTAATCATGACTTTTTATTAACTCCCTTAATCGCTCTAAGGCTAATCGTGTTCTTGATTTAACTGTTCCTAGAGGTATTTCTAATTCGTCAGCAACTTCTTGTTGAGATTTGCCATCAATATATATTGATTTAATAACAGTTCTCTGCTTTTCAGGCAATTTGTCGAACATGACTTCAATTTGCTCCACCATCATTTTGTGTTCTAAGGATGTTTCATTGGGTTCTGGTGTTTGCTCGCACAATACCGGCCACAGATCATCCGCACAAATATCCTCTTTACGGTTCTTTTGTTTTCTCAACATATCAAACCGAATATTTCTTGCTATTGTAAATATCCAAGTTGACGCTGACCCTTTCTCGGCATCAAATAAATGCGCTTTTTGCCACACATTACTCATTGTGTCTTGCACCAACTCCATCGCTTGGGCATCACTACCCATTTGCTTTAGCGCATACGATCTTAAGCGTGGAGCGAAATAATTGAATATTTTGGCAAAAGAGGACTTATTTCGAGTTTGAGCAACATCACTCAAATAAGAAACCATTTGAACGGACATATCTATCTGTTGCACAGTTTCAGCATTTCTCGTGGAGGCAGGAATTCCAACAAGCATAGCGAATAACTCTTAAATTATCATGACAGTTCATACGAAACTTATGCTTAAAGGATCAAATTAATTTTGAAGGAATATCGAAATTATAACACTTTTATTCTTAGACAACTCAACGATATCAATTGACCACTTTCCTATAAATGTTAATCAATCATGCCAACCGATCGTAACCCCGTAAGAAAATTTAGTACTTCAGTAGGGTCTTGATGTCTAAGTATGTCTTGCTTCTGAGTTGCCTTTACAGGGAGCAATTCTAGCCAACGGAACATCACCCATATTGGGTCTGAAAACCTTGGATTCTGATACAAGTTGTTGAACTCTGGGTATTTTTCATATATTTCTTTAAGTTGATCAGTCATCGCCAGCATATCGTTACTTTCAGAGAAAGACGCTACTGACGACCAGTCTTGTAACCAGTCAACTTGCCCCACTCTTAATTCGTCAGATTTTGTTTCAATTGACTCAATCTCGAACACTTTGCTGCCTTCTACTGTTATCCCCAAGAAGCCGTCATCTAGCCTTTCAAAGTCAACAACTTCAACATAAGTTCCTAACGGGTATATGTGATCATTCTTTTCTTTATTACCTTGCGGATTGTGCATACAGATACCAAAACCAGAGGCATTCGCACAAGCTTTCTTAACCATATCAACATAGCGCGGCTCAAAGATACGCAACACCATTCTGCCACCCGGCAGGATATGGGAAGATAAAGGGAACAGTGGCAGCTCAAAGCTCATCTAACGACATAATCCGCACAAAACTTAACTTGACTATTATTACTGGCTAAACTTAAAAATGGATCTATTTCTCAGGAGATAAATAAAACAGTTCATTTATTGAAGCTTTTCAAATTGGACAAATATTAATAAAAACAAGACTATTATAACTCATACCGCCATGAGTAACTCACATTAGTCACTAGAAGCTTATGATCTGTTTTTAATCTCGTGCTGTACTCTAAACAAAATTGAGACTTTCAAGAAAACCATGCTAATCGACAAATTCACTGCGTTTTATCAAGATTTAAATCGTGAATCAGTAAAAAACCTTAATGATGTCTACCACGATGACATTTGCTTTGACGACCCTGTAGGAAGCCATAGCGGCTTACAAACTGTCAAAGACTATTTCGACGGCCTACTCACAAACACTTTAGGTTGTCGATTTAACATCAGTAACGTCATTAAAGAAGACAATCAGGCATTTATCGTTTGGACAATGCACTACGAACACCCCAAATTGAAAGGTGGCAAAACGCTGACCGTCAACGGCACTAGCTACATAAAAATACAAGACGAAAAAGTCATCTATCAGAGAGACTATTTTGATTTAGGCGAAATGCTCTATGAAAACGTTCCTTTGATTGGTCGCATTATATTATGGTTAAAAAATGGGCTTAAAACTTGAAAACGATATTGATAACAGGCGCCACCTCAGGCATTGGAGAGGCATTAGCACGACATGCAGCCAGTAAAAACTACCATGTTATTGCATGTGGGCGAAATACAGAGAAGTTAAACATGTTAAGCCTCATGGAGAATGTTACAACACTTCAATTTGATGTCAGCGATGAACAAAGTAGTGTTGCAGCACTGTCATCCGTAAAAGCTGATATCTATGTTCTTAATGCAGGTACATGTGAATATGTTGACGTCGAACACTTTGAACCCGCTTTATTCAGTCGCGTCTTCCAGGCTAACTTTATGGGTGTCGTCAATTGTATTGCTGGCATACTCCCATCAGTATCCTCCGGCAATCAAATCGTGTTGGTCGATAGTCTAGCTAGGTTAATGCCCTTTAGCCGCTCTCAAGCATATGGTGCGAGCAAAGCCGCGTTATATTACTTCGGTAAAAGCTTAGAGGTTGATTTGGCAAATAAGCAAGTCTTAGTACAAACCGTATCTCCAGGGTTTATAGAAACACCACTAACACAAAAAAACGACTTCGAAATGCCTATGAAAATCAGTGCTGAGGAAGGTGTTAAAGCTCTATTGAAAGGCATTGAAAAGCGTAAGAAGACTATATACTTCCCTTATCTATTCAGCTTACTAATGAGGCTTTTAGCTTTGTTACCTATTAATTTACAGGTATCTATCTGCAAACGTATGAAGCTTTGATTTGCTAGCTTCCCTTACAGTTGAGCATATTTTAATCAACTATAGTCTTAGTGACTAATACACTTTGGTTAAACCTCAAAATGGCTATCAATATTTTTAATAATAGACTAAACCAAATGTTCCTATTCAACGTAATGACACCCAAACAAATGACAACAGGCCACTCATAGTGATGAAGTTATCAACAACATATGCCGCTAGTTGTAGCTATACAACGAAGAAAAAGGACTATTGATGAGCAAACGTATTGCAATCATAGGCACTGGTATTAGTGGACTCACATGCGCGCACCTGCTTTCTGAAAACCATGATATTCAAGTCTTTGAGTCTAACGATTATGTTGGTGGTCACACAGCAACCGTTGATGTTGAAGTAAAAGGTAAGCAATACGCTATCGACACCGGATTTATCGTATACAACGACTGGACTTACCCTAACTTTATTAAACTGATGAAAAAGCTCAATGTTGAGACACAGCCGACAGAAATGAGCTTTAGCGTTAAAAACGAGCAACAGAAACTAGAATATAATGGCAATACCCTCAATAGTTTGTTTGCCCAAAGAGCAAACCTCGCGAGCCCCCGTTTCTGGGGCTTTATCCGAGAAATATTGCGCTTTAACAAAATCTGTAAAGCAATCCCATCGCAAGGGCAAAAGCTTCCAAGTAACACAACACTAACTGACTTTTTGCAAGAGCATAATTTCAGTGAATTCTTCTCTCATAATTATATTTTACCGATGTGTGCAGCCATATGGTCAACAAGTGTGGCAGATACTGGCAAATTCCCACTACAATTTTTTCTCCAATTTTTTAATAATCACGGCTTGTTGAATGTCACAGATCGCCCTCAATGGCATACTATTGTAGGTGGCTCTCGTTCATATATTGAGCCGCTAACTCGAAACTTCTCAGACAAAATCCATTTAAATAGCCCTATCGATAAGGTCAGTAAAACAGCTGACGGGTATGAATTGGAGATTGGAGGAAAAACGCCTGCGAAATACTCACAAACATTTGATGAAGTTATCTTCGCTTGTCACAGCGATCAGGCACTTAATATGATGGCTAGTCCATCAGAGGATCATCGCACGGTGCTAAGTGCCTTGCGTTATGCTTCCAACGAGGTTGTCTTACATACAGACATCAATATTTTACCTAAGCGAAAGCTTGCTTGGGCAAGCTGGAACTATTTGATTAACGAAGCGATGGAAGACAGCATCAAACCCGCTTCTGTTACATACAATATGAATATCTTACAAAGAATAACGTCTGATACGACTTTTTGTGTCACGCTAAATAACACACCATCTATTGATGAGAGTAAGATATTAAGGACGTTCAACTACAGCCATCCGCAAGTAGATATTGCAAGCATCGCAGCACAAAGGAAGCGTCACCTTATCTGTGGCAAAGACGGTATACATTTCGCCGGCGCATACTGGTACAACGGGTTTCATGAAGACGGTTTACGCAGTGCTTTAGATGTTTGTCAACGATTTGGGGCGACTCTCTAGTGGAAAGTGCTTTATATCAGGGGACAGTAGATCATGCTCGATTCACGCCAATCGAACATCGGTTTAGCTATAAAATAACGCTTTTTTGGTTGAAGCTAAACGAAATGAATAAGCTAAACCAAGAGCTAGATTTCTTCTCCACAGAAAAACGTGCATGGGCCAGATTCAAATCGTCTGATTACCTAAACCAAGAAGACTCTCCTCTAGAAAGTCGTGTACTCCATAAGATGTCCGAATTATCAGGGACTCAGTTACAAGGCGACATCTATATGCTGGGCCAACTTAGGACATTGGGCTTATATTTCAGCCCAGTGAATTTCTATTTTTTACGCCAGAAAAACCAGACATCATATAGCCATATGCTTGCCGAAGTCAGCAATACTCCTTGGGACGAAAAGCACTGTTATTTAGTCGATATGCAAAATCAAGAAGACAGTGAGAAAGCATTTCATGTGTCCCCATTCAATCCAATCGATATGAAGTATCGTTGGAGAATAGCTCAACCTGACGTTCAATTTGCTATGAGCTTGTCATGTATTAAAAATGAAAAACACTTCGAAGCAGGTTTATCCCTGACTCGACAGCCATTGACAACGCAAACACTAAAAGCCGCGTTATTCAAAGTGCCTAGCTTCACGATTAAGTCACTGATAGGTATTTATTGGCAAGCTTTAAAATTATTCATCAAAGGTGCCCCTATTTATGATCACACCAATAAAGGTAATAAAACAGTATGAATAGCGAACAAGTTATTGTGTCTAACACATCCATATCGATGACAGATAAACTTTGCCGCAAGGTATTACTTAAAGTCTTTTCGTTACTCCCACAAGGGTACTTGGTAATCAAAGAGCACGGCGTTTTAATTGAAGCTTTCGGACAAAAAAACTCAGATATCCAAGCAGAAATAAACATTCTAGATCTTAGCTTTTATCGCCGTCTCCTTTTTGGCGGAAGCATTGCTTCTGGCGAAACCTATGTCGAGGGTCTTTGGGAAACATCTGATCTGACCCAAGTTATTCAGATATTTGCGAGAAACTTGCCTGTACTAGATCAATGGGAAAGCAAATTGGAGTGGATCGCTATGCCCATGCGCCAGATCCTTCACTTTAAACGCCAAAATACATCTGACCAAGCTCGAAAAAATATTGCCGCTCACTACGATCTAGGCAATCAGCTATATAAAGAGTTTCTTGACGAAAGCATGATGTATTCTGCCGCTATTTACCCATCGAAAGACGCGTCATTAGCAGAAGCTCAACAACATAAGCTGCACAGTATCTGCGAGAAGCTGAAGCTCACCGAGGCAGATCACCTACTAGAAATTGGCACCGGCTGGGGAGGCTTAGCTATATACGCCGCAAAACATTATGGCTGTCGCGTAACAACAACAACCATCTCCAATGAGCAGTTTGACTATGCGCGACAACAAGTTAAAGCGCATGGTCTTGAAAACCAAATAACACTTTTAAAAGACGACTACAGGGATCTCACAGGGCAATTCGACAAGCTTGTATCCATCGAAATGATTGAAGCTGTTGGCAAAAAGTTTTTGCCAACCTTTTTCCAGCAATGTAGTCATTTATTGAAAGCTGATGGCCTCATGTTGTTGCAGTCTATTACTATTGCTGACCAGCGCTATGACAGCTATAGCAAGAGCGTTGATTTCATTCAGAAGCACATTTTTCCAGGCGGGTTCTTGCCATCTCAATTGGTCTTAAATCAGCATCTGAAAACGTATACGGATATGGCAATTGCAGATTTGCACGATATTGGATTGGATTACGCACAAACGTTAAAAGATTGGCGCATCAACTTTAACGCAAGTCAAAACAAACTCACAGAACTTGGCTACGACGAGCAATTCAAAAAGCTGTGGCGCTACTACTTAAGTTATTGTGAAGGGGGTTTTTTAGAACGAACCATTAGTACTGTACAGTTGGTTATGTGCAAACCGGAACACCGCGATGCGTTATCTCGCAGCTAACAAGTTCTTTAATTTTATCTGGTTCCAATCTATTTGGTTCTTGGCGATATTAGGGCAAGAAAGTGCACTTCCATTATTGATATTGTTGCTAGTTATTCACATTAGCCTCATTCCTAAACCTGTTATCGAGACCACCATACTGGTTTTCGGAATGGGGTTAGGGTTAATCGTTGATAGCGCTATGACATGGGCAGGTGTTTTTCGTTTTGATCACACCCCAGTATTAATACCTATTTGGTTAATCATGATATGGGCTGGCCTTTCAGGTACTTTGAGACACTCTCTTGGGTATTTCGCTGGAAAACCTCTACTGACCAGTTTAGCTGGTGGTTTAGGTGCTGCGTTTAGTTATATCGCAGGAATGAAATTAGGTGCTGTATCTTTTCCATTAAGTATTGAAATGACCTTTGTCATTCTTTTTGTCTGCTGGTCTGTCGTTTTTCCAGTACTCTTCTTTTTCAGCCAACAAGCCGTTCTAAGGTTGGGAGACGCCAAATCATGAAGTATTGGCTTTTATTCATAATTTTAACACTGAGCAGTCATATTGTAATGGCAAAACCTACTGATAACCTCCAGATGATTGGCAGTGCCAAGCTAAGAGTACTCTTTTGGGATGTATACGAATCATTTTTGTATTCGTCAGAACAAACTTATAAGCCCAATACCTACCCTGTCGTATTAAGAATTCGTTATTTAAGGGATATAAAAAAGCAAGACTTGCTTAAGCAAACCGACAAAGAATGGAAAGGTCTAGGCTTATCGCCGGAGCAACGTAAACTCGGCCTAAGCCATGTAGAGAACGTATGGCCAGATATTTCCAAAGGCGATGAGCTCATGCTCGCTATCGATGAAAATCAAGAAAGCACTTTCTATTATAACAACAAATACATTGCCCATATAGATGACAAACTATTCGGACAACAATTTTTGGATATTTGGGTATCAGAAAATTGCAGTCGCCCTGAACTAAGAGAGCAACTGCTTGGTAAGGGTTAACTTGAGGTTATATAGCCTCTTCGTCTTCTTCACCTGTACGAATACGAATAACACGTTCGACATCAAACACAAAGATTTTTCCATCACCAATCTTACCGCTTTGAGCTGTTTTCATAATGGCTTCAATAGCCATATCACATTGTTCATTCGCAACAATCAGTTCAATTTTCATTTTTGGTAAAAAATCGACTTGGTATTCTGCTCCTCGATAGAGCTCTGTATGCCCTTTCTGACGACCAAACCCACGGACTTCAGAAACAGTCATCCCCGTCACGCCAGCTTCGGCTAAAGCCTCTCTTACATCATCTAATTTAAAAGGCTTAATAATCGCTTCAATCTTTTTCATTGCTTAGCTCATCTATTAATTATCATAAATTGTTGGAATAGGAACACGCTTGTGTTGTGTCTTGTTGAAGATGGAAACGAGTAACGACTCAACACCTTCTTCGACAAGCTTGCCTTCTAAAAAGTCATCAATTTGATCGTAGGTAACCCCTAACGCTTGCTCATCTGCTAGTTGAGGGTTCAGTGACTCCAAGTCCGCCGTGGGTGCCTTGTAAACAATATGTTTTGGTGCCCCAAGGTGCTCAGCCACTTGTCTGACTTGCCTCTTATTTAGTCCGAACAAAGGTGCCAAATCGCACGCACCATCTCCGTACTTAGTATAAAACCCTGTAATATTCTCTGCAGAGTGATCAGTACCAAGTACCAACCCATCCATCATGCCAGCGATCTCGTATTGTATAATCATACGAGTCCGTGCTTTAACATTACCTTTAACAAAATCCTGTTTGGCCAAGTCCGAAGGCAATAAGTTGTTCTCCTTCAGTACCTGACACGTTTCTGCATGTATTGCGTCAACACCAGGCTTAACATTCACTGGAATGGCACAAGAGGGTTGGATAAATTCAATCGAAGTTTGTGCATCTACTTCATCTGCTTGAACATCGTAGGGCAACCTGACCGCTACGAATTGGTAACCGCCACCGACACTTTGGTTCAGTTCATTGATCGCAATTTGTGCTAGCTTTCCTAGCGTACAGGAATCGATACCACCACTAATGCCTAGCACCAGTGTCTTTAGACCCGACATTTTCAATTGCTCTTTAATAAATGTAACACGCCTTTCAATCTCAAAAGACACATCAATTTGAGGAAGAACACGCATTTCCTCAATAATAGCTTTAGGGTCCATACTTAACTCTTACAGTAAATTAGGGGAAAACTTAAGTACTTTAATTAACCTGTATAAGTACCTGCAGATAATGATAATAGCTCACACAAATTGCGTCCAGCGGCTTTCATAAATGTCACCTGTACTCGAACAACTTAATCGTGAGGATGAATAATTATAACAACAGTACTTTAAAAATAACTTACTAGTGAATAAATTAAGTTAATATCAATGGCAGTTTTATAATAATAGCGTATTGAATGAGCATCGAGAGGTATGTGCATTGAAAGTGGAACAGTCTAAAGGCTTTACCTTGTTAGAGCTTATGATCAGCGTCGCTATCGTAGGCATCCTGTTGACTGCGGTCGTGCCTAATGCGCGTGGTATCCTCATTCGAAACCGAATTGTCTCCGAAGTAAATTACTTAAGCAGCTTAGTGCAATTCACCAGACACACAGCCATCGACGAACAAGCTGTTACCGTCATGTGTCCTTCAGACGATTTCAACGCCTGCACAAATGACTGGACATTGCCTAAAATGATATTCGTGGATGAAGACAATAACGGTGCTAGAAGTAACGACGAAGAGCTACTCGTTGGTTCTGAGAGTAGTCATCAAACACATATTGTTCGAGGTCCAAATAATCCTATTCGTTTCTCTGGCAATGGCTCAGTTGCAACTCCTGCAACATTATTGTTCTGTCACAATGAATTAGAGAGTGAGTTTGCTAGAGCCATCATTATAAGCTTGCAAGGTAGATTGAAACTAAGTACAGATACCAACAATGATGGAATTTATGAAGACAATACTGGAACACCTTTAAGTTGCACCTAATCAATAATTGAAGTGCATGTATTCCTCTATTTAACGATTCACTGAAGAGAAAAGAAAGAAAACCTATGTTCGAAATAGTTCTCCCTTCTTTAGTGATTTTTATCCATGACGTCTTTAGCAATATCATAAGCTCTTTGCGCCAGAGACATGTTATTGGCAGATCCTTTAATTGCCTTGTGGGTATCCTCTACCAGAGATTCAAAGCTTTCTTCCAATTTCTGTAAACTTCTAGTTTCTTCTTGAAGTTCAGATTGGAAGTAAACTAAGCTTTTCCTGATTTCTTCAGCAAATGCAGAGACTTCGTTAGTGGATACTTGAATTGATTGCTCGCCTTCGTTAGTCAATTGCAAAGCTTCATTCATTGATTGATCCAATGTTGACTGAGCTTTATTTAACTGGCCTTGCCTTAATTGAATTTTCTTTAATGTTTCATCTATCTCTAACGCATTGCTCTTTGTCTGGGCCGCTAAGTTCTTGACTTCGTCAGCAACAACCGCAAACCCTCGCCCAGCTTCACCAGCTCTTGCTGCTTCAATCGCAGCATTCAATGCAAGTAGGTTAGTTTGATCAGAAATAGCCGTAATACCAGATGCTAGAGAAGCAATCCCTTCAAACTCTTGTAAAAACTCTTTAATCTCATTCGCTAAATTATTTGATGCATCTACCGCACTTGTCACGTCTTCACCGAGTACGTTGATATGCTCAAGAACCTGCGAAAATGATTGATTCAGACCATCTAATTGGTTTTGACCATCTGATGCTTGTTGAGACAATGTCGCATTCACATCAGTCGCGTGACGAGCAGTCTTAGCGACATCATCAACAAAATTTACCTTTTCCTTAGATGCCTTATTCACATTGGTAGCGTTCTGAACAATACTGCCCGCAATATCACTTATTTCTTGAATACTCTTGTCATCACACTCAGCATTATTCGCATTCTCAGCATTTGCCTTAGCGCAATCAACCTTACGCATATGATTCAATATTGTCGATGTCCCTGCATAAGTTGCTACGCTATATGGAACAACATATGTCAGTAGCATTTTTAGCAAATTAATCTCACCATCACCAAATATAACTGAACCTTGATTGATCAGGTTCAGTATAGTTCCAACAACAAGTGATGTTTTAATAGATCTAAAAAACTGTGCTTTAGAAAATGCCAAAGAATACCATGGGACAAGCTCAGACATTAAGGCTCCTGTAGTAAGTTGAATAACTCATCGGACGCAGGTTATCTCACCTATGGACATTGAGAAAGCATTTTATTTCAGATAGTGGATTTACATCCTTAACAAGACCAACAATACTCAACTGTAGCCAACGCACCATCACCATTAACATCCCAAGCTTTCCTTCCGTCGCTAAAGTAGTATAGCACCCCATCGCCTTGTTGAGGGCCAGAAGTTACCGGGGTTGCAGTAATCACATAACTTGTTCCTGTTGCGGATACAGAGGAAATAGCTAGGTCATATTTCTTGTTTGTTTCAAGTTCCGAAGCTGGGGAGTAAGCTTGAAAGACAGACGGAGAACCCGTATTAGCACCGGCAGTCGCTGCCCCGTTATAGCTAAAATTAGCGGCTTTATGTCTCTCCATCGCTGCAGCAAAGGCAACCAAATCCGCTTGTGCGACACTCCGTCTACTGCCAGTCAAAAAATTAAGGTAAGAAGGATAGGCAACGCTTGTAATAATACCAACTATCGCAACTGCTATCATTAGTTCAGTGAGTGTAAACCCTTTACTTAACTTCATTCATTTACCTTTGTTATTGTTGCCGTTCTGTTTCTGACTTCCAGGCGCTACGTTGAACTCGCTCAAACCGCCCATAAATATTTTGAGCTAAACACCCAAAGTCCGAAGTACAGGCTACATCGTTACCGTTTTCATCGACACTAACAACCGCAGACGTACACTCAGTACCCAAGCATACAACAGGCTGCACAATATCTTCGATCAATATTCGAGTATCCGGCGCAATACCTGTTTGTCTAAGTGTAGCAAAGCGGTCATCTGGATCTAACTGTCCATCTTGATCCAAGTCAGTAACCGCATTCCCATTTATCAATTCAACTAAGTAGGCACGGCTATTACCTGCAGGAGGTGCACAGATACTATCATTCAGCGTCGCTGGTACATAGGTTGTAAAAAAGACCTGAAAATCTAGAATGAGAGGTGATGCCAGAACTTTCTCTCCCCCGACATCGAGCTGAATCAACCAACCATCACTCGCTGCAAAGGCATTCGCTTCAACCTGTTGAGAAGTGCCTTGTGTATTCGTTAATGAATGAGGTGTCGCATCATACAAATCCGTATGGGTCAGTGGTGTTTCTGGCAATCTATAATTACCATCCTCATCAATCGAGAATACGCCAGTATCTTTCACCATATAAAAGAAGTCTTCGATTTGTGTATCCAGAGGGTGCGCTCTATAACCAGAACCGACCGCTACCGCATAATAATGTTCTTGTGCAAGACTTATCTCTGACACATCAGGTCCATAGAAGAAACGTCGGTTGTCAGCCGTTGTTCCATCAGCCGCGAAGTCAGCCATCAAACCACCGGTGACAAGGTCGCTTGCACCTTCACCATTGTTGATATCCAGCCGGAACATTTGTCCCCCCATATCGACAACATACATATGATCCGCAAAGCCATCATTCTCACGATCGACCACTGAAATACGAGCTGGGATGCTATATTGCATTTCTGGCAATATCATATTGGCATTGTCATTACTGGCAGACCAAATTAGCTCACCTGTGTCAGCATCAATAATGTAGACCGCGTTCCCAACAGTGTCAGCACTTCGCTGTGCTTTGCTATCTTGTTCTTCGTCATAGCCACCACCTATAATCATCACATTGCGTTCAGTACTGCCGACACGAACTTTTGTTAGTGTCGGGCGAGACCAACTCTGACCCAATTGCTCAAACCCAGGTGTTCCACCTTCAATCTTAAACTTTAGCCTTGGCTGCGTTTTACTTGTTATGTCAAACACATAATAGTTACGTCCACCACGACGCATGCCAACATATAGATACTTACTGGTACCACTGTCTCGCAACACCATATCACCATCTAAACCATATATGTGCGCAAAGGAATTATTATTCTGATAGAAGTCATGCAAATTGCTGAGAAGATCATCGGGAATAATAGCGAAGTTCTCTTCCCCCGTTTCAGAGTCAAATGAGTGAAGGAAACCGTGATTGGTGGCAACAAAAACTGAACTGTCGGTCTCAGTATAATTCACAATAACAGGTTGAGAATGAATTGGATCTCCCATTGCCATCCTTGCATCATTAACATCGCCGTCACCATCGTCGTCTAGCACATCAATTCCCCTAGCCCAGCGCAATACATCACTTCTAATGGTGTCGGCGTTACTGAGATTATTTACATTCAACATTGTTGACGTAATATTGCTATTTCCCTCCCTTAACTCATTATCTGTTCGAACTATCTGCCCAGGCTCATTGAAATAATACACATTACGGAGCAAATCGATTTGGCTCGCAGCACCACCATCACGCACGTCACTACCATCAGCTAAAATTGACCAAAAACTGTGTGAGTTTTCTGAGAAAAAGCCCGTACTAGAATCTACAGCAACATTACCATTACGATCTAACACTTGGTCGCCATCGATACGATAACGCTTTAGATTGCCTGGCCAGATTGTACCTTCTGATGGTCTAAATAAAGCGAAATATAGCTCATCCCTGTGCGTCAATCGGTTCAACTGATTCACGGCAACGCCTGGAGATACAAAAGTAGCATTCACATCTTTTACACTGCGTAAGATCGTTTGAAAAGCAGTCACTAAGTCTGTACTATTGTCAGCAGTATAGAATCCACCACCGCTCTGCAGTGAGAGCTGATTTAAAAAATTATTAGCGGTGGAGTTCGCGGCAAAGCCAATAGTATGGGTCGTCACTCGGGTATTTATGCTGCTTTGATCGAAACTACTAATATTTCGAACCAAATCTAAACCACACTGCTCACCACCGCTCCCTGAACATGATTCACCCAACAAAGCTTCTATTTCATCAACACTATGATTATTGTTAGCTTCACCGTCTGATAACAACACAATATGGTTGTTGGTTTGACACTGCAGATCTGTAATAGGCGAAACGTAAGTTGCACCATCAGGTATAAATTCATTAATACAGTCACTGTCACTCAAATCATCTTCGGAACAACCCGATGGACGAACGGCATCAGCACCCACATAAGACAGTCGATGACTGACGCGTGTTGAACGTTGAACCGTATCACTAACGCTTGGCTCCCCACGTTTTAAACCATATTGAACAGCATTCCCGCCATAATAACTTGCCGCTTCATAGAGCGTGTCAACAATAGGGGTAAACCCGCTAGCGGACAGTCCATCAACAATATTTTTGAGCTCATCACGCACCGTTGCCGTAGTACCTGGCGTTGCATTACCTTGAAATTCAACCACTAAACGAGCAGAGTCAGAAGGCCTACCATCATAGGTGTAAGCTCCACGGCGCCCAGTAAAATCACTCATAATAAACATCATTTCATTACTCGGCTCCCAATCACCTCTATTCACTATTTGCTGAACAATGGAAGTAACCGGGGGACTACGATAATCATTGTTTCGAACCCAAGGTTCGATGTTACTCCAAGTGACCGAGGCCGTTTTAGGTTTGTTACGCAATTCAAATCGCGCATTGGGGTTAAAACGATTTGGATCACCTTCATTAACACCGGTAATCACCATAGATGAATTTGATTCTGAGTTACTTTGATAAGCAGTAAACTCAAGATAAGCATTGCTAATAGAGGCGCCTTGAGGAATATTTAAGTTACGAAAGCGAACACCAACAAAGCTATTGGAACTCGCCCTAAACGATAATTCATTCCCTGTTGATTGATTCCCATCACTCCTTTCTTCAGCATTGTTTCTTTGGGAGCTTACTTGATATATCTGCTCGCCTGTCACACAACCAGTTGCGCTTGCGGGATCATATTCAATAATAATCTGAGGAGCCAAGCCATTTCCGGTGTCAAAAGCCGTAATACTCCTGCTGCTAGCAGAGGTTAACCCTGTGCTTTCCATCAAAATATTTAATGCGTTACTGCCACACCAAGCTTCTTGATCAACCACCTCTTGCACTACAGCACTAATATCAGGTGTCGATATCAGTTCGCCCGATACGGGCCAATCGTTGAGATCGTTCCAGTCAACATTATTTGCAGTTACGGGCCGAGACGAAATATTGGCATTCGCTGTATTAAAGGTGGTGGCATTACCAACCGCTTCAGCTCGAATAGAAATTTCTGTTGGTGATGTGTTTATTCCCTCTGACGTAAAGCGCATAAAGGCTCGAGTAATAATCGCCCCTCTAGGGATATTTAAATCAATGAATCGCAACCCCGTATTCACCTGACTCGTACCTTCAGATATTTTTAACGTATCTGTATTCAATGTAACCAGAGTTGAAATTTCATGCCCATCATCACTTGAAGCGGCTGTTGAAGTAACAACATTAGGGTCGACTGAATCATCTAAGCTTCTAACTGGATACAGAATCGGACCACCAAAATCAGAGAACCGCATCAACCCTGCATTTACATTGGTTGCTGATTCTAACGTTTCTTTAAGCGCATTTTGTACACGTAACAAACGGGTTTGTGTACCTCCATCACGCCCTGCCATACTGCCAGACGAGTCCATAATAAATAAAACATTAGGAGCGAAAGTGGTTTGTTCATTGGCGACACCTAAATAAATCTCTAGGTCGTCTCCCATTGCTGCGGCACTGATCATACTCGATAACAAAAAGCCGCTTAAAAGTGATCGCATATTTAACTTCATCATGGATACCTCTTTACTGATTACCGCTGGCTGGTGCAAAAACAGATACATTCAATGTATTAGCCACAGCAAACTTACTCGACTCCAACTGCCCGCAGCCACGAATCATAAAAACATGGCAGCTGATATTACTGCCACCTATCACATTACTCGATCCCCGACATGCTTGCTCTCTGACAAACGCAGAACGAGACCAACTTCTTACACTCGGGTTATTCTTATAAGTACCTTGAGAGGTATGCCGAATACCTGACGGCAACCCCGCTGAAGTCACCTCTCGATTAGTCCATTCATTATTTTCATAACAACTGAGTTGCTGATTATCTAAGTCAATCGCATCATCTACACGAGCTTCAGACAATGGATCCAATAATGCTGCGGACGTTAAAACAGCGTCGTCTTCAGACTCAAAAACAACACCTGCAACCGCAGACTCTGCAGCATCAAAAGCAATAGACTGGGTTTCTAAACTAACGGCCATCTTGTTTTGAATTAAGCTACTAGAGACCGAGGAAATACCTAATACAGTTAATGTCACCAACATAAGGAGGGCGAATACGAGAACGATGCCTTCTTGTTTCTTCATATATTGTTACTCCTCAAGAAGTTCTTCGTATTACGCAAAGTAATAGTTGTTTCAAACTTTCGATAAAACCCCGTACCACTCGGCGTCTGGACAGGCTCGTTCAGTAATTTAAAACTGGGAATGGGGTTAATGACAACTTGGCTATCGCCTTTGACTAAAATAGCAATTCGAATAGCAACCACAGCACTTTCCAATGTGCGCTCAAATGCTAGTTGATCGGCAGTGACATATCTCACTGGCCTTGCAGAGTTAGCTAATGTATCGTCGTGGTTTGATATGCCATACAATACCTGAAAGCCATAGACGTCATCCAAAATTGGTACAGCTATGTCACCATTATTACCTTCGGCAGCTTTTTGCCCTCTCAGGACACGTCCGTCATAACCCACACAGCGCAACGTAGTGCCATCAACAAAATAACGATTAACTACAAAGAACTCTTCACTAGGATCGTAACCTAGCTTAAATCCACGACAATCCCTTTGTGCTTGCGCTGCAACAACCAAAGTATCATTGGCACCACCAGCTCCTTGACTGGAGCCTATTCCTGGTTCCGATATAAAGTCGTTGGGTAATATCACCGGACGGTTTTGGATAAATGCAGCCTCTTCGACAACATCAACTAGTCGATTCAGGTTAGGGTCTAGAGAATCATAGCGGCCAGCTGTGAGTATATCCTGACGTAGTCGAGAGATAATAAAGCGGCCACTTTCCTGAGCCGAAGCAATGGCGCGATTTAAGCGTTCAGTGACTTTGCTACTACTCATGATTTGTATAACTGAGCCGGATATGATCAAACCTAAAACCAAGGCAATCATTAACTCAACCAAACTAAAGCCTTGCTGCCTCATAAGGTTACGTCCACTACAACGCAATCCATCGGTTCACTCGAACCAACATTGCAATCAGCATTTAATCGACGCTCGTTATTTTGCCAGCCTTGCGCAGGCCAACTTAAAACAACACTGTGTTTAGACCCAGCACTACAGGCATTCGTATCTAAGAGATTATTGTCCTCACAGGTCAATGCGATGGTCACCTCAGGGTTTGAACTAACCGCTGAACATGACACTTCATATGCGTCATAAGTAGCTAACTCGGCTGCAGAGCAATTCTGCCCTTGGCAATCTCTAATATTGCTAGGTATATCAATGCAGAAGCAGTCAAAAGGCCTACCACCACCTGAACATGATAAGTTATTGAAATTATACCGATTGGCATCAAAATACTCGTTGGCGACTATTTGTCCATCACCCGCCTGAGACATCACACTTGCGGCTCTCAGTCTTTCAGTCAGCTGTTGAGCAACTAATACCGATTGGGATCGGTTAAGTGCATCGGAGTTTGATAAAGAACCAACAAATTGCAAAGAGGCAACACCAAGTAGCCCAATGGATAGAATAAATAAGGTCACTAATACCTCAACCATGCCAACGCCAGCTTGATAGTGATGATTTATTCTAGTGATGGACGACACAAATCTTACTCATAATAAATAGTTGTAAACTGCCACAAAAGACAAATTACCAACAATAATAGTTAATATCATGAATATAAGGTAACCCATTACGAGTACTAATTGGTTATCAGTTCTCTACAAAAGGTATGTTTTATTGTTATTTTAACCCCATAAGGTATTCGAGGAAGCGTTTGAAACCTATAAACAGGCTTCAAACGCCTATACTGTGATGAAATATTGAAGCAGCTGTGATAATTGTGATAAATCGCCGCAGTTAATTTCTTTTAAATTTGCTTGACCCTTAACTCTTTCGGTACAGCGAACTCTATGTTTTCCTCACGTCCAGGCACTTCGCGAACATTTTTAGCACCGGACTCTTTCAGTTTGTCGATGACTCGCTTTACGAGAACCTCTGGTGCAGAGGCACCTGCGGTAACACCAATCTCACGAGATTGAGCCAACCACTCAGGTTTTATACAACGTTCATCAGCAATAAGATGCGCTTCTGCCCCTATTTTTTCTGCCAATTCTCTAAGCCTATTCGAATTGGAGCTATTCTTAGCCCCTACGACTAACACAAGATCACATACAGAAGCTAGCTCTCGTACTGCATCTTGTCTATTTTGAGTCGCATAGCAGATATCGTCCTTACGCGGCCCTTCTATGTTAGGGAACTTCTTTCTCAACGCATCAATAACATCAGCAGTGTCATCAACAGACAATGTTGTCTGGCTACAGTAATACAATGCGTCCGGCTTTTTGACTTCAAGTCGGTCAACATCTTCGGCAGACTCAACAAGGTATATTCCACCATCTTCATTATGATACTGCCCCATAGTACCTTCAACTTCAGGGTGTCCCTCATGACCAATAAGAACACATTCAGTCCCTTTATTGCTGGCTCTCATAACCTCCATATGCACTTTAGTGACTAAAGGACAAGTTGCATCAAACACCTTAAGCCCTCGGCTTTTAGCTTGCTCTCTGACAGCTTGAGAAACACCATGAGCAGAAAATATGACCAAGCTATCATCAGGCACTTCATCAAGTTCATCAACAAAGAGCGCCCCACGTTGCTTCAGTCCATCAACAACAAATTTATTGTGTACAACTTCATGACGAACATAAATGGGTGCAGGAAACATTTCCAAAGCACGCTCCACAATAGTAATGGCACGGTCAACACCAGCACAAAAACCACGTGGATTAGCCAGATGAATTTGCATAATTTATGACTCCGACGATTGAGTAGATTCAGGCTGCGTGATATTTAATATCTCGACGTCAAAAGTAACTGTTTGCCCAGCTAAGGGATGGTTAAAATCAACGGTTACGGATTCGCCAATCACTGTCCTTACAATACCAGGCATTTCTGAACCATCTGGCTGTTGAAAAGCAATGATCATGCCTTCCTGAGCTGGAGATTCAGCATCAAACTTAGATCGATCCATATGCACAATATTATTCGGATTAGGTTGACCAAAGGCTGATTCTGGCTCTAACGTAAACGATTTCTTGTCACCAACCTGTAGACCAAGCAAACACTGTTCAAAGCTTGATGTTAGGCTTCCATCTCCCATCACTAAACGAGCAGGTTTATCATGTACACGCGTACTTTCTGCAGCAGAGCCATCTTCCAATTTCAACTCAAAATGCAGCTCAACTTGGCTTTTATCCTTAATCAAGATGTCATCAGATACTGTATTATTCGGCACTTTGGTCACCATTTTTAAGCCAATCAAATATTAATAGGCAAGCACCGAGGAAAATAGCACTATCAGCAACATTGAACGCAGGCCATCGATAAAAACCGAAATCTACATCCAGAAAGTCAATCACATAACCAAACATAATGCGATCATAAACATTCCCTATCGCACCGCCTAACACAAACGAAAATGCAACAGACTGCAATATTTCATGCTGCTTAGCGTGTCTCAGCCAATATAAAAGGTAACCACTAACACCAATCGCTATCGCCGTAAAAAACCAACGTTGCCATCCACCTGCATCACCTAAAAAACTAAATGCTGCACCATAGTTACGCACATAGGTTAAATTAAAAAAGGAGGTATATTGAATTGATTCACGCAACTGCATCGCGCCTACAATCGCATACTTTGTCATTTGATCAACGACAATAACTATCAGGGTTATCCATAAAAAGCGTAACCCTGATTCTCTAAGAGATACCTTTAAATTAGGCATAAAATCTTGTTTCTCCATCACCGTCGACATTAGTCACACATCGACTACATAAGTCTGGGTGAGATGCATTCGTACCAACATCTTCGCGCACATGCCAACAACGAGTACACTTTTGACCTTCTGCTTTTTCAACCATAATAGACAAGCCTTCTATTTCAGTGTCAATTGCATTGTCAGGCTTATCATCCGTTACCACAACAGCGGCAGAGGTGATCAAAACAAAACGTAGCTCATCTTCTAGCTTAGCAAGTGTTTTGGCCATTTCAGGCGTGGTGAAAAGTGTCACTTTAGCTTCTAGAGAAGCACCGAGCTCCTGTTCTTTACGAACCCTTTCAATGTTTTTATTCACTTCTGTTTTAACAGCCAGTATTTGCTGCCAGAAATCATTATCCAACGCTGATTCTGCGTTCAATTCATTCAGAGCTTGATACCAAGACTCTGTAAATACAAATCGACTTCTTTCGTTTGCGTTAGGCAAAGCTTCCCAGATCTCTTGCGCAGTAAAACTCATCACAGGAGCCATCCAGCGAACGAGTGCTTCGGCAATATAATACAAAGCTGTTTGACATGAACGCCTAGCAAGACCATCACCTTTTGCTGTGTACTGTCTATCTTTAATGACATCTAGATAGAAACTGCCCATTTCAATAGAACAGAATTGCATTAGCTTCTGATTCACCACCAAGAAGTCATATTTCTCGTAGGCATCAACAATATCTTGTTGGGTTGCTTTTGCACGCTGCACAGCCCACTGATCAAGTGAAACCATTTGTTCAAAAGGCACAAGGTCAGTGTCAGGATTGAAACCATTCAAGTTAGCAAGCAAAAACCTCGCTGTATTACGAATACGGCGATAAGCATCTGCAGCACGCTTGAGTATTTCATCAGACACGGTAATTTCACTGCGGTAGTCGGTAGAAGCAACCCATAAACGCAGTATGTCTGCACCTAATTTATTCATGACATCTTGTGGCGATACAGTATTGCCTATCGACTTAGACATTTTCTTACCATCAGCATCGACAGTAAAGCCATGAGTTAATACTTGTTTATATGGCGCTTCGCCTTTTCCTGCAATGGAAGTCATTAAAGAAGACATGAACCAACCACGATGCTGATCAGATCCTTCGAGATACAAATCAGCAGACGCTGGGATATCATCTCTTCTATCGACAACAAAAGAATGCGTTACACCGGAATCAAACCAAACATCTAACGTATCAGTCACCTTGATAAATGTTTCACTGTCATCCCCGATCAATTCTTCAGGTGATATATCCCACCATGCTTGGATGCCTTTTTGTTCAACCGCTTGTGCAACCTTTTCGAGCACGGCATCAGTATCTGGGTATAACTCACCCGTGTCTTTGTGGACAAACAAAGTGATAGGCACACCCCATGTCCGTTGACGAGAAATACACCAGTCTGGGCGACCTTCTACCATTTTCTCTATGCGGCTTTCACCCCAGTCTGGTATCCACTGTGTATTATGTATTGCTTCAACAGAAGATTGACGTAACCCTTGCTTGTCCATGCTAATAAACCATTGTGGTGTTGCACGGAAAATAATCGGGGTTTTATGTCGCCAGCAGTGTGGGTAACTGTGTTCATAAGAGTAGTGATGTAAGAGCATTCCTTTTTCATCAAGTACATCGATGATATTGGCGTTCGCTTTAAATACATGCTGCCCAGCAAAAAGCTCTGTCGATTCCATATAAACACCGTTAGCACCAACCGGGTTTGCCACTTCTAAATCATAATTACGGCCGACATTGAAATCGTCGACACCATGTCCTGGGGCTGTATGAACACATCCAGTGCCCGACTCAGTCGTTACATGGTCACCTAAAATAACCGGTACAGAAAAGTCATAGAATGGATGTTCTAACGAAACCTTTTCTAGCTCCCCACCCAAGCATGTCGCTAACGTAGAGAAACGTTCAATACCAAAGCGTTGCATACAATCGTCGACCAGATCACTCGCAAGCACTAACCTTTCTTTCTGACCATCTTTTTCTGTTTGTACAAGTGAATAAGTTAAGTCAGGGTGTAAGCAAACTGCTCTGTTAGCTGGCATAGTCCATGGTGTTGTTGTCCAAATAACAACAGACACCTTTCCTTCGCCCAAATCACCACCAAACGCTTTATCAATACTTGTTTGATCTGACACCATAAATCGTACATCGATCGACGGAGATACTTTGTCTTGATATTCAACTTCCGCTTCGGCCAAAGCAGAGCCGCAGTCTGTACACCAATGAACAGGCTTAAAGCCTTTTTCAAGATGCCCTGAGCGAACTATCTTACCTAGCATACGAATAATGTCTGCTTCCGACTGATAATCCATTGTTTTGTATGGTTTATCCCATTCGCCTAAAACGCCCAAGCGAATAAAATCTTTCTTTTGACCTTCTATTTGGCGCTCAGCGTAGGCCCTGCACTTTTCTCTAAATTCAGCTGCTGATACTTTCTTACCCGGCTTACCAACTTTTTTCTCCACTTGCAATTCAATAGGCAAGCCATGGCAATCCCATCCGGGTACATAAGGGGAGTCGAAATCAGACAACGTCTTTGCTTTAACAATAACGTCTTTTAAAATTTTATTAACCGCGTGACCAATATGAATATCGCCATTTGCATACGGAGGGCCATCATGAAGAATAAAAGGTTTGTTGCCTTTCTTCGCTTCGCGAATTTGGGCATAAAGACCTTCTTCGGTCCACTTCTTCAGCATTTTTGGCTCACGTTGAGCCAAGTTGCCGCGCATCGGAAACTCAGTTTCCGGCAAATTTAACGTATGTTTATAGTCGCTCATGGGTCCTTTGATCCAAAATATTTTGCAGTTAGTCAACTGCTGTTCATTTAACTTATAACGATAAATAAGTTGTCAACTTACCTGCTTCTAACAAGCAAGCTTAACATTCACTGACTCATTGTTGTGTTGCTTTTGATTTAACCCGTTATACCAGCAACAACACGCCTAAACTCAATGAACTCTTACTCTTGATGAGCAATCACTTATTTATTGTTATTGGTATTCTATCTCAACAAGTCTATCGCTTGTTGCGCATCTATTTCTATTTGTTTGCGTAGCGTATCAAAGCTATCAAACTTAACTTCATCTCTAATTTTATGCATCAGTTCAACAGATATTTGTTGACCATATAAATCTTGCTCTACATCAAAAACATGTACTTCTAGCTGCAAGCGTTTACCGTTTAGCGTAGGCCTCGTTCCAATATTGGCAACCCCTTTGTAACAAGAGTTATCATAGCTAACGTGAACAGCAAATACGCCTTCTATTGGTGATTTCAATCGCTTCATAATCAAGTTAGCAGTCGGAAAACCAATGGTACGGCCATTCTTTTCTCCGTGAACCACTTTTCCATCAATGCTAAAACCTCGCCCTAGCATAGCCTTCACTTGACTAAATAACCCTTCAGATAGCATGTCTCTGATCACCGATGAGCTGATACGGCAATCTTGTAAGCGGTAGCTTTCGGTACTAACGACTTCAAAATTCGATACTTTCCCTGCTTTCTTAAGAAGATCGAAGTCACCCGCTCGTTTTTGTCCAAAACGAAAGTCATCACCAACGACCAAAAAGCGAATACCTAACTTTCTAACTAGGAGCTCAGCAATGAACTGCTCCGCGCTATATTGTGCAAATTGCTTGTCGAATTTAACGCATATCAATCTATCAATACCCAGCTCAGCTAGGCGTATATACTTATCGCGCAGAGTGCTTAACCTAGCAGGAGCTTTTTCGGGCTGAAATAACTCTTCTGGCTGCGGCTCAAACACCATAACGGTAGAAGGTAGATTCAATTCTCGTGCTTTATTGACGACTTGTGACAATACTGCTTTATGCCCCAAATGTACCCCATCAAACTTACCTATAGTCAGCACACACCCTTTGTGGCGTTCTCTTAAATTATGTAAGCCTCGAATAAGCTCCAAAATAAAACCTTAGATAACAGAAATGTTGTACCAACTACTTCGCCTTAACATTCAGCGAAGCGCATTAGCATTATGTGTGCAGTGCACAAGACAAAAAACGACTGATTATAACTGACGAACAGATGAAAGAAAGGCAACAATATAGCTATTTCAGCATTTTATTGGGGTTTAGGCCTGAAAACAGCAAATTAAGCACGACTCTCAGAGAAAACATGCGCGCTAATAGCAATAAATAAACACTCATCTATGAGTTATAGCTAAATCAACCACGATGACCTTTAATATCAGACAATCGCATGCCCAATAAAAACAGACTCACAATAAATGTAAGCGCCGCAGAACCAATAAGTATAGCTAGTTGCATAATATTTTGTATTAAAGAAGCCACTTGCCAATACTCAATAGCTGGCGATAAATAAAGAACAACAACAGTCATACAGAGAGAGGCAACAAATACCTTCAAGATAAGCATCAACGTCTCTCGGCTCAGTTGATAGACGCCTTGCTTGTTTAACAAAACATACAACCATATCGCATTCAAAGCCGCAGAAAGACTGGTAGCAATGGCTAATCCAACATACCCATAAGGGATAACGAAAATAACATTAAATCCCATATTAGCAACCATACAACCAATACCTATTTTTACAGGTGTTTTTGTATCTTGGCGAGAGAAAAACCCAGGGGCAAGTACCTTGACCAACATAAAGCTTAATAAGCCCGTACCGTAAGCCATCAAACTGAAAGACGCTTTAGCCGCATCGTCCAATGTAAATTCTCCACGATAAAAAATAACCAGTAACAACGGCTCTGCCAATAATATCAAGCCAGCCGCTGCAGGGATCCCAAGAATACAGACCATGCGTATTCCCCAGTCCATATTTTTAGCAAAAGCTTGCGCGTCGTCATTGCTATGGTTACGTGACAAGGTCGGCAATATAACCGTCGCAATTGCAATACCAAACAAGCCTAGAGGGAACTCCAAAAGGCGGTCAGAAAAATACAACCAGCTTATCGGGCCCGTTCCTAAAAAGCTGGCTATAAAGGTGTCAAATAACAAGTTCAGTTGTCCGACAGAAACACCAAATAAAGCTGGGATCATAAGTGTTCTAACTTTTACAACTGAGGGGTCATGCCAGCCCCATTGTGGCTTAACTAAAACACCCGCTCTGTATAAAAAAGGCAACTGAAACAGCAACTGCAAAAGACCACCGAAGAAAACTCCCCAAGCTAATGCATAAGCCGGTTGTTCAAATTGCGGTGACAAGAGAATGGCACAACTGATCATACCAACATTCAATAACACTGGCGTAAAAGCCGATACAGCAAACTTGTTAAGCGTGTTCAGCACTGCGCCAGAGAGCCCAGTGAGGGAAATAAACATCAGATAAGGAAAAGTAATTTTTAGCATTGACGACGCTAATTCATATTTATCGCCACCGGGGCTGCCATTGAGATAGTCGATAAACCACCCTGTTCCAAAAAGCGCAATAACCACCGGTGAAGCAATAACTCCGACGATCGTGACCAGCGTCACAATGACTCCCAGCGTCCCAGCCACTTTAGCAATAAAGTGTTTTAAATCTTGCTCCGTGCCGTTTTGTTTAACTTCAGTTAATACGGGAATGAAGGCTTGAGCAAAAGCGCCTTCAGCAAAAAGCCGTCTTAAGAAATTAGGTATTTTATTAGCAAGGATGAAGACATCAGCACCGGCCCCTGCCCCCATGATGCTAGCAACAACAACATCACGAATTAAACCGAGTACACGAGAGATCAATGTCATCACACTGACAACGACCCCAGATTTTAGCAACTTGTTAGACAAGCTATTGCCCTTGTATTGGTAGGAGCGTCACGAGACAAATATTGCAACGCATATAACAGAAAGCTATAGCTTAACTGACAATGCGTTAAATTTATATCATACGATACGCTGTTCTGATTAAGACAGATTGGTATCACAGAAAACGGGGCACCGTTTTAAACAAAATAAAAACGGCCATCACAACAAGAAAAATACCAAAGAACCTTTTAAGTTTTTGTTGTGGCAACTTGTCTGAAATGAGATTTCCAGCAAAAGAACCTAAAATACCTATGCCAGCGATCATAGAAAGAGTCGACCAATCTAGTGAGTAGCCTTGCTCCTTAAGAACATCCAAGTATTTATAAAAACCAGAGTATGATTTCAGAGCGATAATGACCAAGCTCGTTGCAACAGCCCGGCGCATACTCAATCCCCCCATCAGCACTAGGGCCGGCACAATAAGAAAACCGCCACCCACACCAACAATACCGGTAATAACGCCCACAACCAACCCATCGACAGAAATGTTAACGACGGCTCGTTGAGTCACTGCATGTTCGATCGTTGGCTGTTGTCTTATCATTTTATAAGATGCTAAAAGCATAATGATGGCAAACAAGGTTAGCTGAGCTATACCAGGAATGAATTGTGACACATATGCCCCCATATAAGTGCCGATCATGCCTGGGATACCAAACCAAAGAACATTTTGCCAATCAACAAGCTTCTTCATCATGTAGGGTATGGCTCCAACAAGCGCAATAGTCCCAACAATCGCTAATGACCCTGCTATCGCTATTTTCTCGTCTTGCCCAAGTAAATATACGAGAACAGGGACTGTTAAAATAGATCCCCCAGATCCAAGAAGACCAAGGCTTAAACCAATAACTGCTGCACCTATGATGGCTAAAATCACACGTTATCCTTTAAAGTGAAAATGATTGAAGAATACTAAGAATTAAAAGTCTGGCTCATTCGTGATTAACCATTCTCGGCCTTTCAACATGCCATGCCAATACAGCTCAGGGAGTATTGTCTTTTTAAGCATCCAAGATAATGACGAGGGCTTTTTACTATCTAAAAGCCACTGTGGAAAAGATGGCATAAGCTGCCCACCATACCCAAACTCAGCCAACACAACCTTGCCTAATTCAACGGTAAGCGGGCACGAGCCGTAGCCTAGATAATTCAGAGGTGTTACATCTTTATCCATACTGGCGAGAAGATTACACGCCAACACTGGTGCTTGTGCCCTAGCTGCCGCTGCGGTCTTAGCATTAGGGGTGTTGGTCACGTCACCAATACCCCAGATATTATCAAAACGTTTGTGTCGAAGTGATTGCTTATCGACATCAACCCAACCGTCAGCATCGGCAATGGGGCTTTGTTTGATAAAATCTGGTGCTGACTGAGGTGGGCAGACATGTAGCATATCGAAGCTTTTTTCAATCACAGTGGGTTGCTCGTCACTTGTAGTAGTCTCAAACCATGCCATCTTGTTCTCGCCATCGACCTTAATCAAGTTGTGCTTAACATTAAGACTCACGTCATATTTCTCAATATAAGCCATTAACGTGGGGACGTAATATGCAACACCAAACAAAGCAGGGGTCGCAGTATAGAAATGGATATTGATACCTTTGGAACAATCATTCCGAAGCCAATTATCAGCTGACAAATACATCGCTTTCTGTGGTGCACCTGCGCACTTAATAGGCATTGGTGGCTGCGTAAATATGGCTTCACCTTGCTTTAGATTTCGCACCAACTCCCACGTATAAGGTGCTAAATCATATCGATAATTGGATGTAACACCGTTTTTCCCTAACGTCTCAGTTAATCCGGGTATTTTGTCCCAATCAAGCTTTAATCCAGCTGCAACCACCAGTTGTTTGTATGTTAAAACATCACCGTTATCTAGAGTGATTGACGAACTTGACGGCATAAATAAACTGACAGCTTGATGATGATAAACAACGCCCTCCGGTAGGACGTCTAACAGGCGCCTTTTCGTTTGTTCAGGGGAAAAAACACCCGCACCAACCATAGTCCAACCAGGCTGATAATAGTGATTTTCTGCTGGATCGACTATGGCAATATTCAGATCACTACATCGACTCAGAAGACTTGATGCAGCAGCAATACCAGCTGCACCGCCACCAACAATAACGACATCAATAACCGAGCTACTTTGTCGATTCTGCCGAATCGTAGAGTACATCATTAAGTGTGCTTTTATGTCGTATCCCAAATGCGAAGCTTGTAGGCATAAGGTATCTAGCCTTCCCCCTTTCATCATTTGTCCTACCGACCATAGAGAGATTGAACGAAGTCCACTACGACAATATGCAAGAACAGGCTCTCCGGTTTCATCTAACCTCTGATTGATATGCTCTCCAATTGAATAATCAAGATCCTTAGGTGATGTGGGTAGGTAGTAACAGACAATACCCAATTTTTCTGCGCCTTCTTCAATATCTTTAAACGAAGCTTGAGCGGGCTGTTCGCCATCAGGCCGATTACAGATAATGGTTTTAATTCCTAATTCTCTAATCGCGGGCAAATCTTTGACAGATATCGCATCACTGACAAAAAAGGACGCGGAAACACTTTTAATATTCATGAATATCTCACTCAACAGCAGGGTATGGGCAGCACATAAAGCACTTCTTAATGATGATTTTTCAAAGGCGATTAATCGGCACTTTCAAGTAGATAGTGTTATTACTCTTTGATTTCTTGGGTAAAATCCCGGCCTTCATATTAACTTGGATGCTCGGAATAAGGAGCTTTGGCATAGCTAACATTGCGTCCCTACTTTTCCTCATTGCAACATAATCCTGTTTAGAAACATTGCCTTTCAGGTGGATGTTACTTGCCTTTTGATCTTTCACTGTACTCTGATACATTAATTCCCGACCATCAGGCTGATAGTCATGACAAGTGTATATTCTGGTGGTTTCAGGTAGGGACAGGATGCGATGAATTGAGTCAAACAAAACCTTAGCATCTCCCCCAGGAAAATCAGCCCTAGCAGTGCCACTATCAGGCATAAACAAGGTATCGCCAACAAAGGCAGCATCACCAATCACATGTGTCATACAAGCTGGCGTATGACCAGGGGTATGCAACGCAACCCCTTGCAAAGAACCGATAAAATAACTTTCACCATCTTCGAGCAATTGATCAAACGGCTCTCCTTTACGTGAAAAGTTTTCCTCCTCGTCAAATACCTCGGCGAACACATTTTGCACTGCAGATATATGACGACTTATAGCCGTCTTTCCACCTAATTTAGATTGGATATAGGGCGCAGCTGACAAATGGTCAGCATGAACATGGGTTTCGATAATCCACTCAAGTGACAACGCTCGATCATTAATAGTCGCTATGATTTGATCGGCAGACTCATAACTTAAGCGCCCTGCAGCGTAATCCATATTTGCAGCGGAATCGATCACAGCACAGGCATTGGAGTTAGGGTCGATAACAAGATAAGACAGAGTACAAGAACTAGGTTCGAAGAAAGCTTCAACCAATGGGGAGCCTTGCTCTATAACTTCAACAGACGAATTGACTAACATACGAGATTACCTTGGCTTAACAACATACCCTGCTTCAGCAAGTTGCAAACCAACTTTACCTAGCAGGGCACTAAGTCACGCTAACTACCTGTTAAATTTACATTTTAAACCACAACATATATCCATATGGAATATAAAATACAGATATGGAATAATAAAAAAGACAAATATGACAAATAAAATGACAGGAATGACAAATGCAAATCGTCCACCCAGATGTTCCTATCGAAGCGGCGCACATGCTGAATGGCTATGACTGCCCCGCAATATTGGTTTCAATTAATTACGAGGTAATGGCTGCTAACAAACAATACACCGCTTGTTTTGGCCATATTGATAGAAAATCAGGTTCTCATTGCTATGAAGTTTCTCATGGGTACGACAAACCTTGTGATCGATGTGGAGAAAGCTGCCCTCTTAGTGCAAGTCTACAAAGTGGCGATAGAGAACGTGTTTTACATATTCACAAAACCCCACGAGGAAGAGAATATGTTGACGTAGAGCTATTGCCGATAAAAAACCAAAACGGGGAGCTTATCTATTTTGTCGAGCTTTTAAAAACAGTGTCTCACGCCAGTGCACAAGAGAGTGATGCGCAAATGGTTGGTATAAGTCCAGCATTTCATAAAGTCGTTGATATGATAAATCGAGTCGGCCCTAATCACGCCAGTGTTTTATTGCTTGGCGAGTCAGGAACAGGCAAAGAATTAGCCGCTCACGCAATTCATCAGGCCAGCCAGCGACAAAAACAACCCTTTGTGATTGTTGAATGCTCAGGGTTGTCAGAAACCTTATTTGAAAGTGAGCTTTTTGGCCATGTAAAAGGCGCTTTCACCGGTGCCACTTATAACAAAACCGGCCTAGTAGAAACGGCTAGTCAGGGCACTTTGTTTTTAGATGAGATTGGCGATATTCCTCTGCCACTCCAAGTAAAGTTGCTTCGGTTGATTGAAACCGGCACTTACAGACCGGTCGGCAGCGAACAAGCAAAGGTTGCTGATTTTCGCCTGATCTGCGCCACGCACAAAAACTTAAAAAAAATGGTTGAGCAAGGCAAGTTCCGTAAAGATCTTTTCTTTCGAATCAATGTCTTCCCCATTTATCTGCCGAGCTTGCGTGAACGTACTGATGATATCCCTCTACTCGCAAAATCTATCCTCTCTCGAATGAATGAGAAAATTAGCTTATCAAAAGCTGCCCAACGTTGGTTAATGCGCTATCCATTCGAAGGCAATATAAGAGAACTCAGGAATATCCTAGAGCGTGCATGCCTTTTTGAAATGACTACCGAACTCTCTAGTCATGCCTTAGACCTTGCTATCGAAGCAGAAAACGCCTTTTTAAGTCAGCAAACGATCAGTGAAGATCCATTGAAAAATGCAGAACGAGAGCAGATTAATTCGCTGATGAGAGCTAATAATGGCAATAAAACAACGGTCGCCAGCATACTAGGGATCAGCGAGCGAACGCTTTATCGAAAGTTAAAATATAAACCTTAAAGACTATTGTGCCTTAGATTATGCAGCTCTTTGGTGTGTTATGGGACTGTCTGATGCAGATATTTGCGGCCATGAATATATTTTTCAAACCACTCAAGCTCTTTGTTTATCTTGAATAATCGGTGCGTTGGTTTTCGATACCCATGAGGCTCTCCGGGTGCGATGTATAACTCTGTATCCACGCCAATATCTCTTAACGCCCTAAACAGCATTTTTGATTGAGCTGGCGGTACCCTCACATCTTTCTCACCAACAAATATCAATGTCGGCGTTTTAACTTTCCACATATCTTTAAGCGGTGAGTTATCATCATAAACGGCTAAAGGCGCCCCTTTTTGCCAAGGCTTGCCACCAAACCAATCCGTCCTATTGTACGACGTGTCAGTCTCTCCATAGTGTGACGTCCAATCGACTGTGCCAGCACCAACAGAAACAGCTTTAAATCGATCCGTTACAGTAATGAGCTTATTCGTCATATGACCGCCAGCACTCCAGCCCATTTTGACCAGCTTATTAGGATCTGCTAGCCCTTTTTCAACAAGATAATCAATACCACTTAGCACATCTAAATGCGCATTTTTGAAGTACCCTCCAACCATATCTCGCAAAAACTCATCACCGTATCCCACTCCTCCTCGATGATTAACACGCAATACCCCGTATCCATGAGCCGCTAAGACAGGCATATAACTTCCTGTTGACCACAACCCATATTGATCCGATGATCTGGGACCGCCATGCGTCTGTGTAACCAGAGGAAAGGGTTGACCTTTTTTATAATTCAAGGGATAAACAAGTAGTCCTTCAATTTCTACACCGTCGTGGCTCTTCCAACGAATCACGTCCTGTTTTGGCAGAGCATAAGCCTTAACTAAGTCTGAATGCATATCAGTCAGCTGATTTAACTTATTGTCCATGCCTTTTAGTTGCCATACGTCCCCAGGGCTTGTTGCACTGCGAATATTGAGTAAATGAACATTGTTACCTGCATGATACGACCAACCTCTTATTGTCCATTCACCTTCTGTTAACTGCTTGATATTTTTTTGTTTCCTATCATAGGAAAACAAATGATTAGAGACACCGATGTTGGCCAGAAAATACAACTCTCCCCCTGACGCTGACCAAGCAAACTGTTCAACGTCACCTTTGAAATCTTTAGTAATCACATCAACCTTTTGTGATTCGATATCCATGATGAAGATATTGTTACTGTAGTAATTCTCACCCTCTGAATTTACGGCGGAGGTATACGCGATCAATGTATTGTCTGGGGAAAATGTCGGCTCCTTCTCATAATAATTATTATCGGTAATTTGACGCTCATGACCTGTTTTAATATCCAAAATCCATAAATCTGCCGCGTGGCGATTATCAATTAGAGTTCCAGGGCTTTTGGCGTACACAACTTTGTTATCATTGTCGAAGACTGAATAGCTTACGACCGAATAGTTATCAGAAGTTAAAGGCTCAACAAGCTTGGATTCAATATCAACTCGCCACAGCTGACGTTGTTTCATCGGATCTTCAAATCTCGGTATAATAGCTTTGTCTTTAATTTGTTTTTTGATCGCTTTAGTTTGCGCTTTTATGCCCAAAAAATAGATGTAACGACCATCATCAGACCATGTCACATTTCTTGGTGCAGCTGGCAACTCGGCTAAACGTGATGCCTCCCCACCACTGTTATACATGAGGTAGATCTGGTTATGATCATCCCCCTTACGCTTTGTCACAAATAGCCACTTATCTCCCTTTGGTGACCACTTAGGGTTGGTTTCAGATTCATTACCAAAGGTCATTTGTAACGACACTCCAGAACTTATGTCATGACGCCATATATGACTAATACGCTTATTGTTCTCCCAATCAACATTGCTCACTTGATAAAGCAATGCCCTACCATCGGGCGATATATCTTGGTTGCGCAGCGTATTAAGCGATAATATGTCTACCGGTGTCATTGCTCGAGGTTCAGCAGTGGCAGGCGCGTGAATACTTAGTAACATCAACAACATTAAGGCAACTACATGCCTAACAAAAACTTGTGTCATCACTGAATGCTCATTTAAAAGGAGATTTACCCAACTCACCTTTCACGGTGAGTGGGCGTATAAGATCATAGTGGAAATTAGAAGCGCATATTCATGCGAGCAAAAAATGTCCTTCCACGAATACCAAAGGCATCAGCCGAGTTACTGTCTTCACCTGATGCTGTATCACCATCAGGAATGAAAGGTCCTTCATTATTCGTCAAGTTGTTTACACCGAACGAAAAGCGAGTATCCACATTACCTACCTCAGTCTGGTATCTCACCGTCAGGTTGTGAAACAGCACACGGTCAATATTCAGGAATGCCGGCACTTCCGCTGCATCACCGAACTCTTCTTGTGCTTCAAGGAAGTCCTCCAACAATTCATTGCTATCTATTGTTGAACCAAAGAAATTAGTTCTCCAGGTCACACGCCAATCGTTGTTAGACCAAGCCAAAGAAAAGCGTCCTCTATCTTCGAATCTTTCGTTGACCAATTCACCTCTTTGATTATCAACATTAAACGTTCCATCGAGATTGACCGTCGTTTCTGTAAATTTAATCAGGTGTGTATGGATGTAACGTGCTTCAAACTTACCAGGAACGCCTTGACCATCTAACGAAAACTCATAGTTAAGTTGATAGTCAACACCGGAGGTTTCTTGTGCGGCCAAATTGGCTTCACGTTGAATGATATTAGCTAACTGACCGTCTTCCTGATTGCGCGTTATGTCATTACAGAAAGGGTTATTGCCATTTCGGAAATCAACTGCGTCTGTGTAGCATAAATTGAGAATATCTTGGTTAGAACGCTGGTCTATCGCATCTTCAATTTCAATATCGTAGTAGTCGACAGCAAGGCTAAGACCTTCGACATAGGATGGCTGCCATACAAAACCTATGGTCAAGGTGTCAGCCTCTTCTTCTTTAAGCCCAATAAAGCCCGTATTCGGGGAAGAGACGCCGCCGTTTTCTTGTTCAAACTCTATTTGATTGATGTCCAGTGTTGGATCATCCTGAAACGCGGTATTGATGAACCCAACAATACCGGGTTCGGCAAGACAGTTATCGGCTAGTGTACTGGAACCAGCATCAGCAAGTGTAATGCCTTCACAAACATCATTAATACCATCGTTATCACCACGAGGTGGCGAAAATAACTCGGCCAAATCCGGCGCCCTCAAAGCACGGTTAAACGACAGTCGAAGATTTAACTCTTCAATAGGCTGATATTGTGTACCAACACCAAAGCTAAATACTGTACCGACATTTTCTATACTGTAATTAGCCACACGAGCAGATGTATCTACTGACCAGCTATAAACACCCGGGGCATCAGCGACTAGCGGTATACTCAGCTCACCGAATGCTTCCCATACGTTATAGCCATCATCAAATTGTGGCACTGTGCCTGAAGTATGTCCGCCACGCCTATTAAGCTCGCCAGGCTGCAGGTCTTGAAAATCTCTCCTAAAATCAATACCAAATGCTGATCCGACTGTACCCGCAGGCAATTCAAATAAATCACCAGTAATGAATGCCTGAAAGCTATATTGCTCTACCGTAGCATCCTGAAATAGGTTAGCTCTAATAAAATCAGCCGCTTCTGGTGTAATCGAGCCACGACCAAATAAATTCACTGGAACACAGCCATTTGCCCTATCCGTCGCGTCAGCGCACTGAATAGTCCCATCTTCAAGCTGCTCGGCATTAAGCCCAGCAGTTAAATTAATAACGTTGATCTCATTGAAACGCGTCTGCTCAGAATTGTAACGTCCATAACCAAATGACGTTTCCCATTCCCAATCGTCCCAAACTACCCCTCTAAATCCACCATAAAAACGTGTGGTATTACGGTCATTATCGGTAACCTGTGTACCCACTTCCGTAAAGCGACGGTCAAAGCTGATACTGGAACCCGCTTCTGCCACAATTTCTTCTGGTGCAAATGGATTATCAATAGGAATCGGCCCAATTGGCACATTGATCGCGGTAAAATTAGCTTGGCTATCATCTAAAACGAGGAAATGAACATCATTAAAATCATCTCCCTCTGGCTCTCGAGTCTGAAGCGTCGAGTTAAAGGAGTGTGTTAAGGTGAAAAACCCTTGAAAACTATCAGTAAAATCATAAGTGCCTTTAACGGCAAAGTTCACTCTGTCACGAGCAGCATTTAAATCATCGTCTGCCCTTAAGTCGAAACCATCTGTATCTGTAACAAACCCTCTCTGTAGTCCATTCTCATTAAAGAAGAAGTCATTCCCTTCAAAACGCCCACCATCTGGGTCTGCACTTAAATCACCAAAATCGAATGTATCAAAGTTATCAATTTGACTAAACGGGACTCGCTCACCTTGCCTGTTGACGAAGGTATTAATACCATCTTCATACTGAAAATCTGCTTGAATAAGAGAACGCGGCACATTACGAGCTCGAATAGCGGTTCTGGTATCAAGGTTTATCGCAGAAAACAAATACCCCTTACCTTCGTTGAAGCTCCCGCCCCAGCTAAAATCAATCGTTTGATCTGAAGAATCCAATGCGTTGCTATAACCGCCACGAACATCAAGCTCAAAGCCTTCCTGATCAGATTCGGTAATAATGTTAATGACACCCGCGACTGCGTCAGAACCATACACGGCGGAAGCACCACCTGTAATCACCTCAACTCGTTCCACAAAGCCTGCGGGGATAGTGCCAAGCCCAACTCTGTTACCATTAGCACTGTTAGACACGGCACGGCGGCCGTCTATGAGTGTCAGTGTTCGGTTGTCCCCTAAACCACGCAAGTCAGCCGTTCGAATACCATTGTTTTGGATATTGCCAGTACTGCCTTGTGGAGTTACCCCGCCAATTATCGATGGAATCTCTAACAAAGCATCTGTTATATCACTTGAGCCGATGCTAACAATATCGTCTTTACTAAAGCCTACCAACGGCTGTGGTGTTGAAAAATCAGCTCTTTTTATGCGACTCCCTGTCACACTTATTTTTTCGATAGCGGCCTCTTCTGCTTGTGTATTGGCAGCCTGTTCCTGCGCATTGGCCGCACCGCCTATACTACAAACTAACGCGACACTGGCAGCGACCATTGATAACCTGTATTTCATGTGCAATCCCCAATTTTTATTGTCATCAACACAGACTCATTAAGCTAATATACTCTGGCTTAACCCACTGTCCTCTGTGCTTTATATGTTGAAACATTTTATTTTTATGTATGCTCTACTTTGTTATAAAAAAAAGTGATGAAATACAAAAGCTGGACAAGTCGTTTCTTTAACCTTTTAATATCTTTTTAATATCTATTAGTGTTTAAAGCCCCGTAAAAACTGGTTGTTATGGAATATCATGCAAGGCAATGTTTCGTTTAAAATAGGTCAATTTACCGTCAACGTACTAGAGCACAGCTTACTGTCTAGTGGTGGCGAAACGGAGCTCATGCAGCCTAAGTGCATCGAGGTACTTCATTATCTGGTAAAACAATACCCAAACTTAGTTAGCCGAGAAGAGCTCATCGACAACGTATGGCAAGGTAATGCTTATGTTGGAGAGAAAGCACTCACGAACGCCATTTGGGGTATTCGTCAGCACCTGCATAAAGACGAAGAGGAGTATATTCAGACTGTTCGTAAAAGTGGCTACAGATTGATAAAAGAGCCGCAAATTATCGAACAAAATCCAGTAGAAACAGCAAAGGTAGAAAGCTTTCCTTCATACAAAAAAACAACACTTAGAGACGCTTTAAGCTGGAAATTGGTTGCCTTAGTGACGGTTATTCTATCCGTAACATATCTCTACTTTCTTCAATCAGAGCATGAGTATAAGTCGATTGAGTCATTAACCTCATATCCTGGGCGAGAGCTCTATCCGGCTGTGTCCCCTGACGGTAATTACCTCGTCTACTTTTGGCGAAAAATTAACGAGACACCTGATCTATATTTAAAAGATTTGCGCCAACCTGGCTTAGAGCCTGAACAACTGACGTTTGACACCGACACAGAAAGCCGGATGGTATGGAACAACCTAGGAAACACGCTCTATTTTGTACAGAAATCATGGAATGCTGAACGATGCAATATTATTCAATATGATCTTCAATCAAAATCACAAAAGACCATAGCACCTTGCAGAGGAAGCGTTAACGCAGCATTGACGATATCAAAAGATGGTAAAACATTAGCCTTCAACAGTGTTGATCCTGTCAATACGACACCTGGTATCTACTTTTTAGATCTCACGCAGCCAACGGCAAAACCTGTGCGCTATTCATGCTCTATCGAATGTAATTACACCGATAGAGATTTAATCTTCTCACCCGACGGTTCTCAATACGCTATCACGAGGAGAACTCAACAATACGAAGAAGATATTTACATTGTTGAGAAGGACACCAATAAAGCACGGCAGATAACTGTCGGGCAAAGAGATATTGTTGGTATGGCATGGCACCCAAGCGAAAATAAAATCATCTATAGTGCTGAAAAAAATGAAGTTAGGAACGGATATATAGTCGATATTGACACCAAAGCCATCACTGAGCTCGATGTAAAAGGCTTCAGCTTTCCATCTTTTATTGGTGATACAGGAAGTATTGTTTTTCATGATTGGCAATTAACGCCCTTTATTGCCAGTCTGAGTGCAGAAAAGGACAATGTTTCCATTCCCTTTCCACTGATTCAATCGGAGTTCATCCACAGTACACCTAATTATAACTCTACCGTTAATAAAATAAGCTATATCTCTAACGAGTCGGGACACAACGAGATTTGGGTTTCAGACTGGAATGGAGAAAACCGAGTTCAACTAACGGATCTAGAGAGCAATATATTCTTCCCTCATTGGTCTCATGACGGTCAAAAAATAGCGTTTATGGTCAGACATACCGCATCAGACAAATCATCAATTAAAGTCGTAGATGTAACCACTAAGGCAGTCACCGATGTTGGCAATGAAAATTTTTCTCAGATGTCGATGCCCACTTGGATGCAGGATGACCAAGCTATACTTGTTCAAGCGACTGAGATAGCCTCTGATACAAGGAATGCTAAAACTGGCTTCTACAGAGTAAATGTCACAACCAGTGAAAGTGAACTTCTTGTTGACAGTACTGGCGGATATGCGGTGCATTCAAAGGACAATCAAATAGTATTTAGTGACAATGAGGACGCTCTCTATTCATTAGATCTAAACCAGCAACCTCCAAAGCTCACTCAACTTATCGACAATAACGTGATATCCAGTAGTTATAGCTGGGTTAAAGCCTCTCAAAATATTTATTTCATTCAGAATTTTCCTGACCACCAGCGTGTACAGTATCTAAGCTTATCAAGTGGTGAAATTAAAACCTTGATGCGCGCTCCATTGAGAACAATTGAACAGTCATTGCCGATCACCTATAACGATGAAAACAACACCATCATTATGACTGAAGTAAGCTTTCCTCAAGTTGATATCAAGAAGCTAATCCACCCAGCCTTGGTTGATTAGTTTTACGTCCAATTTGAAGAACCTAACTTGCTCTCTTTTATTTATGTATAAGGATATATAATCTTGCATAATACGTTGACAACGCACTAGATAAAGGGCAGAATTCGCCACCTTAATTTTGACCAGTTTTTTTGGGAGTTTCGAACTTGGCTAATATCAAGTCTGCTAAAAAGCGCGCAATCCAAGCCGAGAAGCGCCGTGTACACAATGCAAGTCGTCGTTCAATGATGCGTACAAGCATTAAAAAGATAGTTGCCGCTATTGCTGCTGGCGATAAAGACGCTGCGCAACAAGCATATGCAGCTGCTACACCGGTTTTAGACCGCATGGCAACTAAAGGCTTAATTCATAAAAACAAGGCTGCTCGTCATAAGTCTCGCCTTGCGGCACAGATTAAAGCGTTAGCTTAAAAAGAATAACTTACCTTAGGGTAATGATAAAAAGCACCGTTTAGGTGCTTTTTTTATGTCTAAATTTTGTGACACCCTATCCACTTTTTGCGTCGCTATACCAAAGACACAATAATATAAGTGCGATAAGATAGAGGTTAAACCAATTTAATAAAAAGTTTTATGCGCCTCTTATCAAAAACCTTAATATCTTGCTTGTTGTTTTCTGCTTCATCTATAGCAGCCACAACTGACTCCTTACGTGAAAAAGCATTATCTAGTTCACTAGCTTATAGCATTGTTGAGTCACTCACTGTCGAAGTAGGCCCTAGAATAGCTGGTAGCGAAGGAGATAAGAGAGCTGTTGTATGGGCGCAAGATAAACTCAAGAGCTTAGGTTTCGATAAAGTCTACACCCAACCCGTTCGTGTTCGCAATTGGTCTAGGGGTCGTGCTGAGGCAAAAGTCACTAAACCTTTTTCTCAAAAACTCGTTATCACTGCATTAGGTGGTTCAATAGCAACGCCAGAAGGCGGATTGCAAGCACCTGTCGTTATGTTTTCGTCATTGCAAGAATTACAAGCCGCCAGTAAATCACAAGTCAAAGATAAAATCGTTTTTGTTAATCGCCGTATGATTAGAGACCGTGCTGGCCGAGGTTACGGCCCTGTTGTCGCAGCCCGTGCACAAGGCGCTATAGAAGCATCAAAGCTAGGTGCAAAAGCTATTCTCATACGCTCAGTAGGAACAGATAACAGCCGCTTTGCTCATACCGGTGCCATGAGATACAGCGACAGCGTAAAGAAAATTCCTGCTGGCGCTTTATCAAACGCAGATGCAGATACACTTGAGCGTATTATCAATACTGGACAAACAGTGGAACTTGATGTCGCAATGCAAGCTAAAGAACAAGGCTGGCAGACCTCTTATAACGTAATTGGCGAAATAACAGGAACAGAAAAGCCTAATGAAATTGTTTTGTTAGGAGCTCACTTAGATTCATGGGACGAAGGTACAGGTGCGATTGATGATGGTGCGGGTGTTGGAATCGTTTCTGCCGCTGCTAGTTTAGTAAAATCGATTACTGGTTCGCCCAAACGCACTATTCGCGTTGTACTCTACGCCAACGAAGAATTCGGCTTAGTGGGTGCTAGACAATACGTAAAAGAAAACAAAGATGTCCTAGAAAATATTATTGTCGCTGCTGAATCAGATTTTGGTGCAGGCAAAATCTATCGCCTAGACACACGTTTCGCAGACAGTGCTTTACCATTCGTTGATAATATTATTCAACAAATCGAGCCATTAGGTGTTTTCAAAGGTAATAATGCTGCTCGTGGCGGCCCAGATATCTCTATGTTTCCTGATTTAGGCATCCCAGTAGTTACATTACAACAAGACGGCACTTATTATTTTGATTACCATCACACGCCTAATGACACACTTGATAAAATAAAGCCCGATGATATCGCACAAAACCAAACCGTTTATGCGTTATTTGCTTACATGATGGCTAACCATAATGTTGACCCAAGACCAGCACCTAAAAACTAGTTCTTACACTGATGAGTAAATTTAAGTGGGGGCTTTACGCCCTCATTAGTTTGTTAATATTCATTCTAGCGGCGTTCGTTATTGTGCCGCTACCTAAGCTCATTACATACCAAAATGGGCAAGGTGTCTCACAAGGCGTTTATTGGCGAGGGTTTGGAGAGTTTGGTCAGTTACTCGACTCAACCGCCGAATTTGTGAAACTGGATGAGAGAACAAAACGTTTACACATTTGCCATAACCTAAGTACTGGTGTCCAATGCCAACCCTTTAAAATTGTTGAAATAAAGGGACCAATTGCTGCTATCCCTCACCTCCGGTAACTTCCTAATTGTTGCTCTTAACACTTAAAAAATCTAAGTAACCTCAAATCGATAAAAGCGAGTTAAATCAAGCTATTGAATAAAGCTCTTCCACTTAGATTGAATCAATACAATCAAACCCTAACTCAATCCCCCTTGACCCTAGAGCATGTTGATCTTTGCTGTATAAATCTTGCTAAATAAAAGCTTTTGATTGTGGCGTGTACTTATAGGTTTATAAATATAAGTCAAAAGTACACAACAAAGATCAACACTCTCTAAATACCCATTGATAAAATATTTTCATTTCATTGGAATAAAATGGCACGCTCATTCGTTATTAAGAGTAATAACGATAAATAGTTGAGGGTCTGTTTATCTTTGGTGTATGAGTTTTGTTCAATCTAAACGCGTTTTGAGCAAGGCGTAGGTTTGAAGGCCTAGTGGGCTAAGTCAAAAACCTACAACGCAGTACAAAAAGTGTTTAGATGAACCCATTCGGGCAGCGTTTGTTGACTATTCATACAGCGTTAGAGTCTGTTTATGTAGATTACTACAAGTCACAGCCTCTGCCTTGCCTGAATAGGCAACAATTCGCTGCAAAAATATACAGCAAAGATCAACAGACCCTAGGGGAAATCGATGCAAAAAGCACTAGCAGAAGTCGCACATGGAGCTTACAAACTTGCCTTGCAAATTGTCAAGCAATCCGCTGATGCGCACGATATTCTGCAAGAGGCTGCAACTATTGCCCTTCACCATAAAGAAGCACCTCACTACAACAGTAGTGAATTTAAGCCTTGGTTTTATCGTGTTGTTCGAAATAAGTCCATCGACCGCTTTCGAGAGTTAAGCCGACAACCCACTGACATTGATACTCACGAAGAAACTTATAGTCATAGCGAGCAACAAGCACTTAACCCCGAAAAGCAGCTGCAAATTGAAGAGCTTAAGCAGCAAATAACGGTGGCACTCGACACTTTACCAGCTCAGCAGCGAGATATAATTTTCCTTAAAGATTATCACCACATGTCGTACGCAGATATTTCACGCGTACTTAATATTCCTCAGGGTACTGTGATGTCGTCGTTGCACAGAGCCAGAATTGCATTGCGAAACGCCCTACAAAATACAGAGGAGAACTAAGATGACATCACTCAACAATTGTGAACCGATCAATGACAAGTTATCCGGTTACCTTGATAACGAATTAACTCAGCAGGAAAGTCAGCGTATTGCCTTACATATAGAGCAATGCGATTGCTGTCGACAAACTTATAACGAGTTAAAAGCACTAAAGAATGCTGTCAGTCATATCGACTATGCCGACATGGAACAAGAGAAGCTAGATGACATTCTCAATGATATGACAACACACCGTATTCAAGATGCGTCTTGGGTAGCCATTATGATCGGCTGTTCAATAATAGCCATTATCTTGGCCTATCAATTCCTTGCCGCCAGTTCGGTCCCTTTTATTATGAAGCTATTGATAAGCCTAGTGTCTGGGGGCTGTATCGGTTTGTTTATTTCGGTATTGCGCCACCGTCTAATCATCAGTAAAACAGATAAATACAATAAGGTAAAACTATGAGCCAAATCGTTGTTGTGACAAGCAGTCAAATTGAAAACCGGAAGATTAAACAACATCTGGGTTTAGTCAGAGGCAACACCATTCGAGCACGACATTTAGGTAAGGATATTCTGGCTATTTTTCGTAGCATAGTCGGCGGTGAGGTCCACGAATACACAAAGCTTATGGCAGAAAGTCGTGAACAAGCCATCGACCGCATGATGAGTGAAGCAAAAGCATTAGGGGCAGACGCCATCATCGATGTTCGTTTTACAACATCGATGGTCGCACAAACAGCCTCAGAAATATTGGCTTATGGCACCGCTGTAAAACTGGAAGAGACTGAAATTTAATTCAATAAAATAAGGATAATTGATGAAACACTTTACTATAGCGCTATGCATAACTTTCTTAGCTGTCACAGGTCGTGCTCATTCAGATGAACGCATTGTTAAGGTAGAAACAGGTACTGGTAAGCTAGAAGGAACCTTGCTCACACCAGACAAAAACACCCGACCGCATGTCGCTCTTATTATTGCCGGTTCAGGCCCGACTGATCGTAACGGCAATAACCCTCAGATGACCAATAACTCGCTGAAGATGCTGGCTGAATCCTTGGCAAAACAGGGTATTTCTTCGCTACGATATGATAAAAGAGGCATTGGAAAAAGCAAAGATGCAGGACTAAAAGAGAGTGACTTACGATTTGAGCATTATATTGAAGACGTGCGCCATTGGATCGATTATTTAGCACATGATCAAAAAAACAACACAATAACGCTTATCGGACATAGTGAAGGGTCGTTATTAGGCATGATTGCCGCTCAAAGTTCTGATGTAGGAAAATTTGTTTCAATCGCTGGTATTGGACAAGCGGCTGATAAAATCATTCGCCAGCAACTCAAAGCCCAACCATCTATTGTATTGGAACAATCGACACCGATTCTCGATGCGTTGTTGGCAGGAAATACGGTTAAACACATTCCGGCTTTTTTGAATTCACTGTTTCGACAGAGCGTTCAACCTTATATGATTTCATGGTTTAAGTATGACCCTCAAAAAGAAATAGCGAAGCTTCAAAGACCCATCCTCATTGTACAAGGAACAACTGATATTCAAGTGAGTGAAGAGGAAGCGAGTAAGCTTGCCTTAGCCAGTAAAACGACAACAAAGGTTGTGATAAAAGGGATGAACCATGTACTCAAAGCTGCGCCGCTAGATAGGCAGGCAAACATTGAAACCTATAACCAGCCTAATCTGCCACTAAAACCAGAATTAGCAAAAGCCATCAGTGAATTCATTATAAATTAAAAGTCGAACGTCCATTTTCGAAGTTATAGTGAAAACGGACTTTTTGTCCGTTTTCAACATTCAGCGGCTGGCCAGCTAGCCAAACATGACTCTTCCAGTGGTTAGAAGCGGTTACTTTATCTGGGTGTATACTAAACAACCTATCAGGGCAAAGCATCATTTCAAAAAAGACCAAAATACCATTGAGTTCACCTTGACCAATTACATCAAACTGCCCTTCAAATTCTGCATTAGCATAAGGTAAACAAGCCAAGTCGAAATCGTTTAACAGCACAGGCTTACTAAGTCGTGTCCATGTTTTCGTATCATAAGTGTTAATTGCACAGAGCTGTTCATTCTTATCTGTCATTCGCATAAAAGGCGAAAAATCAATGCCATACAGCTCCTGCCACGATTGAATAGTCGGGGCTAAGAATTTGTGCTTAGCTAATTCACTTTCTGGAATATTAAAAGGCAACGCATAAGTGCTCAAAGACGCGGGAATTAAACGACAGTTAGGCGCCATTAATCGAGAGATAGCATCCTCTGTCGTTGATAATAGTCCTTCAGCCAGCGGGTCGTTACCAATAAGCTCACTCACTAACACGGTAGCTTTCTCTGGCAGCGAGATTGTTCTCGAATTTCCCTTAATGACAGTAATTTTATCGGCTAACCCATTTTGTTCGAAAACTTGCTGAGCAATATCTGCCAATGGTGTTTGCTCTATGGCATAAACATGCTTTGCACCCGCCATTGCAGCTGTAGCCGCTAGGATTCCCGTCCCCGTGCCTATATCGAGCACAATATCGTTCTCGGTTACCTGTTCTCTTATCGCGTGTTGATAAGCACTTGTCCTAGCTTCATCATTAAGCATTCGAATATGAACTGGCGCAGAATCGAATCGGCCTGTATGCGATGCAACAATCGGCGTAACAGGCTTAGTTAACAACACGCCATTGTCTACTAGCTCTATCACTGTTTGGGTAACAGCAGGCCAATCTTGATTAGCACCGAATGTTTCAGAGAATGTTTCCAACCCTTGGTAGAAAGACATTTCTGTTTTAAAAATATTGACAAGACGGACAGCCTCTTCGCGCCCTTCTACAGTAAATTGCTCAATACGAAGCTGCCAAACTCCCCTGTTTAATGGCTCAATAACTAACTTGGGATGGCACTGTAACAGCGACTCTTTCGATAATGACATAAGCAAGCTTAACGACTAGATATTGTTAAAAAACGACAAAAATTTGCCTAATTAATACAGAGACAGTCGAGTCACGCCTTTTATTTCATAGCTTCCTTGTATAGCGAAATAAGTATCAAATACATTTAATGATTATGGAATTGGTCCTGTCTTACTCTAAACAAAGAAAGCAAGTTGCTACAATCCACACGACTTAGCGTTGCGAGTGTATAGGCAACAGCCTCAAGTGTGGACAAGCTATTTTTTTGTGAGGTTTTTCGAATGGCGTACTGATTCTCTGGAGGTGATTCAAAATGCCAACACTGGAGTTGATGAAGCCATGGATTTAAGTGCCACATCTTTAGTGCTTTCCGCCATGAAGCATCGATAAATATAATCGAAGTTAAGTCACACTCTAGACGCTGACTTTTTCTTTCTATAGAGAATCGTTCAAACGAAGTGCTTTGACTTGATGGGAAACAAACGGCGTATTTTTTTGGAGTAGTTAAACAATGCTTAGCCACATTGGCAAAGTCACTCTCGCTTTCTCCTTCAATCACTGTTATGTGATTTAATCCTAATCTCAGCAACTTAACGGTATTCTTGGCATGTTTTGCTTCTAAAGGATGCTGCAAAACAATAATTTCAAGTGGTGAGTTTATCGGTTTAACCCACTCACATAGACAAGTGCTCACCGGATACCGGCAAGATTCACAATAAGCTCGATTCAACTTAATCCTCAAACACCACGCATAGATTTACTTAATACCATACCAATCTGCGGGAACTAGCGATACTATATGACCAGACCTTCCTCCAAACGAAACAAGCGGTGGTTATTTTGGTTCGATTATTCTTTATTTTTCCCATATTGCTTTGCTTAATTTGGTACGCCTATTTAAGGCACAACGGTTACACACTGCAGCAAGGCAGACAAGGTTTTTTGTATATCCTAGGCACATCTGTCGCGATCGCTTTATTCTTTACATTGATGACATTTGTGACCCATTAATGCCTAAGCCCTTATCTGGGCTCGTAGCGGATAGTCATATTAAGGTCCAACAAGGGCTAGTAAAATACCTGCGGCCACAGCAGAACCTAATACACCTGCAACGTTTGGCCCCATAGCATGCATTAACAAGAAATTATGAGGGTTAGCCTCTAGCCCGACTTTATTAACTACTCGAGCAGCCATTGGTACGGCTGACACCCCTGCGGCACCTATCAATGGATTGATTTTACCACCGCTCAATTTACTCATCACTTTTGCCATCAAGACGCCAGAAGCCGTGCCTATAGCGAACGCCAAGGCACCCAAAACCAAAATACCGAGCGTTTCTGCGGTTAAGAACTTATCTGCAGATAACTTAGAACCGACAGCTAACCCTAAAAAGATAGTCACAATATTAATCAGTTCATTCTGAGCAGTATTACTTAACCTATCGACAACACCCGACTCTCGCATTAAGTTTCCTAAACAGAACATCCCTACTAGTGGCGTAGCCGCGGGCAAGAAAATAATTGTCAATATCAGAACCAATAATGGAAAAATAACCTTCTCTGTACGAGAGACCTCTCGTAGTTGCTCCATCTTAATCTGGCGTTCAGACTCTGTTGTCAGTGCTCTCATGATAGGTGGTTGGATTATAGGGACCAATGCCATATAGGAATATGCAGCAACCGCGATAGCCCCTAACAATTCAGGTGCGAGCTTCGATGCTAAAAATATTGCTGTAGGTCCGTCAGCGCCACCGATAATCGCAATAGCTGCTGCTTGCTGCATAGTAAACTCCATGCCCGGCACCATGTTCAACATAACAGCACCAAACAATGTTGCAAAAATACCAAACTGAGCCGCGGCCCCCAAGAGCAAAACTTTAGGATTAGCAATCAAAGCACCAAAATCAGTCAGCGCCCCAACGCCCATAAATATCAGCAATGGGAATACACCTGTTTCAATACCTACTTTATACACGTAGTACAGCAGGCCGCCAGCTTCAGAAAACCCGGCAAGAGGAATATTGGTCAACAGAGCACCAAAACCTATAGGCAACAACAAGAGTGGTTCGAACTTTCTGACAATAGCCAAATAAAGTAACAAGCTCCCAACAGCCATCATCACCAATTGACCCACCTCAAAATTAGCAATCGATGTTGTTTGCCAGAGTGTTAATAACTTATCCATGTTGTTATCCCAACATCAATAGAGGTTGGCCTGCTTGTATTTTGTCGCCTTCGCTCACATCAATACTTAAGACAGTTCCTGACTTTATAGCTCTTATCTCAGTCTCCATTTTCATCGCTTCCATAATGATAACGACATCCCCTTCTTCTACCAATGCCCCTGATTTGACTAAAACTTTAAAGACGTTACCTGACAAAGGGGCGCTGAGTGCTTCACCACTGGATTGAGAGACATTGCTCGGTGTTTCTTGATTGATAGAGGAACTCACGGGTATCACATTTTCAAGTGCACCAGATTCAGCGACATCGACTTGATAAACTTTACCATCCACTCGAACAGAATATGACTGCGCACCATGTGCGTCCTGTTCATTAACAACAACAGGAGCAGGTGTTAACTCCTCCTTTTCTTGTCCAGGAATCGGCTCAAAGGCATCTGGGTCGCCTCTATTTTCTATAAATTTCAAACCGACTTGAGGAAACAGAGCATAAGTTAAAACATCGTCAATCTTATCTTGTGCAAGTGAAAGTGACTTAGCGGCAGTGAGTTCATCAAGCTCTGCGGTTAATTTATCTAGTTCGTCGCTAATTAAGTCTGCTGGTCTGCATGTAATGGGCTCAGCACCATTCAGCACTCGCTGCTGAAGCGCTTGCTCAACAGGCGCTGCCGTTGCACCATATTCACCTTTCAAAACACCCGCAGTTTCTTTGGTAATACTCTTATAGCGCTCACCTGTTAATACATTTAAAACCGACTGAGAACCAACAATTTGAGAGGTCGGTGTTACAAGTGGGATAAACCCTAGATCTTCACGGACACGTGGAATTTCTTTTAGCACGTCATCCATTTTATCTTCAGCATTTTGTTCCCGAAGTTGATTCTCCATATTGGTCAACATGCCGCCCGGCACTTGCGCAATAAGAATACGAGAATCGACTCCTTTTAAACTACCTTCAAACTTCGCGTATTTCTTCCTGACTTCCCTAAAGTAAGCTGATATTTCATCAAGTAGCGTCATCTCTAGACCAGTGTCACGTTCCGTCCCTTCAAGTATCGATACAAAAGTCTCTGTCGCGCTATGGCCATAAGTCTGGCTCATAGAGGAGATAGCGGTATCTAGCATATCAATACCTGCGTCAATGGCTTTTTGGTAGGTCGCAGTGCTCAAACCGGTAGTTGCATGGCACTGCATAGCGATAGGCACATTAACACTTTCTTTTAACTTGCTAACAAGCTCTTCGCAATCATAAGGCTTGAGTAAACCAGCCATATCTTTAATGCAGATAGAATGCACACCCATATCTTCAAGCCTGCGAGCCATGTCTAACCATAGCTGCAATGAATGCACCGGACTTACCGTATAGGAAATAGTACCTTGTGCATGGGCCTCAACATCAATCGCAGCTTTAATGGCAGTTTCAAGGTTTCGCACATCATTCATCGCATCAAATATTCTGAATACATCAACGCCATTGGCATGCGCACGCTCAACAAATTTTGTCACAACATCATCAGCATAATGCCGATAACCCAGTAAGTTTTGCCCTCTCAGTAACATTTGTTGCTTAGTCTTCGGCATCGCTTTTTTAATCTCGCGAATACGCTCCCACGGATCCTCACCCAAATACCGAATACAAGAATCAAAGGTTGCTCCACCCCATGACTCCATCGACCAATAACCAACATCATCCAGTTTCGCGGCGATTGGCAACATGTCATCTAATCGCATTCTCGTTGCCAATAAAGATTGATGCGCATCTCTGAACACAAGTTCAGTTAGTGCGAGTGGCTTTGCCATGGATAGCTCCTATGAAAGGTAAAGGGGTTAAAATTACTTCTGACGATGCTGATGAATTGCCGCACTTATGGCAGCAACAACTTCATGCGGGATATCATCCGTATTTTGAGAAACAGGCGCTGTTCTTACTTTGACTTCCGGCTTTAACGGCTCGGGGAGTTTCAGTACAAGTGCTGACATCAACTTAACAACACCAATCAGCACGGTTAAGAACACAAAAACGACAGCCATACCCACAGCCAATAAATTGACCGATTCAAGTAATAAATTGATAACTTCGTCATTCATGATGATGATTGTTCTCTCTTAGGATTAACTTGAAACAATTATCATGTGCACAGGTAAAAAACAACAGGCTATAGAGGCTTAGCATCCTAAAAAGACATAAAACTATCATCCACTTTTCAAATTTACATTTAAAGAACATCTTCATAAAAGCTGAATAACACATACTCCATTTGAAATAATCCCAATCCATAGTGAGAACTCCCAGATAGCTTATTCCAGCCACACACTATTATTGCTTCTGGGAATCTAAGTCTATTATTCGATCAAAATGCCCAGTTTCAACTTGTCTGTGGCTAATCAACAACACTGTCGTATTAGGCTTTTGGAGTATTTGATTAACAAGTGACATTGAAGAGCTATCCAATGCATCATCAATTTCATCTAACAATAAAATCCGGCTATTTGTTAGCCAAGCCCGACACAATGCGACTTTCTTTCGTTCACCTGCAGATAAATTTCGTCCACTCTCTTGTACTTTTCCGTTTAAGCCACCTAATCGACTATATACGCTTGCTAAATCGAACATTTCAATAGCTTCAAGTAGCTTATTATCCATACCCGAAGATTTGCAGTGAAATAACAGGTTTTGCTGGAGTGTACCTTTAAAGATTGGAACCTCTGTTCCCTGATAAAAGATAAATTGACTACGCATGCGCTCAGGGATGGAAAGTACACTCTCCCCCCCTATTTTTACGTTTCCTTTATTAGGCTTAGTCATTCCAGCGACTATTTTAAGATAAGCAGACTTACCACTACCATTGCTACCTTGCACTAAAACATTTTCACCAAACGCTATTGTTTGTGGCATGAACTCCAATTTATTGTGCACAACCTTAGTAACCTCCAACTCAGGCTTAAGGCTCTGCTTTGGAGCGCTTTTCCTACCACTAGAAACACTGCGCATTGAGAACACTTGTATACATTTCTTGCTAGCCACATTGTAAGCATTACGCCTATCCCAAAAACCAGCAACATCTTTTAGCGGTTGACTAAAGATTGACAATATCGCGAGTATCACGGCAATTTCAGCTGTCCCTAACTCCAAATAAAAGGCTAAAGCAAAGCTGGTCGAGGTAATCAATGTTAAACTAATATCTGGAATAGTTTTGAACACATTTGACATAAGATTCTTCTTTACAGCAGCGGCTTTAAGCCGAGCTGATTTACGCACCAGAGATTGAACAACCTTAGTGCGTAAGCCTGCCACTCTGAGCTGTGGTGCAAAAGGTAAACGTTCGTTCATATAACGAGCAATATTACCTCGTTTGTTACGTACACTTCGATGGTAAGGGTAAAGGGTCTTCCTCAAGCCATACATAGCAACGATTCCAACACAAAGTAATAATGTCGAGAACCCAAAAATAACGGGGTGTAACCAGTAAAGTAAGAACATTAATGCAGGAAGCAACGTACTTGCAGCAATAAGTCGTGGAATCCCTACACTCACCCAGTTTTTAATAGCACTTAAGTCACCAATAAAACGAAGGTTAAGCGCACCTTGTTGATGCCTGTTGAGCTTATCCTGAGAGACCCGGCTAAGATGACTAAACAACTGAATGCGCAACTCCTTTGTGTAATCTTGCCCCATGTGCTCCGCCAGTGCTCTTTCCACGATTCTCAAGGTTATTATCCCTAGAGAACACAGTGCAATTAGGCCAATTAGACCATAAGGAATAACAGAGCTCTCATCACTCAAGTTAGAAAATACCTGTCGCATGCTAAAGGCGATAACTATCGCCAAACCAGCTTGGAAAAGCGCAAATAGCACCAACCCAAATAGTGAAAGCTTACGTGTTCCTGAAAAAAAGCGAGGTAACATGTATTTCCCCTTAAGCGACTAAAGAAATATCTGTGGCACTATCCAACAACTGCATTGCTTTGGAAGCACTAGATAAGTCTTGCTTACCCCACAAGGGCACTTCCTGAAAGCGATGGTATTCTTGACATAGCAAAGGGGAGCGAGTTAACAATCCGGACACTGCAATTAACTTGAGGTTAGCATTTTGTATGAAATCAACTCCAGCTATCGCACTAAGGGCGTCTGGAGCAGCGAAAATGATACCGCTGATCAATTCCCTAAAGGTTGAGTTAGTCAACAATTGCCAAGCTTCATCTTGCAAAATCCCGTCACCTAGCTCTACAACAACGACATCTGCACCAAGCTCTTTGGCTTTATTGAACAAATCAATCGAACCGCTTAAAATTCTGTCTATAGGTTGTTGGTAGGTAGTAACCATTCCAGCGTCTGTGAAATCTAAGACACACTCAGCACCCGCATCGATAAAAGCATTAAAATCACCAAAAGCTCCCGTACCGGTCACTTTAATAGCGGCCACTTTCTTACCACTCTTATGTAATCCATTGACTAGACTATACGCGGTGGTAGTTTTACCAGAATTCATGGCGGTACCAGTAACAGCAATGATCGGAATAGACGGTTGCTCATCCATACACTTCACTTTGTATTGATTAATATTGAGCACTTTACCGTTAGCATCAGCAAGTAAGCCAAGAGGCTTCAGTTGAGTGGGCTGGCTCATACGCCCATGCGATTTACGTTTGGTTCCAATAACACCTCCTCCGGCTAACAAGTCAGCTTTATTCATATCCACCCGAGCAATACCTTCAAACTGATCAGGGGCATAACGCGCGCCACAACATAAAACAACCAAATCACCAACATGTGACTCCGAGTTGCGTCCACTTGCGAGCTGAATTCTCTTATGGCTACCTACCTGTATTATTTCTGCTAAAACTAAATCACCACTACTTGCAAGCGAAGTATCTTCGATCAAGGCCTTTACATCTTCTTGATTAACGCGACGTGTAGTGAAAGCCCACTTAACTTGCTTCGGCATAACAAATTTTTCAATTAAAGCATTCATTTTATTCTCCAATATTTATCCGTTTTCACTCAGTTGACGTATGGGAAAAGAAAATATTCCGTTTTATTCATTAATTTTTAAAAAATGTAAGAAAAATAAGAAATTAATCATCAGATATTAAAAAGCCACTTAAAGAAAGTGGCTAAAAGAAAAGGTAAATATTTTATTTTTTCTAAGCAATAGTATTGCCTAAGATATGCTTGAGTAATAAACCGTAGACTTCCATAGAAGGTTCACCATTGGGCGGCAACCCTTTGTCTGTTAAGAAAAGCGCTAATGCTTGTTCACTCTGTGCCCCCCATTGACCATCAATTGAGCCGTTGTAATACCCTGCAGACCGCAATGCACTTTGCGTTATTTCGTATCGCTCCGTAACTGAAGACTTTCGGTAATCATTCATCTTCTTACGGTAGTGAGTTGGGTTTGACCAATCTTCTTCAATACAGCTGCGATAATCAACATCAAATGCTCTTGCCACATGCACTAAAGCCGCAGCTTCTGCAATACGCCTTTGCGCAAATTGGGGCCCTTCGTTTATGTCATTTGTCAGCCCCAAATCAAACCTGCGTGAGCCATCATCAATACGCAGCTCATAGTCATTATCAACACTACTGACAGCGATACTAATCGCACTAGCATGCACGACTCTGTTATTAATGGTGCTAGCAAAGTCACCCGCTATAACTGACACTTGTTGGTTATTAGACCAACCAAACCTATCTAACAAGCCACTCCCCAAATTATTAAAACCAAAACTTTTGCGGTTATTACCAACCTCGTTATCGTCTTGCGTCCATGCGCCACTGAGTACTAAAAAGTTACTGTCAGCGCGTTGTTCTTTAGAGGGTGACTTTAGCGTAGATGTCACGCGTTCTGACTGCATCTTGTCAATAGCCGTATGAAACCACCAAGCCCCCCCTTTACTCAAGCGCCGTTCGCGAAAGCGCGTAGGAACAGTCTCATCATCAATATCGCGCACGTACACTGTGAGAGATGGCTCATCACTCTCACCAATGAGTTGACCTACACAAGATAGTGCTTGAGAGTATTCAGTCATCACAGGTTTGGCTTCGGTCTCATAACGACTTACATTCTGATTGACGGTTAAGCTAGTGCATCCACTCAGGAAAGAGAAAGATAGTGCGCACATTGCTGTTGATTTTTTAATCGATTGCATGATTGAATCCTCATCATTAAAAGGTACTTTGAAAGTCATATACCTTGATAACGAAGCAGCAAATGATTTTATTCCTTTTTATTTTTTTATTTAAACACAGAAAAGACTGTGTGGTTTATTGATATAAACGAATAGGTTGATCTGCTTTAATCAAACAGGACACTTTGATAATGGAATATAATCCAATTATT
>CAZXIN010000032.1:0-64333 GCA_964640795.1 uncultured Pseudoalteromonadaceae bacterium | reverse complement strand
CTCTGCCAGTCGGACAGAAACCGTATTTGCTCGTACTCCTAACTTGAGCAAGTTGACCGGGACGCCTATGTCCCGGTTTTTTTACCTACCTTTATATAGTAGATAAATAAACCTTTGCTCAATTCGACAAACTATTGACACTTTTGTTATCAATTGCCGCCACTGAAATATAAAGCATAACTTATGCCAGATTTTCAATGCTTTCAACTAAGTTTCAAGAATGGCAGGAATTTGGCCCACATAGTGAGTAGCCAGAATGTTAAGTCCCTTTGAGTGATGGCTTTGATGTCAGTAAATAATAGCGCTCCTAAACCCTACCACGTAAGTTATTTGTCTACTATTTTATTATGAGAGTGAATAAACCTATCGTTGAATAAGTATAAATTGGACTCATTCAGTTGGATTTAGAGCGACGTTAAAAAGGGAGCCTGTGAAGGCATAATGATTCTACGTCGAAGAAATTTTCTATAGTATGAAATCGTTTTAAACCAATCTTTGTGGAGACATATAGATCTCCCACTACCTCGTTATGGCTATTTGAAAGGTAGCTGCGACATTCCTACATAGCCACGTTTTGCGTTGAACAACCTGTATTATTCAAAATGGGGCAATTTATGCTGTTCAGCTTTTCCTGATTAAGCTTTTGATATTAATGAAAAAAATATTCTTAACCGTTGTTTTCCTTGGTGCTTTTAAATAAATTTAATTTTTTTTCAAAAAAAAGCTAAAGAAGTTTTAGTTGGTGTCGATAACTTTAGTTGAGGGGGATTTTACCTTTTTATTGTTAGATAAAATCCTGAGAAGAAATAGAGGTATTTCTTTTCGAATATTGAGGCAGCACTTTGGTGTTTTGAAGGTGCTGAATATTAGGCGAACTAGCTGAGTTTTATATCGGTTGGTTTTCAGGAGGTAAACTATGAGTTTATTTGTTAATACTAACGTAGCGTCATTGAACGCCCAGCGTCAGTTGAATGATTCAAGTACGGCGCTAAACACGTCTTTTGAGCGATTGTCGTCAGGCTTTCGTATAAACCGCGCTGCGGATGATGCTGCAGGTTTGCAGATATCTGACAGGCTCACATCGCAGATTCAAGGGCTTGATCAAGCCGTTCGTAATTCGAATGATGCTATTTCAGTTGTGCAAACGGCAGAAGGTGCGTTGAGTGAAGTAACGACTTCATTACAGCGAATTCGTGTGCTAGCTGTACAATCTCAGAATGGGATTAATTCATCTGCCGACAGAACAGCTTTACAAGCTGAAGTGACGCAGTTGCAACAAGAGATTTCTCGTGTTGCATCTACGACCGAATTTGGTGGTGTTAATTTGCTGGATGGCGGATTCTCGGCGGCCTTCTTAGTCGGAGCTAATGCGGATCAAACCATTAGTGTTAATATTTCGAGAACTGGTGGCTTTGGTGCTTCGGGTTTAAGTATTGGCTCTTTGACAGTCGCTACATCAGATGGCGCATCTGCAGCATTGGCTTCGATAGATACGGCAATATCTACTATTGGTTCTCAGAGGGCTGATTTAGGTGCTTTACAGAATCGATTCCAATCAACTATTCGTAATTTGAGTAATATCTCTGAGAACTTATCTGGTGCACGCTCTCAGATCCGTGACACAGATTTTGCGATTGAAACAGCGGAATTGACGAGAAACCAGATTGTTCAGCAGGCGAGCTTGTCTGTATTAAGTCAGGCTAACCAGCAACCTCAAACTGCGTTATCATTGTTAGGATAATAGTGCAGTTGTTAAGCTGAAAATGAAAAGGACTACTATAATATAGTAGTAGTCCTAGCTTTTGGGGGTGATATATGGCCATTGAATTTTCACAATTAGCTCAAGCTGTTGGTTCTGCGACTAGCTTGCAAACACCTAACTCATCCGGTGCTCAAAATAACAACATTGGGGTCAGTCCAACGGCGGCTCAGGAAGCCGTTGAAGCTGCTGGTCAAGCAGCGCAGGCAGCTGTAGTTGAAGGCGCTAATGTTTCTGAAATAAATGCCGATAGTAATGTTACGGAGACACAAGTGGCAGATGCGATCGAAAGTATTCAATCATTTGTAGATAGTAATCAAAGGAATTTGAGTTTTTCGGTTGATGAAGACAGCCAACGTTCAGTCGTTAGTGTAACTGATGCGAGTTCAGGAGATGTTATTAGACAAATACCATCTGAAGAGGTTTTGGAGTTGGCTCAACGACTGCAAGAGTTACAAGTCGACTTTGGTTCTGCGTCAGGCATCTTTTTTAATAGAGAAGTATAGTAGGTTTTAGAGGTTAAATATGGGTATTCAATCACTCGGAGTTGGGTCCGGTCTAGCGCTTGATGATTTAGTCACTCAGCTGCTGGATGCTGAGCGTGTGCCAGCAGAAGCAAGGATTGAAGAGCGTGAAGAAAGTTTAGACGCTATTATATCTGGTGTCGGGCAATTGCGTTCTCGCCTGAGTGACTTTGAAGATTCAGTTGAAGAAATAACTCGAAACTTTAGTACATCTACAAGAACTGCTGTTGTTGACAATCCGGACGACGATGATGAAGACCCCGATACAGGAACCATATCTGCTGAAGCATCTAACAGTGCTACTAGAGGGATCTTTGAGGTCGAGGTGAGTCAATTAGCGAGTGGCAGTCGTATTGAAACAGCTGCTGCTGTTGATGGTGGATTTGCTGCGTCAACGGATGCCGTATTGAGCACAGGTACAGGAAGCTTAACGTTTTCTGTTGGTACAGAAAATAGTTTCACGATTAATCTAAGTGCCGGCACAACACTGACTCAATTTAGAGATGCGATTAATAGTGCCGATGACAACTTCGGCGTGAATGCTAGTATTATTAATACTGGTACTGCAGATGGCGGTGCTCGTCTTGTTTTTAGCTCTGAAATTACCGGAGCTGGTAATGATCTGGTTATTAATAATGACAACGGTATTGCTGAGCTAAATAGGGTGTCTAACTTGACACCAGCACAGTCAGCACAAAATGCGATAGCGACTATCGATGGTATCGAAGTTCAAAGTGATACAAACGAATTTGAAAATACCATTGAAAATGTTGAATTTACAGCTAATGAAGTTTCTCCATTAAGCCCAGATGGCATCAACAGAATTGCATCGACACTGAACATTGGCTTTGATACCGAAGGTTTTGACAGCAACATTCGTGATTTTGTTGATAACTTTAATAGTTTGATTAGCGAGATTAATACATTAACAAACTTCGGTGAATCAGATCTTGAAGAAGATGGTGCGTTAGCTGGAGATTTTTTGCCAAGAACTGTACTTGGCGGTATCAGCAATATACTCAGTGGCTCTGTTGATAGCTCCGCATTAGGCACGTTGTTTCAGATTGGTGTTACCTTTAATGATGATGGTGAGCTACAGATCACGGGATTTGATGAATTTGGTCTTGGTAGTGGCGAAGATAGATTGGATGAGGCATTAGAAGATAACTTCGATGATATCGTCAGTTTATTTACAGATCCAGAGCAAGGTATTGCGACTCAATTGGAAGGTTTTCTTTCTGAATTTACTCGACCCGGCGGACTGATTCCTTCTCGAGAATCGCTTTTGCAAGAAGAGCGTGATCTTTTATTTGATGAAAGAGCACGATTAGATCTTCAGTTATTGAATTCAGAGCAGATATTAAGAGATAGGTTTCAGAACTTGGATGCCACTGTGGCCCAGTTGAACAGAACAGGGAGCGCTCTATTTGCTGTTCTTGGTTAATCAGTGATTGAGCTTGATAGGTTTTATTTTAATAGTACGAGGTAGTTATGGCACTTAAGGGTATCAATGCATACAGAAAAGGAAGTCTTAAACAAGATTTGTCTCAAGCAGATCCACATAAGATCACGTTGATGCTTATGCAAGGCGCCCTCGATAGAATGGCTTACGCTAAAGGAAGTATGGAACGTAAAGAGTTCTCAGCTAAATCTGAGCATATCTCTAGAGCGACAACGATTATCCAGAATTTGAGAGATACACTTGATTTGTCCGTCAATGCTGAAGTGACAGATAATTTATTTGCGCTCTATGATTATATGGTGTCTCGCTTGATTGACGCTAATGTGCAGAATAACTTGAAGATTATTGATGAAGTCATTAGTCTGATGTTACCTATCAAGACTGCTTGGGCACAGATACCTGAAGATGCAAAAGCGCAGGCATATGAAGCTCGGCGGCAGAAACGACAAGCCGTGTGACTAAGTTAACTTTAACGACTGAACTTACCCCAAAATCACTCCAAATAATTAACGACAACATTGAAATGTCGTTAGATTCCGAAGATATAGATGATGAACGCGTTTTACAATTGATAGTAGAACGCGATACATTAATTCAAGGGCTCATTAATGAATGGGCAGATGAAGATACGCTAAGGCAATTTGCTGAACAAGAAATTGTAATTAATGATTCACTGCTAAAGCATATAGGAGTCATTAGGAAAGAGGTTGAGGAATCTCTTGGCAAATTGGTTCGAGGCCGCAAAGCCATAAAAAAGTATCATAGATAATAAGCGAATACTTTGCGATTGGAGTTAAATACGATGTTTGATAACAAAGCCATATTGATTACTGGTGGTACAGGCTCATTTGGTCATCGATTTGTGGCTTACTTATTGGCACATTATAAACCAAGAAAAGTTATTATTTATTCTCGTGACGAGCTCAAGCAATATGAGATGCAGCAAAAATTTAACGACCCTTGTATGCGTTATTTTATTGGTGATGTAAGAGACAAAGAGCGCTTGAAATCAGCGATGAGAGATGTTGATTATGCTGTGCATGCGGCTGCGTTAAAGCAGGTGCCGGCAGCGGAATATAACCCCAATGAATGTATTAAGACGAATATCAACGGTGCACAAAATGTCATCGATGCGGCAATTCACTGTAATGTGACCCGTGTTGTAGCTTTATCAACCGATAAAGCGGCAAACCCAGTTAACTTATATGGTGCGACTAAACTAGCGTCAGATAAGCTGTTTGTCGCGGCAAACAATATTTCGGGTGTCAAAGGTCCACGTTTTTCTGTTGTACGGTATGGTAATGTTGTCGGTTCTAGAGGCTCAGTTGTTCCCTTCTTTAGAGCATTAATTGCAAAAGGTGAGCCCTTACTACCAGTTACTCACCCAGAAATGACCCGATTCTGGATCACACTAGATGAAGGTGTTCAATTTGTGATAGATAGCTTTAAGCGTATGCAAGGCGGAGAGATATTTGTTCCTAAGATACCATCCATATCTATTTTAGATCTTGTCGAGGCAATGAGTGGTCGTAAAGACTATGAGTTGATAGGAATTAGGCCGGGTGAGAAGTTACATGAAGTTATGGTACCCGAAGAAATGGCCCATCACTCGATAGAGTTTGAAGATCATTATGTGATTACTCCTGCGATCTCTTTTTTCGATAAAAACATTAATTATGAATGTAATAAAAAGGGAGAAGTTGGTAAACCGGTGACGGACAAATTTGAGTATCATTCAGGCACTAACCCAGATTTTCTTTCTGTTGAACAACTTAAAGCGCTCGATAAAGTTACGCTATGATCCCTTATGGTAAACATGTTGTAGATTCAGCAGATATTGCTGCTGTCGTTGATGTACTGGAAAATCGCTTTTTGACTCAAGGCACTACGGTACCTTTATTTGAGAAAGCACTAACAGACTATACTCGATGTCGATACGCTGTTGCGGTAAATAGTGCGACTTCGGGCTTACATATAGCCTGTCTTGCATTGGGCATAACCGAAGGAGATGTTGTTTGGACTGTACCGAACTCATTTGTTGCTTCTGCTAATTGTGCTCGTTACTGCGGAGCATCGGTAAGCTTTGTCGATATTGATCCGACAACACGTAATATATCTCTCGAGAGCTTATCGCTAAAACTGCAAGTTGCTTCCAAAGTTAATCAATTACCTAAAGCTTTGATTGTTGTTCATTTTGCTGGCCTTAGTTGCCCTATGCGAGACATCGCTAAACTGATTGAACCTTATGGCATAAAGCTTATTGAAGACGCAGCTCATGCACTTGGAGGGACATACCTTGACAGTAAAATAGGAAGTTGTGTTTACAGTGATTTGACTGTATTAAGCTTCCATCCTGTGAAATCGATTACGAGTGCTGAAGGTGGTGCCGTATTGACTAACGATGCTGTTCTATACGAAAAACTACAACTTTTCTCTAAACATGGTGTGACCAAGAAGCCTGAGCTCATGTCAGCCGTTGAAGGCGATTGGTATTACGAGCAAATTGAGCTGGGATATAACTATCGGTTGAGTGATCTGCATGCAGCTTTGGGCGTATCTCAACTTAAAAAGCTAGACGAGTTTATAAAGCAAAGAGAAGAACTCACTATTGGGTATTACGATGCACTTTCACATTTGCCTTTGAAGTTGCCTGAGATAAAAGATTATTCAAAAAGTGCCTGGCATTTGTATATGGTGGAGGTTCAGGAACATGACCGGAAAAGTATTTTTGATGCACTTAGAGATCGTAATATTGGGGTGAATGTTCATTACATCCCTATTCATTTGCAACCTTATTACGAGCAACAAGGTTTTAAACGTGGTGATTACCCCAATGCAGAAGCTTTTTATTCCAATGCCATTACTTTGCCTTTATTTCCCACCATGACAGCCGATGAACAACAATATGTCGTCGATAGTTTGAAAGAGGTTCTCGATTGAATCTGGCGGTTATACCTGCGCGTGGTGGTAGTCAACGCATTCCAGGTAAGAATATAAAAGATTTTTGCGGTAAGCCTTTAATTGCTTATTCCATCGAAGCGGCGCTCAAATCGAGATGTTTCGAGCACGTAATTGTGTCTACAGATAGTCAAGAAGTTGCAGATATAGCCATCAAGTATGGTGCCGATGTACCTTTTATGCGACCAGCTGAGTTGTCTGATCACTATACAGGGACAATGCCGGTTGTCAGTCACGCTATTGAAGCCTGTGCTGAGCGATACGGTATGCCAGACTTTACTTGTTGTATTTATGCCACGGCGCCTTTTGTTCAAGCCTCTGACTTAACTCGAGCTTATGAATCTTTGTGGAAACAGACAAAGAGTCTTTACGCTTTTTCTGTGACTACCTTTGATTTTCCAATACAACGAGCTATTCGCCTAAAAGAGAAAGGTGTTGAAGCCATCGAACCTGAAAACATGGGGACGCGCTCTCAAGATCTTGAAGAGGCTTATCATGACGCAGGACAGTTTTATTGGGGACAAAGTGAAGCTTTTTTGTCGAAAAAAAATATATTTGCCGAGCATAGTATTCCGGTAATTTTACCGAGGTATATGGTACAAGATATAGATACAAACGAAGATTGGAAACGAGCTGAACTTATGTATAACGCTTACGCTAGAGCTATGGTATGACCAAAGAAAAAATACTCATTATACGCATGCATGAACCGTCGGATGTTGTTGCTATTGGGTTGCCAACAGTTCGCTATTTTCAAGAACGATTTCCAGACGCTAAACTTGAGTTAATGACATATGGGCCAGAGGCTGACTTCATTCGTTTAGCAGAGCCTGAGCTAAAAATAATGCCATTACCAACTGAACCTTGGCCAGAGAACATCATTCCTGCCATGGAATACTTTGTGGGGCTTGCTGGTAAAGTCATTGAGGGTGAGTTTACCCAAATAGTTAATCTAGATACTTCTTTTATGCCTTGCTTCTTAGCACGCTTTTTAAAAGATGCGGGTGAACCTGTAGCTGGCAATATGATTAATATGTCTATTGAACAATTGTTGACGGAATTTCAAACCCAGACATTGTCTCCTGATTACGTGAATCAATCTCAAAATTACCTTCAAAGTACGTTTGTAGGGATGGCTAAGTGGCGCAACATGTGGTGGCAATATGGGACGACGCCAGACAACGGTTATCCTGAGTTTTATTTGCGTTATTGCTGTGGTTTTGATCAATTAAACTTTGACCTGTCTGTTGATATTGAAGCAAACCACACATTGATGAAAAAGAAAAACGAGAGGCCTGTTATTGCGATTGATGACCTCCCTACGGCTAATGAATTACGTAAATCCTTGGAAAGCGCAGGATATATAGTTTGGTCAATATCAGACTATGATAACTCTATTCGTAAAGCTTTAAGTCGATTAAAAGCTTCTGACATTGCTATTTGCAGCCCTAACGTCAATTATTGGTATGCGAAGAGCGTGAATTGTAAAACACTGCTTATCAGCGGTGACATTGAACCCTCGACGCTAATGCCTGATTATGCAACAGAGCCTGGTGAATTGATGGATGTAGCCGAGATGTTATCTGACATTAATGGGCTTTTTCCTGAGTAAATAAATGATTGATATTACTATTGGCACTAGAAGGATAGGAGCAAAGCATAAACCATTTATTATTGCTGAGCTAAGTGGTAATCATAACCAAAAATTATCTCTAGCACTGCAAATGGTTGATGCAGCTGCAGAAGCAGGTGCCGATGCAATAAAATTGCAAACTTTTACAGCTGACTCTATAACGCTTGATTGCGACGAACCTGACTTCCTGATTAAAGAAGAAGATAGTCTTTGGTATGGTCAGCAGTTGCATACACTTTATCAACAAGCTTGTACACCTTATGAATGGCATGAAACTTTGTTTAATCATGCTAAAAGCTTAGGGCTTCTAGCATTTAGCTCACCGTTTGATGAAAAAGCTGTCGATTTTTTGGAGGCACTTGATGTGCCTTGCTATAAGATCGCTTCTTTTGAATTAACGCATATCCCATTAATTAAAAAGGCAGCGAGTACAGGTAAACCGCTGATTCTATCAACTGGAATGGCGACTGCTATTGAAATAGAAGAAGCAATTGCAGCAGCGCAAGAATCAGGTTGTAAAAATATCATTTTGCTTAAATGTACAAGTACTTATCCAGCACTTCCGGTCAATACGAACTTGAGTACATTGATAGATTTTAAAAATCGTTTTGGCTGTCATGTTGGCCTGTCTGATCATACTGCTGGTGTCGGTACATCTGTTGCAGCTGTTGCTTTAGGGGCGTGTGTTGTTGAAAAACACTTTGTACTCGATAGAAGAGCTGGTGGTGTGGATGCTGCATTTTCGCTAGAACCTATGGAATTCGAAATGCTGGTCAAAGAAACGGAGCGGGCATGGCAATCTATGGGAGAGGTTGTTTATGGTGGCAGCGAAGCAGAAAACAAGTCTAAGCAATATCGACGCTCTATCTATATCAGTGAGGATATTAAAAAGGGTGAGCCTCTGCAGACAGATAACATACGCATTGTAAGGCCTGCTTTTGGGTTGGCTCCTAAACATTGGGATAACGTTCTCGGTAAATGTGTTAATCAAGATATAGCAAAAGGTACGCCGCTGTCTTGGGATAAGCTGATGTGAACTATATTAGTTTATGAAAAGTGTTTTATTCCGAGTTGATGCAAGTGCCAAAATAGGTTTGGGACATTTGATGCGCTGCTTAGCGTTAGCACAGCATCTTGTTGATCGAAAGATTGAAGTCACATTTGCGATGCTGTCTAGTACAGTGCCGTTTTGTAAGACACGTTCTGATTGGGTAGGGAATATTCATGTCGTCACTGAAGAGCGAGGTACAGATGGTAGTCAGTCGTTAAAAGATTACATAGAAGCTTCTCAATTTGACTGGGTCATATTAGATGGTTATCAGTTTACTCCAACATATCGGCAAACATTGAGTTCGAGTAGTGCAAAGCTAGCGTTATTTGATGATGAAAATAACAGTGGGCAATTATTTGCAGATCTGGTGATCAACGGAGCTAACCATGCAGTCTCAGCAGGATATGAAAAAACGGCGTCAGGCGCTGCACTTTGCTTAGGAGACGAATTTCGAATACTTCGCCCCGAATTTATCAGTACTAAGTTTAATCATTGGGCTGATAGGAATGGATTAGTTGTTAACTTTGGTGGTAGTGATCCTTTAGGGCTCACTATACCGGTTCTGGAAGCATTGGATTCAATCAATCGACGAAGAGAAGCGCAAACACCACTAAAGGTTAATGTTATAACCGGAGCCGCTTACAAGAATATCGATAAACTGAGAGCGGTATTAAGTTGTTTGAGTTATCAGGTCAATCATTTACATGACTCTCCGACAATTTCATCTGTGTTTAAGCATGCTCGACTGGCTTTGTCAGCTGCAGGCGGCACGCAATTTGAGCTACTTGCATGTCATACGCCTTCTATTTTGGTTGTTGTTGCTGACAATCAAAAATCTGCGACTCTAGAAGCGGAGAAGCAGGGTTGGTGTGCTACATTTCAACTCACCGAAACAACACTTTCGATGTTAGCGGAAAAAGTATTGTTACTTTGGAATGACGAGCAGCAATTGATAGAGATGCATCAGCAAACGAAGTTATATTCTGTTGCAGAAGGTGCCGAGAAAGTCATCGAAGCAATGCACTTACATTTGTCGATATAGAAACGGCTTTAGATGCCGATACTAAAAGTAATACTGTAGGTGCGACATTGGAGAACCGTAGTTTTTGACTCAACGATACCCTTCTAATCACTTTTTTCCTTTATCTGAGAAAGATATCGAGCAGGTATTAGCTTGGAGGAATTCCTCTAGAATTATGGCTAATATGCATCAGAATAAGACCATTACTTGGGATGAGCATCTCAATTGGTTTTCTAATCTTAAGACAGATACTGAGAGGGAGTTTTGGGTGTTACATCAAAATGAACGTCCTATAGGAATACTTAATTTTAGTGATGTAGGAAAGCCTAGAGTAGAGTGGGGATGCTATTTAGGTGAGACAAATGTTTGGCCTGGAAGTGGCATATTACTCGAAGTCGCGGCACTAGAGCGTGCAACTAGACTAAAGAACGCTATATCATTGTCAGCAGAAGTATTGTCGTTTAATAAAAGTGCTATTGGCATGCACAGATTGTTCGAGTACCCCTTGATTGAAACGTTGACAGGAGGGGTAAGAGAGGGAGAACATTATCAAAAGCTGTGTTTCGAATATCCACTTTTGCAATGGAACCAAAAAAAGGCAAAAGTGTTGTCAAAGCTGCCTAAATCATTACGTAATTTAGTAGACAAGATAGAATTTAGAGAGGGGATATGACTATAGAAGTCACTGTTAAAAATGCCATGCAGCAAGTCGCTGAGCTGAGCGACTGCAAACTTGTTGATGATATTAATGATGACACGGTATTGTTAGAGTGTGGCTTAGATTCTCTTGGTTACGCTATGCTAGTTGCGCAGCTAGAAGAAGAGTTGGGTTTTGATCCTTTTACTGAGCAACAAATTTCAAGCTACCCCAATACATTTTCGGAGTTTGTTGCGATATATCAAGCATGTGCGAATAAGCATTGAGGCTTCTTCTTGTCGTTGCTAACTAATCTTCAGAATCATGGTAGTGGGGTTGCTCTTGTCGGTAATTCGCCTACAACGTTTAAGGAAATTGTTGAAGGCGCATTAATATTAAGAAAAACACATAGCCATTACGAAGGAGCGGCTGTTGGGATTCGTTATACAAACCTGAAAGACTTTATCGTCGCATTGTGTGCTTTTGATACATTCTGCGCATCTTTATATCTGTTGCCAGAAAATGGATTGTTACCAGAACATGCATTTAATGCTTCTTCTATCACACTCTGGCCTGACGATATTCATGTTGATGTATTTAACCAAGGTAGAGATTCCTCTAACGCTAACACATACTGGTTTATCGCTACTTCTGGCACAACATCTACGCCAAAATGGATTGAACATAGTTTTGAAAAGCTTATAGGTAATGTCAAAATTAGCGAGAGCATGTCCAGTTTGTGTTGGGGTTTGCTCTATCAACCTTTCCGATTTGCAGGGCTACAAGTACTTTTACAATCACTTATTAGCGGTGCTAGTTTGTTAGATGCTAGCGTTGGAAATGTGAATGATAAGGTAATGTTGTTAAATCTTCATCAAGCTTCAGCAGTGTCTGCGACGCCTGGTTTGTGGCGGCAAATGATGATGAGTCATGATTTTAAGAAGCTTCGACTTTCTCATGTGACACTTGGTGGTGAAGTTGTTGATCAAGCGTTATTAAATGCATTAAGTGTTGTTTTCCCGAATGCGAAGATTCGGCATATCTATGCCTCGACAGAAGCTGGAGTAGGTTTTGTCGTTAGTGATAAAAAAGCAGGTTTTCCAGCTGAATGGCTAAACAACGATACTCTTTCTGCTACGATGTTTATTGATGAACAGCAACATTTATGGATCAAATCCCCGTTTGCAAGTCAGGCTATGTGTGATGAGAGTGATTTTCCTGAATATATAGACACTCAAGACGTTGTCGAAGTTGTTTCTGATAGAGTGTTCTTTTTAGGACGGGCTAACGGCACTATTAACGTTGGTGGAAATAAAGTGCATCCTGAGCGTGTTGAGCAGATTATTCTCAGTGTTCATGGCGTACAAAGCGCACGTGTTTATGGCAGACGAAACGGTGTGTTAGGGCAGCTTGTTCATGCAGATGTTATCTTGAATCAGCCTGATACATCACTGCAATTAAAAAAAGAAATCATAGAGAACTGCAAGCTCAAGTTAGAAAGGTATGAAGTACCAGTTACTATTAAATTTGTTGACTCTTTGGAAGTAACAAGTGCCGGAAAAGTAAAAAGGGAAACCGATTATGGATAAGTACGTTGTAGTTACTGGGGCTAGCAAGGGACTAGGGTTAGCGTTATGTCGCCAACTTCTATTGGATGACTATTCTGTACTAGGTGTTGCTCGTACATTGACTGATGATATTAAGATTCTGGCAGATGAAAACCCCGATAGCTTTGTTTTTATAGACGCTGATCTGTCTGTTACAACTGACATTCCAGGGTTCTGTCAGAGATTGATTAAGACATATGGAAGGCCTTATGGCCTTATCAATAATGCAGCGTCTGGCCATGACGGGGTTCTCGCAACCATGCCAAACAGTGAAATTGATACATTGCTAGAGCTTAATATCCAATCGCCCATTTTATTAACTAAGTATTTAGTGCGCTCTATGATGCTTAATCGCAGTGGTCGAGTTGTTAATATTTCATCGATTATCGCCAATACGGGGTTCAATGGTTTGAGTGTTTATGCGGCCACCAAGGCTGCACTTGAAGGATTTAGTAAATCTTTAGCTAGAGAGGTTGGCAAGGCAGGTATTACTGTCAATTGCGTTGCCCCAGGTTACTTACAAACAGATATGACATCAAATTTATCTGAAGATAAGCTGAAGAGTATTAAACGCCGTAGTCCTTTAGGCGAGTTAGCTAACGTAGGGGATGTTGCTAACATGGTTTCTTATCTCTTGTCAGATAAGGCTTGTAATATTACGGGAACGGTGATGACAGTTGATGCTGGCAGTACAGCGTAAAATTAGTACTTTCTTTCAATGATTGTTTTCAAGTATTGTCCGTATTGAGTTTTAGTATATTTTTCTGCCTGAGTGAGAAGCTCATTTTCACTTAACCACCCTTTTCTGAACGCGATTTCTTCTGGACACGCAACTTTCAAACCTTGACGGTTTTCGATTGTTTGCACGAACTGTCCAGCTTCTTGAAGACTTTCGTGGGTGCCTGTGTCTAGCCATGCATATCCTCTACCTAACAGTTGTACTTTTAATGTTTTGTCCCTTAAATAGTGATTGTTGATATCAGTAATCTCTAGCTCACCTCTCGATGATGGTTTTATCTCTTTCGCTATATCAACAACTTGATTATCATAAAAATACAAGCCGGTTATTGCCCAATTAGATTTTGGTTTCATTGGTTTCTCTTCAATTGACAATACATCCAAATCTTTATCAAACTCTGCAACACCGAACCTTTCAGGATCTTTGACGTTGTAACAAAAGATAGTAGCGCCTTTGTCTTGATTATAAGCAAGTGTTAGTTTGTCGGTAAACCCTTGACCATAAAAGATATTATCCCCCAATATTAGGCTGACATGGTCATTTCCAATAAACTCTTTTGCGATAATAAAAGCTTGCGCAATACCTGCGGGTTCAGGCTGCTCAGCATAGCTAAAATTAAGCCCGAACTGCCTCCCATCGCCTAACAGTTTTTGGAATAGCATAACGTCATCCATTGTCGAGATAATGAGAATATCTTTTATCCCTGCGAGCATGAGTACAGACAAAGGGTAATAAATCATGGGTTTGTCATATATTGGGAGTAGTTGTTTGGAAACTCCCATAGTAATTGGGTAAAGTCTGGAGCCTGATCCTCCTGCTAAGATAATACCTTTCATCTTCCTGCTAACCTTGCTTTATACTGCGTTTCATAAAATGTGCGGTACTCATCTGAGCGCATTTCATTTACCCATTTCAGATTATCTGTATACCATTTGATCAATTCAGTGATTGATTCATTGAAAGTATGTGATGGTTGCCATCCTAGTTCGTTTTGGATTTTGCTTGAATCAATTGCATACCGAGAGTCATGGCCAAGCCTATCATCCACATGATGAATCAACTGGCGAGATTCTTGTGGTTTACGTTTTAAGAGGACGTCCACTTTATCACAGATTGTTTTTACCACATCAATATTAGCAAGCTCATTGTTACCTCCAATACAATATGTATCCCCCTTTGCCCCGTGCAATATGGCGTTGAGTATTGCATCACAATGATCATTGACATGTAACCAATCCCTAATTTGCTTGCCATCTCCATAGATTGGAATTGGCTTTCTTTCAATCGCGTTTAATATTGTCAGTGGAATAAGCTTTTCAGGGAATTGCCATGGACCGTAATTGTTGGAACAGTTGGTGATGATAACAGGTAGCCCGTATGTCTTGTTCCAAGCGCTAACTAAGTGATCTGAGGCTGCTTTTGAAGATGAGTAAGGGCTGCTAGGTTTATAGGGTGTGTACTCATTAAACGGTTTATCAGTCGCTGAGAGCGAACCATATACTTCATCGGTAGATACATGTAGGAGTAATTTGTTATCGTAACCTTCATTCCAGACTTGCCGGGCGCATTCGAGTATGTTGAATGTGCCATTAACATTGGTGTGAACGAATTCGCTCGGTCCAGAGATTGAACGATCCACATGGCTTTCTGCAGCAAAGTTAACAATGATATCTATCTGATATTCTCTTAGAATTCGAGATACTAGGTCGCTATCGTTAATATCACCCTCAAAAAATGAGACATTAGATTGAGCTAACTCTTTCGAAATGCTTTGTGTATTAGCCGCATAGGTTAATTTGTCTAGTATTGTTATATTATTTGTTTTGTCTTGAGATAGCTTTCTGACGAAAGTAGCGCCAATAAATCCCGCTCCGCCTGTAATCAAGATATTCCCATTCACAACATTCATTCAAATATACCTGTTTTACTTGCGTCTTAATTAGTTAAGATATCATGATTAAATGTATCGTACATTGCCGTAATATATTGAGCTAAGAGTATGATCATCTGGCGTGCTCTTATGCAGTATTCAAGTTGATAGCTGAGAAGCCGATAAATTGTTAACGATATGATGTCATTAGTTTTTGATAGGAGTATGAGTGAAATTAGTCAACTTGATCCACTTTGATATTCAGGGGGATAGTAGAGGAAGTTTAGTTTCGCTTGAGCAGCACAAGAACATACCGTTTGAGGTATTGCGTGTTTATTATATCTTTGACACTGAAAGTGGCGTATCAAGAGGCTACCATGCGCATTCGAATCTAGAACAAGTTGTTATTTCTATCAGAGGGAGCTGTCGTTTCGTTTTGGATGATGGACATGTTCGCGAGGAAGTTTGGTTAAGCTCGCCACAACAAGGTTTATATATTGGAAATAATATCTGGCGCGAAATGCATGATTTTAGTGAGGATTGTCTACTTATTGTATTAGCGAGTGATTACTATCATGAGAAAGATTATGTCCGAAACTATAGCGAGTTTCTTTCTATGGTGAATAACGATGATTCATGAACTCAGTCAAGTGGCATCATCAAGCATTGGAGAAGGTACAAATATTTGGCAGTTTAGTGTTGTATTGGAAGGAGCGATTATTGGGGCTAACTGTAATGTTTGTGCACATACATTTATTGAAAATAATGTTGTTATTGGGAATGATGTGACCATTAAATCTGGTGTTTATCTTTGGGACGGTATAACGGTTGAAGATAATGTTTTCATTGGCCCTAACGCAACATTCACAAATGATAAGTTCCCTCGCTCCAAGAAATATCCTGATAGCTTTCCCCATACTCTTGTGAAGAAGAATGCTTCTATTGGCGCCAATGCAACTATTTTACCTGCTATTGTGTTAGGAGAAGGCTGTATGGTCGGTGCTGGTGCCGTTGTTACTAGAAATGTTCCAGACAATGCTGTCGTTATGGGTAACCCCGCGAAGGTTGTACGCTTTTTAGATGAGCCATTATGATTCCGTCATTGGATTTAAAAAGTGTTAATAAAAAGTATGACCAAGAGCTGAAACAGGCTTGCTCACGTGTTATTGATTCTGGTTGGTATATCATGGGAGAGGAGCTCGAGCTTTTTGAACAGGAGTTTGCCTCATACTGCGGTAGTTGCCACGCTATCGGTGTCGCTAGTGGGCTAGATGCCTTAACTCTCGTGTTTAGAGCTTGGATTGAGCTAGGAAAGCTAAAAGCAGGCGACGAGGTTATAGTTCAAGCTAATACTTATATTGCTTCTGTCCTTTCGATTACTGAGAATAACTTAATACCTGTATTGGTCGAGCCTAACCCTCTAACATATAATCTGGAGCCCCATACAGTAAGAGCCGCAATCACTTCTAAGACAAAAGCAATCTTACCTGTTCATCTATACGGACAACTGGCCCCAATGCAAGAAATAGAGGAACTTGCTAGAGAACATAGTTTACTTATATTGGAAGATGCAGCACAAGCTCATGGCGCTGAAGTCAACGGCAGAAAAGCAGGTAATTGGGGAGATGCTGGAGGGTTTAGCTTCTATCCAGCTAAGAATTTGGGAGCGCTTGGGGATGCTGGTGCAATAACAACTAACGATGATGAATTAGCTACGACATTAAAAGCTCTTCGCAACTATGGTTCATTTGATAAATACGTAAATACCTATCGAGGAGTCAACAGCCGTTTAGATGAAATTCAAGCTGCAATGCTGAGGGTTAAACTAAAATACCTCGACGCAGAAACCGATAGGCGTCGAAGAATTGCTTCTCACTATTTATCTGGTATTGATAATCCTAGTATTCAATTGTCACAAAATAAAAGCTCCTTAAATCATGTTTGGCATCTATTTGTTGTGCAATGCGCCTCTCGTTCGGCTTTACAAAAATATTTGAATGATAAGGGGGTTCAGACATCAGTCCATTACCCCATACCTCCACATAGGCAGCCAGCCTATTCTGAACTGCATCACTTATCATTACCTATTACTGAACGATTGCAAAACCAAGTACTTTCGTTGCCAATAGGACCAAGCATAGACACTAGTGAAGTAGAGCATATTATTCATGCGGTAAACCAATTTGTTGATGAGTGATAGCTTTGGCGATTATGACTTGCTTAATGTGTTAACGAAAAACTTAGGTAAAACGTTTGATGAATAAGAAAAAGCACTAGGCTATTGATTTTGAAAAAGACAATACTCATGATATTGAATCAGTCATTTCCTGACGTTCGAGTTAAGCAAGAATACGACGCCTTAGCTTGTGCTGGTTATAGGGTTATAGTAATTACCCGCGCCCTTCAAACCCAATACGATGAAAATTATGAGTTATTACCAATAGTTGTCTCAAAAAATGAATTTGAAGCCTACTTAAATTGTTTGTTTATTGGGAATCGATGGTTAGTTGCTCGAATAAGTTCTGCGTTGGTCGATATTGGCGTGGAACAGGTTGATGCTGTGCATGTTCATGATTTATTTTGGGCTACTACTGGTTACACTCTAAGCAAAAAGTTTAGTGCTAAGTTTGTTATTGATTTTCATGAAAACTACCCTGCAATGATTCGTCATTTTAATGAATCGAGTAAAAGGCATGGTGTAAAAAAGACATTAAGAAACCAGTTTTTTGATAATGTCTTGTTGAGTTACAAAAGGTTAGTAAAATATGAGAGGCGAATGCTAGCACTATGCGATGCATATATATGTGTCGTTGAAGAAGCCAAGCTGAGGCTGAATCAAATTAACCCCTTAACGCAAGGGGTTGTTGTTTCTAATACCAAGGATCCAAGGGCAATTGATTTTGTCGATATGAAAGAAAAAGAGAAGATACAACTAATCTATGTAGGGACAATACAAGATCTCAGAGGGCTGGATACAGCTGTAAAGGCAATGGCCTATTTATGTGAAAATAGATATGAATTGACCATTGTAGGTTTTAAAACGGGCTGCACAGTGAAAAAAAACTTAGCTTCCATTATTGATGCTAATAATATCAACAATGTTAATTTGGTCGACTTTACGCAGAATGAGTCAGCACTTAATCAACATATCTCCAATGCTCACATTGGTATTATCCCTCATATCAGTTGTGATTTATGTCATACGACTGTACCGCATAAGCTATTTACTTATATGGCTATGGGTAAGGCAGTTTTAGTATCTGATGTTAAGCCACTTAGACGTTTAGTTGAAAATAAGTCCTGTGGTGTAGTCTTTAGGGCAGGTTCTGCGGAAGATTTTGCACAAAAAGTTAAGGCTATATCTCGCCATGACTTGTTGGTCAAAATGGGGGGTAAAGCACGAGAACTGATTGAAACTGAGTATAACTGGGCTGTTGATGCTAAATGTCTAGTCGACATGTATCATGAGCTCCTCACCTAAGTTTGCCTAAGCAAAATATAAACATTAGTGAAAGAAGGGCTTTCTAGGGCACAAATTGAATCTAAATTAAGGACTTATTGATGGAAGGTAGACTACCTGAAAATATAATTGATGAGTATAAAAAAAGGGCTGAATCTGCTAAACGCTTAGTTTTAGACAAGCTTCCTAAGGCAAAGTTGTTAAAAGAAAACATTAATAACTGCACCTTATTGGTCGATAGAAAAGAACTACTTAGGAATTTACCAAAAGATTCTATCGTTGCTGAAGTAGGGGTCAACCAAGGAGAGTTTAGTCATCAAATTCTCAATATATGCAAGCCTAGTAAATTGCATCTAATAGATGCATGGCATTCTGAACGATATCATGATGGATTGGCTTTGCTTGTAGAGAAGAAGTTTGAGCGATATATATTCGATAATCGAGTTGAGATAAATAGAGGTTTATCGACAGAGATTGTTGAGCGCTTTCACGATGGATATTTTGACTGGGTATATATAGACACAGTCCATGATTATGAAACGACTAAGCTTGAATTGGAAAAGTACTCTGAAAAAGTTAGAGAAGGAGGAGTCATTGCAGGGCACGACTACAGTATGGGCAATTGGGTCAAAAGTTATAAATACGGTGTGATAGAAGCTCTACATGAGTTTTGTGTGAATAATCGGTGGGAGTTTATCTTTTTGACGATGGATTTTATTGAAAACCAAAGCTTTGCTATTCGTAAGATTTAGGAATATGTACGCATTATGTAAAGTGAAAAGAGAATATCTACTCGATATTTTAAGTGGAGTTTGGGGTAATGCCAAAGTTACGTATATTTCCTTTTGATGCGGTGACGAAAGGTTCTAACATTGCTATCTATGGTTCAGGCGTTATTTTTGAAGAATTTTTGTCTCAAGTGGAGGCTTTAAACTATTGTCATATTCTTTGGGTTATTGATAGAAAAATATCAGAAAGTTATACAGACTCCAATAGAAATATACGTTACTGCTCACCTGATGAAATGGATTGGAATCTTCCTGATTACATTGTCATTGCATCGATTGAATATGCGATTGAGATTCAGAAAGAGATCTTTTTCAGAAAAGGTGATTTAGACAAAGTAATTAGCATAGAAGGTTCAAATGTCGTCAATATAAAAGCTGACTATAAGGAAGACCTAGATCAACAAAGGAAGTTGATCGAGACAGGAAACATATATATCGAAAGAAGTCCTGCACTCATAGTCAGTTTGACATCGATACCATCGAGAATTGACACTGTGCATATGGTTATAGAAAGCCTTATGCAACAGTCGCTTAAGGCAGATTCTATTATACTATGGTTAGGAGAAGATATTCTCATTGATGGTAACTTAAGTATAAAAAACCTTCCTAAAGAGCTTCTTGATAAGGTATCAAAAGGGTTGGTTATCAAAGCTTGTAAGGATATAAGAAGTTATAAGAAGTTGATCCCGGCGGTACAAGCATTTAGTGATGCAATTATCGTTACAGTTGATGATGATATCTTGTTTCCTTCTGACTGGTTAGAAAAGTTGTACATAGCTTATCAAAAGGAGCCCGATACTATTCACTGTCATCACGGGCATCGTATCAGTTTTGACTCCTGTACTAAATTACTACCTTATGCCGAGTGGGGTACTGGTGATGACATATGTGGTGAAGCATCGGAGTTTATACTACCGGTAGGGTGTGGGGGAGTACTATATCCCCCAAGGACATTGCATAGAGATGTGACTGATTTGAAGAAGGCAATGTCTCTGTGTCCAACAGCTGATGATATTTGGTTTAAATCAATGTCTCTAATAAATAAAACAAAATCTAAGATTTTATCAAATGGACTAAAAACCTTTAATTATGTTAGTGGGACTCAAGATGTTTCTTTATGTGAGCATAACCTTCATATCGACGAAAAAGGCTTTTCACCAAATGATTATCAAGTTAAAGCCGTTTTTGAGCACTATGATCTATTTCGTTATCTTAATCTGTAGCTATTTGGGATACTTACTTCTATGAATAGTAAATATGTGCTGTTTCCGTTTGATGCTGTCAGACCAAATAAGAGAATTGCAATATATGGTGCTGGTGAGATATTCACAAGCTTCAGAAAACAAATTAAAGCGCTAAATTATTGTGAGATAGCGTGGGTTATAGATAAAAATTTTACTGAAATTTTGGAACCGAATTCAGATAATAAAGCTAAAGATGCTGTCCGTATATCTCCATTGTCAATGCCATGGAACGAACCTGACTATATCGTTATTGCTTCTATAGCCTTTGCTGATGAAATTGAGCAAAATATTATGGAGTTTAAGGGAAATCTAGATAATGTTATTAAAGTGACGCAGTGTAATATTATTGATGAATCCTTTAAATCTGCGGAGTATTGGGATAAACGCTATCTCTCTGGATCAAATTCTGGCTGTGGTTCATATAATCATCTTGCGGAATTCAAAGCCAATATTATTAACAGCTTTGTGAATGAAAACAGAATTAGTAGTGTTTTGGAGTTTGGTTGTGGCGATGGTAACCAACTAAGCCTTTCTAATTACCCTAAATATATTGGCTTTGATGTAAGTTCGACTGCTATTAATTTATGCATGAGAAAATTTAAATCAGACAAATGTAAAATCTTTAAGCTAATGTCTGAATATAGTGGCGAAAAAGCTGAGCTAGTTTTGTCATTAGATGTCATATATCACTTGATTGAAGATAGGGTGTATGAAGAGTATATGGATAGGGTTTTTTCGTCTTCGTCAAAATATATTATTATCTATTCAAGCAATAGCGATCTTAATAATGGCCAAGTATCTGCAGTTGCTTCACATGTTAAGCACAGGAAATTTTCAAATTATATAAAGGAGAAATTCTCTGACTGGAAACTAGACAGGAAAATAGATAATCAATACGGTTATAATGGAAATTATGAGCTAACATCATTCTCGGATTTTTATATCTATGTAAAGGGCCAAGGTTAAAAGCTTATGTCTAAAATTAGTAGTAAATTGATCGTTATTGTTCCAATTTTCAATGAAGAAAAGTATATCGAGAAAACGTTATTGTCATTGAAAATGCAAGATATGGAAGATGTATCTTTTATTGTTTCAGACAATTGTTCTACCGATGGTACATGGGAGATATGCCAAAAAGTGGCGAATGATGATCCCCGTTTTGTTTTGATACGTCAGCCTAAAAACATGGGGGCAGGAAAGAATTATCAATTCTTATATTCTTATGCTGATTCCGAATACGTCATGATGCTAGGAGGGCATGACTTTCTTGTTGGTGAGGGCTATTTATCATTAGGTGTGAAGCTACTTGATTCAACTCCTGATGTTGTTATGGCGCTTGGAACTCCATACAGAATAGCGGACGATGTGGCTCAAGGTGTTTTTTCTGATGATATGAGAAATTATAGCGGTAGTAAATTAGCGCGCTTTTTGCAGGCATCCAAGACACATGTTTGGTGTACGCAAATATATTCTATCTTAAGGCGTTCTGTGTTGGCTGGATATGAAATCAATGCTGATAAAAGAGGGGCTGACTTTACTATGATAGCTTACCTGTTATGGCATGGCAGGTTAGCTTACATATCTGGCGGTGAATACCATGTTCGTACGTTTAGCCAACGAACATCAACCCAGAACCAGCGAATTCTAGGGGCTGATGACTATCTGAGTAGTTATGACTTTATTATCAATCATCTAAATGTATTTGATAAGTTATATACAGGTGACGAACGCATGCGAACGTATCTTCACAATGAGATGTTAGCTTCGTTTGATAAACGTTTCAGTGTGCGCTGTTTGATGGAAAATGACGAACGATGAAAGCTGTGATACTTGCTGGTGGTTTGGGCACACGTATTAGTGAAGAGTCCCACTTAAAACCCAAACCTATGATCGATATCGGAGGAAGGCCCATACTCTGGCATATAATGAAAACCTACTCATTCTATGGTATCCAAGAATTCATTATTTGCTGCGGATACAAGGGGTATGTAATTAAGGAATATTTTGCCAATTACTTTCTGCATATGTCTGACGTTACTTTTGATATGGCCAAAAATGAGATGGAAGTTCACTCTAATCACGCTGAGCCTTGGAAGGTGACATTGGTTGATACAGGTTTAGAGAGTGGGACAGGTGGCCGGTTAAAACAGGTTCGTAAATACCTCAACGAAAATGAAAACTTTTGCTTCACCTATGGAGATGGTGTAAGCGACATAAATATTGAGGATACAGTGTCTCATCATGAGAACTCAGGTTGCCTTGCTACAGTTACCGCTATTCAGCCTCCTGGTCGATTTGGTGCTCTGAATATTGATGGTAATATGATTAATCATTTTCAGGAAAAGCCGCCTGGAGATGACTCTTGGGTGAGTGGTGGCTACTTTGTGCTTTCTCCAGGGGTATTTGATTATCTAGACGACGCTCACACCATGTGGGAGAGAGAGCCATTACAAAATCTTGCAAAGGATGGGCAACTTTCCTGTTATAAGCATTCAGGCTTTTGGAAGCCAATGGATACCTTGCGAGATAAAAACCAACTTGAAGATATGCTAAAAAATGATAGTGCGCCATGGGTTAAATGGAAATGAATGTTGACTTTTGGCAAGGGAAAAGGGTTTTAGTCACAGGGCATACCGGCTTTAAAGGTAGTTGGCTGTGTTTATTGTTAGAACGCTTAGGGGCTATTGTTATTGGGTATTCACGTAAACCTGAAAGCCAACCTAATTTATATGACATGGCGTGTGTCGAAAAAGGTATAACCAGCATTATTGGTGAGCTTTCTGACGATGAGCTATTACAGTCGAGTTTTGCAAAGTATAAGCCTGAAATAGTGTTCCACCTTGCTGCACAGGCATTAGTGATTGAGTCATACCATACCCCTAAGCAAACATATGAAACCAATGTGATAGGAACTCTTAATGTATTAGAGGCATGCAGAAGAGCTGATTCTGTCCGTTCAATTGTATTAGTATCGACTGATAAATGTTATGAAAACCAAGAATGGTCATGGGGATATCGAGAGTCCGATCGATTAGGTGGGTATGACCCCTATAGCAGTAGTAAAGCCTGTATGGAAATTTTAGCTTCCTCTTATCGTTCGTCCTTTTTTCCCCCTGAGCAATATACAAAGCATAATGTTGCTCTAGCAACAGTGAGAGCGGGAAATGTAATAGGGGGGGGAGATTTTTCAGAAAACCGAATTATTCCTGACATACTTAATGCCATTAAAAATAAAACAAAGATTTCGTTACGAAACCCAACTGCAGTAAGGCCATGGCAACATGTTTTAGAGCCATTATATGGCTATTTGAAGGTTGCTGAAAAGATGGCTGTAGATGGCAGTGAATATGTTCATGCTTGGAATTTTGGGCCTGACAAAGACGCAACAAGAACGGTTAATTGGATTACTGAATTTATTGTTCAAAACTATCCTTCTGAGGTTGAGGTTGTGCAAGAAGGTGAAGTAGTTTTGCATGAAGCGCAGCTTTTGGCTTTGGATTGCTCTTTGGCTAACAGTAAGCTTAAGTGGTATCCACGGTGGACGATAGAAAAGGCGTTAAGAAGTATTATTGAATGGTCACAGCATGTCGAAAGTGGTGATTCAGCAAGGGATATTTGTTTGCAACAAATAACTGATTATCGAATGAATGAAGAGCGCAACCATTGAATTTTGTTCCCACGGCATTGGAAGGTCTGTTCATCGTAGACAGTCAGGCTAAAAGCGATGAGCGCGGTAAGTTTTCCCGACTTTTTTGTCAGGGGGCACTCAAGGCCACTCAAGCTAATTTAAATATTGTGCAAGTGAATTATTCTTGTACGGCTAAGCGAGGTGCAATAAGAGGGTTACATTCTCAAGCAGTGCCAGCGACAGAAACTAAATTTGTTAGGTGTATTGAGGGTGAGGTTTTTGACGTTGCCGTTGATCTCCGTGCTTCATCATCAACATTCTTACATTGGCACAGCGAGATATTGAGCGCTGACTCTAACAATATGATGATAATTCCTGATGGATTTGCACATGGGTTTCAAGCGCTAACGGACAATGTCAAGATGCTTTATCTTCATACCGAATTCTACCAGCCTGAATACGAGTTGGGATTTAGGTACGATGACCCAACAATGAATATAAAATGGCCACTGATCTGCTCTGAAATATCTGAAAAAGACAGGAATCACCCTTTAATTTCTAAAGACTTTTCTGGGGTTTCATTATGAACTGCCGCCATTGCGGGAAGGTACTATCCAATAAGTTTGTTGACTTGGGGTATGCACCACCTTCGAATGCTTATCTGGACTCTACAGTTTTATGCAAATCAGAAGTTTACTATCCGCTTGAAGTTTTTGTCTGTGATAAATGTTGGTTAGTTCAGACAAAGGACTTTGTCGCGGCAGAAGACATGTTCAATGCTGACTATGCTTATTTCTCATCAGTATCTTCCGGTTGGCTTAAACATGCCGCAGATTACACAAAAATGATAACGCAAAGGTTGGATCTTGATGAAAGCAGTTATGTCATTGAAATTGCCTCTAATGATGGATATTTGTTAAAAAACTTTGTAGCGGCTCAAATACCTTGCCTTGGTATTGAACCTACGACAGCTACAGCTAGCGCTGCCAGAGAATTGGGTATTCCTGTGGTTGAAGACTTCTTTACGTCAGTATTAGCAAAAAAGCTTTCTGAAACACAAAGAGCAGCTGATTTGATAATAGGAAATAATGTCCTAGCCCATGTCCCAGATATTAATGATTTTGTGAGTGGACTTTACCTAGCGCTAAAAAGTAGTGGTGTGGTTACTATGGAGTTTCCGCATCTACAGAAACTCATTGAATTTAATCAATTCGATACGATTTACCATGAGCATTTTTCGTATTTATCTTTACATGTGGTTGTAGCAATATTCAGAAATGCTGGGTTGGATGTTTTTGATGTGGAAGAGTTGTCCACTCATGGCGGAAGCTTAAGGATTTATGCTGCTAAGTCGGAGTCTAACAGGTTGCCTACCGATAACTTGAAGGCGCTACTGCAAAAAGAGGAAACATTCGGAATATTGTCTCTCGACACTTATCTTAATTTTCAAAGGCGAGTTGAAACGACTAAACATAACTTACTTGATTTTTTACTCGACCTGAAATTGAAAGGAAAAACAGTCTTAGGTTATGGTGCTGCGGCAAAGGGCAATACGCTCTTAAATTATTCTGGTGTCAAACCAGACTTGTTACCGGGGATATGTGATGCAGCGCAGTCCAAGCAAGGAAAGCTCATGCCTGGTAGTCATATTCCAATCTTATCACCTGAAGTTTTAGTCACTAATCCTCCAGACTACTTGGTTATATTGCCTTGGAATATTAAGGATGAAGTAAAGGAGCAGCTCGCCTTTATGACAGGGACTACTTTCGTGACCCTTATGCCAAATCTGGACATTGACTTATGAGGAAAATATTAGCCGCTAAACCCTCAATAACGTCACGCGAAATTGAGTATGTTCAAGATGCAATAACCAACGGTTGGGGAGAGGAGTGCTATGACTACCTTATTAAGTTTGAAAATAGTTTTAAAGCGTATCAAAACTCACCCTATGGGTTAGCAACATCAAGCTGTACGGGGGCTTTGCACATAGCATTCTCTAGCTTGGGGTTGGGCTTAGGAGATGAGGTTATTGTTCCAGATATAACATGGATCGCATCGATATCACCCATTGTTCAGTTGGGAGCTAAGCCTGTTTTTGTTGATGTAGAGGAAAGATCGTGGTGCATTAACCCAGACAGTATAGAAGCGGCAATAACTTCTTCAACCAAAGCTATTCTTGTTGTTCATGTCTATGGGAATTTGGCAGATATGGATGCCATTATGAAGATTGCTTCAAAGCACAACCTCCCAGTTATCGAAGATGCTGCGGAGGCATTAGGCTCGGAATATAAAGGGCTAAAAGCAGGTTCAATTGGCGATTTTGGTGTGTTTTCGTTTCATGGCACTAAAACCTTGACGACTGGAGAAGGAGGAATGTTGGTATCCAACAATAAGGAGCTATTTGAACAAGCAAGTATTCTAGCGAATCATGGCAGAGACCCGGCTGTACCTAAATTATTCTGGTGTGAGCAAGTTGGACTCAAATACAAAATGTCTAATGTGCAAGCGGCTATTGGCTTAGCTCAACTTGAGCGTGTAGATGAACTTGTTGCTCATAAACGATGGGTGTTTGAACAATATAAAGAACATCTTAATTGTGCCGATACAGTAATGAATAGTGAGAGGAAAAGCTGCTTTAATAGTTACTGGATGCCAACGACTATTCTGCCAGCTTCTTTTGATATTAGGAAACGAGATGCTCTCATTCAAACTATGATTGAGCAAAATATTCAGGTGAGACCATTTTTCTACCCTGTTTCTAGTTTTCCAATGTTTGAAAATGTGACGAGGAACAAAGTGAGTTATGGTTTGTATGAACGAGGGATTAACTTGCCAAGTTATTTTGATATGACTTTGCCTGATATTGAGTGTGTGGCAGAGAAGTTGATTGAACTTATAGATATGAGAACAGACTGAATAATCGGCACTATTGAGTGAATAGCTTTTTATTACTTACTAAGCGTGTTACGGAGTATGCGGAAATTCAATGAATAGCATTATCGCACTTTCCCGTTTTTAAAATATAGGTGAACCCTTTTGGACGTATTCCAAAGAAAGCTATACAAAGAATTATGTTTAATTAGACATACAGAAACGTCTTTACTGGAATTGTTCTCACAGGGAAAGCTCAATGGAACAGTTCATACTTGTATTGGTCAGGAAGCATGTGCTGTCGGTGTTATTAACGCTATCAATAAGGAAATTGACATTGTTTTTTCAAACCATAGAGGGCATGGGCACTACATAGCCTATAGTGATGATGTAAAAGGCTTAATTGCTGAAATTATGGGGCTTTCTAGCGGTATATGTCGTGGCATAGGAGGGAGTCAACATATACAGTTTAAGAATTTTTATACGAATGGAATTCAAGGAGCCGGTGTACCTATCGTCACTGGTATGGCCTTGGCTGAAAAGTTTAAGATGTCAGGCGCAATTGCGGTTTCATTTATTGGAGATGGAACTTTTGGTGAAGGTGCAATCTATGAAGCGTTTAATATTGCGTCTCTTTGGGAAGCACCTGTGTTGTTCGTTGCTGAGTTGAATCATTATGCGCAATCGACACCAAGTAACGAGCAGCATGCAGGTAATTTACTGACACGAGCAGACTCATTTGGTATTTCGAGCACGGTTGCTGATGGAATGGATGTATTAGCCGTATTTGAAGCTGCTAGTCGATGTGTTAGGACAATTAGAGAGACTCAAAAGCCTGAGATGTTATTCCTTGAGACCTATCGTTTGGGACCTCACAGCAAAGGAGATGATCACAGGAATGAAGATGAAATTGCAAAGCATAGAAAAAGGGAACCCATTGCATTATTTGAAAAAGCACTAGGTGGCAATGTATCTGATATTTATCAAGGCGCTAAAGAAGAGGTTAACGCTATTGTAAGGGAACTCCTGAATGTCTGATACTTATTTAGATTCCCTTCGAAATGCGCTGTTCACTTCTATGGACTCAAACGAAAAAGTTGTCGTAATAGGTGAGGATATTAAGGACCCTTACGGAGGTGCTTTTAAAGTCACAAAAGGTTTATCTAGCAAGTTTCCGGATAGGGTGTTTAATACGCCTATAAGTGAAAGTGCAATAGTTGGGGTGTCAACAGGTCTGGCTATAAGAGGGTTTAAGCCAATCGCAGAGATTATGTTTGGTGATTTTATGGCTTTGGCGGCAGATCAAATCTTAAATAATGCCAGTAAATTTTCGTTAATGTATAACAAGGAAGTTACCGTACCATTAATTATTCGTACCCCTATGGGTGGTGGTAGAGGTTACGGGCCTACTCATAGTCAATGTATCGAAAAGATGTTTTTGGGCATACCAGGGTTAAAAGTTATCTGCCCGTCTATTTTCCATGATCCTGGCAAGTTACTACAAAAAAGTATTGAGAATGAAGAGTATCCTACTTTATTTATTGAATACAAAAACTTATATAACCTGAGTACGGATATTCCAGCTGAGTTATCGGTAGCATACGTTGGTGACAAGTATCCCGTCGCTGTGGTGGAAAATTCTGCTGAAAAGCCCGACCTAATTTTAGTGTCATACGGAGGTCTATCCGAGCATATCTTGCAACTCATGGTTGATTTAGTTGAAGATGAAATAAATTTGCGGGCTATATTTCCATCAGAAATAAGTACTGATTTGGACCAAGAAGTCATCAGACAATATATCAGTGATTGTCAATCAGTTTTGATTGCTGACAACAACACATCGGGTTTTGGCTGGGTCAGCGAAACGGCTGTAGCATTGCATGAAGCATCAATGTATAAAACACTCGATATCCATCGACTTTCCGCTCAGAGTAATATTGTCCCAGCTGCTAAAGAATTGGAGGAGCAAGTGTTGGTTACAGGCGCATCTCTAGCAAAAAAAGTTTTTGAGATTTTAATATGATAACAATTGTTAGAACTCCTCAGGTAGGTGCCAATGATAAGTGTGCCGTACTCAATACTTGGCTTAAAAAGTCAGGGCAGCGAGTGGCGTCTGGTGATTTGATATGTTCGATGGAAACGACGAAAACATCGTTTGAGGTGGAAGCTCCAGCTGATGGTTTTTTGTATTACTCTTGCGAATCAGGAACTCAACTGGAAACCAACAAGGCTTTTGCATTAGTGAGTGAGCATGAAACTAACGATGCAATCGATACACTCGAAGAGATAGTATCTAACGAACGACAAGAGTCGCATACTCAGTCATCAATGCTGACCAAAAAAGCGGAACTACTTATCAAACAAAACCAATTAAATATTGATGATTTAGTCAGCGAGTACGGTGATAAAAAAATTAAGGAGCAAGATGTTAGGCTGTTTCTATTGAAGAATCGTCATTTAGCCTATAGGCACGGCTTTGCTTCACGTGAACGTGTAGGGGTTATTGGTGGAGCCTCCGGTGGCGGAGCACTAATCGTTATAGATGCGATTATTAGGAATCCGGATATGCAAGCCGTGTGTGTATTCGACCAAAATGATTCTTATAAAGGCGAGAGTATCTTAGGAGTCCCAATAGTAGGAAGCATTGAGTTATTGGACCAATATCTAAATAGTAAGTTAATTGACAAAGTCATTATTGCTTTTAATCGAAATTTAGTTGAGAGAGAAAATACATTTAAAGAATTACGACAGGCTGGTGTGCCGTTTTGCAATGTTATTGATCCCTCTGTTGAAGTTCGTAATTTGGTTGAAATTGGTATCGGAAATGTCATTCTTTCGAACAGTTATATAGGCCCATGTAGTCATATTGGCGACAACAACTTTATAACTAGTGGTACGCATATTGAGCATGGTAATCGATTGGGCGATCATTGCGCTTTTGGCCCTTCTGTTGCCACTTCTGGGAATGTCGATATCGGTGATCGCGTCAGGTTTGCTTCGGGAATATTCGTAGAGCCTGATGTCACTATTGGTGATGACTGTATCATTTCTTCTGGCGCTGTAATAAGAGGGAATATAGAAAAGAATCACATAGTTAAAGTAGAAGTATCTCATTCCATTAAAAATAGAAACATCACTTAATTTATCAACAATAGGTTTAAACAATGCAGAAGAAGAAATCTGAAAAGTACGGTGGCAACAATGTTAAAGGGATGAACGTTCTGGATGAGATTTGCGATGTTATTGACCAAAGTGATATCCCAACGGGTGACGTATTAGAGTCTTTTGCTATCTATGCCAGACGGATCAATATCACTCGGTTTTTAGCGCATTACGAGCTGTATAAGATGGTACAGGATTTACCTGGATGCATCGTTGAATGCGGTGTTTATCAAGGCAATAGTCTTTTTGCGTTCGCTAAGTTTCTAGAAATATTTCACCCAGGGGATCGAATCAGGCATGTGATAGGTTTTGATAGTTTCGAAGGGTTAAAAGATTTTACCGAAGCTGATGGCCCTATGTATCCTAATCGCTCCAAGGTTGAAGGTGGTTGGAGTGCGAAGAGCTTTAAAGACCCGTTTTATAAACTTGTCGATTTGTATCATGAAGATATGTTTGTTCCTCAGGCAAAACGAATACAAATTGTCGAGGGAAACATCCTTGAGACAGTACCTGCTTATGTGGAAGAGCATCCCGGTTTAAGAATCTCTTTACTGCATCTGGATGTCGATATCTATGAACCTAACTTAGTTGCCCTGAAACATTTATACCCAAGAGTTGTGCCTGGTGGTTTAGTTGTGCTGGATGAATATGCAATGACTGAGTGGGGGGGGGAAAGCAGTGCTTTTGAGGAGTACTTCGGTGAAAAGAAACCTGTTATGAAGAAGTTCCCCTGGACATCAACGCCAGGTGGTTATTTCATAAAGGAGTAACCCATAATGGCTATGGTTAGGTATCAGGCGACTGATGGTGTTTTTCAACCAGCAGAACATTTTTCAGAAGAATGTCTAAGGCACTATCAATGTGAAGGGTGGGTATTGTTAAAGGGTTTTTACGATACCTCAGAAGATCTTATACCTATACACCGTGAGGTTAATCAACTGGTCAATCTCAAGTTGAATGAGATGGGGGTAAAACCAGATGCTGATTCACTTGATACGATTTCTAATCGTAATTTTCTATCTCTTTGTGGAAAAAATAGAGATAGGGCAGGTGAAATATACAGAGCGACACGTCACTTTCAAGGAACACATCAGCTACTCGTTAAAGAGAGAAATTTGGCTCTTGCTAAGCTTTTGATGAACACGGATTACGTTAATGTTATCCCTTATGTCCCACTCCGTATTGATATCAAAGGGGAGGAAAAATACCTTTTCGACTGGCATCAGGATTATCCGTATACGCAGGGGTCTATGGATGGCATTGTCATTTGGGCACCACTTTTTGATGTGTTTTGCGGTGAAGGAGGCGTGAAGTTTATCCCTCAAAGTCATAAAAAGGGAGTTCACCCAGTCATTGTTAATGATAAAGAAAATATGAATAAGAACGGTGCTCACTCTATTCGTATTGCAAACCCTGAGTTATTCGAAAAGCAGCAGGCATATTCAATGGATGTTATGGCCGGTGATGCATTGGTTTTTAGCACCCTTCTAGTACATAAAAGTCTTCCTCTAACTAGAGGAGATATTAGGTGGACGACTCAATTGCGGTATGGAAATTTTAATGATCTTGATTCCATAAAAAGAGGTTGGCCTGGAGGCATGATAGAAGGAAATTGGTTTGAGAAAGATCACCCTGAATTTGTAATTACTGAGCGTGGTAAATAAATATGTCACAAAATTTTGCTCTTACTAACTCGTCGACTCAAACTCATTCTGACAATGAATATAAGTCAGAGATGGAACGTTTCTATGCAGACTCAATTGGAACCAATATCGACAAGCTGAATAACTTTTCACGTTTTACATCCAGACAAAACCTGAGTTTATTTTTAGCTAAAAATGAAATTTTCAATCGCATCCTTACTGTGCACGGCAATATTGTGGAGTGTGGAGTATTTATGGGTGGTGGCCTATTTACATGGGCTCAATTGAGCTCGATTTATGAGCCGGTCAATCATGGTAGGAAAGTTATTGGTTTCGATACGTTTGACGGTTTCCCTAGTGTGAGTGAAAAAGACACCTCTGAAAATACAGAGCATAAGTCGAAAGGCTCATACAGATTTGATAAGGACAACGAGTTGGAAAGAAATATAGCGTTGTTCGATTTAAATCGCCCAATAGGACATATCCCTAAAATAGAATTAGTTAAAGGCGATGCCAATGAGACTATTCCTCAATATATGAAGGATAACCAACACTTGGTTGTAGCACTTTTGTATCTAGACTTTGATCTTTATGAACCGACCAAAGCAGCGTTGAAGCATTTTCTTCCACGTATGCCAAAAGGTGCTGTCATAGCCTTTGACGAGTTAAATCAAAAGCAATGGCCGGGTGAAACCGTTGCCGTTATGGAAGAAGTTGGTCTTAATAATTTAAAAGTTCAAAGAGTGCCTTATACACCCTCTTTATCATATGCAGTATTAAGCTGAGTTTAACAATATGGAAACTAATATGACGAATAGTTTTAAAGAAGAGGTAGTTCAGAATATTGAAAACTTGGGTAAGAGTGAGAAGCTTAAATCGCAATCAACACAGTGGCTGATTGATACCGCTGAACACAAGTATACGTATAACTTTTCCTGGCTTGGGAGGCCAATTATTCAAGTACCACAAGACATGGTTGCTATGCAGGAGCTTATATGGGAAGTGAAACCAGACCTTATCATTGAAACCGGGATAGCGCATGGAGGCTCACTCATATTTAGTGCCTCTATGCTTGCTCAGCTAGAGTATTGTGAAGCAGTCGAGTCCGATAAATTGCTAGACCCTAAACGACCCAAGCGTAAAGTATTGGGAGTTGATATAGAAATTCGTGCTCATAATAGAAAAGCTATTGAGATGCACCCAATGTCATCACGTATTGAGATGCTTGAGGGGTCTAGTACCGATCCTGACATTGTTGCTGAGGTTCGAAATATCGCAAAGAACTATTCCCGTGTCATGGTTTGCTTAGATTCCAATCATACGCATGAGCATGTTCTTGCTGAATTAGAGGCTTATTCGCCGTTAACAAGCATTGGCAGTTACTGCGTTGTTTTTGATACCGTGGTCGAAGATATGCCTGAAAATATGTTCCCGGATAGGCCTTGGGGGCATGGGAATAATCCTAAAACAGCAGTATGGGAATATCTTAAAGAACACCCTGAATATGTGATTGATAAAGAGATTCAACACAAGCTGTTGATTACTGTCGCACCAGACGGTTATCTAAAGCGACTAAAATGAAATGGGGGCCATATGTTTAATGATGTAACGTTTGAAATATCAGGAAAGTGCAACGCTAATTGCCAATACTGCATAAGTGGTAAAAATAGCATATCAGGTGACTTCCAGAAAAAAAATAGTTCCTATATAGAGCCAGAAAAATTCGAGGCTGCCATTAACTATTTGCTTGAACACGATATGATTAATATGGACTCTGTAATCGGTTTGTTTAATTGGGGAGAGCCACTCTTACATCCCCAGTTTAAAGAGATTGTATCTATCTTAAATCGTAAAAAGCTACATTACACTCTGAGTACAAATGGTTCAAAATTGATAGAGTTCGACAATTTTGATCTGAGCTATTTAGACCGAATTATATTTTCCATGCCTGGGTTTAGTCAGAAGTCGTATGATCTTGTTCATGGCTTCAGGTTTGAGCGTATAAAAACGAATATAGAAAAAATATTAACTAACTATAGAGCTAATGGTTTTGTTGGTAGTGCTGCTCTATCATTTCATATGTACAAATTTAATACTGATGAATTGCCTCTAGCTATGGAGTTTGTAAAAGAACTAGAACATTTAGGCTTAACCGTAAATGCTTCTGGTGCTTATTTGAATGGTTATAGTATGTCTAAAGATTTTTTGGCTGGTAATTACAATGAAGAGAAAGTTGCGGTTATTGAATCGCAATTATATACGTCATACTACAAGCAGTTTCAGGCTCAAAGGCCTAAAGAATATGTATGCCCTCAGTTTAGTCGTTTAGTTATAGATGAGTCCTGCAACATAGTGAGTTGCTGTGGAGTTGATAAAACATATTATTCTCAGGCCTTAGTTGGTAATTTATTTGATTTGGCTCTTGATGAACTCAAACAAAAGAAAACTAACGCACTTATATGTTCAGAATGTCAGTCTTTAGGAATTGACTATATTGGTCATAATCCGGTGATGACTAGTTACCAATTAGACCCGGATAATCACAAAGTTGTTTTAATGAATGAGGGTACTGAGGTGAGCGAAGGAAAAGTGTTTTTGTATGGTTCAGGTGATATAGCTGATAGCTTTATTTATCAGAACCAGAATAGCTCATCTAGTCGATTTGATATTGTTGGTGTCATGGATGGAAACCCTTCCAAAGAAGGAGCTATTTATAATAGCTTCATGATTACAATGCCCGAAAACGCTAAGCTAACTGACAAGGATATGATATTAATCGCGTCTCAAGATGAGTCATCAATACAAGCGATGACAAAGAGCTTAACAACAGAGTTAAAAATTAAAAACAAGGTATTGAGAATAGTTGAAAGGTAACAATCTGGAACTACAAAACTATAGTGTCGATAGTGTTATTTGTTTAATGCAAATTGTTTATTAGCCACTCTTCTATTTTTCGGCAGTCTATTTTGTAAGGCATGAAATATAGCCCTCTAGAATCATGAGTGCCTGCATTGTAAGTTATAAAGTCGAGTTGAATTTCTGTGTGATATGCGATGGATGAATAGCCTGAAAAATCACCCGACTCTTTCGCTATCCAAGTTAGTGCTTTTATTCCTGAGTTTACAAATATCAAATTGGTCCATGCCGCACCTGTAGGTCCGATAATAAACTCAGCTTGCTGCATTGAATTTAATTGTTCTTCAAAAGTCATATCTTCAAGATAAATAGCCGTAAAATTATACTGAGCTAGCAAAGCAATGACTTCCTCTTGGTTATAATCCCGGATAAAAGGTTTACGTGCTAAGAAGATTCTTTTTGGGGCCAATGATTTGCTTTCATTTTTCTGTATGCTTAAAGCAATGTTTTTTATATAACGAATGGAGTCTATATTTACGTAGCAGTGTGGAGCTTGGTATTTTTCTCCTATGGAGAGGTTAGGGATAAGGTAGTTAGGTGGCGTTATGTAGATTAAATCTCCGACACGGTATTGCTGAATACTATTCAACCAGATAACTTTATTTTTTACATTAAATAGCGAAAACAATTTTTTAATAGATGGGATCTCTTTCGCTTTTTCTGAAATCATAATCGGATAGCTAATATAGCTTTTGGGAAGATGTTGAATATATTGGAGTTTACTTAAGACTTCCAAAACCCAATGGTAGTAGTTTGTATCGCTAGAACCTGTTATTGCGATCCCTTTTTCTATAAATTCAGTGTCCAATTTCCTCAATAAGATCTTTTTATTGCTATGAGCAACTATATTCCCTCCTGAATAGTCAGCGCTGCCTTTCATCATGCTTGGAACTCTCACTATTACTGCACGCTCTTCATCCAAAATTATAGCGCTATTAGTAGGAGATATAATTGCATCTTCAAATCTATATGCTGAAATATTGGGGATAACAATGGCATGTGATCTTTGTTCTTCTCCTATAAACTTTGGAGGATAAGAAAAACTATTATGTTTTTCTAAAAATGTCAGAAGTTCATTTCCTTCTAATTTATCAAGCCACTGAAGGTTATAGACTTGATTCATCTTCATCGCAGTTGAGAACAAAGAAGAAATTATATAGCTTATTTTCGATATGATATCGAACCTACTGCATATATTATTTAATATAAGATGATTATATCTATTTCTTATTGTTGCCAGTGAACCTTTTTCTGTAATGCTCTCTGCGTGATACAAGCTAATGTTATTTTTTCGTATACCTAGTTCATCAGTAAGTTGTTGGTATATTTCCTTATAGTAATCACTTGCAATGATTATTTTGTCGAATTTTAAGCCATGAACCTCAGAGGGAGCGTAAACCCTTTTATTGCAAAATACCGTACCATGCTTGAGATGATTGTTATCTAGAAAGCCAACAATATGCTTTTTACTCTTTATAGCGTTGTATAGGTAATATCCACCACCTCCAGTGCCAAAGATAATTATCTTTTCTTTTTCTAGTTGTCCTGAGAAAAATGACTTAAGGATATTCATACAGTCCTTTCAGAGCGCTAATTTATTGGAGAGGCTAAATGTGATCATATGTAACCTAAGTATATTCGATATGCCTCTTACCTTCCTTGTTTAGTTGAAAACTATACAAGGCTCTTAATTAAATCAGAGTAGTTTCTTTGGGTGTCAGCAATTACTTCGTTGGAAATAACTTCTTGTATCAGATGATTCGCCTTAAGTTTTCCTGACAAGGCTCTCCTTCTTGAACCAGTCATTGACACTAAAGCCCCTTCTTGAGTTGATTTATTTGGAGAAATACACAAGTAATTCAGATACTCGAAGGCATGATAATCATAAATTGGCAAAGTAAAGGGGGTATTGTCCAAACCGTCGGGACTAACGAAAAATTTAGGTATTAACAAAGAGCCATTGTGACAGCATAAGCAGCATTCTAACGCGGTGGCGGCTGTTATAAATTCGTTCGTCACAGTCGTCTTTTCATTGAGCTTAGGGATATAAAGAAAGCTAATATTGCTGTCGGTTTCCTTATACTCAGATATATCTTTGGTTATGACTAAGGTGCTATTTTTACCCGTAATCCACGAATGACTTTGTGGTTCATTCAAAAAATATATTAAATGCTCTACCTTACCTTCATAACTTAGGCTTTCGTCAGGTGTGAGAACAGTTACCTCTTTAAGCCAGAAAAAATACTCTCTAATTATGTGTTGAATTATTGATTTGAAACTATTTGAATTTGTCACTACTGCTAGCTTCTCACCACGGTATTTTAACTCTAGATATTTCCTTGCTCTGAAGAGAGCTCGAAAATAAGAGGTATCAAAATCTTCTGCAGTATCATTCAGTAGAGCTTTTTTAATATGCTTAATAGTTGTTAGCCACTCTTCTTTTGCTTGAATACAAGCTTTACTTGTATCATCAAGCTGACCATTTGCTAGCTTAGTGAGTACTGCATTAGCATAATTCACCGTTCCATATAAGTAGTAAAAAAGTAACGACTTCTCCTTTTTATAAGATTCAAACAGCATTTCTTTTTGTCTGTTGATAATGTGATCTGGCCCATCTGCTTGTATGTCATTATTCTCAATGAGACTCTCAAATGCCTCTAACTCCTTTATCAAAGTGCTATACGAGTATTTGTTTTCAAACTTTTCTATGAAACTTTTAATGTTGTTGTTTGAAAAAGCGCCTTGTTTTATGCTTCTTGCTGCCTGCTCTTTTTGATTCGCGGTGGCTACTATAAGCAAATCATCTGGCCGTGTAGGCATAGTTCCTTCTATTTTTGCACCGTCACTACAATTGTAAAATGCCTGCTCTTTACGCTTTTTAAGGGTAACTTGCTCTATGACTTGTTTTGAGACTTTAAACTCATGTTTTGTATTCACTTTTGAACGGAAGTTGCCTGGCACGATCAGTGACGTATTCACTGTTTTTGAGTAATCGTATGTTTCATTTCCGCTTTCTTTGTAATACCCCGAAGACTTTGAGTGATGATGATTGGCATCTACAAAGCCAAGATCGACGCCCAATAAATAAATACTGGAAAACCCAAGTGTACTAAAAAGATCACATACAAAATTACTAACCGTTGGGTAAGCATTCTGTAGGACTTCAAAATTCTCTCTGCCCAATATATTGAGGGCAGATATGGTTGAAGACTCGCCTTCTTTAAACACAACCAGAACATCTTTATACAAATCGCAAGTATCTGGGTGTATGCCGTTGCATGATATGAGCGTTATACGCTTTAGATAGTCTAAATCCCCTATCAATACAGCCCAATCAAAAGTACTTCGATTCTGCTCTATTTCAGTATGGAAGTCTGGTGTGATGCCATGGCGATGAAGCGCTTGTAACGCTGTGCCGCAGCTAACGACAATGGCTTGCTCTTTCCATTCTTTAATAGCGTCAATGGAGTTATCCAAAGAAGGACCATTGCCGACAATAAAAATAGGAACCTCTTTGTCGTCATAGCTCAATTTGCTTGATGGATTGGCAGACAAAACAGGGATTTTTCGTTTCATGCCCTCTTTAGTATGTTCGATACCATAATAAGCATGATCAAAATATTCCCCCATAGATATAACAACTTGTAACTGCTCTCTTAGTTGGCTAATTGCGGTGTTTAACGATGCGTTGTAATAACTCTGATAGAAGTATGTACTGTTGAGAATATAAGGGCCGATAGAATGGAATTGACTCAGTAGATCTTGAAATAGGTTGGTTCCATCATCGCCAATGTTGAGGTAAATTCGGGAATCAGACTCATCAATAGTTTCAAATATTGTTTGCCAATCAATGGCAAATAATGAAGCATAGAAAAAGTCAGGATTAGGTTCGCATATAAAGAGTTTTTCGACAGTATGATCAGACAGCAACTTCTCCAATTGATATCCTACACCCAAACCAAACATTATGATGGACGCAACATTATCTGGTAGCGCACCAACTTCTTCTTCAGACTGTTTGAGCAATTCTTCTGTTTCTTTGACAAATTGATAATGAATATAGTGAGCTAGCTTAGTTCCACTATATCCGAGCACTAAACCATCTTTATTAGGTTGTTCGTTAAAGTTTTCAAAATTTAAAATGCAATCCTGTTTGGGGTGTTCGCTATACCAGGCGTGAAGGCTATCTATTTTAACGAGGTTGACTTCCCCCGATGGGTTAGCAATGGGTTGCCATTTTTGAGGTGTATAGTCTTTATATTGCTCATAGATATCAGGAAAAAACGATTTCAATGCATCCAAATTACGAGACAACTTATCGTCTGGTGAGCCTACAATCGAGTAGTTAGAGAGCTTTATGTTGGGCGTCCATTGAGGTGTGTACTCTAGGTGCGAGTCAACAGTTTTTATCGATAAACCGCCTTGATTGATGTCTTCCCAACTACGGTTGCAGAAATTGTTGAATACTGACTCAAATACTTGATGATTATAATGTTTATATAAGTGAAAGCTTGAAATTGACGTATGTTCCGCTAGCTGTTTGATATCATCAATCACATCTCTACTATCTTTTTCAAGCTGCAAGAATATTGCTGTGTCGTATGCTTTGGCTTGAGCGAATATGTCTTGCCAATGCGTTACCATCATGGAGCACTGAAAAAACTGCGGCTCAGGTTCGTAGATGATGAGATTCTTGATTTTATGTTGCTCTAACAAAGGGAGGATATGTAAACCAAGCCCACAACCGAGAACAACTAAGCATTCAATCTCCTTAGGTAGTGGTTTTTGTGCTTGATAGTTTCTGAAACTGGATAGAGCATTTAAGCTAATAGTTGCCGATTGTTGGGAAAACTCATCACTTGGCTTTGTTGTGTCTTTTGTCAGCAGGATTTCAGGGGTATGACTTTGATATTGGGCCAGCTGTTGAAGCACTTCTTCTTTGGGATGGAAACCATAAAATGTACGCCCTAATCCATAGTCAACAATGTTAGGTTCACCGAATTTGTTAATAAAAACAGAGTAGTTAGATAAACCAAGACCTTTGATTAAAGGCAATAGAGAGGGGATATTACGTTGAAACGCGTTAATATTACTTTTTTGCGTTGTCAATATCTGGTTGGCTAGTGTGTTGTCCAACTCCGCTTGTTTCTCTTCATCTTTTTCAATGTGCAAACGGATATTTTTTAACATTTCTTACCTTGTTTATCGGCTATCTGGTATTTCTCGTCATAGTACTTAATTTTATATTGAGTACTACTATATTTGAAGCCAACAAAATTTTGTTATGAACTGAAGATTAACCTGCTGAATAATACGTTTATATATCAGTGTGATAAGTTGAAACTTCTCTGAATACGTTATCGGTACAATGATCGATATCTGAATAGAGGTCAACGTTAAATCAAAGTAAATTATAGTTTTTAATGTGTAGGTATGAGCTCTAATACTTACCTTGATTACTATTTGACCGGTGTTCTGCTATAATTGGAGGAGGTATACGAGGATTTTTTTATGGTTGATTTCAACACCAATGTCGGCTTCTCGCCATTAGATCAGTTGCGTGAGCGTCAAGAGACTGTTTTTGAGCGCCTTGCATCTGGGCAAAGAATCAATAGTGCAGCTGATGGTGCAGCGGCGCAGCAAATTATTGATGGGTTAACGTCTAGTGTTGAGGGTAACCGTCAGGCAGTTTCTAATGCTTTTGATGGGATTTCTCTAGCACAAGTTGCTGAAGGTGGTTTGTCAGGTATTACTGATAGTGTTCAGCGAATTCGTGAGTTGTCCATTCAAGCTGGTAGTGGCATTCTGACTGATGCTGATCGCTCAGCGATTCAAGCTGAGGTTGCCCAATTGCAGGAAGGTATTACCGATACAATCAATAGTACTGAATTTGCAGGACAAGCATTGCTAAGTTCAGATTCAGAAATTAGTTTTTTGGTTGGAGCAAATGCCGGGCAAACGATCAGTGTTCAAACACAAGACTTCGAAGCTGCATTAGATGGCATTCTCAACGTTGATCTTAGTACTGCCGACGGCGCACAGAATGCTCTGGCCGAGGCTGATGTTGCACAGGAGATTGTCGGTGCAGCGCAAGCTGAGCTTGGAGCAACTCAGAATCAATTTGCAACGGCAGCAAGCAATTTGTCTACGGCCGATGTCAATACTTCTGCAGCGTTAAGCAGAATTCAAGATTTAGATTTTGCTCAGGCAGTATCTGAGAGTGTTGCTATAGGTGTTCAAAGTGAAGCTGCATTAGCGGTTCAAGCTCAAGCTAATCAACAAGAAGGGCAAGTGCTGGCGCTTCTTGGGCAGTAATATTCAATTCGGTCAGTGCTTAAAAAGTGCACTGACTTCTATTCTGTTAAAGTCTTCTTTATTGAATTAACCGTTTGTTCACAACATTGTTCAAAGACATGATGTAGAATATCGCGTTTTCTCATTCTCTCGTTTTTTGTTATGCCTGATTTAGCTTTATTACTCGCTTTCTTACCGACTGTTTTTTTCGTATCAATAACGCCGGGGCTATGTATGACGCTTGCTATGACTCTGGGTATGCGTGTAGGTGTTCGCAAAACACTATGGATGATGTACGGTGAATTGTTTGGTGTTGCGGTTGTTGCTATAGCTTCTGCTATGGGAATCGCCAATGTTATGAAGAACTATCCAGATATTTTTCAATTACTGAAATATTTTGGCGCAGCTTATCTTGTATATATAGGGTGGCAGATGTGGCACTCCAATAGCAAAATTGATTCGTTGGATAGCATTGAAACTGCGGTAAGACGCAGAACGCTTGCCTCTCAAGGTTTTATCACAGCAATCTCCAATCCGAAAGGTTGGGTCTTTATGGTCTCACTTTTGCCACCTTTTATTAATATTCAAAAGCCGCTTGCCATGCAGCTTGTTGGGCTTATTGCAGTAATGACATTAACAGAGTTTTGTTGCATGTTAGTGTACGCGAGCGGTGGGAAAGGTTTACGAGTGTTTCTCAATAGAGGGAATAACATCGCTTGGATGAACCGTATTGCTAGTAGTTTGATGTTCGCTATCGCAGCATGGTTATTGTTTGGATAAGTTAAGTTGAAATTTTTAGGGCGTTACACAGGTACTTATATCAAATCGCTTTCTTAAAATATACGTTAAGGTATTTACACTATGCATATTGTTTGTCCCAGTTGTTTCACGATTAACCGAGTTAAAGACGATAAGTCACACTTAGAAGCTAAATGCGGTAAGTGTGATGAGGCTTTACACACACACGAGCCAGCTGAGTTAACTGATGAGACATTTTTTAAGTATATCCAGAAAAACGATTTACCGGTTATTGTTGATTACTGGGCAAGTTGGTGTGGGCCATGCCAACAAATGTTACCTGTTTTTACAAAGGTAGCTAGTGAAACCGATGAAATTCTATTTGCTAAAGTGAACACTGAAGTTGCAACTCAAGTCTCGCAATCAGCAGGCATTCGTAGTATTCCTACGGTGATATTTTTTCGTGGTGGCAAAGAGGTCAATAGAATATCTGGTGGGATGAGCGAAGCTCAATTAAAACAATGGATCATGCAAACTGTTCTCACATCGCCAATGCAACATTAAGTGGGTGATTTAATCTGAATAGAGTACGTGAATCCCTCATCACGTGCTCTCAATATTGCTACACTAAAATCCGAACATACCCATACCAGCATATTCAAAACGAACTTCTTACACGCACTTGTTCAAAGATAAAACATGCTTTTGTTGATCAAAATTCATACAGAAATGTCTGTTAAGTAATCATAAAGTACAAAAAAAGTGATATATCATTTAAGTTCTCTGGCGTAAGTGATTAAATTGTATAAGAATAACAAGGTATATACCAATTGCAGGCTTGAATAGGTAATATCAGCATAGTGAGGTTCATGGCAGTGAATCATAGGACTAGGTCATGGAAAATAAGAGACAAGTTTCTTCGGTTTGCTAGTAATAACAATAATAATTGAACTGTGGGGCCAATAAAGAATGAGTAAAATTCTGATTATCAGTGAGGATGAATCTCGCAAGATAAACATGGAAACCATTCTATCTTTCGTTGGTGAAAATTACGAATCGCTTGATATACAGCAGGCAGAATCGGTATTAAAAAGCAGTGCTGATATTAAGGCTGTTATTATTGATACTGTTGACGCCGAAGCAACAAGCAAGGTCGTCAGTGCTTATCCACATCATCCATTTATAACGATATCCACAGAAGTTGTTGATTTATCTGAGTACGGTAATTTAGTTGGGCAAATACACCCTCCGGTGACTTACCCTGTGCTAACGCAATACTTTCATCGTTGTCAGGAGTATCTGAGACAAAAGCCAACCAACAAGCAAAGTGTTAATACTAAGACTCGCTTATTTAGAAGTTTAGTTGGAAAAAGCATGGAGATTCAGCAGGTACGGCAGATGATTGAGAAGGTATCTCCAACCGAAGCGAACGTGCTTGTTCTCGGAGAATCAGGGACTGGTAAAGAAGTTGTCGCGCGGAACATTCATTTTATGTCAAAGCGCAAAGATGGCCCATTCATACCCGTTAATTGTGGTGCTATTCCCGGAGAATTGCTTGAGAGTGAATTGTTTGGGCATGAGAAAGGGGCGTTTACTGGCGCTATCAGCGCACGAAAAGGGCGATTTGAGTTGGCACAAGGGGGCACCCTTTTTCTAGATGAAATCGGCGATATGCCTTTACAAATGCAGGTTAAATTACTACGCGTCTTGCAAGAACGTTTGTTTGAGCGTGTTGGTGGTAGCTCATCTATTCATTGTGATGTTCGTATTGTTGCGGCGACACATCGAAATCTGGAAAGTATGATAGAAGAGGGTAAATTTAGAGAAGATTTATTCTATCGATTGAATGTCTTCCCGATTGATAGCCCAGCCTTAAGAGAGAGAAAAGAAGATATTCCGTTGCTCCTGCAAGAATTGGTGTCTCGCATGGACAATGAAGTTGGTGGAGTGTCTGTCAAGTTCACTGAAAATGCACTGAAATCGTTGATGGAACACAAATGGGCCGGAAATGTTAGAGAGTTGTCTAATTTGGTTGAACGGCTGATCATTTTATATCCTAATCAAGTAGTTGACGTACAAGATTTACCTGATAAATACCAACACTTAGACGGTGACCTGTATGAGCCAGATTACCCCGAAGAGCTATTAGAACGCGAAGCTTTGAATGCGTTATTCCGAGATGATACTGACGAGCCTGAAGAAGATGATTTGTCGGACAGCCTAGGGTTTAATGGAGCGTTACCGCCCGAAGGTGTTAACTTAAAGGAATATTTGTCTGATCTCGAAGTCAGCCTTATCACACAAGCATTGGAGCAACAGGATTGGGTTGTTGCTCGTGCTGCTGAGCAGATTGGTATGCGACGAACAACACTTGTCGAGAAGATGCGCAAATACCATATTTCAAAAGAGTAATATCAGTACCTATCGTCAGATATGGACGTAAATCCCCCTACATTGATGTTGAACTGTCAACTGTTTGACTCCTTATTTTCTAATAAAACCTAATTAAATCAGTAGTATAAAGGTTGGCATAGTTGCTGCTTTACCCTGCATGTTAAAGTTTTGACGTGAGAAGTGGTAACGATGAATAACAGCCCTAATGTAGCATTTCATAAACTCAACCCTACGGAGTCTAGATCTTATCAGTCTTCGAGCTCTCCTGAGGTATTGAAATCTTCAGGGCCGTTGGAAGAAATATCTAGTGCCGAAGCTTACGATTTGCGTCAACAAGCCGATCGCTTACAAAACTTATTGAAAGTGATGCCAGCAGGGGTTGTGGTTGTTGACGGTAAAGGGCAGGTTAAGCAGGCAAATCAAGTTGCTCTGGACTTTTTAGGTGAACCACTAGAAGGAGAAGCTTGGCGTACTATCATACAGCGCTCTTTTAAACCCCAAGCGGATGACGGTCATGAAGTTTCATTACGAGATGGCCGCAAGGTAAAGCTATCGATAACTCCTTTAGCAAATGAGCCTGGACAGATTATTGTTTTGACAGATTTGACCGAAACAAGGCGTTTGCAACAAAGAATGAGCCACCTTCAAAGGTTATCCTCATTAGGGAACATGGTGGCTTCTCTAGCGCATCAGATTCGTACGCCTTTGTCGGCAGCCATGCTTTATGGTGCTAATTTAAACAATCAAAACTTACCGGAAAAATCTCGTCAACAATTTAATGACAAGCTGATGTCTCGTCTTCAAGATCTCGAAAGTCAGGTTAATGACATGCTGCTTTTCGCTAAAAGTGGCGATCATGAGGTCGTGTCAGAGTTGTCGCTGCAATCCTTGCTGACTGAAGTTGAAGTGGGTTCCGAAGCGATGCTGAAGAAAAACAAGGCAAGATTAGATGTGGCCATGCCCGAGCCTGATATTTTGATACTAGGTAACAAGACAGCGTTAGCAGGGGCACTTCAGAACCTCATACAAAATAGCTTACAAGTTAAGCCAGAAGGGGCTGTCATTAAATTGTCAGCTGCTAGACAAGCGGATAACAACGATATGGTGGCTTTGACGGTATCAGACAACGGGCCAGGGATTGAAAGCGATAAAGCGAATCGTATTTTTGAGCCTTTTTATACCACAAAATCACAAGGAACTGGGCTTGGGTTGGCTGTTGTGAAAGCCGTTGCACAGTCACACCACGGCAAAGTTTTACTACAAAGTCAACTTGGGACGGGTACAACCATCAGCATTTCTTTACCCTTATTGAGTGAAGTCCCCAATGAACAGACAAACCTGAGTAACGAATATGAACAACCCATCGCAGTTGGAGCTTAAGTTATGAGCCAAACTAGAATAATGATAGTTGAAGATGATGCAGGTTTACGAGAAGCATTAGTAGACACCTTATTGCTTGGTGATTACCAAGTCATTGAGGCTGACAGTGCTGAATCTGCTATGGTCTTGCTGAATCAAACAAGCGTCGATCTGGTCGTTAGTGATGTCAATATGGGTGATACCAATGGGTTGACTTTGTTGCGTAACATTAAGCAAAAACTACCCAATCTACCCGTGTTATTGATGACCGCATTTGCGAAGATAGATGATGCTGTTCAAGCAATGAGAGATGGCGCAACTGATTATCTTGCTAAGCCTTTTGCTCCAGAAGTGTTGCTTAACTTAGTTAATCGCTACGCACCATCTAAGCAAGTTATATCGACTCAGCCTATAGTAGGTGACGCATCAAGTAAGAAATTATTGGAGCTGGCACAAAAAGTTGCGGCCTCTGAAGCTACTGTAATGGTGCTAGGCCCCAGTGGCTCAGGTAAAGAAGTGTTAGCTCGTTATATCCATGATAAATCGAATAGAGCAGCTGAAGGTTTTGTTGCTATTAATTGTGCTGCTATCCCAGAAAATATGTTGGAAGCGACGTTATTTGGTTACGACAAAGGGGCTTTCACTGGTGCATTACAAGCCTGTCCAGGTAAGTTTGAACAAGCACAGGATGGTACTATTCTACTTGATGAAATTACCGAAATGGACTTAGGTTTACAAGCAAAGTTACTGCGTGTTTTGCAGGAACGAGAAGTAGAGCGTTTGGGAAGTCGTAAAACAATTAAGCTCAATGTGAGAGTTATTGCAACCAGCAACCGTGACTTAAAGCTTGCTGTACAAAATGGCACGTTTAGAGAAGATTTGTATTATCGCCTAAATGTATTTCCACTCATGTGGGCACCTCTAAATGATCGTAAAGGGGATGTTGTGCCTTTAGCTGAGCATTTGATTCGGCGTCATACAAACCATGACTCACAAGTTGCGACTCTGTCTTCTGCTGCTCGCGTTAAGTTGGAGCAGTATAGTTGGCCGGGTAATGTTCGTGAATTAGAGAATGTCATCCAAAGAGCGCTGATTTTATCATCTGCTGGTAAAATTGACGCAGGTGACCTTCTCATCGATATTGAAGACCAATCAACGTTTGCTGACGTTGGACAAGAAACTGAAGTGACAGATTTAAGCAGTAAACTTGGATCAGAATTGCAACAGCAAGAACACCAAATTATTTTGGAAACACTCAGTCAGTGCAATGGGCGACGTAAAGATGTTGCTGAGCAGCTTGGTATTAGCCCTAGAACACTGCGCTACAAGTTAGCCAAAATGAGAGAAGTTGGGATCGACTTACCTAACTAGGGTGCGTTGTTATTTATACTGCATCAGGGCCTATTCGTTTACATCAATAGATCATACAGTCTCTCGTTTGTCTAAATAACAAACAGAGCGATGTAAATATGTATAGAAAAGATCAACATGCTCTAATGCCCCTGACATTGAAATACAAACTCCTTTTAAAAGCGTCAACTCAGTGGCGCTTTTTGCATTCATGCTTTCAATCGATTTTAACTTACTGAAAAATAAGGTTAAAAATTGTTGGCATCCACCTTGCAATCATTGGTTAAAAGGCCACGTGCCAGTCAATTATTTGAACATAAGGGGAGTTTGTCATGGATATTAAAGCACAAAACTTATTCAATGAACTTCAATCATTAGCGTCGCAAGCGCAGTCAATAAACCCAGAAACCAATGCGATTCAAGGTAATTCGTCAGGTAAGAATTTTGCTGACATGCTGTCGAGTGCCATTGACAACGTCAATAATATGCAACGTTTTTCCAAAGAACAGGCTATGAAGTTTGAATTAGGTGACCCTAATTTGAGTTTGGCTGAAGTCATGATTGCTAAGGAAAAAGCGGGAATAGCTTTTGAAGCAACAGTACAAGTGCGTAACAAGGTACTTGAGGCTTACAAAGAAATCATCAACATGCCAGTGTAATTTAGAGCTTGATAGGAGACTAAAGTGGCAGAAGCAACGGGTACAGAACTCGCATTAAGCTCAAATGAGTTAGATACAGACGCAGAACAGAAAGCTGGGTTTATGGATACGCTAGGAAGCGCTGACATGATGCGGCAAATCACTATGGTCGTTGCCTTAGTCATCTGTGTGACTATCGCTATTTTTATCGTTATTTGGGCACAGGAGCCGGATTATCGTCCATTAGCCAAGATGGAAACACGTGAACTCATCGAAACGTTAGACTACCTTGATACAACCCAAATTGTTTATCGGTTAGAAGGTGATACAGTTTACGTTAAAGAAAGTGATTACCAAAACATTAAGCTTGGTTTAGCGCGGCAAGGGCTATCTTCTGACCCTTCAAGTGGCACTGACATTATTATGCAGGACATGGGATTTGGTGTTAGTCAGCGGTTGGAGAAAGAACGCTTAAAACATGCTCGTGAACAACAGCTTGCCCGCACCATTGAAGAAATGTCTTCTGTGAATAGGGCTCGAGTGCTACTTGCATTGCCTGTTGCCAATGTTTTTGCGCGTCGAGAGAAGAAAGCGAGTGCGACTATTGTTGTGACGATGCGTCGTGGTAGCTTATTATCAGGTGAAGAAGTGGATGCTGTCGTTGATATTATTGCATCTGCCGTTCAAGGTTTAGAGCCGAGTCGCGTTACGGTAACAGATAGCAATGGACGCTTGCTTAACTCTGGTTCTCAAGATGCAGCGTCTGCTCAGTCACGTAAAGAATATGCTATGGAGAAGCAACGTGAAGCAGAATATCGTGAGAAAATTGATTCTATACTCATCCCTGTCTTGGGACTCGGAAATTATACTGCTCAAGTTAATGTTGCGATGGACTTTACTTCTGTTGAGCAAACTCAAAAACGTTATAACCCTGACCTACCTGCCGTACGCAGTGAAATGACTATTGAAGACAATAGTGTTGGTAGTGTTATTGCTGGTATCCCTGGTGCTCTGACCAATCAACCGCCGTTAGATTCAAATATTCCGGAGAGAGCGGGTGGTGGTAACGGACAATCATCTCAGCCAGGGCGCAATCATAAAGAAGAAACAAGAAATTATGAATTAGATACAACGATTAGCCATACTAAACAGCAGTCAGGTGTGATTAGTCGCTTAACAGTTTCCGTTGCTGTTGATCATCAAGCAGTCACTGCGGAAGATGGCACAGTTACCAGTGAACCTAGGGCACAAGGCGAGTTACTCAATATTCGACGGTTGTTGCAAGGTGGTATCGGTTTTGATGTTACTCGTGGAGATTCGCTTGAAGTGGTGAGTATTCCATTTAACCGTAGTGACGACCTTTTGGCGGCAGAGACACCAATATGGGAGCAGCCATGGGCAATGCGTGCATTACGTTTAATTGTTGGTGGTATTGTTATTATTGTGCTGATTTTGGCGATTGTCAGGCCAATGCTTAAGAAGCTGATTTACCCAGACGACACTAAAGAAGCAGAAGATTTTGATGCTGATATGGGACTGGATTTGGGTGACGAGACTATCACTATGTTGTCTCAAGAATTTGATGAAGGGCAAGTCGGGTTTGCGGCAGATGGATCTCTGATGTTACCTGATTTACACAAAGATGAAGATGTATTGAAAGCGGTTAGAGCCTTAGTTGCCAATGAGCCTGAGTTATCATCTCAGGTGGTGAAAGGCTGGTTAATGATGGACGAATAGATTATGGCGACTGAATTAGCAGAACAACAATCCGAAGTCAGTGAAGAGTATGACATAGGTAAGTTAGAAGGTGTCGAGAAAGCTGCGATACTGTTATTGAGTTTAACCGAAGAAGATGCAGCACAAATACTCAAGCACCTTGAGCCTAAACAAGTACAGAAACTAGGCCAGGCTATGGCTGCGATTGATGACATGACGCAGTCAAAGATTACTTCGGTACACAAACACTTTATTGAAGAGATTCAAAACTACAGTACGATCGGCTTCCAAAGCCAAGATTTCGTTAAACGTGCGCTAACAGCTGCGTTGGGTGAAGATAAAGCCGCTAATTTGATTGACCAGATCTTGTTAGGTGGTGGAGCGAAAGGCTTGGATTCATTGAAATGGATGGACTCGAAACAGGTTGCCAGTATCATCCGTAACGAGCATCCACAGATTCAGACTATTGTTATGTCTTACTTAGATGCTGAGCAATCAGCAGAAATTCTTGGTCAGTTCCCAGAGAAAGTTCGTTTAGATCTCATGATGCGTATTGCGAATCTTGAAGAAGTGCAACCAGCTGCACTACAAGAGTTGAATGAAATCATGGAGAAACAGTTTGCTGGTCAAGCTGGTACACAAGCGGCCAAAATGGGCGGCATGAAGTCTGCAGCTGAAATCATGAACTACTTAGATACTAATGTAGAAGGTCAATTGATGGACGCTATTCGCGAGCAAGACGAAGAGATGAGCCAACAAATTCAAGACCTTATGTTTGTATTTGATAATCTTGCTGATGTCGATGATAGAGCTATTCAAGCTATTTTGCGTGAAGTGCAGCAAGAGTCTCTACTTAAAGCGATTAAAGGCGCTGATGACGAATTACGTGACAAGATTACTGGTAATATGTCTAAACGTGCGGCGGAAATGCTCATTGATGACCTAGAAGCTTTGGGGCCTGTGCGTATTAGCGAAGTTGAAACTGCTCAGAAAGAAATTTTGTCAGTGGCTAGACGACTGGCTGATTCAGGTGAAATCATGCTTGGCGGCGGTGGCGGCGAAGAATTCTTATAAATAGCTGACTTAGATAACTCTATATGAATAATACTTATGCTCCAGCAAAGAATAATGTCAGCAAAATTTCGCAGAAAGATTTGGGCGAAAAGAAGATTGATGACTGGCCTCTCCCATACATGGAAGACAGAAAAGCGCTCAAATCAGACAAAACCAATGCGTTAAATCGAACAAGTGAATGGAAATATGAGCCACCCGAACCAGAAGAAGAGATTTTACCGCCTACAGCCGAAGAGATAGAAGCTATTCGGCAGGCCGCTTATCAAGAAGGTTTTGAGCTTGGTAAGAATGAAGGTATGGAGCAGGGGCTCAAAGAGGGGCATGAAAAAGGCTATGAAGAAGGTAAACTTACGGGGTACAACGAAGGCCATAACGAAGGTTTAGAACAGGGAAAGGTTGCTATTGATGAACAACGAGACATCTGGCAAAAACTTGTCGAGCAGCTTCATGAGCCGCTGCAACTAGTAGAGAATGAGTTGCAGACTGAGCTGGTTTACCTCGCCGTGAGCTTGGCGAAAGGTGTCATAAAGACTGAGCTAGAAACAAATGACAATATTATTTTTCAGGCGCTTAGTGAAGGGCTTAAGGCTCTACCCATTGGTGAAAAAGCTTATCAAATCCGTTTAAACCCAGAGGATCTCGACTTAGTTAAAGCGCATTTTAGTGAAGAAGAGATGGCGAAACACAACTGGCATTTAGTCGAAGCTGCTGAGTTGTCTCGTGGTGGGTGCGATATTGTTACTAACAGTAATGGCGTTGATGTGACTATTGAGCGTCGTTTAAAAGATGTGATTAACCAATTCATGTCTCAACAAGGTTTAACTCAGTTTGATCTTGGATTCGACGAATAATGAGTGATTGCAATGACTGATACCATTCTTGCCAATATTAAGAATATCCGCCAACAAGTTCCTGAATCGAATGCTGTTGCTGCAGGTAAATTAGTCAGAGGGATCGGGTTGACGCTTGAAGCTGTAGGTTGTCAATTGCCTGTTGGCAGTCAATGTTTGGTACAAACTATTGATGGTCAAATTGAAGCTGAAGTCGTTGGCTTTGGCGATGATATTACTTATTTGATGCCTACTGAGGGTGTCAAAGGTATCGTTCCTGGATCAAGGGTTCAGCCTTTAAACCGAGAAAGTGGGCTTGCTGTTGGGATGGAGCTACTAGGTCGTGTTATCGATGGAAACGGTCAACCTCTTGACGGTTTAGGGCCTATTAATACGACCAAGCGCGTACCTTTGACAACACCACCCATGAATCCTTTATTACGCAAACCTATCAAGCAACCTTTAGATGTAGGTGTTCGTTCGATCAACTCACTTATTACGGTTGGGGTTGGTCAACGTATGGGATTGTTTGCGGGCAGTGGTGTCGGTAAAAGTGTCCTACTAGGTATGATGACGCGAGGGACAAGTGCTGATGTAGTGGTTGTTGGTTTGGTTGGTGAAAGGGGACGAGAGGTCAAGGAATTCATTCAGGATATATTGACCGAAGATGAACGCAAGAAGTCTGTTGTTGTTGCTGCTCCTGCAGATACCTCTCCGCTTATGCGCCTTAAAGGGTGTGAAACAGCCGTTGCTGTAGCGGAGTATTTCCGTGATCAAGGGCTCAATGTTCTGTTGTTAATAGACTCGTTAACTCGATATGCGATGGCGCAGCGCGAAATTGCATTGGCTGTAGGCGAACCGCCTGCAACTAAAGGCTATCCGCCTTCTGTGTTTGCTCGGCTTCCTGCTTTAGTCGAACGGGCGGGTAATGGTGCAGAACATCAAGGCTCCATAACAGCATTTTATACTGTTTTGGTTGAAGGGGATGATTTACAAGACCCTATTGCTGATGCTGCTAGAGCAATACTCGATGGTCACATTGTCTTATCGCGTCAGTTATCAGACTCAGGCCATTATCCATCAATAGATATCGAAAGTTCTATCAGCCGAGTGATGCCTATGGTTGTTGAGGATGCTCATCTTCAAGCGTCCAGAAGGGTGCGCCAGGTTTATTCGAATTATCAGCAGAATAAAGATCTCATCAATATTGGGGCTTATACCAAAGGTACAGATCATCGAATTGACTTGGCTATTGCCGCTGAACCGGCAATCAACGCGTTCTTACAGCAAGGTATGAAAGAAGTTATACCTTATGAAGATGGTCTTGGAGATATGGCTAAACTAACCGCAGGCTTGGGAGCGTAACGAGCTATGGCAAGATCACAATTAAAACTTGTTGCTGATTGGGAGAGAGAGAAAGAAGAACAGTTGGCAAATGATTTAGGCCGAGCACGTCAGGAGTTGCAACTGAACCAGCAAAAGTTGCGCGGTTTGGACCAATATAAGCGAGAGTACTTAGCACAACTCAGAAATAAAGGTAAGGACGGCGTTGGCGCATTGTCTTTTGGTCAACATCAGTCATTTATCGATAAGCTAGATAAGGCTTGTGAGCAACAAAACTATGCCATCCATCAATCCAAACGTGTTGTAGAACATAAGATGGGGTTATGGCTAGCTCAACAAAGAAAGCGCAAGGCTATCGAGTCACTTATTGAGAAGAAGCAAATGCAGCTTAGGGTAAAACAAGATAGAGCAGAGCAACAATTACTTGATGAGATGTCAGTACAACGTTTCTTTAGAGCGAAGAAAACTGCTTAAAATGATTTAGATGGTGTTGTTTCAATTAAAATTGGAACGCTACTTGCTTTTAACTCGTTAAGACAATTTGAAATCAACACTAACTGCCACTGTTTTTTTAATAAAAACAAGGTATTAAATGATTAAGGATTCCGTAATGGTGCAACAAGTTGCCACAACTAAACTAGATATTGCCGCTCCGTCGGGTGTGTTGCTTGATGCCGATGTGAAGGTTAATGATGGTGGAGGAGATGCGTTCTCTCTGCAATTAGCCGATGCACAAGCCGGAAACGATGCATCTGCAATCAGGAATGATACTGTTTCAGTTCCTGAAGTAAGAGATCCTGTTTCAGTACAAGCGCCACAAGAAGATGATGTTTTAATCACGGACGAAAATATAGCGAATGAAATATCTGGAGAACAGGTTGAACAGGATGTCGATGAAGGGTTACTGCAGTTTTTGCAGCGCCTTAATCAAAATAGTACAGGCTATGATCCGACAGATACATCAGGTAAAAAACAAGACGGTGGTGTTTTACAAAACTTAAACGGCAATAACGGCGATGAGAGTAGTGAAGAATCGCTGTCTGATAATTTGAGTCGGCAGGAAGAAACGTTAGTTAATATCGCAAATTCAGCTGAAGTCGAAGTGTTAGCACCAATCAACGTTAATCAAAGCGTTTCTGAAGATGATTTGGTTGAAGCTGATGTTCAGTTTTCTAATTTATCGGTGGAAGCAGAATTAGTATCGTCTGAAAGTGATCAGGCAGGAGAGAAGCTTGTTGAATTCTCTTCTTTGACTCAGCCGAATGTCAATCAGCGCGAGGAGGATGACTCTGGTGAACAATTGAATGAAGCGGAAGAGGTTATAGATGTTGCTCAACTAGATAGCTTGACATTGCATCAGCCATTAGTTGAATCACTACCAACTCAAAATACAGACGATAAACTTTCATCCGTGCCAAGCGTGTCTAGTGACAACAATGTACCAGAACAACAAGTAGAAGGTGTTGATACCCCCATAAATGTTGCCGTTGTGCAGAGCTTATTGCAATCTAGTCCAGAACAGCAAGAAAACGCTTTTAATCAAATAAGCGCAATTGCTGGGCTCAATACGGCAGAAAAAGCCTCTAAAGATTTTGTCGCAGCCCTTAAAGCCGGGTTTGAAGATATAAAAGCAAAATACCAAGCTGGACAAGATGTCAGTCATGATCTGACTCAACTCGTTGACCAAGTCGCTCAAAACTTACAAGAAAGTGGTCAACTTAGTGAACAACAGTTTAATCAAATAACACAAGCGGCTGGGCTATTTAGTCAAGGATCTACTGGTCAAGGAGAGGGGGTATTTCAATCGCTTCTTGCTAGAACAGAGAATCGTTTAGGGACTGCTTCCTCAGGTATCGAACAGTTGGAGGCGAATAAAGTTGCACAGCAAAACTCTGCTTTTGAGAAAGCCGTCAATTTGGCAAAGCCTGAAGCAGCAGTGCAGTTAGCTGAGAAAGTAGCATTTGCTGTGAATGCAAGAAACTTGGTTGCAGATATTCGTTTGGATCCTGCCGATTTAGGAGGAATTCAAGCGAGGGTTAGCTTGCAAGGTGATCAAGCGAGCGTCAATTTTGTGACGCAATCACAACAAGCTAGAGATTTATTAGAACAGCAGACACCTAAATTACGAGAACTGTTGGATGAGCAAGGTATCGAGTTGGGGCAATCTTCGGTGCAGCAAGAGAGCCAACAAACTCAAGATGGAGAAAATCGAGGGGCTTTTGCAAACAGTAATGTGAATGGTCAAGCTATCGGTACGCATAGCACTGATAATGAAGAGTCTTTGCAAGAAATTGCTGAATCATCCATTACTAATGGTCATGTGGGTGCAATCGATTATTTTGTATAGATTGTATTTTGCTTTATGAAGTCGTTGCACTATGAGAGTGTGTAGCCATAATAATAGCTAAGTGAAACGAGTATAAGAGAATTTTATGGCTGATGAAAAAGAACTCCAGATGGAAGAAGGGGCTAAACCAAAAAGCAAGATGATGTTGATCATTATCATTGCTGTAGTTGTACTCGCAGGCGGAGGTGCAGCAGCTTACTTTTTATTAGGTAGCTCTTCAGATGAAGCCATGATGGAAGAAAGTGAGGTGATGGAAGACAAAGGCGAAATGATGGAGGATAAGGGAGGCAGTGCTGATTTTGGGTCTGCTTTGTATGTCTCAATGCCTAGGCCTTTCATCTTTAACGTTCCCGGTGTTGCCAGAGAGCGTTTAGTGCAGATACGTGTTCAATTGCTGGTTCGAGGAGCTGACAACGAAGAGACTGCGAAAATGCACATTCCAAGTATTGAAGGGGCTCTATTACAAGTTTTCAGTGGGGCTAATGCAGATGATCTAGTGACTGAAGCAGGTAAAATGGAACTCAGGGATAAAGCAGTGACTGAGGTGCAGACCAAAATGCAGGAATTAGTTGGTAATACTGTTGTCGAGCAAGTGCTGTTTACTGGCTTTGTCATGCAATAACGAGGAGTATCAGAAAGCGTGACCGATTTACTATCACAAGATGAAATCGATGCTCTGTTGCATGGGGTAGACGATGTCGAAGAAGAGGAAACAGAGGAAACCTCTGAATCCAGCGAGTCGGCGCTAGAATACGACTTCTCTTCTCAGGATCGTATCGTCCGTGGACGTATGCCTACGTTAGAGATAGTCAATGAACGTTTCGCTCGTCATATGCGTGTGAGTTTGTTCAATATGATGCGTCGTTCTGCTGAGGTGTCTATTAACGGTATTCAGATGATTAAATTCGGTGAATACATTCATACGTTATTTGTTCCGACTAGCTTAAACATGGTTCGCTTTAGGCCACTTAAAGGCACTGGGCTGATTACGATGGAGGCCCGCTTAGTTTTTATATTAGTTGATAATTTTTTTGGTGGTGACGGCAGGTTTCATGCAAAAATCGAAGGGCGTGAGTTTACACCTACCGAGCGCCGAATTATTCAGATGTTACTGAAAATTATTTTTGAGGATTACAAAGAGGCTTGGGCGCCTGTTATGGATGTGTCTTTTGAGTATTTGGACTCAGAAGTTAACCCCGCTATGGCAAACATTGTGAGCCCTACTGAAGTGGTTGTTATCAGCTCTTTTCATATCGAGTTAGATGGCGGCGGTGGTGACTTCCATGTTTCTTTACCTTACTCGATGTTGGAGCCTATTCGTGAGTTGCTTGATGCAGGTGTGCAAAGTGACAAAGAAGACACCGATATGCGTTGGAGCAAGGCTTTACGAGATGAAATCATGGACGTTAAAGTTAACCTTTCAACTCATCTATTAGATGTCGATATACCACTGAGCTCTGTGATGGAGTTCGAAAGTGGGGACATTATTCCCATTGAGATGCCGGAGCACGTCACCTTATTTGTTGAAGACTTACCAACCTTTAGAACGAAGATGGGGCGCTCAAGAGACAACTTAGCGCTGCAAGTAGTAGAAAAAATAGAAAGACCGACATCAGTCAAATCTGAGTTACAGGTACTGACTAAGAATGGTCGACGATTAGATAGCGATGCTGAATTACAAATCCTTGAAGAAGATTTATAAATGAAGTTAACCGAATTGAAGAAAAGAGGTGGCCTATGAGTAATGAAGAAGATCCGATGGATGATTGGGCTGCAGCGATGGCCGAACAAGCTGAGTCAGAAGAAGCTGAGGCAGAAGATTCGCCTGACTTGGGTGCAAATGAACTAGATGTTCAGGTCGCTGAGTTAGATGAATTAAATGACAGCGCAGATATTACTGTCGAGGAAAAGCGAAAGCTGGATACGATTCTTGATATTCCAGTGACGATTTCTATGGAAGTAGGCCGAAGTAATATTAGTATTCGAAATTTATTGCAATTGAATCAGGGATCGGTAGTTGAATTAGATAGAGTTGCGGGTGAACCGTTAGATGTTTTAGTGAATGGCACGTTGATTGCTCATGGAGAAGTAGTGGTCGTCAACGATAAATTTGGTATTCGCTTAACAGATGTTATTAGTCAAATCGAGAGAATCAAAAAACTTAGGTAAATCAATGGCTCAGCTCCTACTGAGTACTTTTCTTTTTATTGCTCTACCTGTTTCGGCACAAGGCGCTGGTCCTACAGCGCCTTCTTATGTGTCAATTTTACTGTCATTGTTTGTGGTTATTGCGATGATTTTCGCTGTTGCCTTCGTAATGCGTCGGTTTAATGTCACTCAATCTGGATCGTCTGATTTAAAATCAGTCGCTACTATGATGGTTGGTACAAAAGAGCGGATTATGGTGATTGAGGTTGGTGATGAGCAACATTTAGTTGGCATTACAGCAACATCAATCAATCATCTGTCCAAGTTAGATACTCCCATTAGTAGCGAAAGCCGCCAAAACCCCGGAGATTTGTTCAAAGCGAAGCTAGCTCAATTTATTCAGCCACAGATAAATCCTACTGGTACTAATAAAGCAGAGGAATCGTCATGAGGATCCTCTTACTCATTATCCTGTTAATTATAATGGCTATTAATCCAGCTGAAGCCCAAACCAATGGCGGCGTACAAGCATTAACTGTGACGTCGAACGCTGATGGTACACAAGATTATACGATGACATTCCAGGCTCTGGCTATTATGACATCGCTGAGCCTTATTCCTGCATTTGTACTTATGATGACATCATTCACACGAATTATCGTTGTACTTTCGATACTTCGTCAGGCTATCGGCTTACAGCAATCTCCGTCGAATCAAATACTGGTTGGTGTGAGCTTATTTTTAAGTATGTTCATTATGGCGCCTGTGTTTGAGGAGATGAATGAAAAGGCATTGCAGCCATACTTGAATGAGGAAGCGACATTTCAACAAACCTTTGAGGCTGCGAAAATGCCCTTAAGGGCATTTATGTTGGCGCAGACCCGAGTAAAAGATTTGGAAACGTTTGTTCGAATTGGTGGCTATGAAGATCAATTCCAAGACCCACAGGACGTGCCAATGAGTGTCCTTGTACCAGCTTTTGTCACCAGTGAATTAAAAACAGCATTCCAGATCGGTTTTATGTTGTTCATCCCATTCTTAATATTGGATTTAGTTGTTGCCTCGATATTGATGGCAATGGGGATGATGATGCTGTCGCCGATGATTGTGTCGTTGCCATTTAAGTTGATGTTGTTTGTGCTTGTAGATGGCTGGAATTTAATATTCGGTACCATAGCCAATAGTTTTGGCTTATGACGCTTTAATTAGTGAGAACCTCCTGATGTCACCAGAAGTCTTTGTTGAAATATTGAACGACGCTCTTAGCCTAGTTATCTTACTTGTATCCGCTATTATTTTGCCTAGCTTAGCTGTCGGCCTGATTGTGTCTATTTTTCAAGCTGCTACATCCATTAATGAACAAACCCTTAGTTTTTTGCCGAGACTTATCGTCACCCTGCTTGCTTTGAGCTGGGGAGGGCACTGGATTGTTCAGCAACTAATGGACTTCACATTTATGATGGCGGAACGTATTCCTGAGGTCGTAGGGTAATAATTCATGAATGTTTTGCTCGATGTCATTATGCAAGCGTTAACCGATTTCTTGCTGCCTTATATGCGTATCATTGGCTTGTTCGCTGCCATGGTGGGCATCAGTGCAAATTCGGTACCTCGGCGTATACGAGGCGGCTTCGCACTAATGATGACATTGATGATAGTGCCAGTTGTCGATCCCGTACCTGTTGAGGATTTATTCAGTTTGGGGACCTTTATTTTAGCAATTCAGCAGGCGATTATTGGCATCGGTATTGGGTTTGTATCTACTATGGTGTTAAATACTTTTGTGATCGCTGGGCAAGTTGTGGCGATGCAAACAGGGCTGGGGTTTGCTTCTATTGTTGATCCTGTTAATGGTATTAACGTGCCTGCTGTTGGCCAGTTCTACCTTATCTTAGCGACTTTACTCTTTTGGACAATTGATGGGCATTTAGCGATGATCCATATGATTGTTATGAGTCTGGAAGCGTTTCCTATCGGTTCTGGCTGGTGGCAGCCAGGGCAGTTTCAGGATATTGCACTATGGGGTGGATGGATGTTTATCGCAGCATTAACTTTATCTTTAGCACCCATAGTTAGTTTGCTTATTATTAATTTGGCTTTTGGCATTATGACCAAAGCAGCACCTCAGTTGAATATATTCTCTATTGGTTTTGCGTTAGCTCAGATAATGGGATTGATCATTATCTGGTTGACTATTGGGAACTTCGGAACGCATTTTCAAACTCAGTGGGATCGTGCGCAAATGACCATGTGTCAATTGCTCCAGATCTGTCCAACGTAATATAACGCTAAGACTTATCAAGGTTTATGAATTATGGCAGATGAATCACAGGAAAAGACCGAAGACCCCACGGCCAAACGGCAAGACGAAGCCAGAAAAAAAGGTCAGATAGCTCGTTCAAAGGAGTTGGCGACGGTTTTGGTTTTAGTTTCTAGTGCTATTGCTTTTTTATTATTGGGACGAGATATTGGCCGAGCAATGATGAATATTATGCGGCGCATGTTCACCTTATCCCATGATGAAGCTTATGATTATACGCATATGTTTCAAGCCTGGGGGGCGGCCATTGAAGAAGTTTCTCCCTCTATTATGATTTATATGCTTATTGTTGTTGTTGGAGGCGTTTACGGAAGTATTGCACTTGGTGGTTATAACTTTTCTTGGGAAGCTGCGGGTCCTAAAGCCAGTAAAATGAACCCTATTAATGGGTTAAAACGAATGTTTGGCCCCGATGGTCTGGTAGAGTTATTTAAAGCTATTGCAAAGTTCGCTGTTGTAGGAACCTCTACTTATGTCGCTCTGAGCTTATTTCAAGATGAAGCATTACACCTAGATTTAGAGGTGTACCCGGCCAATATATTCCATGCGTTGGAACTGCTTGGTTGGATATTTCTGATTATGTGTTGTTCAACTATTCCTATAGCGGCTTTTGATGTGCCTTATCAGAGTTATAAGCACAATAAAGAATTGAAAATGTCTAAGCAAGAAGTGAAAGACGAGCACAAAAATTCGGATGGTGATCCTCAAGTTAAAAGTCGTATTAGGAAATTACAGTATCAATCAGCAGCCAATCGGATGATGAAAGCTGTTCCAGAAGCGGATGTTGTCGTGACTAACCCCACTCACTTCTCTGTAGCACTTAAATACGATCAAGATGGAGAAATGGCGCCTTTTGTTATTGCTAAAGGGGGAGATGAACTCGCCTTACATATACGTAAAATTGCAACAGCTCATGACGTTCCTCTCATTGAATCTCCTATGTTGGCCAGAGCAATATTCTTTACAACCGAAGTTGATAGCCCCATTCCTGATAAGCTCTTTATGGCGGTTGCGCAAGTCTTAGCTTATGTCTATCAGTTGAAGAAATTTAAGGCAGGTCAAGGTCAGAAACCTAAGCCCCTGAGTAAAGATCTACCTATTCCTGCTGAGTTGCATTATTAATCTTCAAAGGGCGTTTTCTTAATAATTGAGCTGTTGTGATGAGGCCACATCTTTGGCCTATTAGTTGCATTAAGTGTTTCACTGTCAACTATTTGTTATTTTCAACATGCAACTAGCCGCTTATTTTTCTCAAATCGACAAGGCACAAGTTAAGCAAATCACATCAGGAATGGGGACACCTATTATTCTGTTGGCGATTATGGGTATGGTTATCCTGCCGATGCCTGCTTTTTTGTTGGATATTCTTTTTAGCTTCAACATTGCACTCTCCTTGGTTGTCATTCTAGTCAGTCTTTTTACTAAGAAACCTGTCGATTTCGGTATTTTCCCGTTTATCCTTCTCGTTGCGACTGTACTTCGTCTCGCGTTAAATATTGCATCAACTCGTGTTGTTTTACTTGAAGGACATAATGGGGGGGATGCTGCTGGTAAAGTCATTCAGGCTTTCGGTGAGGTGGTTATTGGTGGTAACTATGCCGTGGGTATTGTTGTCTTTGCCATATTACTCATTATTAACTTTAAAGTTGTGACTGCTGGGGCCGGTAGGATATCCGAAGTTAGTGCTCGCTTTACGTTGGATGCAATGCCTGGTAAGCAAATGGCTATTGATGCAGACCTTAATGCTGGGTATATCGACTCAGATGAAGCGCGTAAGCGACGGACTGAAATAACGGCTGAAGCCGACTTTTACGGATCAATGGATGGTGCATCTAAGTTCGTTAAAGGCGATGCAATGGCTGGTTTGTTTATTATGCTGATTAATGTTGTCGGTGGTTTATTCATTGGCATGATTCAGCATGACTTGGACTTTTCAACCGCTATTGAAATATACACCTTATTAACGATCGGTGATGGTCTCGTCGCTCAGATCCCCTCGTTACTTTTGTCTGTTGCAACAGCCATTATCGTGACACGGGAAAATGACAGTCAGGAAATGAATGTCGAGTTGCAAAAGCAATTAGGTAATAGGCGCGCATTGGTTATTACAGCTGTTGTTCTCTTCGTTATGGGAATAGTGCCTGGTATGCCGCATTTAGCTTTCTTGGGGTTTAGCTTTTTGGTGGCAGCGTTTACATATTACCAATACTGGCTGGAACAGAAGCAGAAGGAACAACCTAAAGAACTCAATAAATTGCCTGAGCAGAATTTACCTCCAACAGAAGTAAAAGAGTTAAGTTGGGATGACGTTCAACATGTAGACACCATAGGTTTAGAGGTAGGTTATCGATTGATACCTTTGGTAGACAAAAGTCAGGGGGGGGAGCTGCTCACTCGTATTAAAGGAGTGCGTAAGAAGCTATCTCAAGAGCTTGGATTTCTTATTCCACCAGTCCATATTCGCGATAACCTTGATCTGAGCCCTAACAATTATACCATCTCTCTCCTTGGCGTTAATGTTGGTGATGCCGAAATAAGCCATGATGACGAGTTAGCCATAAATCCTGGTCAAGTATTTGGCAACCTTGAAGGTACCGCAACAAAAGATCCTGCTTTTGGCCTAGATGCTGTTTGGATAAGACCTAACAAGCGAGAACATGCGCAGACACTCGGCTACACGGTAGTGGATACAGCAACGGTTGTAGCTACTCACTTGAGTCAATTATTGACTAACAATGCATATCAATTGCTTGGTCACGAAGAAGTACAAGAGTTACTTGATTTACTGGCGAAGAACAACCCTAAATTGGTTGAAGGTCTAGTCCCTGAAGTCATTACACTGAGTACACTCGTTAAAGTCTTACAAACCCTCTTGTATGAGGGAATCCCAATCAGAGATATGAGGACTATAGTACAGACGTTAGCTGAATATGGGCCTAAGAGCCAAGATCCTGACGTTCTAGTCTCAGCTGTTCGTATTTCTCTCAAGCGATTGATTATCCAGGAAATTAACAGTGGTGCGACAGAAATCCCTGTTATCACGCTAGCGCCTGAGTTGGAACAAATGTTGCACCAGTCACTGCAAGCTGGTGGTCAAGACGGCGCTGGTATTGAGCCTGGTCTAGCGGAAAGAATACAAACATCGCTTAGCGAAGCTTCACAGCAGCAAGAAATTGCTGGTGAACCTTCTGTTTTATTAACATCAGGAATGCTCAGGCCAGTATTGTCTAGGTTCTTGAAGACGGCTATTTCTGGGCTTCATGTAGTCTCTTATCAAGAAATTCCAGATGACAAACAAATTAGGATAGTTAGCGCTGTAGGCCAATAGAAATAAGGCTGTACAAGCAAGAGGTAGATAATGAAAATTAGACGTTTTTACGGTAAAGATATGCGAGAAGCGCTCAAGCAAGTGAAAGATGAGCTTGGTAAAGACGCTGTTATTATGTCTAACAAGCGCTTAGCTGACGGTGTGGAGCTGGTTGCGGCCTATGACCAAGACCCCATTTCTGAGCCTAAGCAGAATCATAATGCGGTGAAAGAATCGCGACGTAATAACCTGTTAAGTATTGATTCCGGCAATATTGAGCAAAACCGAGGTGCCAGAAATTCGTCACCTAGTCGAGCTAGCAATAATCCACCTACCAGCTTAAGTGAAATTATCGGTGATTCTGGACCCGATAGTTTGCGTGAACTGCTTGAGAAGCAAGCTGGCGCAACGCTTGCTGAACCATCTGAGATGAATCCAGTGAAGAAGCCGCCGATACCTGTGGAATCGAGCGTGCAGCCAATGATTGATAATCACGTATTGCCTTCGGCAGTCAATAACGATATTAATGATATCAAACTAGAGTTGCAGTCATTGCGCAGTGTTCTGGAACATCAGGTTTCTGGTTTAGTTAGTCAAAAGAATCGTAAAGTTCATCCATTGCAAGCCTATCTTATCGATCACCTTCAGCAAATGGGTATCAGCCCTGAATTGGCGAAAGAAGCCGTTGCTTACATGCCAGATAACTGTAATGAGAGAGAAGCTTGGTTATACTTGCTTAAACTATTGGCTAATAGACTCAAGACAAACCAAAACGATATTCTAAGCGAAGGAGGTGTTGTTGCCTTAGTAGGGCCTACTGGAACGGGTAAAACAACTACCATTGCTAAATTGGCGGCTCGATATGCTCAAAAGCATGGACCAGGTTCGGTATTGTTGATTACAACTGACACCTATAGAATCGCTGCTTACGAACAATTGGCTACCTATGGAAAGATTATTGGCTGTACTGTAAAGAAAGCAACTGATGCGAAGGATTTGTCTGACTTATTGTTTCAATATCGAGCGAAGTCTCTGATTATGATAGACACTGCAGGCTTCGGACAAAGAGATGTAAGACTAGTGAGTCAACTTGATACGTTAAAAGACAGCAATTGTGCTAATATCAAGAAGTATGTTGTTTTACAGGCTAATGCACAATATCGAGTTATGGCAAAGATATTAGATAGTTATAAAAAGATTTCTTTGCAAGGATGTATTTTCACTAAAGTCGATGAGTGCTACAGTTTAGGTGAGGCAGTGTCTGCGGCCATAGAATTTGGCATACCCTTAAGTTATGTGACAGATGGGCAAAAAGTGCCCGAGGACATTAAGGTTGCAGACTCAAAACAATTGATTTCAAAGGCAGCGAAGTTATTAAGGGATCATAATTCGGTGCCAGTGACTAGGAAAAGAATGGTCAATGCAGCAGTGGCAGTATGATTGAAGATCAAGCGAGCAGTTTAAGAGAAATGACATCCAGTAATTTAATTAAAGTGATCGC
>CAZXIN010000031.1:0-66432 GCA_964640795.1 uncultured Pseudoalteromonadaceae bacterium | reverse complement strand
CACTTAACTTTGGCTTGGGCGAAGAGATCGACATGTTACGTGATCATGTTTACAATTTTTCTCAAGCGCAAATAGCCCCGCTTGCCGAAAGTTCAGACGAAAGCAACCAATTCCCTAATCAACTCTGGACTCAATTTGGTGACATGGGTTTACTTGGCGTAACCGTAGCTGAGCAATTTGGTGGCGCTGATATGGGCTACCTTGCACACGTTATTGCAATGGAAGAGATAAGCCGTGCGTCAGCGGGTATAGGATTAAGTTACGGTGCGCATTCTAATCTCTGTGTTAACCAAATTGCCCGTAATGGTAATGATGCGCAGCGTGAAAAGTATCTCCCAAAACTTATCAGCGGTGAACATATCGGTGCATTAGCCATGAGTGAGCCTAATGCGGGTTCTGATGTGGTCAGTATGAAACTGAAAGCTGAAAAGAAAGGTGACGTATACGTACTCAATGGCAACAAAATGTGGATTACAAATGGCCCTGACGCCAACACTTTTGTTATCTACGCTAAAACCGATGTTAACGGCGGCTCACGTGGAATCACAGCGTTTATTGTCGAGAAAGACACACCAGGGTTCACGCAAGCACAGAAGCTAGACAAACTCGGTATGCGCTCTTCCAATACGTGTGAATTGGTCTTCGTAGATTGTGAAGTTCCTGCCGAGAACATTCTAGGTTCTGAAGGTTCGGGCGTTAGAGTTTTGATGAGTGGTTTGGATTACGAACGTGTTGTTTTATCTGGAGGCCCTCTAGGTATCATGCAAGCCTGTATGGACGCAGTCGTGCCATACATTCATGATAGAAAGCAGTTCGGGCAATCTATTGGTGAGTTCCAATTAGTTCAAGGTAAAGTCGCTGATATGTATACCCAAATGAATGCAGCGCGCGCTTATGTTTACGCCGTCGCAAAATCATGTGATAGAGGCGAAACAACGCGTAAAGATGCAGCAGGTGCTATTCTTTACTCTGCGGAACTGGCAACCAAAATGGCGCTTGATGCAATCCAGTTATTGGGTGGTAACGGTTACATTAACGAGTATCCGACAGGCCGTTTATTGCGCGATGCCAAGCTTTATGAAATAGGCGCTGGAACGTCAGAAATACGCCGTATGTTGATTGGCCGAGAATTATTTACCGAATCGGCTTAGTTTTCTTTCTACATTTTATTTACCTAATTCAAGGGAAATAGCCTGCTATTTCCCGTTTTATTATGGAGCACATCTATGCCCCAGTTAGATTCAAAAATTAACACCAAAAGTCAGGAATTTGCCGATAACGCGGCGAATATGCAGCGTCAAGTTGATGACTTACACGACAAAATAGCGCAGATAAAACAAGGTGGTGGTGAAAAATCCAATAAGCGCCACCTTGATCGCGGTAAGCTTTTACCCAGAGATCGTATTAATAACTTACTCGATCCAGGCTCTCCTTTTCTAGAAATTGGCCAACTTGCAGGCTGGGAAGTGTATGAAGATTATGTGCCCGCAGCCGGTGTCATTGCAGGTATTGGTCGCGTCTCAGGCCAAGAATGCATGATTGTCGCCAATGATGCGACAGTAAAAGGCGGTTCTTATTACCCGCTAACAGTAAAAAAGCATATCCGTGCTCAGACTATCGCCGAACAAAACAACCTTCCTTGTATTTACCTCGTTGATTCGGGTGGTGCTAACCTACCCAGGCAAGATGACGTATTCCCTGACAGAGAGCACTTTGGCCGTATTTTCTTTAATCAGGCAAACATGTCTGCAAAGAACATTCCTCAGATTGCTGTCGTTATGGGTTCCTGCACTGCTGGAGGTGCTTACGTACCAGCCATGGCTGATGAATCAATTATTGTTAAAAATCAAGGCACCATATTTTTAGGCGGCCCACCTTTGGTTAAAGCCGCAACGGGTGAAGTCGTAACAGCTGAAGATTTGGGTGGTGGTGACGTTCATGCAAGAACATCGGGCGTTGTCGATCATCTCGCTAACAATGACCACCATGCGTTGCAATTAGCTAGAAATTCAGTGGCACGCTTAAATAGAACTAAACCACAACAAGCCGATATTAAAGAGCCTGTAGAGCCACTTTACCCACCACAAGATATCTACGGTGTTATCCCAAGCGATAGCCGCAAACAATTCGACGTAAGAGAAGTGATTGCACGTATTGTGGACGGTTCTGAGTTTGATGAATTTAAAGCACTTTATGGTAATACATTAGTTTGCGGCTTTGGGCGTATCTTTGGCTACCCTGTAGGTATTGTCGCCAATAATGGCATTTTATTCGCAGAATCTGCACAAAAAGGGGCTCACTTTATTGAACTCTGCGCACAACGCAAGATTCCCTTAGTATTTCTACAAAACATCACTGGCTTCATGGTCGGGAAGCAATATGAAACAGGCGGTATAGCCAAGCATGGCGCTAAGATGGTAACAGCAGTAGCCTGCGCACAAGTACCCAAATTCACTGTGTTAATTGGTGGCAGTTTTGGTGCAGGCAATTACGGTATGTGTGGACGTGCTTACGATCCTCGATTTATGTTTATGTGGCCTAACGCACGTATTTCGGTTATGGGAGGCGAACAAGCTGCTGGCGTTTTAGCGCAGGTCAAATTAGATCAGAAAGAGCGTGTTGGTGAATCATGGAGCGAAGAAGATCAACAAACCTTTAAACAACCGATCATTGACGAATACGAGAAACAAGGTCATCCCTACTACGCCTCAGCGCGTCTATGGGACGATGGTGTGATTGATCCAGCAGATACTCGGTTTGTACTGGGCTTGAGTATTTCAGCCTCTCTCAACAAACCCATCGAAGAAACACGCTTCGGCATATTTAGAATGTAAGGAATGACGATGACTGAATCCGTTTTATTCTCAGTTGATGATCGAGGCGTTGCAACGGTATGCCTGAACAAACCAGATATGCACAATGCCTTTGACGATAGCCTTATTGCTGAATTGACTCGCTTATTCAACCACGTCGCTAACGACGACAGTATCAGAGTCATGATCCTAGCAGGTAGCGGTAAAAGCTTTTGTGCTGGTGCAGATCTTAACTGGATGCGCCGCATGGCAAGTTACACTTATGACGAGAACGTTGAAGATGCCAAAGGCCTGGCAACCATGCTACGCACCTTAAATGAACTCCCTAAGCCAACTATCGCACGTGTTCAAGGTGCAGCTTATGGGGGCGCGATCGGCCTAATTGCATGCTGCGACGTGGCCATTGCTAGTAAACTCACTAAATTTTGCTTAAGTGAAGTTAAGCTCGGTTTAATCCCAGCGACTATCAGCCCTTATGTTATTGAGGCTATGGGCCCTAGAGTCTGCCGTCGTTACTTTGCAACCGCAGAGGTTTTCTCAGCAAGAAGAGCTCGACGATTGGGTTTAGTTAGCGAGGCAATTAATGAGGATGAGTTGGACGACAACGTCGAACTCATTGTTAAGAGCTTACTACGTAACAGTCCCGCTGCTGTTACCGCAGCTAAAAAGCTGATAGCAGATGTTAAAGATCATACTGCAAATGACGCACTTCTTGATATGACCAGCGTTAGCATTGCGGAAATTAGGGGCTCAGAAGAAGGCCAAGAAGGACTAAAAGCCTTCTTGGAAAAACGCAAACCCAATTGGATACAGGAATAAACTTATGTTAACCAAACTACTGATAGCCAATAGGGGCGAAATAGCCTGCCGTATTATAAAAACTGCACGCAGAATGGGTATTCGCACCGTTGCAGTCTATTCTGATGCAGATGCACAATCGCTACATGTACAAATGGCTGACGAAGCTGTCCATATAGGTCCAGCACCTTCCAAAGACAGTTACCTGCAAGCTGAACGCATCATCGATGTCGCCAAGCAAGTCGGCGCAGATATGATCCACCCGGGTTATGGCTTTTTATCAGAAAACGCATCCTTCTCACGACTTTGTAAAGAGAACAATATCGTCTTCGTCGGTCCCCCTGTTGGCGCCATCGAAGCCATGGGTTCAAAATCTGCGGCTAAGCAAATCATGGAAAAAGCCGGTGTGCCTCTGGTTCCTGGATACCATGGTGAAGATCAATCGGCTGACTTAATCAAAAAACACTCTGACGACATGGGCTACCCCGTATTACTTAAAGCTGCAGCCGGTGGCGGCGGAAAAGGCATGCGTCAAGTTTGGTCAGAAGCAGAATTTAAAGAAGCTTTTGATGCAGCTAAACGCGAAGCTATGTCGAGCTTTGGTGATGACAAAATGTTGGTAGAAAAATACCTAACGAAACCAAGGCATGTCGAATTTCAGGTTTTTTGTGACCAGCATAAAAATGGCGTTTATCTGTTTGAGCGCGATTGCTCAGTCCAACGTCGCCATCAAAAGATTATCGAAGAAGCACCTGCATTTGCTATGTCTGAGTCATTGCGAGAAGAGATGGGTAAAGCCGCTCTGCTCGCTGCTGAAGCTATAGACTATGAAGGTGCAGGAACGGTTGAGTTCTTGCTGGATGAAGACGGTAGTTTCTACTTCATGGAGATGAACACACGCCTTCAAGTTGAGCATCCTGTAACAGAGTTCATTACTGGACTTGATTTGGTCGAATGGCAAATTCGAGTCGCATCAGGCGAAACTTTACCACTTAAACAATCAGAACTTTCAATTAACGGCCATGCCTTTGAAGCACGAATATACGCGGAAGATCCTGACAATGACTTCTTACCTGCGACAGGTAATTTAGCCTTTTTACAGCCACCGACAGAATCTGATCACGTGCGTGTGGATACCGGTGTTCGTCAAGGTGACGATGTATCTATCTACTACGATCCAATGATTGCTAAATTGGTCGTATGGGATGAAGACAGAACCAAAGCATTGTCGAGAATGCGTAAGGCGCTGACCGAGTACCGTATTCATGGTGTTGTCACTAACATTGAGTTCTTGTACAACTTGGCTAATTGTGAGCCTTTCAAGAAAGAAGAGATTGATACCGGCTTTATCGAAAAGCACTCAGATCTATTGTTTAGTGATGAAAGCAGACAAACACAAGAGCAATTAGCGCTTGCGGCATTGTTAGTGATATTGAATCAGGTAGCTGACTCGGAAAACCAATCGTCGGGTAATACATCCGATCCATTCAGCCCGTGGAGGAATACCAGTGGTTGGCGTGCAAACGAAACTCACCAACAATCATTAAACATCTTGATTGCCAACAATGAACGTTCAGTTAAAGCGGTGCAAACAGAACTTGGTGGTAAGCAGTCATATACCATCAGTATTGACGATCGCGTCATCCAATGCAGTGGTTCGATTAATGATTCTGCACTCACTGCCGTGATTGATGGTCATCGAACAGTGTCTAGTTTCAGTAAAAATGGCGATGCCTATGTCGTATTTAATGACAACGGCGCATTTCATTTTAATCTCATACAGCCGGACTTAGGCATAGACAGTGATGCGGATACAGGTGGTGGTTTCACAGCCCCTATGAACGGCACCGTTGTAGCTCACTTAGTTGAAGCTAATCAAGACGTCGAAAAAGGACAACCTTTGATTGTTATGGAAGCAATGAAAATGGAACATAGCCTTAAAGCGCCCACGAACGGCCGTGTGACTGAGTTTTTCTATCAGGCCGGTGATTTAGTAGACGGTGGTGCAGAGCTACTAAGCTTTGCTGCTAGCGACGCTGAGGACTGATTATGCCAATTGATACCACCAAGCTTCCCAAACACGTCAGAATTGTTGAAGTAGGCCCTAGGGACGGCCTACAAAATGAGAAAGGCGTTGTGACGTTAGAAGATAAAGTTACTCTTATTCATGGGCTCGCCAACACCGGCTTGTCTATCATTGAATCAGGCAGCTTTGTATCACCCAAATGGGTGCCACAAATGGCTAGTTCAACGGAAGTCTTTGAAACAATTCAGCGTCAGCCACAAGTAACATACTCAGCACTCACCCCAAACATGAAAGGGTTTGAAGCGGCCATGGCGGCTAATGTTGACGAAATTGCCGTCTTTGGTGCTGCCTCCGAAAGCTTTACTCAAAAGAATATCAACTGCTCTATTGACGAAAGCATCGAACGATTTACGCCAGTCATTGAAGCAGCATTGAAAGCTAGCATTAAAGTGCGCGGTTATGTTTCTTGTGTGCTTGGATGTCCTTACGAGGGTGATATTGCTGTTGAAGCCGTCACAAAAGTAAGTCGAAAGCTCTATGAATTGGGTTGCTATGAAATATCCTTAGGTGACACTATAGGCGTTGGCACAGCGCTCAAAACACAATGCTTACTAGATGATATATTAGCGCATATTCCTAAAGAGAAAGTCGCCGTGCACTTCCACGATACATATGGACAAGCCTTAAGTAATATACTCGTCGCACTACAAAATGGCATTAACGTGGTAGACGCTGCTGTTGCCGGACTAGGCGGCTGCCCCTATGCTAAAGGTGCGTCAGGCAATGTTGCAACAGAAGATGTTGTTTATATGCTAAACGGCATGGGTATTGAAACAGGCGTTGATCTCAAAAAGCTCGCACAGATTGGACAAGCCATTTCAGACAACTTAGGCAAACAAAATCAATCTAAAGTGGGTAAGGCGATAATGACTCAGTAGCGCTTATCCGCCGATGAAGTTATTTTGTACATGAATGCTATATATTGCCAATCACATTAACTGATGTGATTGGCAATACTTATATAAACACGGAAGATCAACAAACCCGACTATAAAGGTAATTTTTCACCCGACAAAGTGCCTCTCCACATTTTGCTGCCATCGATAAATAAAATTTCTCCGTATTTCCCTTTTTTCATACTGGCGTCAATGGCAATCACTCGCCCTTCGTATCGAGTTTCAATCCGCTTTTGTGACGTATGGCCAACAACAATATGATCAATATCAAAATGCGCTAACAACGTGTTGATTTCATCGGACGTTGCCAGTTCATTTTTAAAATAACCACGATACCAAATAAGCCCGTCTTTCTTACCGTGAACGTATTCAGCGAGACCAGCTCTTGGCGACTCAAGCTCAGATTTTACTAAAGTATCTTTAAACGTTTTATTCAAAAACGCCAATTCTTCTCCCCGCTTAACCAAATCAGGGTGAAAACCTCCATGCACAAACAAGGCATTGTTCTCTTTGACAAGCACCGACTTACTCCTGAGCCAACGCCCAAGTATTGTATTTTGGCTATATAAAGAAACATAAGGGACCCCAAGCAACTCACTGCTCTTCTCGTACTTATCGTTAACATAACGTAAGTCGTTGTTCAGATTCATAACTTCATGATTACCGAGCAATAGGTTTAGCTTTCCACCTGATGCAATAGCTTGCTTATCTAACTTATAAAGAAACCACAACACTTCAGTTTGATGTTCACCACGATCAAAAGCATCTCCAGTAATAACAATATGACCATCTCCAAAACGCCAATTTTTGTCATCATCGATAATGCCATTGTTAGTTAACAATTTAATCATCAAGTCATATTGCCCGTGAACATCACTGAACGCCGCAACCATATAGTCACCGCTAGACTCAACAGGAGAAGACTGGAATACAGTATCCTCAATACGTGCAAAAAGACCACATTCGGAGAAATCGTAAGGGAGCATACCCAAAGTAATAGAGGTTGATTCCGCTTTATCGTTGCATACCCATTTCACATTCAACCTATTCGTTTGGTCGTCAATAAATACGTAGGGGCCATCGGTTATACTCTGAGTGACACCAGTGGGTTGTTTTATACAACTTGCATACAAAGCGAATAGGGCGACTACAAAGCCTATGTATAGGTTTTTATTCATACCTTCTTTAAATCCCGCATATTAAATTTGTCCTAGCAAGAAGTTGAAGAGGCTTTTTACAGCGGCTCTTCAACTCACAAAATCACAAATTAAAATCGTAATTCAGCGCCTAAAAAGACAAACCTTCCTCGCAGGCCACCGAAATTAGGGTTGGTATTCCCTCTCTCGCCGGACTCAATATCACCTGATGCAGCTAGGAACGGACCTAAGTTATTGAAAATATTATTCGCACCTCCACGAAGCCTTATATCGTAACCATTATCTAGCTCTATCTTGTAAGAGACAGACAAGTTATGCGTTATAAAGGACGGAATGAATAAACCAACAGGTGTTTCCAAATCAGCGTCAGGAAACTCAGCTTGTAACTCTCTAAAGTCATCAAGTCGTTCGAATGAGTCAATCGTGGTGCCTCTGAAACGTGTACTCCACCGAACCCTCAGATCGTTATAACTCCATATCAATGACGAGGTTGCTCTATTGTCAAAAATATCGCTTTCCAATTCGCCAGCAAACTGAGTCGTTCGTAGTCCATTTTCAGTATCAAATGTTTGCGAGTTCTCAATCACACGATTGTAACTAACCCGCAAAGATAAACTACCGTAAGCATCCAAGTCATAACCGTATTCAAAGGCAACATCTACACCCCGAGCACGATTCTCATTAAGGTTTTCACTAGTTTGCAACAGGGTTGAAATCTCCCCCGTGCTTAGACTCCTATCTACGCGTTGGCAAAATATGTTGTCTTCGCCAAACGGTGTTGCCGAGTTGTAGCACTCCCTTAATATCTCTTCATTGCCAATCTGCGAAATGGCATCTTCGATTTTAATATCGTAATAATCGATGGCGATATTCAAATCATCAATAAATGATGGACTCAGTACAACACCCGCAAACAATGACTTCCCACTTTCTTCTTTGAGGTTCAAATTACCGCCGTTCGGAGAGTGAATGCTGCCACTACCATCAAATTCACCGTCATCATTATCGATGATACCTAAAACGATGCCAGGTTCGGCCCGACAGTTGTCGTCAAGCGTCCCCACAGATGTCAGTGTTACGCCATCACAAATATCAGTGACATTGTCAAAATCCCCCGCTGGAGGTGAAAAAACCTCGTTGATATCGGGTGCTCTTTGTGACAAAGCATAGTTAGCTCTGAACAAATACCCTTCTGCCACCTCCCATACAACACCCGCTTTATAACTGGCGACAACACCAACGTTCGCTTGGCTATAATCAGCTACCCGCACAGACGCTTCAGTAGACAGGTTTTTAGCCCAAGGTTTGTCTTTTACGAGTGGGATATAGAACTCACTAAAGACTTCGTAAACATCAATATCACCAGAAAATGCAGGTGTCAGGTTGTTTGTAACGCCACCAAATTGAGATAACTCATCCACGCCTCTTTCAAGCTTGTCTTTCCTATATTCGACACCAAAAGCTGCGCCCAAAGGTCCTGCAGGCAGATCCAGTAAATCACCAGAGGTAAAGGCTAAGAAATTAAACTGCTCTAATTCAGCATTAATGATGGGGTTCGCACGTATATAATCAGCGGCTTCAGGTGTTACTGTACCCACACCAAAAATATTAAGAGGAACACAGCCATCAGCTCTCGCTTCTTCACTTGAGCAGCGTATTTCGCCATCGGGACCAAATTCCGCATCAAGCGCGTTATTGATTCGAAAAACATTGATTTCATTCGTTCGCACTTGGCTTTGTGTATACCGGCCGTAGCCAACAGATGCGTCCCATTCCCACTCATCGTTAAATAGCGATCCTTTTAATCCCGCCCAACCACGATAGGTTCTCCTTGTATTTTCTCGCGACACTTGGCCAAGCTCTATAAAACGCCTACGAAAATCTATGTCATTGCCCGCATTATCAGCAATAACTTGCGGTACAAAGGGGTTATCTATTGCTATTCTATTAGGCTCAATTTGCGATATTTCACCCGTAACAGGGCCGATGACATTAATATCTTGGCCACTGCGCAAACCTTCTGGGAGCCTAACGACCGACGTTTCAGTCTCACTGAATTGCAACTGTGCATCAAATACTGTCGAGTCAGTCAGATCATAAGTCGTTTTAACCGCAAAATTAAACCTATCCCTAGGGCTATCCAACAATTCAAATGGTCTGATATCAAACCCATCTCTGTCAGTTACAAAATCTGTCTGTAGGCCATTTTCGTCAAAGTAGAAATCTCCGCCTTCAAATTGCCCACCAGGTATTGTTGAACTCAGTGAAGAGAATAGCTCAGGAGGTGTTTCGCTTAACAGTCGATCACCGTTCGCCGTTTCTACGATATTCCGACCAAAAAACGCTTCATCGGGGTCGTCTTCATACTCAAACCTTGCGGGTATTAAAGCACCGGCGCCTACACGGTCAGTTGTACGAATCCCAAATTCTCGATCAAGGCTTCCAGCAAAAAATAAGTACCCCCTGCCATCAGAATAGGTTGTCCCGTAGTCAGAGCGCAGTGTGAACTCCTCACCAGCACCTTCGGTTGTGCGGCCGCCTCGCGCTTCAAACGTAAAACCTTCCTTACTATCCTCGGTTATAATATTCACAACACCGGCAATAGCATCGGAACCATAAATGGACGATGCTCCGCCATTGATTATCTCGGTATTACGGATAAACCCTGCTGGTATTGTGCCTAGACTAACACTGTTAGAACTTGTGCTGTTTGATACAGTTCGACGGCCATCGATAAGGACCAATGTCCTATTACTTCCTAAATTTCGTAAATTAACCGTAGAGAGACCACTATTGGAGATACTCGACTGACTATTGGTTGTGCTTGATGAGGCGGACAATGCAGGTACTTCTTCGACCAAGATATCAGCAATGGCGCCAAGACCGATATCCTCAATTAGATCACGATCAACAACAGTGAGTGGTGTTGATAGAGAAAAACTGTCTCGTTTTATACGGCTTCCTGTAACAGAGATTTTCTCAATGGCGCCATCACTTTTTGCACTTGATTCGGATTGAGATTGGGTTTGCTGTGATTCGTCAGCGCTCGCATCTTGCTGCTCGCTTTCTGCTTTTGCATTAGCAACACTTGACAGTGTCAGAGTGCTACTAAATAAAATCATATGTATTGCCTGTGAAATTCGTTTTTTATTCATGTCTATGTGCTAGCCTTTTTAATACCGTTTTTATCAGCACTTACGAAAAGCGATACCAAGCGTGTCACTAATATCGCCAATGTGCTTGTTGTTTTTCCTATCCGAGGTTATATAGAAATGCGGCCTCTAAACACAACCTGCAGAATATCGCTTCTATATCTCCTAAACATCTCCACGGAAAATAATCATTAAAAACAAACACTTAAATAAAAGTTAAAGACTATAAAATTTAAACTAAAAACAATGATGACACTTATAATGTCACTAAGCTCAGCAGGTAGTGGCTTTTCGTTACTATAGAAAAGTTCATATTACTCACTCATGCTCAATTTAATTCAGGTGGGAATACAACAATTCAATGACGGTAAAAGGGGCTTTTAAAATTGGTCATTATCTTGTTTAGCCAAACAGCTTTTCCATTCAACTTAACAAGGGCTCAAGAAGAGCTAATTGAGAATATTTAAAGATTCAATCAAGGTATTTATCTCAAGACGCTCATGCAAGTTGGACAAACCAATTCAGATAACTTAGGCAAACAAAACCAATCTAAAGTAAGTAGAGCAATTCTTAGCACCTAGCAAACAGCTAGAGCATTAAGAATAAAGCACATCGGTACGATTACTGTTTTAATCTATCAACTAAGTATACCCATGGATGAACACGACCTGTCCCAGCAAACTTTTCATAATACTTTGCTCTGACTCCAGTATTAATCAAACCACGTCGACTATTGATTTCGTCCGAATCAAGCGTTGGCTCTCCATTGTAATCTTGTACGCTGCTATGAGATGAAGCATAAGTAATAAACGCTTCTAGATAATTCCAAGCAGTACCGTTTCTACCCGAAGTAGACGAAATACCTCTAGCGTTATAGAAAAAAAAGCCGTTAACCTTACCTAACGCATTCGCTGGGCCATAGTTGTGATTACGCATCTCTTTAAAGTGTGCAGAATTGTTATTAACTTGACTCATCCATTGCACAATGTCGCTTTGATCACAGAGTGACAATGGTACGCCCCACTCGGATAATTTTCTATTAACATAGGCGTTCGCTAAATTGCCACTGGCGCCAACACTATCGTCAACCGTATCGCTATCGCCATTACCATAAGCACTTCGTGACCCCGGTACTGTTGCATGCCGCCCTCGAGTATAAAGCAGCTCATAGTTAGATATATTCCAATTCTTAAAGTCGTCAACTTGTTTATTAGGATCCAAAGGATCCCAGACTTGCTCTGCATGGGTACTCTGACTGATAGCTTTAACCTTAGGGACAACGCCGTTAAAACCAGCTGACGTTTCATCAATTGCATAAATACCGACGTATTCCGTATTCGCTTGACCAGGTATGGTTGTCAGGCAACTCCACCAGTTACCAGTACCAGGCACTGGATCCAAAGCAATAATCTTTATACTTAGCGTTTTGAACCATTCAGCCAAATAATTAGCAGCAATGATACAAGCAACCCCTCCTCGACTGTGGCCTAATAATGCGACAGTATTAAATTTCGTTAAAAAGGCATTAATTTTTTCATCATCTTGCTTACTCCATCGGATACAATAATGTCCAACGGTTGCTAACACATTATTGTTCCAACGCGAATTGCTCTCGGGGCAAGCTAAGTCGTCTAGGGTATAGCCTGACGCGCCTTTTTCATGCCAATGTTCTTTTATTTGATCTAAATTACCTAAAGGGACCAAGTGAAAAGTCACACCAAACATCATGGCAATACCCGCAATGGCAATCAATTCAAGTGAATGACCCGATATAGAATCATCGCTAATGTTAGGAGGCAAAGAGCATTCCGCATAGTAATCACCAGAAACCAGCGGACCACTTCCAGTATTATCGGCTATATCCCAAAGGCGTATTGGCAAATGCTCTCTGGTTTCGTTGTAAGGTCCCCCACAACCATTTAATGTCACACTTAATGGGTATCCTTTGTCGACATTAGACAAACGGTTGTGAATTTTGCTTGGAATATAACCCGACTCCGGATTGTACGAGTTCATCTCTTTTGGCCGGCGTAAGACTAAACTTTGATCGAGATAACAGTCAGTACCGGAATAACAAATGGTGAAGGTTTCCACAATATACCTCATAATCTGATATTGAAATTTATTAGGCGAAACATAGAGAAAATTTATCTTTCCGTATGCTTTAAATCAGAGAAAAAGTATGGGTTGATGGGGAGAAAAGAGGTATTACACGACATTTCACCTTGCTTAAAAAGATGAGAATGATGATACACCCGCACAAAGAATTAGCATAAACAGTGGTTAATCATTGGAATACCACTGCAAATTAATTTACCATAAATGCAAATATCTAAAAAAATATATACACACTAATGGCTTATATACTCCAAAAGGAAAAAGACAGGCCTATATACGTTAAAGCATATCATAGCATTGGCAGCCTAAAATCGGCTGTAGAAACATTTATATCCCACCCTACCGTTTCAAGAACGCACGCTATTGTCCACTGGAAATCTAACCTCTGGTTTATTCGCGACACCAGTAAAAATGGAACAGCTGTCAACAACCAGAAAATACCAACCAACAGTGATATTCCTATCAAAAAAGGCGATAAGTTAACACTTGCAAACAATCAAGAGCTGCTATTTACATTGGTCGATGATAGCCCACCTTGTGACATGCTTATCCCTCTTGAGGAGCCTTCGCAGAGCATGAGTAGTAACTTTCCAGACGCAGTCTATTTGAGCGGCTATCACCTACTACCTAATGAGGTGGCACCGCAAGCTATTCTTTATAAATTACCGACCAATACATGGAGAATTGAATACACCAACGGCCCAACTAAAGCCTTGGACGTTAACGACGGCGACTGGGTCTACTTCGATAATAGGCGTTGGATGCTCCAATGTAGCCTTCAAGGGACAGACACTCTGGAATTAACAACAAGCACACGCCCAATTCAAGACGTGCTGTTTCGCTTTAATTTGAGTCTTGACGAGGAAGCGACACAACTCGAATTGAAAACATCTCAGCAAACCTACGATTTTCAAGTACGGAGCCATCATTACCTTACGCTTAATCTTGCAAGGCATAAAGCCGCAGACGCGCAAAATGGTATAGATAAAGCCGGTCAAGGTTGGGTTTACACAGAGTTGCTAGCAAAAGAACTCGGAACAGAAATCAGCTACCTAAATATCATGATACATCGCGCACGCAAACAGTTCTCAGACATGCTGCAACAACAATACCTATGCGACCACCTTATCGAACGACAAGCAGGTAAACTTAGATTTGGCGGATTACACTTTGAAATATATAAAGGCTCAGAACTCGAACATGCTGTCTGTTGTTAACCTAAAAGCCGTTGTGCCTTAAATGCTAAACACACTCCCCAAACTGTGTGGCAATTATCGATTAATGAGCCTTATCAACAGCGGTGGTATGGGAGACGTATTCTTAGCAGAAGACACACAACTCAAGCGCTCAGTTGCCGTTAAATTATTAAGAGATGTTAACGCCAATAACGAGCACAAACATACAACGATTGAGCGCGCGATTGAGGAAGGCCGTATGCTGGCCAAACTCAGCCACCCGAATATTGTTCAAGTATTCGATATGGTCAGATGTGAGAATCACACCGGGATAGTCATGGAATATATAAAGGGGCCAAATTTGGCAGAGCTTCTCAAGCATGATCTATCGTTCGACGAAAAACTCCTGATTTTAAAGCAAGTGGCAGACGCTATAGCTGCAGCACATAAGCAAGACATCATTCATTGCGATATCAAGCCCGCTAACATTATTGTGGGAGATAAAAATCAAGTAAAGATGACAGACTTTGGTATCGCCCATCTAAGCTCCAGAATGCAAGAGAAGGCAGATACAACAAACGTATATGGCAGCCCTGTATTCATGGCACCTGAATTATGGAAAGGCAGCTCTCCCAGTAAAGCCAGCGATTGGTTTTCTTTTGGTATACTCGCTTTTGAGTTATTGGGTGGGTTTCACCCATACAGCTTTGGTGCAACATCTCATCAACAAATCAGCGAAAACATACAAAATAAGGCATCAGAGTCAGCGCGAAACATCCTACCGAGTTTACCAATGACACTGGTCGAATTACTCAACCAATTAATTGCCAAGATGCCATCAGACAGGCCTAATGATAGCGATTATATTGCCAATAGAATGAATCAGATAGCGCAGTCATTTGCATTGGAAAAGCAAAGTGCCTTTGTTACTCAAACAATGCCTATTACCCGAATCAGAAAGCTAAAGCAACATCATATGTGGCTTATTGCGACATCGCTCGTACTCTTCGCTTTTAGTCTGCTGTTTGTTTTTCCCAAAAATAAAAATGTTTCTTATTATGTGGCCGTTTTAAAACCTGTTATACAAATCTCCGATGAACGGCAGTCTAACGAACAATCTATACTGCTTGCAGCGATTGACGACACACTTCGTCGAAGCGTCATGCAGGCCTCTAGCCTTAAGCTCATTGCTTATTCTGAGACAAAAGAAGCTACTCATGATTTATCGAATTTAGGGAGAGAAACCAATGCCGATGCCATCATTCTGACGTCCATAGATTGCATTACGACAAGCTGCGACATCATTTTTTCTCTCGCTACTCAGTCAGTCAGAAACGAGCAAGTCATATGGGAAGTTGTAAAAAGAGAAAAGTGGACTAGCATGTTCGAAAACTACACCGATGTGACACAAGTTGCAGAGTCCCAACTACACACTTTGTTATCCAACGTTATTAAGAGTAACGAAAAGATTGTCCCAATAAGAGAGTCATTTTATCGTCAATATTTGACTATCTATCAAGCAGTTGTATTTAATGGTGCCTACAGCGAAGTGCTCTTGGAAAACAGTGAAGCACTCATTCAACAGCAGCCGTCTTTTATACCAGGCTATCATCTATTGATGGATATCGCTGAAAAGTTATTTGTTGAACAAATGGATGACAACCTATTAAAGCGATTAGAAACAAGCTTGGCTCTCATGCCAGAAGAGCATCTACCAAATGTTGGTTTCCTTACTCATTTGTTCCATCTTTATCTCAACACAGGGCAGCTAAATAAAGCAAAAAGCCAATTAGTCGAGCTTGCTGAGCTATCGATCCATGACGCAGATTACAAACCTTTAGAAGCTAGCTACCTTCTCGCAACCAACCGATATGAAGCAGCCATCAATGCTTATAATGAGGCCATTAAGCTTCGCCCAAGCAAAGTCTTGTATCACAATTTAGCGATAGCTTATTGGTGGCATAATGACATCAATGAAGCTAGAAAGTTACTCCAGAAAATACTGACGCTATCCCCAAATGACTATGAAACACTTCAATTGTTAGCTACATTACACCTCTCTCAAGGTAATACGGCACAGGCGATAACAACATACAAAAAACTCATGAGCCTTAACCCAAGCAGTATGGAAATGAGTAATTTGGCACTTGCTTACATGTTAGAGGGTGATTATAAGAAAAGCTATGTATATGCTAAACAAGCAGTCGACAAAAGCCCTCAAAACCCCATTTGGATGTTAAATCTAGCTGATGTACAAAAGCTGACAAACAACCTTCCGCAAGCAACTCAACTATACCAACAGGTGATCGATATATATCGTGGTAACACTGACTTGTATGCTTGGCTCGGTATTGCACAAGCGCAAGCGCATCAAGGCAACTATAGTGACGCTATTAGAGCTATTGATAACGCTCGAAAAGTATCTCCTAATAATGCTGAAGTCGCTTACATTAGTTCTATCGTATTAACATTAGCAGGGGAACATTTGTCGGCCATTAATCAAGCTAATGAAGCACTCAATAATGGCATCGGACATGTTTGGTACAACCTGCCGTGGTTCAATAAGTTATGCTCTCATCAACAATTTCAAGATCTCTTCTCTCAGTATCAGGACTTTCAGCGCTGTTAAGTTTATCTCAATTAAGGCCGCCTAGGTTTGCCAATACCTATCAATGGATCTTGGGAGATATACACACCGTTATTCTTACTTGAGCCATCAGTGAATTCGGCCACAAAGCTCATTCTGATGGGTAAAAACATTGCTTTAGACGACAAATCTAGTTTATAAGAAGAATTAGGTGATTTTTTCAGCCTAAAGCTTTTCGTCATATGAATATTATTTAGCGTCATCTCACCATATTTTTCTGAGCATATAAGCTTAGTATTCACACTATATTGGCAATTGCATCCTTCCCCAAAAAACTCAACGCCTTTGCCATAAAAACGCCAACGTTTACATGATTCCTTGGCCAACTTAAACTCAACCACAACACCTTGATCAACATCAAAACCAGATTCAAAAAACACGTTATACCAGTTGTTAATGCGCTTAACACCTTTACGACTGCCACTATAGAAAACATCTATATCCCACTTACCTTCGATACAAGGCTTTACAATAGCATTCAATCTTAGAACTTCATTACATCCTACGATAACACTGGCGTTACTCTTTTTAGCAGGGGTTAGCTCATCGCGCTTTTCTTTTTGTTTTTTGGGCATATTTAGTAACTTAGCTTATGACATTATAATGACGAAACTATGCCATAGATATTATCAAGTCAACCTTTCCTTAACGATGAAATATCGTGAAATATTACTACCATAAAAAACAAGACAGAATACATGTGTCAATATTTTCCTGAGGAAAGTCATTATGTATCCTATCATTGTCAAATTTGCTTGCTATGGCGGAGTAGCAAGCGATACCCCCACTCAGTGCCACACTGCCAATGTACAAAAACAGCTGCAAGTACTTATCGATAAAGGCATATATCCAATAGAGATAAGTAACCAAACAATGGGTGGCGACCCCTGTCCAGGTAATCATAAACATTTTGGTGCGCTGATTAGTCAAGCGGGTGAAGAACGTTTTTATAGTTGCGGAGAGGGACAATCCCTCGACTTTTCTTAAACTGAGGAAAATGTAGGTAACTTATGCTGTCACAGACCGATCATCACCAAGTTGCACTAAAACAAGAAATTAAACATATCATCTATCAAGGTTTTAAAAAGCAGCCTGTTGATCGGTTAGAAGTCGCATTCAATACCTGTCCAGAATCAGCGGCCGGGTCCTATGACACGATTAAAGTTAGCATCAATCAAGATGAATTAGTTCAACCTCCACGTCGTTTATTCCAGAAGAAATTGATTTCCCCGCCACAAAGCCGATGCATGAAGTACCCTCTCGATTACCGACACCATGTAGTAGGACATATTGCACTATCACTTTTGTCACACGTTAAAAACAGCGAGTCGTTAGAATCACTATTGGTTGAGCTATCTCATCAGGTTAATGTCCTTATAGAACGCTTCTATTTCCGCCAAAAAGTATTTAATAACACCCCTGAAAAACTTAGCTGGATAGGCTTTAGTCAGTCCATGAGAACAATAGAAGACCAAGTGAGGCAGTTTGCTGGAGTCAGCTTACCCGTTCTAATAAGAGCCGAAAGAGGAACTGGAAAAGTCACCACTGCATGGGCCATACATAACCTTAGTTCAAGGAAAGAACAACCTTTTGTCGAGTGCTGTTGCTTACAACTTCCTCAAGACAAGGCTCTTAACGAACTGCAATCATGCTATAAGAAGGCAATGAACGGGACGCTCTTTGTTAGAAATATCAACGAACTAGACCCAGACACTTTAGATCGCATTCGATACTTCTGGGAAGACAATACACTAGGCCAATCCCAGCCAGTTCGTATTATCGCGTCAATATGCCAGCGACATAGTGATGACAATATCAAGCAAACCAACGCGCCATGGCTTACTTTGTTCCTACCAACACTTAAAGAACGACAACGTGATATTGCCACACTAATACAGATTTACATTAGTAAACACGCGCTTAGCAACTCAATAAAGTTGGACGACGATTGCATTAAAATACTCCAAGAATACCCTTGGCAAGATAACGCCAGAGGATTAGAAAAAGCCATTGCTATACTTTGTGTCATGACAGAACAACAACAAATAACAAAACCTGTATTGCTGGCTATTCTACCTGAGCTAAATGACGATAAAGGTGAACATAGGCTAAATGAATGTCACCAAAACAAAACGTCGATTAGCAGGCCGCTAGAGCAAAAACCAGAAAGTACACCGTTAGCCCACTTGATACTCAAAGAAGAATTGGAAGAGCTCAAGCTAAGCCATGCTGCAATTAGAAAATCCTTACGTTTTATCGCAAAGCATTATCATGAAAGAATCACCTTAGATGACTCAGCCAAACAAGCCTATGTCAGCGCTCCGCACTTGTCCTATCTATACAGGCGACACTTAGGGACATCCTTTAAAAAATTAGTTTTAGAAGTACGAATAGAGAAAGCAAAGCAGTTATTGCTAGAAAAATTGCCACTACAAGTCACTCAAATAGCTCACAATGTAGGTTTCCACGACCTTAGTCACTTCGAGAAAACCTTCAGGCGACTGGTCGGTGCTTCTCCTTTGAAATTTCGACATCATAATTGCTGATGGAGAAACCCAATAATCGGTATTGAAGTTAGTCATCACATAGGTGTGCAATTCTGTCATTAGGAAAAAAGAAGTCGCCTTCGAGGGGTGACATAAAACTTCCACTACTCCCATCACTTGCAGTAGCAAGTGAATCCCATAAATGTCTCTTGTAGGCGAAATTAGTACCTTCTCGACTATTATCGTGAAAAACCACAAATGTATTTAAAGCCCTCGACCTAGAACTATTCTCTGAACTTTTCGCTGAGGATCCTGCAATAAGCTGTACAAAAGGCCTCCCACCAAGCTTCTCAATTAAGCCTTTTAAACTAATGGCAGCTAGAGATAACTTTCTTCTCTGATCTGATGAAAAAGCTTCCTTTATCTTCTCATGCAACTCTCTCACCTCCTCTTCTTCAAAAAGTCCTGCTTGTTTCACATCAGATTTTTTCTTAAGGTATTTCCTCAGCTCTTCCCGAAGTATCGATGGGTTATCTAACGAAAGTTCAAGAATTCTTATTATTTCATTTGTATGATCTGGCGTGAGGCCATTTGTGTTTTTTTTGCTAAGTACCAAAAAGCCAATTAAAAACCTAAAAAGCTTACCTAAGCTTCTGCCTGACTCCTCGTCTTTTTTTAATGGCAGTGATGATATTCCTAACGATCGGCGAACATGGTTAAAAGCTAACCTAACTTTTCCGCGCTGGTCGAAATGATCTTTGTAGCTAAATTTATGGACATCGGCAATATGTTTGTGACCACACAATAAAATGTCAAAGTCAGACATTGCTATATTCTGAAACACTGTTCGCTTATCATTAATATGCAGCAGTTGCTCTGCTTTCTCATCATTTGGCTCAAACAGATAGTGGTGCATCACAAGAATTTTTAAAGAGGACATAAACTCACCTGAAGAAATGGTTGAGCCATCACTTTTTAATAACTCCCCTTTCAAGCCATTATCATATGTTTTCAGTATTTCAACAGACTGTTCTTTCGAGAAGTTTCCCTTTGCTATACGGCTTAGAGAAAGCCTACCTGGTAAGTGTTCAGTTTCGTTATCACCTAGATAGCATGAATCTACCCTACAGATAAATAGTTTTGTTTCCCCTTTTGAGTACCATTGGTAATCAATTCCCATTCGATTACTAAAAGTATGCTCATGAAATACACTATAAAAATTCTCTAATGAAGATTGCCACCTTTTATAATTCGCACCACTTGAACTAGCGTTAAAAGCATCGTGGTTTCCTGGAACCAAGACAACTGGTATATTTTTTTTCTGGCATTCCAATCCATAGTAATCCCCATCAACATATATTTTATCGTTCAGCCACTGATAAGCTCTTTCCAAGCTTATTTTGTCGCCGATATTAGTTATATCACCAGAAACAACAAGTATATCTGGCGACTCTTCTTCAAGTTCAATCTGGATTTTTTTAAGGCAATTGATGGAATGTCTATAATTACCGGTGTCGCCATCAGATGATTCATGAAAATGGATATCTGACAATTGCATTATTCTTATCTTATTAACGCTCATTCTACCCCCTACCTACCTAAAATTGATTCAACGCGATCCGCGTTCTATGAAAAATATCCTTAGCTTAAAAGCCCAGATATATTTAACGATCCTATTATTCAATTTAAGTTATTTAAGGTAATCCCAACAATCCATTGGACGGTTACCTCTATCTCACGTTTGGTTTCGCTACCTGTATAATAAGTGTTTGATAAACCAATATCCTCTCACCTTATCCAATATAAAACTTTCTACTCAGCCCAAAACTAGATGACTAACTCTTTTTCGATATATTCCCTCGCTTTTTACTTTCTTTAATATGAAACACCAGACCATCAAATATTTAACCTCCATTTGTACCTTTAACTTGCATGCTTTTTACCTATAAAACCTTTTCATTAAGACTAATATTTTAACCAGTCCAACTGATGGTGCCGCTGATAAAACGGTGAACGCTACGGATGGCAAAACTAACAATTTCAATCAACATATAGCGAGAGGAGCAACTATGGCTTTTCCAACTTCGGTAAACGATCAAATAACAGATTCAGTCACTCAGGCAAATGTTGAGGTGTTAGGTGACGCACCCGCACTGTCTATGGGAAACCTGTTTCAAGCAACTTCACAAGCTTTAGGTAATGCTGCACATAACGCGACAACAGCACAGCAACAAACCGCTGTAACTGCGCAAGCTGCAACGACCATGGGGGTAACTACATTGTACTCCCTAGATACTGCTTCGGCAGGTAAAGCAACTTCCGCAATTCTAAGCTCGAAGGTCGCAGGCTTAGGTTAAAACAACACTACTGGAGATATAAAACATGGCTTTTCCAACATCAGTTAACAGTCAAATAACCGATTCGGTTACACAAGCAAACGTTAAAGTTTTGGGTGATGCCCCTGCATTATCTATGGGCAACCTAATGCAGGCAACCTCACAAGCTTTAGGTAATGCAGCACATAATGCGACGACAGCACAACAACAAACCGCTGTAACAGCTCAAGCTGCAACAACCATGGGCGTAGCAACGCTCTACTCGATAGACGCTGCGTCAACGGGTAAAGCGACACAAGCTATTTTGGGTTCTTAAGGGCTTTGTAAGGAGTATTCGTTATGGCATTTCCTACATCAGTGAATAATCAAATCACCGACTCGGTTACACAGGCCAATGTTCAAGTATTAGGTGACGCGCCTGCCGTGGCTATGGGGAATTTGTTTCAAGCGACTGCCCAAGCATTGAGTAATGCAGCTCACAATGCAACCTTAGCACAGCAGCAAACCAATATCGCTGCACAGGCAGCAACAACGGCTGGGGTTGCCTTGCTTTACTCTCTCGACACCGCGTCCACTGGAAAGGCCACTGCGGCCCTTCTTAAGGGATAAACCAGTAAATTTAACTTTTATTTATTAAGGAATACTTATGTATCCAACATCAGTAAATAGTCAGGTCACGGATTCTGTTAGTCAGGTAAATACCACCGTTTTAGGTGATTCACCGGCGGTTTCATTAGGTAACTTGATGGTTGCTACATCTCAAGCATTGAGCAATGCAGCACATAATGCGACTGCAGGACAACAGCAAACAGGTATTACTGCGCAGGCTGCCACTGTGCAAGGTATTAGCACCTTATATGCGATTGACACTGCGTCGACTGGCGTTGCTACGTCTAAGATTTATGCGTAAGCACTAACGTGATGAAGGGCTTACTTGCCCTTCACTTTCTAAGGAGAGTTTTTCAATGAGTATTCAAGCAAACATGATCAATATCGGCATGGCAGCCCCAACATCAATGGGTATGGTATATGCGCAGAGTGCAAGCAGTATTGGTTTATTCATGCAAAACGCAGTGCTCAATGAAAAACTTTCTCAAATAACCAGCCGAGCGGGATTAGAGCAATGCTTGGTGCTAATTTTAGCCGCCGGGGCAGCCGGCGCAGCTAAAGGACAATAGTTATGACAAATCCAGCAAATACAGTGAACGATGTTATTACAGATTCTGTCACTCAAACAGGCACTTTAATAACCGGGTCTGCCGCACCACAAGGTATGGCAATGATTGACGTTGTGTCAGCAGAAACATTAGGCATGGCTATGCATAACGCAGTTTCGGCACAACAAAACGCTCAATTAACCGCGAATGCGTCAGTAACTAGCAGCTGCGCGAAGATGCTAGCCATAGAAAGGATCTCTTTACCTACAACAAAATCAAAAAAAGACACACCTCCTCCCTTTATGCCGCTAAAAGGAGACAACAAAACCGATCCGAACTCATTGATTAGCATGGCAGGTAGTTTGGCAGAGAATGCGATAGAGCAACTTAAGAAACAAGGTTCTGCTGACGAAGCCACTCAAAAAGCGCTCAGTGACCTGATTACCAAATTGAGTCAGGCCAACGGTGCTCCAAAAGCTACAGGTGATCCTAACGATAAAAAAACTGATCAAAAAACAGACGGTGAGAAGCAAAACGACAAGGGAACAAAAACAGGTGATGAGTCTTGAATGCGTAACGCTGAAAACCAACAAACTAACGAAAAAAACACAAATGCTAAGAGGTTAAGACAATGGCTAATGAATTGGTAAACCCTCAAATTATCAACTCGATTCAGGCAGTGCAGCAAGCAACGTTAACTGGCGAGGTTATACGACACTCTGGTGCCGGCAAAGCCTATCAATCGGTTTCTCAAACTACAGCAATCGCTATTCAAGACGCGGCTGATCAATTGCGCCATATGGGCACTATTGGCACTACAGCGACTGGTGTAGCGATATCTCAGCTATTGGCAACAGGCAATATTCAAGAATGCACCGAAGTTTTAGCTCAGCTACAAACGGTAATGACCAATAGTGCAACTAACTTTAAAACCATTGGTGAAAATGCCAGCAGCATTTTAAAAGATTTCCCAACTGGGGATTAAACCATAACCCGTCTTGGACACGTCATCATGATTAGCATAAATACACCCATTAGTGATTCATCTAACTTGTCAGGCAAGGCTAATACACTATTAGGCTGGATCCCGGGCGCTAAGTATTGGTTAAAGAATGCCATTACAGACACGTCCGTTGCTTATCAGTTTGTCTCGGAAGAAGCACTAATTCGGAGTATTTTGACGGGCTTATATAGTACAGAGCAAATTGTCCTTAAAAACTGTGACTGCATGGCAGCACCAGAATTTCTCATGCGCTTAAGTGACGACCAGATTAATCAAATAGCACAAGGTGTTAACAACAGCAACATGGATAAGGCGTCGCTCATCGCGTTATTCAATCAGCTCAATATAGTCACTGGTGAGCGTTTAACACAGATCCAAAACTTGTTTCATGAATGGCAAGTCGACAAAAACTTCTTATTTCAAGCCTTATCAAACTCAGATATTCAACAATTACAGCGGCTAGCCTTGCGAATCCAATCAACGCACTACGACGAAGCCGTTATAGAAGGTGCACTGGATTTTGCTATGAAAGAATGTGTAGACCCCACCAGCTTTGCCTTACTCATGTACTTTGCGTTAACGCTTTATCAGGCTTTATATGGCACAAACAACGCTAAACGCCTGACCGCAACCGTCAAGAACAAATTCAACACAGCATACGATTTATTGTCGACGATTGTCATGAAGCGCTTAGCTTGCCCACAGCTTCACCCACCACAAACGGCCAATGACGTGGGCAATATTATCAATCAATGGGGAGTTAATAGGCGCTTTGTGGGCTTTACCGATTTATCGACAGGGTTGCTGCAACTGATAAGCAATGTTGACTCGAATTTACTGCTTAGTGAAGGTGATGCTCAAAGCACATTTAACGTGTTCGAACAACAGTATTTAGCCTTTTTAAGTCAAGCGAAAGTGACAAGTCAGAGCTTATCGCAAGACGCAAAAATCTGGCATTACCGCCTTGAAACAGCCTCTCAGCATGCTGACTTTCAGCTTATTGAGAATGGATGCCTAACACTCAATCAATTCCAAACGACAAACAATGGAGCACAGTAATGTCAAATCAACCACCTGTACAAACACCCCATATGATAGATACAGCCAGCATGAATGAACTGGCAACAAAGATGGAGAACAACCTTGCACACGCTACGCAAGTTATTAGCGACACTTTGACACATAGCCGACAACTCATGGCTCAAATTCATCATGCTCATCAACAGAATCAAGCGAATTATGCCCAAGCGTCATCACACCTCAATCAGGAGCAACCAAACACCCAACCTGAAAGCAATGCAGCCATTAACCCCGTCGCTCAAGCTGTGCAGAATCTAGCACAACAGGAGCAAGGCGCACTGCAGCATATGCAACAACAAGCGCAGCAACACTTTCAACATGCAGAACAGACGTTAGAAGGATCGTCACCACAACAAGCCCCACCAGAAAGCCACTCTCACGGCCTTCACGGTTTTGCCGAATCTGTCGCTTCTACACTTCATCAAGGTGTCGAAAAAGGTGAAAGCATGATCCAACACATGAAACTGGAAGCCCAGAAACATATGCATGACGCAGAAAAATCGATACAACAATCACTGAGCAGCATCCATCACGCCATTGAAGGACAAGGAAAAATGTTCGCGCAGCAACAGGCTCCAGACAACCAAAACAAACCATCAGAACCACCTCAATCAACCCCAACTGAATAGGCCGCTATCCTGATGATTGCCCTCGCTCAACCTAACATTAACTTTACGCCTGACCAACAAGTCAAAATTACAGCTGCAGTAAAGCAAATGACTCAGCTATTAGCGGAAGTGGATCAGTGGATTAAGTATAGGTTGCTGTCTCGCGTTGACCGTGAGCGGCTTATTACGAAAGGCTTCGCGCGTGATCTAGTCGACAATTTGGTTTACGTGACACAACGACTTCAAGAAGGCCAACCAGACAAAGATGAATTGACAATCGGGTTTACAAGTGACGCTTTTGATCCCTCTTTGTACGCTTGTAAAGTCGTGTTTGACGCATTGCAAAAAAACTCTCGGGGCTGCTGTAGTTGGTGTGAAAGCTATCTTGAGCATAGTCAACCACAGGTCAGCCATTTCAGACCCGCCGCTGGCTATATTGACAACAATAATATATATCGCACAGCTTATTATAGTCTTGCCTATGAGCAATCAAACTTGTTTTACAGTTGTTGGGCATGCAGTGAACTCTATAAAGCGGATCAGTTCCCGACTATTGATGGTGACCATGCACCCCATGTTTCGCATGAAGCAGAAAAGCCCGCACTCATTAATCCATACGTTGAGAACCCAAGGAACACGATTCGCTTCAATCCGCTTAATGCCATGGTTTACGATTTTGAAACCACATGCATTTTCTACCAAACACAAGGTAAAAGTAAGGCTGATGTGGAAGCGCTCATTTGGCAAGACCCTGCGAATATTCCCTTACAGAAATCGATAAAGGGTGAGCCACTCTCTCTTCCAGAGGTGGATAGTGCCTATGACCTATGGTTGTCAAAAAACGAAAGTCAGGGTAAAAAATCACGAGGCGCGATAACGATTGAAGTTCTTGGCCTCAATCGCGAAGCACTGGTCTATTCAAGAGCATATTACTTGAGCGGTTTATGGGCACACTATGTAAAACAAGCCAGCAATACCACGCAAGCGAGCGATGACAAAGAAAGAAATAAGAAGCCTGTACCAGATGGCATTCAATACGCCTCTATGAGCATAGACGCGATCAACACATGGCAGAAGGCTACTAATGCCTCAGCTTTAGCACAAAAAGCGTGAACGTTATGCAAGAAACGTCACCAGAAAACGTAAAAATTGCCGAAGGAATACCTACCGAGAAGGCGGGAAATGGCACTGCCACAGAAGTTCAACAACAGAGCACTATACCAGATTCACAAGTCTCCTATTATGATTGGCAAGCGAACTACTCCACTATTTTAAACAAAAGCCCCATAGAGACAAAACCTTATATTCCTAATCGTTTTAGATCGGGCTTTATGTATGTCGTACTAGAGAATGAGCTAAACCTAAGAAACAAACGACGAATCGTCAGTTTAAGTAGTGATGATCTGCTCTACGCCAGTGTGACAGGCAAATGTGTGTTTATACAAATCGACTGGAAAAACGACTTTACCAATACGCTCAAAGTCCACGAAAGCAACCACACATGGGAAACAACATTCAGCGAACTGATTGACACACGTCCGGTGGCACTCCGCCATTTATTTGCCCGCAGTGAAGTGTGGGCAGAAGGCCACTACGAGCCACTTTCAGGTTAAGGAGACAGAAATGAAAATTGTGAAATACATCTTAGTCATTGTGGCGGCTTATTTCGTTGTCCAGCGCCCCCATTTTACCTTACAGAAGCCTTCTAACTCTCCAGAGAAGCTTCCACACCACGTAAAATCACAATTAGGTTCTTCAACCAATTCGCAATTACAGGGCGTTGACATTTCTCATTTTAATGGCAATACCGATTTTACCTTGTTAAAGCAATCAAACATCAGTTTTGTTTATATGAAAGCTACGCAAGGTACAGGTTACGTGGACCCAACTTATCATGACAGAGTTAAACAGCTAAAGGGAACAAACTTACTCAACGGCGCCTATCATTTTTACGAACCAGAGAAAGACCCTATCGAACAGGCCAAGCACTTTATCCAGCAAGTGAAAGTCGCCAATCATACTCTGCCCCCCGTATTAGATGTCGAAATCACACAAAACGTAGACGCAGATAAGATAAAAGAGGGGGTAAAATCTTGGTTAACCTATGTTTACGACACGTTGAAATGCAAACCCATGCTGTACAGCTATGGCAGCTTTTGGCAGCAAAATCTAGGCAAAGCATTTAATGAGTACCCATTCTGGTTAGCTGACTATGCCAAAAAGCCGAACGTGCCGGAGGGGCTAACAGATTGGCGAGTGTGGCAATATACCGACAAAGGTCAGGTGTCGGGTATCGAGCACAAAGTGGATAGGAATATCCTTATTAAAAAGGAGCTTACCTGCCATGTCTGACAACACGCCATCCACTGACATCACCCATGCTACCGATGAAACAGCGAACGACACACAGCAAAATCAATCAAGCAGCAACTGGCGTGATTGGCAACCACACAGGCAAAGCTGGAGAAACCGCTCGTCTGGATTACGTCACCTTCTCACAGCGACTAAGTTCTTTGGTGACCACCTAGGACTTATCTTTGTAGTTTGTGCACTTGTATACACACACCTCAATACTGAACAACGTCAGCAAGATAAAGCGGCTCTGGATAAACTATATTCTGGGGTATTTCATCACACTCCACCATCGTTTAATACGCGAACTATCGCTCTGGAGAATCAACACTATTTAAAGCAAGCAGAGAAAGAAGCTGTAGAGGATTTACTAAAACTGTCGGCCATATCCGCTGCCCTAGATGTGGTATCCAGCAGTCAGGTAGGCGTATCTTTTATTGCAGAATTTAATGTGACTTTGGGGCATGCGCTCAATGAGCTCAATCGAGGGATTAAGCGAGCTTTAGAAGTCAATATGCTCTCAGTAGCAGCCATTAAGGTGCTTGGCATTATTGCTCGCGCAGGCGAGCATACGCATCATATTCTTATCTTTCTCTGCCTTTGGTCTTGGCTTTTCTATTTTTTATTCGATATGGCCAGTGAACATGTCAAGGTGCCTGCGTCTGTTATTCGCCAAATGCGTGTTCTATCTGGCAGATTCCTTATCGTCTTTGTCACGTTTTACCTATTACTTCCCTACAGCATTCATGTATCGGCTTTGGTGAGCCAACAATTGCACACAAAAATGAGAGAAGACAATAGGACGAAACTGGATAATTTACATGGATCGCTGATTATCAAAGAGGATGCTCACGATGCCTCCAAAAACAGCTTCAAACACAAAGCCAGATCAAGCATTAACCACTTAAGTCAGGCCCAGACCAAAGGCATTCACCAAAAAGTGGAAAGCTTATTCAGCTACCTACTCATTAGCTTAACGATCACCTTGTTTGACCTGATCATTATGCCTGTCGTCATTTTGTATGGGCTTTATCGCATTTGCCGTCAAGTTTTGGTGATCGACGACAAGCTGACTACGAATAAGGTAATCCCATGACTAAAGATGAAATCAGAGACATTCGCAGACATATCAGTGGTTGGCTAACTGACCAAATCAATGATCTAACCTCAATCAATGAGAAGGATATTGGCAAAATCACAGCATTTGATTTTTTTAGAGATCTCGTACGCGAAAAAGTGTTTGAGGTTTTAAATACAATCACTACAGAACTTAAGGCCATTGACAAGAACATTATAGAAAAGCACACATTAAGAGCAGATACCCCGATTACTCGATTTTACATGAAAGGTGGTAATGCTTTTCGTTTTAATATGAAAATGGATGGTTTCGGGACATCCGATTGGGATACACAAATCTTAATCAATCCATGGTTACCCAAACCGGTTATAAACGACACTTATGCCTTGATAGAAGACTTAGTGGTTCAGCTCTTTAAAACTGTCTCAGATGACATCAGTGAACTTAATGAAGCTTTTTTAAGAGTAAGCAGCCTCGAAACGACAATACAAAGCCGCTGGCAAGATTATCTTGCCTCGCTAAACACGCGTTCTACCAGCACATTACCAAAAGATGCATTAAATCCAGTTGAAAACGCCATCCACATTGCAAAGTACACACTTAAGCTTGATAACTCCCAATCGATAAGAAAAGTGTTCCCGCACCAACCCAACGGCCTTTGGTTGAACACAGGGCAACCAATTAAAACAAATACCCATGGTCCCAGTATTATACTCAATAATGCGATAAAGCCTTTTGTACTATACCGGCTAGGTTACGTTTGGCATGCGCAAACCTCAACACCAGCTCATGAGGTTAACTCTGCTATTTTAATGGAACTGATAGACGTCACCATACCTCGAAAACAAACTGTCGAAGCTATTTCTTCATGGGAGGAGATAAAGAGCGATGAAATTATAATGGGCGAGGTCAGGGCAATCAATAAACCTACCTTAATCCATTTACCCTTTCCCAATAATGTATACCACGCAAGGGAACAGTTGATCATGCTCTGCGAAATTGCTGACGGTTCATCCAAACATGCCAGTAAAATGAAAAAGCGTTTCGACAGATTTGCTCAAGTATGGAAACAGAATCAAGATGCAAGTGCGCTGGGACCAATACAAACATTAGTTACAACACTCAATGGTCAGCCGATACCCGATCCTCTGCTAACCAAAACCAGCGCTCCTCACCCTCGTCAAGATACCGTAGCGAAGCTAGAGTCAGTAATTGGCAAAGAAGCATTAAAAAGAATCAATATTCCTGACTATAAAGATGAGTCATACAAACCGTACTACTATGCCGTTAACCTTATGTTTAATGTTAAGAAACGTTCAACGTCAAAAGTGTCAGAGGCTCACCGAAACTATAATAAAGCAAAAACATCATTAACTTCTATTGATCGTACATTGATTGCAGCAATTAGTGACGATGACACCTTCGCACAAGATATATCTCAAAGTGACTACTTCGATGTATGCAATCTACCAATGTCAAACATAGCCGGTATGCTCTTTGTTAGAGTATCTAATAAAAGTGCCATTGACGATATCAGCAATCAATTCATTCAATATTACTCTGCACCTTTAAAGCCAATACGTTCCACTGAATTAAAAATTGTAGGGCATACTATGCCTCTGCAACCTAAGGCAGCCTCAAAAAGAGGAAGCCATAGGCCTGTATTAATGCAGAGTTCTACTGATGAATATAACGTTGTGTCACTTGACCATAACAAAGAACAGGACACACGGATAAGTTATGCCAGAACAATTATCTTGAGTGATAAGACCGGCAAAATAGCGCTTTGCATTACATTCACTAACGCCAACAACACTGAGTGCCCTTTTGAACCTGATCCCAGAAATAAATTATTAAGTTATGTAAATCTTGCATTTATGGCTGAGCAACGGCGAATAGTCGCTTCTCTTATTCACGACTACGTCACGCGCACAGCGTTATCCAAACAAATAGATATGATTGATAGCTTGATTCAAACGAGGTAATCAAATTATGCCCTACTCTTTTAAATGTACACAAAATGCAACAGCCATAGAAGAACAAAAATATGCTATAGGACAAGAAGTGAGGTTTACCAAATTTACTTCTTGTCTGGGTGTTATTGCACAGCAAGGAAGTAGTTTGATTGGTGTACATCTAGTTATCGTGTCCGATGAGGGAGAAGTGTTTAACGATACAGTAACCGATGTTCTGGCCGATTTACTGAAGAGTTATGAGGTAAAAACCGTTATAGGTAAAACAGATTTTTGGCAAGGTAGCATTAGCGACGCCTATAGTTATTTATTAAGACGTCTAGGAAATCCACCGAGGGTGAGTGTTGACGACGGAGTCTATGGTGGCAAGCTTAATGAAGGCAAACTTCAGCTCTATAAAAATGGCAGTTATATCTAACAAGCACTTGCCTTAGTGTGACTTGCTCAAGCACGGCAGTTCTCTAATAAATAGTAGGATTAAACAATGTCAGCATGCTCATCATTTGTAAATTAGTATGGTCGAGCACGACTTCTAGATCTTCTATTTCGAAGTCAAGGCATTCATACATAGAAGGCTCCAACTGGGTGTTATTGTGATAAAACTCCTGATTAACATTTTCCACTGCCATGACATAGGCAAGTTGCATAATACACTCATCGATATTGTCTGTTGACGTACTTGTTTCGTGTATTAAACCAATTGGTTCATATATTGTTTCAGGAATACCCCACAACTGGATTAACGCAGAACTGACTTCTGTATAGTAAAACCCTAAGGTTTCTTGTTGAAGCTTCATTGGCGTTTTTTGCTCAGAGTACAATGAACATTTCTTCGCTGCTTCGGGATTTAAACTCACCATAACCAACTCGCCCACATTATGCAGGAGCCCAGCCACAAATAGTCTCTCAGTTGCTTTTAAGCCAAGTTTGTCACCAAACAATTTAGAGATGAGAGCACAACTCACACTTTGCTCCCAAAACTTGTCTAAACTAATAACTTCCTGCTCAACAGACTCGAATGCTTTTGCTGCACCATAGGCGATAACTAAATCGTAAATTGACTTAGTCCCTATGACTTGAATGGCCTTACTAACTGACTCTACTTTATTGGGGAATTTATACAGTGCGCTATTAGCTACTTTGAGTATTTGCATTGTTAGCGCGGGGTCAAAATCAATGACGTCAGCAATATCTTGCATCGATGCCGCAGGATCATCAATAAGCCGTTTAATTTGCGTCACAGCATCTGGTAATACAAAAATATCACCGGCTTTCTTTGCATAGTGGAGCGCGCTCATCTTATTATGAATCCCATCTAATTGACTCCATCACTGATCAAGTCACTATTAACACTATAAAATTTAAGTGTTAGTACAAGTTATAGTTTAATATTAGTCAAAACTCCATGACTTCATATAAAACTATAGTCTAATCAAAAGTTTATACTTCCCCCTGTAAGCTATCAACATCATTGCTCAATATATGAAAATTAACTGTTGATAAGGTCATGAGCATAATTGTTTTCTGTCAGACACTAAAAACGATAAGTAGCACCCAATGTAAGTTGCTGTTGGTCAAGTCTATCTGTACCGATAAGAGGCCCTCTTCCCTCTTGAGTACTAGTCACATCGATAAACTCTACCCCTAACGACAATGGTTTTGATACCTGATATTGATAGTATGCAGTCCAACTAACACCTGCACCACTATTGTCACTATTTGGTGTCAGGTCTCTGTCCACTGTTTCAAAATTGTCGTATCTCACTGTCACTTGGTGATTGCTTTTTTTGTATGTCATACCAAGATAAAAAGCATCATAATCTAATTTGACAAGCCAATTGTTCCCAGCTTCGGTAGAACCAGTCAAAAACTGACTAAAAAATGTGGCTGCTCGAGAGACATTATATTTAAGCGAAATATGATTAAACTTGGTATCCCAAGCCCATTGACCATTACTAAATGCGCTTGAATCCGCATTGTTGTCATAGCGTGTTATTTTCACATCCAATCTAGATAAATACCTCGCTTGGAGCCCATAAGAAAATCCCCAGCGACCATCTATTTCGTCAATTAAATCAAACTCTCGGGCTTGCATTGTCAGCGGGGACGGTCCGCCGAAACTGTTTAACTCTGCAAAAGGCACTCGTTCGTTAAAACCTGTTTGGCGATCGTGGAGGGCCCATCCTCTAAAAGCGAGCAATGTTCCAGCTGCGTCATTCGCTTTAAATGCAGACGCATCCAATGTCCAACTCCACCGACTTCTAAATCGCCTTCCTGGTCGAGTAATAGACACTCCTAAACCATTGCTTCTTAACTCTTCACCAATCCACGTATTAATAGCAGAATTTGTATAACTACTGTTACTTAACCAGCTGGGTTTGGTATTCTCTAGAGAAAGAGTCGGAATGAAGGATCCAGCTTTAACACGAACCCTATAGCCCTTAATGGGTAGCGGGGAGTATCTAATGACGGCTTGGGTAATATCCGGAATATGGTTCACATCATCGTAGTAGTGAGCATCAACACTAGCAGATAAAGTCGATGTAATACGCGCGCGATAATTTAAGGCAAATTGACCAACGTGGATATTGCTATTTTGATTATCATACCTGAGCGGACTAACACCACCTTCTAAGAAAGACGTTTCGCTATCTGCATCAACATAATTGACTTGTACCGTCCCCTGCAGTTGGTGCTTAAACCCTTCGGCATTTACACCATAGTGTACAATCAACAAGCTAAAGACAAGACCAGACAGGCGTACAATGGTGTTTAATTTACTAATACTTTGCATACTCTTTCAACCGTCAAACCCTAACTATGAATAGTTTTAAAAAAGTGGTGCTACTCTAAAATTACCTTCAATTCATTTCCATATGACGTGATGATGAATCGTCAATAAAAGCTACTGATAATCCGCATCTTGATCGAAACTATCAAACCCTAAGAGAGGTGGTAATACATCAGCGTCTAGTTGATAGTTCAAGGAAGTATTCCCACTAAGATTAAGAGGCATGCTTACCCCATTATCTTTATTTTCGATTCTTGGGTGCCATACGGAAACAGTGTATTTCCCCTCAGGTAAATCAACTGTTACGCTCCCATCGCTGCCCGTCTTAGAAAAATAAGGCGTCTCAACAACCTTAATATAGCCAAGCATCCAATCATGGACACTGCATCCCAATTCAATATCACCAGCTGTTTCGAAGATGAGCGGAGAAGGTACATCTTCTTTATATAACTCCAACTCAAATGTTTTTGTTTCTGAGAAAGAAAATACATGATGTTGTATATCGTCTCTATTAGGAAAGCTCACCGGCTGCCCTTTCTGAACGACCAATATGTGTGGAACAAATTGCTTATTCCTTTGTTCCATTTCAGGACTGGTCTGCGCTATAGGAGCAGGAATTAGTGACTTATCTATGGGCGTAAATGAAACCACAGCATCTTCAAATGCCTTTCCTTTATTATCTTTTAACTCAAAGCTAACAGAAAAGTTCTCTGCAACTGCTGTTGAAGATAACAACAACGCTAATGTGAAGATTTTCAATTTGTCTAACATCATAATAATTACAATTAAACGTTAATTAGGTTTCAACGATATACAAGCACTTCATAAAGGGATTATTGATAATGACAGCCGCTTAACAGCCCGTCATTTCAATAATGATTAAACCCTCAAATACTGCAAGAAGTCTATTATATCATCATCGTATATTTCACTATTCACAACAAATATAAACCTATTTAAGGTGTTATTCGTCGTAAAGTTCTATAACTACTTCAATTTCTGTTGCAAAACCGATAGGCAGTGATTGCATCCCAACCGCAGATCGAGCGTGTTTACCTTTGTCACCAAAAACATCAATCATCAAATTGGAAAAGCCATTAATAACGGTTGAATGTTGTTTAAAGTCTTCAGTAGCATTCACCATACCAAGCACTTTTACAATGCGTTTGATTCTATCAAGGTCGCCTAATTCATGCTTTAAGCTAGACAATATAGCAATTCCAGACAAACGCGCGGCCGCAGCCCCCTCTTCCACAGTTAAATCTTTCCCAACTTTACCCAATACATAGCTACCATCAGCTTTTTTGGGCCCATGACCTGACGTAAAAACCATTTTTCCAGCTTTAACGACATGAACATAAGAGTTTGTTGGTGCTTTATAGGGATAGAGCTTAATGCCCATTTTTTCCAGTTTTTCTTCAACATCGGCTAGTGCAGTATGGGGCAATGTTAGTAGGAGTGATGCTAATATCAGTAATGTCTTTTTCATTAATAGGCTCGTTGATGTAGATTTAAACAAAAGACAGCTGACAATAGGAGTCACTGCCCTCTTAGTTTGGTTCAATATGAAATATAAATTCTTCAATATACTGTTTCTAAATAGCTAAACTTGCATTAGTTTTCAAAAACTAGCGTGTTGTTGACTCTCTTTATCCGTTTATCGATAGCTAACTGCATTGAGTCATATCCACCAGTCGATCTAAGCAAATCATCTACACTCGCCTTATCGTCACCTTCAAAACCATTGTATGTGTCTAGAATTCTCTGCGCCTTCCACTGAGTAAAGGTTGCAACAGCCTTGTTACCTTCAGCAACTCCAATCTTGAACGGCTGTTCTCCAATCATACGAGGGATTTCAGTATTAGGGTTATCTTTAGCCCATGATTGGATAGTCTCAATGGTTGTTTTAACAAAAGGCCAATGTTCGAGAAACATTCTTTTAAGCACGGGTATCAGCGTTTCTGGTATTTCGTCATTTTCAACAAAGTTGCCGATTGTGTCAGGCCTTTCATTCATTCGCTCAACCCATTTAGCGACATTAGGCGCTATTCGCTTCATCATTTCACCCGGATACGGGTCTAAATAAAGGTGCGCATACAATGACCCCATCAAACCAAAATCACCAATACTTGCAGCGCCTCCTAACAAGTAATCATTGCTGGCAAAATGCTTATTCATTACCATGAGAAAATCGTTTTCATACCAATCTTCTAGCTCGGGAATGGTCTTTTCGGACATACCTAACAAAGGAACATACCCTTTAAACTTAGTTCCCACTTTTTTGCCAAGAAACTTTTGAATAAACTTAGGCCAACCAGGAGCTACCGTGGCGCCAAAATTACTAAAAACGTAATCGTCGTTATCTTTATTCCAACGATAATGCATAGCCGGCATAAGTAACCATTCGTCGCCATACAACTCAAACAGTTGTGATACTAGCTTCTGTTTTGGTCCATTAGGCATGACAGGCCTGTCGTTAAAAACTTTTTCTAACTCTTCGATAATGATAGCGGTGTCTTGCATATAATCATCATTGGGTGTTTTGACAACGGGAATGAATCGCACGCCTGTTTTGGGGATAATAATTTTCTTATAAATACTGAGTGATGAGAGTACTTCTTGATAAGGGATCAACTTATAATTTAAATAAGCACGCGCTTTTCCGGTGTATAAGGAAAAAGGTGCACCATACAAGGTGTACTGCAGTGGATCACTCATGGCTGTTTACCTGTTTCTATTTGTTATTATTGTACCTAACAAGCCCTCGTATAACTCACAAGGGCTGATATAAGTATTCTGACTACAAAGAAATCATAAGCTCATGACCTTCTTTTCAAGTAATTTATTTCTTAGGTTTTCTTTTATCTTCAACTTTCCATTTATCATCTGTATACCAAGCACTCCAGCCACTTGCTTTACCTTCAGCATTTTCACTCATGACATATTGTTGCTTAGTTTTACGACTATAACGAACCAAAGCCGGATTACCGTCAGGATCCTGAGCGGGTGCATCAGCAAGGTAATAAAACTTTTCAGATATGCGATCACGAAACCTTGCTAATTCAGATACAAGAGGTGCTCTGGTTTCCCTTGATTTAGGGAAGTTATGAGCCGCCATAAAAATACCAGATGCTCCATCCCTTAGCACGAAATGCGCATCCGATTTAGTACAAGGTAACTCAGGTAAATCAACAGGATCTTCTTTGGGTGGAGCCGGCTGACCACTTTTCAGCAGCTTTCTGGTGTTCTTACATTCCTCATTAGTACAACCGAAGTACTTGCCAAACCTGCCGTTTTTCAACTGCATATCCGATGAACATCGATCACACTCTAAGATTGGGCCATCGTACCCTTTTATTTTAAACGTCCCTTTTTCAACAAAAGTCCCTTCGCAGGTTGGGTTATTACCACATATGTGCAGCTTACGTCCTTCATCAATGAGATAGCTGTCCATTGCTGTACCACATATATCACAGCGACGTTTTGCGCGAAGTACTTCTGTCTCCAATTCCTCTTCATCATCAACTTTAATCACCTCATCACCCGGCGTTAAGTTCATGGTATTGGTACAACGCTCTTTCGGCGGTAAGTTATAGCCTGAGCATCCTAAAAACACCCCTGTGCTGGCCGTTCTTATATTCATAGGCCTATCACACTTTGAGCAGGATATATCTGTTTCGACAGCCTGATTTAGCCTCATGCCACCGTCATCAACATCCTTTTCTGCCGTGAGTAGTTTTTGATAAAAATCATCGAAGAAGTCGTTAAGGACATCTTTCCATTGCAGTTTGCCTTCGGCTATTTCATCCAGATGTAATTCCATATTAGCCGTGAAGTCGTAGCCAATCAGATCTTGAAAATTCTCCATTAGGCGATCATTAACTATCTCGCCCATCTTTTCGGCAAAGAAACGTTTGCCATCCAAGCGCACGTAACCTCTATCTTGAATGGTAGAAATAATACTGGCGTAGGTAGAGGGTCGACCAATACCACGCTTTTCAAGCTCCTTCACAAGTGATGCTTCGTTAAATCGAGCGACAGGCTTAGTAAAGTGTTGTTGTGGATCCAGCTTAATTAAATTAAGGCTATCGCCTTGTTTAACATTAGGCAGTAGTAGATCGCCATCACCCTTTTTACGCACTTGCGTTTGGACTTTAGTCCAGCCATCAAATACAAGGACACGTCCTTTTGCTTTAAGCTCAAAGTCTGCGGCTTTAACAGTAATTGTTGTAGCATCGTAGTTTGCTGGCGTCATCTGACAAGCTACAAATTGCCGCCAAATCAACTCATAAAGCCTCTGTGCGTCTCTTTCCATGTCACCTAGAGATTCTGCCTTAACGACAACATTCGATGGTCTGATGGCTTCGTGAGCTTCCTGAGCGCCTTCTTTGCTACCATAGGTTATGGCGGTGTCGGGTAAATAGGCCGCACCAAAATTATCATCTATATAATCACGGCAACTCGAAACAGCATCTTGGCTTAGATTAGTTGAGTCGGTACGCATATAGGTAATATGGCCTGCTTCATATAAGCGCTGCGCCATCATCATGGTTTTCTTAACACCAAACCCTAATCTCGTACTTGCCGCTTGTTGCAAAGTCGATGTAATAAAAGGGGCAGAAGGTTTACTTTTAGTTGGTTTAGACTCTCGACTATCAACTAAGAAATTGGCATTCTGTAGCGAATTGACAGCAGCTTGTGCTTGCTTTTCATTCGTTGGCTTAAAGCTCTTTCCTGCTTGCTTGGCAACCTGCATACGCAGGTTATCGCTCACATCAGTTGTCAAATCAGCATGTAAGTCCCAAAACTCTTCAGGCACAAATGCTTTAATTTCACGCTCTCGATCAACAACCAAACGAACAGCAACAGATTGCACTCGTCCAGCTGAAAGACCACGCGCAATTTTCTTCCAAAGCAACGGCGATACCATAAAGCCAACAACACGATCTAGAAATCGGCGTGCTTGCTGCGCATTAACCCGCGCCACATTAAGTTGACCAGGTTCAGCAAAGGCTTCTTGTATGGCATTCTTGGTTATTTCGTTAAAAACAACGCGCTGAAAATCTTTGCCTTTAGCATCCAGCAATTCTTGAAGGTGCCAAGCAATAGCCTCTCCTTCTCTATCCAAATCGGTCGCGAGATAGATGGTGTCGGCATCTTTGGCTAGCTTTTTAAGTTCATTGACAACTTTTTCTTTGCCATCAAGTACTCGGTAGTGTGCAGCCCAATCATTTTTTGGGTCAACCCCCATCCGATCAACAAGCTTGTCATAATCGTGTTGACGCAAATAAGCTTCTTTGTCTTCGTCCGACAACAATTTGAGTTCTTTGGCTGGACGCTTAGGTGCAACATTGCCCAAAGATTTAGTAGGTAGGTCGCGAACATGGCCGACACTCGATTTAACAATAAAATTTTTGCCTAAATATTTATTAATCGTTTTAGCTTTTGCCGGTGACTCGACGATGACCAGAGATTTAGCCATATATTTTTGTTAACCCTATGAAATTTAATAAATTTAGCAAGGTACAAAGGTGAATATCGGTATAACCTTGCTGATTTTCCTATTTTTACATATATCGACAAAGTGAATAGAAAACAAGTTCTTCTTCATAGATAGTACAAATGAGTAGCAAACGAAACCGAAAACAGGTCAAAAATAATACAACCAGATTTGGCAGCACCTTTAAAATCCGTATACTTGTGCGCAATTGCACTATAGCCGCCTAAAAACAGCTATTATTACTCTTTATATAGAGGAACTTATGAATCAATTTGAAGTGAACTTTGATGGCCTTGTTGGACCTACCCATAACTATGCAGGGTTATCATTCGGCAATGTAGCCTCAAAATCAAATGCAAATGCTGTAAGCAACCCCAAAGAAGCTGCTAAGCAAGGTTTACAAAAAATGAAATCTTTAGCCGAACTGGGGATGCATCAAGGTGTTTTAGCACCACAAGAAAGACCTGATGTATGGACATTAAGGCGCTTAGGATTCTCAGGCTCAGACAGTGATGTGTTAGTTAAAGCAGCGAAACAAGCACCGGCTGTATTCATGGCATGCTGCTCTGCCTCAAGCATGTGGACAGCAAACGCGGCAACGGTATCTCCCAGCGCAGACACAGCGGATGGTAAAATACACTTTACACCTGCGAATTTAACAAATAAGTTTCATCGCTCAATAGAACCCAATGTGACAGGAAGCATCCTCAAAGCCACATTTACTGATCCAAAGTACTTCGAGCACCACTTACATTTGTCGGATAACGAACACTATGGTGACGAAGGTGCAGCAAACCACACTAGACTTTGTAGCAATTACGGCCATTCAGGTGTTGAAATTTTTGTCTACGGTAGGCATGCCTTTGATGAGAGTAAAATTGCACCTAAGAAGTTCCCTGCGAGACAAACATTCGAGGCATCAGAAGCCGTCGCGCGATTACATGGTTTAAGTGACGATAATGTTGTTTACATTCAGCAAAACCCTGATGTGATTGATCAGGGTGTTTTCCACAATGACGTTATCGCCGTTGGCAATCAAAATGTCTTATTTTATCACCAGCAAGCCTTTCGAGAGGCGGACAAAGCTATTAATGAAATAAAAGCAAAATTTGGTGATGCCCCTTTGCATTTTATATGTGTGGATAACGCTGACGTATCAGTACAAGAAGCCATTAAAACCTATTTATTCAACACTCAAATTATTACTTTACCTAGTGGTGAAATGGCAATCATAGCGCCGAGTGAATGTGAAGAGAGTGAAGCCGTATCACATTACCTTCAGAAAGTTATCAGTATGGATAACCCAATAACATCTGTGAAGTATTTTGATGTCAAACAAAGTATGAAAAATGGCGGTGGTCCTGCATGCCTGCGATTAAGAGTGGCTATGACAGAAACTGAGTTGAGTGCCGTCAACCCAAACACACTGATCAATGACCAGCAACATGCAAGATTGGTAACCTGGGTAGACAAACACTACCGAGACAGATTAACGATTGACGACCTAAGAGATGTTGCATTTTTGAATGAAACGCGTACTGCTTTAGATGAGTTAACACAACTTCTTAAACTGGGCTCTATTTACCCATTTCAGCAAAATTAGAGGCTTTGGTTTTCCCTTGTTCAGTGCAAAGGACAAGGGAAGTTACCAGATCTTCAAAGCCCTGTTTATTCTTGCTCCAAAAGACTAATAGACAATAAATACTAACGTCAGCTAAGCTTTAATTATTCAAACACCAAGAAACCCACTTGTGTCACTAATGGTTTAGGAGCCTTATGCTGATTAGGAAGCGCCTATATTGTTTATGTCTAGTGTTGTTAATTTCGTCAAACGCAATTAATTCTAAAGCTAATAATTCTCCTGACATTAAACCTAAACATAAAGTCCTTCAGCAGCAACTTCTGCCACTTCCTGACGCGCCAGCCCTAGATAAGAATAAGATTAAGTTAGGTTATCAACTTTTCAACGACCCTGCTTTATCAGGAAGCCGAACACTCGCCTGCTCAAGTTGCCATATTTTAAATCAAGGCGGCGACGACAATAAGCAATTTTCACTAACCGACACAGGCTCGCCCCGCACACTCAACACTCCCACTCTGTTTAACACCACTCACAATGCGACTTTCTTTTGGTCAGGTAGTTCTTTGTCCTTAGAAGAGTTGGTGAATGGCATCATGCTATCTCCCAAGGCAATGCATGCAGATTGGTCTGAAGTGTTAATCCGACTCAAAAATAATAAAAACTATACTGATGCATTTAAAGCGAGCTTTGATGATGGCTTAACGAAAAAGAATATTATTGAAGCACTAACAGTTTTCCAAAAAAGTCTGGTAACACCCAATAGCCGTTTTGACCAATACCTCAAAGGTAATGAATCAGCCCTGACGGAAAAGGAAAGACATGGGCTTAGCCTTTTCTATTCCTATGGCTGCACATCTTGTCATCAAGGAAGAAATATCGGCGGTAACATGTTCCAAAAATTTGGCTTGTATCGGGATTATTACAAAGATACCGGGAAGCCTTATTCAAAACCAGATTTTGGCCGCTTCAACAATACGGGTAATGAACGAGACAAATTCTTTTTCAGAGTACCCAGCCTACGCAATGTCGCTCTGACAGCACCATATTTTCATAATGGTTCCGTTGGAACGTTAGATGAAGCTATATTTATCATGGGGAGTTATCAACTAGGAAGAGAAATACCCAGCAAAGATAGGAGCTACATCGAAGCCTTTTTGAAAACATTGAATGGCCATTACGACAACAGCTTTTTTGATGAAGAGTGATTCAATGCAATACCCTATCAAGAAAAGTGTTTTAATTTTTGTATCTATGGCATTGCTAGTCAGCGCTGTCGCTTACTTTTTTCATTTCAACAGTCAACAGAGAACATACTACAATCAGGTCATTGGGAAGCTCACTCAGTTGTCCGAGCTTGATCAGCGTATCGATAAAGATCTCGCTTTATCTCAAGCAAATTTGCTACCAAACTACGATGAACTGAATCGTCATATGCGCATCATTGATACGATAATAGACGAACTATATTCACATCATTATCCATGGCCAATAAAGGTCAAAAACACCGTTAATGAAGCAGCTAAATTAAAAAGCGAATTTAACCAAAAAAAAGAGAAGATAGAATTTGTTAAGTCCGACGTCGCAATCGTCCGTAATTCAACAATTTACTTACCTCTATTGATATTCCAATCACAGAAAGAGTTCGCAGATTATCATGTCCCAGTGAGTATAACTGAAGCCTTTGAACAAATTATTAGAACAATAAACGTAAAGAATGACCAAAAAGACACTTACACTCGAGATACGCTTTATATAAAAAACGAAAGGCTTAACGAAGTAAAAGCCCAGTTTGTAATACAGCGTATCAAATTGATCAATAAACATCTTGAGACGATATTTATTTACCAACAACAAGTATCCGAAAATTTAAACGCCATTAATCAAATCAATTTCCATGAACAGTTAGAAAAACTCTCCTTACACTACACCAAACTCAATAGGCAGCAACAATACCACATGCAAAGAACGGCACTGTTTTTAGCAGTCATTGTTGTCGGGCTCATACTTGCTATTGGTGTCACCTTTTTCCGATTGCGTATACAACGCCAATGGCTTCAAACAGAAAATATTCAACGTCAAAAGATTAACCAAGCATTAGCAAAGTTATCTGAATTCAGCCACCACAATTCTTCAACGGCCTTTTATGAGTTATGTGTACAGAATTTAGCTGAGGCTTCAAACAGTTATATTTCATTTATCTCATGTTTTTCAGATGAATCCAAAAGCGAACTTATGACGCACTCCGTATGGATTGGAGGCAAGTTAGGAGAGAATTTTTCATATACACTCAAAGGCGGTCCTTGTGAATTTGTACTACAACATGGTGAGTGTATTGTCGAAGAGGAGCTCACAAAGCGTTTCCCCAAAAGCAACGTTATTGGCACTTTGGGTATGCAGTCATATTTTGGAAAAGTATTCACGGATTCTAGAAATAATCCGATGGGGCTCATTACATTGATGAACGCTGAACCAACCGTAGCTGATGAATGGTTAAAATCTCTGCTGAGTGTATTCGCGACACGTATCTCAATGGAAATAGAAAGAAGTAAAAACGTCGAGGCTTTATTTAAAGAGAAAGAACAAGCGATCACAACACTCAACTCAATTGCTGATGGCGTTATTGCGACAGATGAGTTTGGTATTGTAACAAGAATTAATCAAGCTGCAGAGCAAGCACTAGGCCTTACTGAGGATAGTAGAGGTATTGGTGTAAAAGCGTCGCAGCTTTTTACAGTAAAAGAGTCAAAATCTGATGCCTCGACTCTAGACCCCGTCAATACTTGTTTGATAACCCGAAAAGCTATCATTATGCAAGGCCAGAGCTTGCTAAGTAAACAAACCGGAGGGACTCTACCCATACAGTTATCAGCGGCTCCCGTTATCGATGCTAGTGACAAGCTAATTGGTACCATTATTGTGCTGCACGATGTGAGTCAAGAAAGAGAGCTTCAAGCTCAGCTTTCTTATCAGGCGAACCACGATAATCTAACTGGATTAGTCAACCGACAGTCATTAGATTTTGAACTTGAAGAAACATTAGCAAATTTCAAAGTTGGCACAAAACATTCGTTACTCTATATTGATTTGGATAAATTTAAGATAGTCAATGACACATGCGGTCACAATGCCGGTGATGAGCTTCTTAAAAAGGTAGCTAACCTTCTAAAAGAGCATGCAAGAGGGTCCGATATTGTTGCTCGATTAGGTGGAGATGAATTTTTCCTTTTGCTACGTAATTGCCCAATAACAAATTCACATTCAATAGCCAAAGACATCTTAAATCAAATTGAGCAGTTTCGCTTTTTTTGGGAAGACAAAGAGTTTTCGTTATCAGCCAGTATAGGCTTGTTAGAGCTTGAAACCAATTTACACAAACGGACTGATGTAATGTCTATGGTTGATTTGGCTTGCTTACAGGCTAAGAGTGAAGGACGAAATAGAGTTGTTATATCAACATTAAATAATGAGGCTTACTCGCAACGGAAAGGGGAAATATTATGGGTCCCTCGCTTACGCAATGCGATTGACAACCATACATTTGAGTTATTTCAACAGGCCATTGTTCAAACAAAACAAACCGCTCCACTAAACACGAGTCGACCAACACACATCGAAATCTTATTGAGAATGAGAGAAAAAGATGGCTCATTAGTTATGCCACACGAGTTTATCAATGCAGCGGAAAGGCACGGTATGATGGCTGAAATAGATAGGTGGGTGATCAAACATGTGATAGCGCACATGGCGGATGAAACATCAGACGTTAACTTAATGCACACAGAGTTGGTTGCAATTAACTTGTCGGGGCAATCTTTAGCCGATCTATCACTTCTCGATTTTATTCAGCACGAAATTCACACAAATGGCATTGCCGCTAGCCGCCTCTGTTTTGAAATAACAGAAACGAGTGCTATCGCCAATCAAACAAACGCTATACGTCTAATGAAAGCCTTAAAAGCGCAAGGTTGCCAATTTTCCCTAGATGACTTTGGTAGTGGGTTGAGCTCATACGCTTATATTAAAAACCTTCCTGCTGACTATTTAAAAATTGATCGTTCATTTACGAAAAATCTCTCTTCAGACAACATTAATTGCGCCATAGTTAAATCTGTCATCGATGTCGCTAGAAACATTGGAATGAAATCTATTGCTGAAGGGGTTGAGGACAAAGAGGCTCAACAAATTCTTGAAACATTCGGCGTCGACTACATGCAAGGCTACGTCCTTGACTTACCGTCATCAATTAAGGAACTCAGTACTAAACCTTAATTAACCCATCGTGATACCACTCTATACCCATGCCACCTCAAAATGCACGTTTTCAGCGGGATTTTAAAGCACGTTAGTCAAGGCGGATATTTGTAGGCTTAGTCATCTAAGTCAAAAATATCTAAGGCAAGATAAGTTGCTCTAGCTTCAAACTAAAAAGCCGTTGATTATTCAACGGCTTTTACACAGTTTCGAATTATCCCAATCCAGTTAATTCGTGTCAGTACATAACAGACCTTGACCAAATGGGTTAGCTGGCGGTGGCGATGCTTCATCGGATACATCTTCTGCAGCAACAACGAGCTCAAAATCTTGGCTATCTTGCGACTCAGTCCCTGCGGATTGGCCAAATACACTCACTTGCACGTCCGTCCAAGGGCCAAATTCTCTTGGATACCTTAACTCAACCGTAGCTTGACCGTTGCTATCTGTTGCTGATTGCCCATTGGCAAAGGCAATTGTGCTGACAATACCAGGAGTCAATGTCCCATCACCATTCACATCCTCACCAGCATCTAAAAATCCATTGCCGTTAACATCTTCGTTAGCACATGTAGCTGTTATTACTGGAACAAAGACATTCGCATCGTTATCGAAGACCCAGAACCCTTTTCGATAAGTACCGCCTTGTGTAAACCGAACAGGTGTCCCAGTCACGGTTAAGTCAACGTTCTCTACCGGTCTGCCAACACTATCGCTGACAAAAACAGCGAATTGTTTAAGATAAGACGATGGATCTGGTAACTGGATTTCCCGCCCCGTACCAATAACAATATCAAATGCGCGATTACCAACAGTAAGTGTCACCATTGCATTAACAGACGGATTACTTGCTACTTCTGCATTAATCATAACGGCATCTTCACTACTCACAGAGTTGCTAGTGTAAACAGTTGAAGCAATACCATTGCTATCAGTCACTGATGTATTGGGTGCAACAGAGCCACCACTCACATCGTTGATGCTAAAGTTTACCGTTTGCCCTGTGACTAAATTGCCGTTAACGTCTCTCACAACAGCAGAAATAGTACTTGTCTGTGCATCTGGGCCAATATTATCAGGCGAAGCATCCAATATAATTGTCGCTGCTTCAGTTGCAATAAACGTTATCTCACCTCTTGCGGTTACGATATTGCCGCTAGCATCACGTCCTTCTGCTGAAACAGAGGCAAGACCTGCGTTTGAGGAAGTGATTGTTGTTGACGCGATACCATTAGCATCTGTCACCAAATTAGATGTTGCTATAACCCCCCTTGATGAAGTGAAACTAATATCACCATCAACAAACGGAACACTGTTTCTTAACCAGATCACATTGATATCGACAGCTTGATTTAACGGTACAGAGACAGTCGGTAGAGTTAAGCTAAAGTCATCAGCTTGTGCCGTTACGATTACCGAACTAGTGGCATTTAAAGCGCTAACAGTAATTTCTGCACTACCAGCATTTTGAGCCGTATAATTAACAGTCACTTGACCAGTGGCACCCGTTGTAGGGTTAGTATCACTCAAGGCCCCTCCTGTTGTCGTTAATACCAACGACTGATTAGGTATAGGGGAGCCGTCTGAATCGACTAAAACTATAGTGATCGGTGCTGGGTCATTAAGAATGACTGAACCAGGTCCATTAATGTTTAGAGAAGTTCCGACCACATCAATAATAAGTTGCTGTGTAAGAACATTAGCACTGCCTACTTGCGCTGTGACAGTAATTTGTCTATTTTCAGGATTACCACCTGTCGATAGCAAGGCTCTCGCTGTGCCATCAGCAGCAGTAATATTCTGACCAGCTGCGATTTCCAAAGCTGAATTAGCATTCGCAGAGAAACTCACGTCAACACCTTCCATTAAAACATTTTGCTCATTCCGGACTAGGGCAATTAACTCAATTTGGTCGGATCCACTGGAGGGAAGTTGTACCGTGCTCGCAAAAAGCTCCAACGAAGCTGGCTCTGGTGATGCTGTTTGCTCTAATCCAGTACTGTTAAAACCTATCTGTGCGGTCTCACCGGAACCCAGTGTTGCATTGACTAATCCCGCCCCCGCGGTTTGCCCAACAATCAAATCTATACTAGCGACACCATCATCCCCAGTAAGAGCCGTGCCACTGACAGGATCAAAGGTGGCTAAGTCGTCCACACTAAAAGTGAACGTGACTAACTGATCAACTTGAACTACTCCATCAGCATCAGTCACTGTTGCTACAACAGTCAGTGGTGATGTTGGCGACACAATATTGTTGGCTGTACCGCTATCTCTCTCAACAATATCCAATGCAATAGATATTGTCGCTGCTGGAGGCGTCGGTGTTACTGGTGGCGTAGGTTGATCATCTCTAACAATAGCATCATCTCCACCGCCACCACCGCAGGCTTGTAAAATGAAAACAAGAAACAACATGGACCATACTTTAACAGCAACATCCATAGCCTTTTTAAACGTAAATCGATTACTCATATCGGTACATAACCCTAATTTTCTGTACATTGACGATTGTTAAAACCTATTTTGCAGGATCTGTTTTTATCAGTGGATAAAATTGATAGGCTATTACTAATAAAAATGACTATCAGGATCTCCATGCCTAGCGAAAATCAAAAACTCAGTCTTACATCTCGCATCTTTATCGGCATGATTGCCGGAATACTTATCGGCAGTCTGCTGCAATTACTCTTTGATGATAGCGGAGATTTTTCAGTTAGGGTATTTGGATTCGACATCTCTGCGTATGCAATCTTAGTAGATGGTATATTTCATGTCATTGGTCAAGCGTTCGTCGCAAGCTTAAAAATGCTCGTCGTACCATTAGTCTTTGTATCACTTGTATGCGGCACCTGTAGCTTGTCAGATCCAAGTAGGTTAGGAAAATTAGCAGGTAAATCCGTTGGTTTATATGTTTTTACTACTGGCATTGCCATTACCGTTGCACTGACACTCGCTTTGATATTTCAACCTGGTATCAGGGACAATGGCGGCTTTTCGACAGAAAACGCTAACTATGTTGCTAAGGAAGCACCGTCTTTTGCACAAATATTAATTGATATGGTGCCTTCAAATCCCATCAACGCAATGGCTGAGGGCAATATGCTACAAGTCATTGTTTTTGCATTATTGCTTGGTGTAGCGATGGCATTATCAGGCGATGCTGGCAAGCGTATTGGTCGCTTTTTTGAAGACATTAATACTGTGATTATGAAATTGGTCACCATGCTTATGAATCTTGCCCCTTATGGTGTATTCGCTTTACTTGCGAAGCTTTTTGCTACCATGGGTATAGGCGCAATTCTTGATTTAGGTAAATACTTCTTTCTTGTTATTGCGGTATTGCTTATACACGCTTTCGTCACCTACCCTCTGCTACTCAAGGTGTTCACAGGACTAAATCCTTTAATACTTCTCAAGAAAATGCGTGAGGCAGTCTTATTTGCCTTCTCAACTTCAAGTAGCAGCGCAACCCTACCCATTACCTTAGAGACAGCTAAGTTCAAATTGGGAGTAAAAAGCCCTGTCGCCTCATTTACATTGCCGCTAGGCGCAACAATAAACATGGACGGCACGGCCATTATGCAAGGTGTGGCAACGGTATTTATTGCACAAGTTTATGGCATTGATCTCACCGTAACGGATTATTTGATGGTTGTCCTTACAGCAACGCTGGCTTCTATCGGTACGGCAGGAGTTCCAGGGGTTGGATTAATTATGTTAGCGTTAGTCTTGCAGCAAGTTAACTTACCTGTGGAAGGCATTGCACTGATTATTGGTGTAGACCGTTTACTAGATATGGTTCGTACCGCTGTAAATATCACTGGTGACTGCGTTGTTGGTACAATAGTGGCAAAGAGCGAAGGTGAATTTGATGCCGACATATATCACGATATGAATGCTGGTAATAAAGCGGAAGAGGAAGCTTTCGAGAAAGCTTAAACTGATTCTTATACTCATTCGAAAAGATCATTGCCCACTTAGCGAGCATAAAAAAACCGACGAGCTATTCGTCGGTTTTTTATATCATAGAGTGAACGATTTAGAACAAGCGATTAGCTCGTTGCCACAACTTCATTACAATCGATTCGATGCTCATAGAGGCTGCCCCAGCAAGTTTTTCGGATAACTTTTTAGGTGTTGCATATTTTACTTGGAAGATTTGTTTTTGCTCATGAGCTTTAAGTAAATAGTCATCAGAAGTCGACAGTTCATCAACTAAACCAAGTTCCTTTGCTTTAATGCCATACCAATATTCGCCCGTAGCAACCTTTTCAATCTCAAGTTCAGGTCGATTAGTTTGCACGTGTTCTTTGAACATGGTGTGCACTTCTTCAAGCTCTTCTCTAAACTTCTCACGCCCATCATCATTATTTTCACCAAATATGGTTAATGTGCGTTTAAACTCTCCGGCTGTATGTTGCTCAAAATCGATATCATTCTTCTTCAACAGCTTATTGAAATTAGGTAACTGTGCAATAACGCCGATTGAGCCAATAATCGCAAAATTAGCACTCAATATTTTATCTGCAACGCACGCCATCATATAGCCGCCACTAGCAGCAACTTTATCAACAGATACAGTGAGTCCAATATTTTTATCTTTAATACGTTGTAATTGAGAAGCAGCAAGCCCATACCCATGAACTACACCACCACCACTCTCAAGCCTAATCAGTACTTCATCTTGCTCATTAGCAACCATCAATATCGCTGTTATTTCTTCTCTCAAGGCGTCTGTTTCATGCGCATCTGTAGACCCATCAAAATCCACAACATACAAGTTGGATTTTGAGTTTCCATCCTCTTTCGATTTGACTTTGTCTTGCTCTTTTTGAGCTTTCTTTTCGTCCTTACGCAACTTTTTTAAGGCCGCTTTGTCTAGAATAAGCTCAAGTGCCTCTTGTTTTAGTTCATCTAGCTTTTCAGTCAACGAACTGATTTCCAGTTGGCCTTTACCTTGTTTTTGCTTTGAGGCCATTCCTATAATGCCGCCAACAACAATCAAAATGGCAGCAACCAGCGTGACGGCCTTTGCCAAAAACAAACCGTACGTCATTAAATAATCCAAACTACTCTCTCCAAAGGTGACATCTATAAGGCTTACATTTTCACCCTATACTGCTCGTGCTAATTAAATGGGGATTAAAACGCAAAAAAAAAGCCAAGTCTAAGACTTGGCTTCAAAATAATAAAGGTTACTTATGGTGCTGGTGCAACAACATCTGTATTACCAATAACAATAGTAGGTTGGCCTTGTATCGTAGTTCTAAAGAATGCAGCTGTTTGTGCTTGTAACTCAAGAGTTACAGCGGCACTCGGCACAGGAACTAATACAGAGCCATGACCACCTGTAGTATATCGAACAATACCACTGCCTGGAGTCGTTGTTCCAACACCCTCTAAACCAATAACGTTCGCCAGTGCCTCTGTACCACCCAACGGAACAATCGTTGTGTTTGGAATAACCTGATCAGGCAGAGCAATACTTCCATCATCATTAATACCGCCTCCAACAGCTTCTGCGAGATGGACTGGTGTATCAGCTAACAATTCACCAAAGCTATTCGGATCGCTAGAGTCAATAATCGTCTGAGCAGCAAAAGCAAAAGCAGCGAATACTGCATCAGCCGCTGCCGCCTGTTCTGGCGTAAATGCTTGCTCGAACTGCGCATATGCAGGAGAAATCGCAGCACTAACAGGAATATTATTTTCAGCCGCAAACTGTCCTAAGAACGCTTGGAATTCCGGTGATGTTTGAGCAAATAGTGATCCACGAACTAAATTACCGAAAGAAGCAGACTCCAGTAAGAACGACGCTATACCACCTCCAGGCACATGCAAGGATGTTGCCTGAATTTCATATAAACTATCAAATGCTGCCAAAGCTGGATTCACATTAGATAAACTCTGGTTAGCCATCGCAACAGCACCAGTACCTATAATTGAACCTAACGATTGCCCCGCTAAGAATACATTAGATACATCTAACGATACTGCACCGCCCGTTAAGTCAACAACGGCATTTAATCCAAGCCTCAAACCCAAAAAGTCTGCAATGCCTTGGCGAGTATTATCTCTTGCGGTTAACAAGCTCGCTAAATTAAAGAAATCAGTTGTTGAACCACCAAAACCATTAGACGCATTAATAATTGTGCCATCTGGCATAACGAACCCACGAGTACCATGTAAGGGCTGATCAATTGCAACAGTCGCGAAACCGGCTAGCGACAATGTACCTGTCATCGCTAACATGCTCTCCTTAGTCGCGGTGATACCGTGAGATAAGAGTACAACAGGCCATCCAGCTTCAGGACGAGTGATAGGCTGAATATCAGGGCTTAAACTTGCTAATAACCCAACAACTTGCTCATTAGGCACAGTAATCTGCACATCTAATGTTTCACTACCGTCTGGATTAGAGCCTTGTGGTCTTGGGATTGGACTAAATCGAGTTAGGTGTCGTAAATCGTTTATGCCAAGGTTGGTCAAATCTAAATCAAGCAGCTGGCCACCACTCGCAGCCTGACAAACATCGTTCAAAGGACCAACAGATACCGTACCATTTTGGATCAAACCCGGAATATTCTCCGCACCGATAGTTTGTAGAGCTAGTCCATTAGTACACGCTGCACGCCAACTATCCGTTAAAGGCTCAGCGGCACTCAAATAATAAGGTAAATCGATACTTCCCGTTCTCAAATCAGCCGCACAGAAAGGACCAACTTGTGCAAATACTTGGGCAGCTGTTGCAAACAATGGAGACGCAGGGTTTGATAAAGCTCCAATAAGACCTGGACAAGAGTTCAAACCAACTTGAGTCAATGCAGCTAATTGTTCCGCACCAAGTAAAGCGCCTGCCAGCACATCAAATGAGCTACTTGGTGCTTCATTAGGAACAACAATCGCTGGTAGGAATTGAGCTGCAGTTTGCAAGTCAGCACCTTGGCCTATAGCCGCAGCAAAACCACCAATTTGTAGTCCTTTAACCGTATCAATAATGTCTGTTGTCACTTGTGTAGTAAACGTAAAGCTAAAGATGATCGAATCAGGATCAACATTCGTGTCACGTGCAATAACACCTTCATACGAATTAATTAGCCCTTGTAAGGCTAACTGAGCTGGCGTTGACAAAGGTAAATCATCAATAGAGGCACTTAAAGATTCATAAGCAGTAGAAGCTAGCAATGGCTGACCGTCACTAGCTAATAAAGCATCAGTCACAACAACATAGTAAGACTGGGCACCATCAAACGGCCTTAGAGGAACGACAGTAATATTATTACCACTTGCTGTGGTCACAAAATCAACACCAAAAGTAAGCTCATCACCGACTTGGCAACCACTAATCGGTTCTGCTGCAATACAGTCAGGATTATTTAAATCACCACCGATAGAGCCTTCAAAAATACGTACAGCACCTGGCGCAGACAACGACGCGGCGTCTAAAGAAATGCCCGCAGGGTGTTGAGTAGAAATAATAAATGGGTGTTGTGTTGACCATCCATCCAACGCACCGAGTGCAGCTGACGGGTTACCAAAATCTGGTGTACCACCATTGGCTTCACCCGCAACCTCGTCCGGCAACTCTAATGTGCCGTCATCAGTTTGATCGACTAATGCAAAAAACAGATCTGAAGGCGTATTTAATTCACCACCAGCCGGATCAAAAACAATGCGCGATGCTGGCCTTACCGGCTCAAGCTCCCTTTCTATATCTTCTAAGGATTCACCGCCCCCACAACCTACTAATGTAAAAGAAGCAGATATAGCTGCAGCAAGTATGATTTTTTTCATGATGATTCCCAAAAACCTTTTAATATGATGGCTTCGTCCGAATGAACACGGCATTAAACTCGTTGATATCAAAGAATTGTTAAATGTTTATACAACAAGTATGACCAGTTAAATAATTGTTAATATTATTGGCTTTCCGCTCTTATTGCAAAGATTTGTTATGTATTTCTATTTCACATTTCCAGAACAAAACACACTCTCAATATCCCTTCTAATGTTAATATAAGCTATGAACGAGAATAATCCATTTAGAAAAATGCAAACTCCTGAAACTCAAAAGAAAAAATTATTTGATAAAACCATTCTAGTCACCGGTGCTGGTGATGGCATTGGCAAACAAGCTGCTCTAAGTTATGCCGCTCAAGGAGCAGAAGTAATATTGTTAGGCCGAACTGTCAAAAAATTGGAACAGGTTTACGACCAAATAATCGAAGAAGGTGGCCGCGAACCGGCAATTGTCCCTCTCGACATGTCAGGTGCAACCGCTAGCCACTATCGTGATTTGTCAACGACAATTGACAGTCAATTTAAGAAGCTAGACGGTTTACTGCACAATGCAGGTGCTTTAGGTACATTGCAGCCTTTAATCGATATTAGCGAAGAAGAATTTGATCAAGTCATGATGGTCAATGTCAAAAGCCAATTCCTTATGACTAAAGCCTTGTTACCTGTATTAAAAAAAGCGCCTAATGCATCGGTTATATTTACATCGTCTTCTGTTGGCCAAAAAGGTCGCGCTTACTGGGGAACTTACTCCATCTCTAAATTCGCAACAGAGGGAATGATGCAAGTGCTCGCAGATGAATACGAAAACACTCCTTTAAGGTTTAACTGTATTAATCCAGGTGGAACCAAAACAAGTATGAGAGCAAAGGCATACCCAGCTGAAAATACTGATAAGCTTAAAACGCCACTCGATATTATGCCTGTGTATATTCAACTTATGTCAGAAGAGAGTCGTGATGTTAACGGCCAAACACTGATGGCTCAGCCTAAGTAATTTGAACTCGGGATAATTAAAGTTAGACGAGAAAAGAAGCACATAGCTTCTTTTCTTTCGTCATCTCGACATTAATTAGCCTTAATTATTTGTAGACCAAGTATCTCTTAAACTCACTGTTCTATTAAAAACTAGAGACGAGTCACTAGAGTCAGGATCTTTGCAAAAATACCCTGTTCTCTCAAATTGGACTGCAACGCCAACGTCAGCATTAGCTAGGTTTGGTTCAACAACGGCATTCACTACTTCCAAAGAGTCATGATTGATAGCTTCCTCAAGATCTATTCCATTAGGGTTTTCTACCTTGAATAAGCGATCATATAGCCTCACTTCGGCTTTTAGTCCTTTTTCAGCGGAAACCCAATGAATCACACCTTTTACTTTTCTGCCGTCAGATGGATCACACCCTAATGTTTCTTCATCATAGGTGCAGTATATCGTTGTTATCTCACCTTGTTCATCCGTATCGACACGCTCAGCTTTAATCACATAAGCATTACGCAATCTCACTTCTTTGTTCAAAACTAAGCGTTTAAACTTTTTATTCGCTTCCAGTTTGAAATCAGCGCGCTCAATGTACACTTCCCGGCTAAATGGCAGTATGCGATTACCTTTTGACTCATCATTTGGGTGATTAGCTGCTGCCAACTCTTCGATTTGACCTTCTGGATAATTTTCAATCACTACTTTAACAGGATCGAGAACCGCCATCGCCCGATTGGAGACAACGTTTAAATCATCTCGAATGCAACCTTCCAAGTTACTGACTTCGATGACATTGTCCATTTTAGTCACACCAATACGCTGGCAAAACTCTCTAATAGACGACGGGGTATAGCCTCTGCGGCGCAAACCAGCAATAGTTGGCATACGAGGATCATCCCAACCAGAGACATAATTTTCTTCAACTAGTTGAATAAGCTTACGTTTACTTAACACAGTGTAAGCAAGGTTCAGACGTGAGAACTCGTATTGTCTTGGGGTTGCCGGCACACTAATATTTTCAATCACCCAATCATATAAGCGCCTGTTATCTTGAAACTCCAAAGTACATAGCGAATGAGTAATCCCTTCGATCGCATCAGAGATACAATGCGTAAAGTCATACATTGGGTAGATACACCATTCATCACCTGTTTGATGATGATGAGCAAACCTGACTCGGTAAATAACAGGATCACGCATACACATAAATGATGACGACATATCGATTTTAGCCCGCAAACAACAAGCACCTGATTCGAACTCACCAGCCTTCATTTTATGGAAAAGCTCCGTGTTCTCTTCAGGTGATGTATTTCTATACGGACTTTCAACACCAGGGCTCGTTAGCGTACCACGCATCTCCCTCATTTCTTCTTGGCTAGAAAAGTCGACGTAAGCTAATCCTTTAGATATCAGCTCCAAAGCAAACTCATAAAGTTTAGGAAAGTAATTTGATGAATAACGGATATCACCATTCCATTTATACCCCAACCAATTAACATCTTCTTTTATGGAGTTAACGTAATCGATATCTTCTTTTTCTGGATTTGTATCATCAAAACGCAAGTTACATGCGCCTTGATAATCGTCTGCTAATCCAAAGTTTAAGCATATCGACTTTGCATGTCCTATATGCAAGTAGCCGTTCGGTTCTGGAGGAAAGCGCGTTTGCACATGATCATGAACACCGCTTTGCAGATCTTTATCAATAATTTGACGGACAAAATTGGTCGGACGACTATCAGTCTCGGCCATGAAATAAACCTCTATAACATTCTCTTCTATTATCTAGAGATTATAACATTCAATAAGTTCGCAGTGCTGACCTTTTTTAGAGCTCACTCATAGATCGGAGTAGCAGATAAAAAAACAGCCTCAAGAGAGGCTGCAATGAAGGAAACAGTTATAAAACTATTTAAAATGTTTCTAATACCTTGAAGCGGCTTGCCTATTAACAGATCAACAGGCGACCAAGTTCAGGTTTTAATTAGTTGCTTGCGACTAAAGCGTCATCACAAGAATCGTGAATATCTTGAATACGTGTCTCTACACGCTTGTTAAACTTACCACTGGCTATAGAAACTCTACTTGAGAACTCACCGGTAACAAGGTTAAGCAAAGCGGACGACGGTAATAGAGATGCCAAACCATTTAAAAACTTTTCACCTGAAGACGCTTTCTCTTCCTGTAAAGAAGCAATCTCACTGTCAGCGGTCAAACAATCAACCGGAGAAATTAGATGAGCCTGCAGCTGTTCGTGCTTACCTACTGCAGATGCACAACCACCCAAACTGAGAACCATAATAACAAACATTAGCTTCTTCATTTCCGACGCCTCTATAAAACAAACACACCAAATACGGCTAACTGGTCCTTATTCAGGACCAGTGTTTTCGAATTTAAATACGTTCGTTAAGTGCTGTTAAGATAGGAGATGCGTTGAAACCTGACTCTTCAGCCCATGCAGCTAATGTTTTGCCATCGGCTTCTGCTGAACCAAGTATTTTCTTAGGCATTTTCTTAACCATCAATATACCTGTTTCAACGGCTTCGTTTTTCATTGCGGTACGAATTAAGCTTTCGCCTCCACAAGTAACACCGCCATATACATCTTTGAATTTAACGCCGTAGTCAGTAGTGACCATTTTCATTTTCTTACGTAATTCGCTTTTGTCATCAGACTTCACGATATTACAAATATTTTTTAAATCTTCGTTGATATCAGCTTGAGCTGAACCTACAAATGTTAAAGAAACTGCGATAACTGCTAAACTTGCTTTGACTGATTTCAACATGGTTTGCTTTCCTATTGATAAATGAGTTAAACGATTTAAATTTACTTTTGGGCTTTCGCCTTTCGATGACTGAATTAAAGCTTGTTTAGGTTGATTAAAAAATAACTAGGCCGATACACAGGTATTAATTTCAATACCTATAATGGACTAAAAACAAAAGCACTGGATTTAACAAAAACACAACAAAAAATAAAATAAGCCATTGATTAATAACAAATTAAATGGAAAATGAAGTTTCATGCCAATATAAAAATTAGCCAGTTTTAGTCAGATATAGTTGTTAAAAAAGATTAGAATTAAGTTAAATACGCCTTGTTACGACGCTAGAAACATACCCTTCATTTGGCTTGAAAACCCACTCAACTGACTACATATGTAAAAATAATGTGATTAAAAAATGACGAATAGATACATACATTCAGGTATGAGTAAGGTAGTCTTTGCTCCAATTTACCTTCAGGTCAGAAAGCGCAGCTATTTTTTTTACTTTATATATAGGCTGTGACCAATTTGTTGAGGAGAAGAATAAATGTTAAGGGCTTTGTTAATACTGGCAACGATGTCAGTGTTTTCGGCAAGTGGGGCGCAAAATAGCCACGACAAAATTATTGTCGCGAAGTATATCAGTGCCATCAATCTGTATGATTCAATGTATACAGCGCTTGATAAAGCCTGTGATACATCGTTTTCCTTATCCGAAACTAAGATACAAGAAATAGACACGTTAACTCGGGAGAAGTCAGGCATCAGCTATTCAGAATTTAATGAGACTATGGGAGATCCTGATTTTATTAAAGGTATTGTGGATAAAAACCTGATCAATATGCTTGTCGAGTTAGGTGGATGCGACGTCGCTGCCTTAACAGAATGGCATCGCTCAGTTAGCATTGATTTTGACAATAATATCATTGCACTTCGTTCAACTAAAACAACGCTCCCTAATTAACAATAAGCAAGCATTAATTCGAAAGACTTAATGCTTGTTAATCATGCTAATGTCCCCTACCACATACTCTATTAAACACAGCGTCACCTATACCGTTTTATTTATCGCAGCTTTATGGATGATAAAGTCCGCTGAGATACTGTTTTCTATAGACCTTGTTACCTATGGTGTGTTGCCGGGTGAGTTCTCAGGCTTAGTCGGTATACTTACAGCACCGTTAATCCACGGTTCAATTAGTCATATCAGCAACAATAGTCTTTCACTCCTGATTCTAGGCTCTGCCATACTTTATGGCTACCCCAATACCCGTTGGAAAGTGATCAGTATTATTTGGATCGCATCAGGAATAGGTGTTTGGCTATTCGCTCGGCCTGTTCATCATATTGGGGCGAGCGGCTTAACTCATGGCATCTTTTTCTACATTTTCATTGTAAGTATTCTTAGACGTGACAAGCGCTCTATTGTCTTAATGATGATTGCTTTTTTCATGTATGGCGGCATGGTAATGACTATTTTTCCAAGAGAGTTGGGCATATCTTATGAATCTCATTTCTTTGGAGCTCTCGTTGGTGCAGTATGCGCCTTTATGTTCTTTAGAAGTGATCCTAAGCTGGCTGAAAAAACATTTGATTGGCAGGAGTCTGAAGAAATAGAAGACTCCGTTATTGGTGACGATTGGAAGCTAACCGATGACAAAAATGAGCCTATCGAAAACAATGAATCAGCTGATGAAGACAATAAGCCACTTCATTAACGGTTGCCGATGTTAACTTATACCAACGCGCTCTAGTCCATCATTCAATCGAATAAACATTACTGTAGAATAATTTTCAATCGATTATTTAGATAATAACGATTAAATTTCCTCACTTTCCCTCAACATTCAACTTCATTACACTAACTAGCAAATAAACACTTGTTAAGAGAGATTACTATGTTCGCTGTTATTTTTGGAAAGAAGGGTTGCCCTTTTTGTGTCAGAGCAAAAGATGTTGCGGATTCATTAGTTGAAAGCAGGGATGACTTCAAATATCGATATATTGATATTCAAGAACAAGGTATATCAAAGGCAGATCTCGAAAAAACGGTAGGCAAACCAGTAAATACGGTTCCTCAGATCTTTCTTGATGAATCTCATATTGGTGGTTTTACCGAATTTGAAGCCCATGCAAAACAGAACCTCGGCCTGTACCAATAAGGCATGACTTTTCAATTTACCTAGGGATAATATTGGCTGCAGCTAGACGTATATTTTATCGTCAAAGCCAATCCCCTAAGGTCATTGCCGTACGAAAAATCGCAGACGAATGGATATGACTGCACGCTTTTTCGAAGACACTTAGGGTTAGTTAAGCTATCAAGGAAGATTATATGCTATCCCAATGGATTCACTCTTGGGTATCTGCGGGTACTCATTCATCAACTTTAAATTATGGTTCTATTCGCAACCTAAGTCACATTTATGTCACTAACTTAATCTGTTTAGCCGTTAGTTTCTTTCTTATCATACAAATCCCTTTTTACTTATCATCCACCGTAGCGTTTTATCAACCTAAAATAGAACTTATTATCGTTCATGTCGTCGCTCTATCTCTCATTCCTATCATCAACAGGCATCACTGGTATTTAAGCGCTTCTTTCTTGTTTTATTGCGTCTACGGGAGCTATATTTTATTGTCATCAATACTCGTGAATTTCCAAGCAGACACACATTTATTCTTTCTTCTTGGCTTGTTTGTCATCCCTTTCATATTCCCGAGTAAAAGAGAAAACCTTAGACTGACTTTGTCTCTTGTTTATATGAGTGCTTTCCTAGTAATTGAGTGGTATTCGCGGGTACAAATGCCAGGTGAGTATATGCAGCCTACCGTAAAGCCAGTCAATCGCCTCATATTTGCCGTTACCTGCCTTGTTTGTGCTCTCCAAGTTCATCACATTACCGCAAAAAGTTGGGGGAGAGAGAACAGAGAAAGAACCAACTCAGAATCGTTATTGTCGAACATCCTGCCATACCATATTGCCAAGGTACTGAAAGAGGCACCGCAACCTATTGCAAAATATCACTCGAACGTCACTATCCTCTTTGCTGATATAGAAGGTTTCACAACACTATCGAGCCAATTGGACCCAATGGTTTTGGTTAATTTGCTCGACGAGTTATTTAGCCATTTCGATGAGATATGTGCAGAGCATCAGCTGGAAAAAATAAAGACACTCGGAGATGGCTATATGGTGGTTGGAGGATTAGATGAAAACGCTAATGATCATCCTAATGCGGCATGCCAATGTGCTAAAGAAATGCGGGAAGCATATTCAAACTTTTCGACCAAACATGACCTGCTGCAAGGGATTCGTATCGGCCTCAATACAGGGCCTGTCGTTGCTGGGGTTATTGGCAAGAGTAAATACACATTTGATGTGTGGGGAGAAGCAGTTAATTTAGCTGCACGTATGCAAAGCCACGGAGAAACAGATAAAATACAAGTTTCAGAAACCACGTTTAATTTAACAAAAGATACTTTCGAGTTTTCCCCTAAACGCCAACTGTTGATAAAAGGTATGGGAAATAAACAGGCTTACTGGCTGCTTGAGAAATCTTAGAGAAAAACTTTAATGCCCCAATACATATTGAATAATTTCGACCCGAAGACCTTTATTGACCAATATTGGCAAAAGAAACCTGCCGTCTTCAAAAATGCTATCAGAAATTTTAATGATCCAATTGATGAAAATGACCTTGCAGCACTTGCTCAAGAAGATGTCATGGATTCCAGAATCATTAGTTGCCATGATGACAAGTGGACAATGACTCAAGGGCCTTTTAGTGAGTTCGAACCTTATTGCAAAAATCAGTGGACATTACTTGTTCAAGGAGTCGAGCACTTAGTACAAGAAACCCAACCTTTACTTGATTTGTTTAACTTTATTCCTAATTGGCGTATCGATGACCTCATGGTTAGCTATTCTGTAGCCAATGCCGGAGTCGGACCGCACCTAGATCAATACGATGTATTTATTATTCAAGGGAAAGGTAAAAGGAGATGGCAAGTGGGTGACAAAGGTAATTACCGAACAGTATACCCACACCCTAAACTAACACAGATTGAAGGCTTCGTTCCCATCATTGATGAAGTGCTCGAATCTGGAGACATCATTTATATTCCTCCAGGATACCCACACAATGGAACGGCTATCAACGAATGTTTGAATTACTCGGTAGGATTTAGAGCGCCGGATCAAAGGCAGCTGTTTGAAAACATTGCTGACTTTATGCTCGATAGTGGCTTTGTTGGTGAGCGTTATCAAGACTCTGATATAGGTATGAGGGAAAACGCGGCACAAATAAACCAATCGGAAATAGCAGCAACACGTCACTTACTCAAAAAATGGATTGATTCCGATGCTTACGAAGAACTCTTTGCTCGCATTGCAAGTTACAATCAAGTCGATCCAGAACCTTATGCACCAGAAGAAAACTACTCATTGGAGGAAATATCAGATCACCTTAGTCACGGTGGTAAGATCATTCGTCTTGGGGGAGTTAAACCTATTTACTTGGAACAAAGCACTGAAAGAGTTAATACCGAATTCTTTACCTTCTACATCGAAAAAAATACATTCAATGTACCTATCGATATATTGAGTGACGCTAAACAGCTTTTAGTCGCTCCGTATTATGAAGTTACAGCCGGCAAAGAATCCATACTCAATGACACAGACTTTCTACAGCTGCTAACAACACTCATTAATCTAGGCTACTGGTATACAGAGTAACCTAGTATTTAAAATTTATTGACACAGGCTATAGTAAAGCACTCAGTACTTGTAATGGATGTTTTGGCGAGAATTGTTCAAAACGTTTAACCTGACTCCGGCATGAATAACCTGTCGCTAAAATATGTTCAGGATCTAGACCCTTAATTGGGTCTTGCCAACTTAACTCGTATATCCCTTTAGAGTTTTCAAAGTGACTTGACTCATGACCATATGTCCCCGCCATTCCACAACAACCAACACTGACAACATTAAGTTCCAAACCAAAATGTTCAAATATTTGTTGCCATTGTTGCTCACTCTTAGGTAGTGCCGTTTTTTCAGTGCAATGACCAAATAAAGAATACACTTTCGAACTCAGCGTTTTACGGGGGATATTAGCTAATTTCTGATACAGCCACTCATGAACCAACTCTACTTGAAATTGGCCACGCGCCTGCCCTAGAACCTTAGCATATTCATCGCGATAGCAAAGCACCATAGAGGGATCAACACCTATCATAGGAATGTTCAATTCACTGAGTTGATTAAGAAATTCAGCGGATGATTCGGCTGTCTTTGCAAACTCTTTAAGAAACCCTTTAACATGTTGAGGTTTCCCGTTAGGTTTAAATGGCAATAAAATGGCCTCAATCCCCAACTTACGACATAGCGAAATGAGATCAGCGACAACCTGCGCGTCATAAAAACTGGTAAAAGGGTCTTGTACAATCAATAAAGTATGTTGTTTTTGGTCATCGGCTAAATCACGTAATGCTTTTAAATCAAACTCACGGTTTCCTAACATTTCACTTTTTTGTTTTAATGTCGGGCTAGATAAAATGGGCGTGTCCACATAACCTAAAGTTTTTCTTAACCCGTTTTGCATCCAAGGTTGCCTCAAAAACAGGTTTATCAGCTTTGGAAAACGTGCCATCACTGGGGCCATCGATTCAATATTGGCAACTAAATAGTCTTTTAACGGGCGATTATAGCGTTGATAGTAAAGCTGCAAAAATCTCGCCCTAAAACTAGGAACATCAACATTCACAGGGCACTGAGTCGCACACGCTTTACATGCAAGACACCCATCCATGGCCTCCATGACCTCATGAGAAAAGTCGTCATTCTCATTGGCACTATTTGACCAACGTGTAAGCCAAGATGACTGGCGCCCTTCTATTGGAGCCATTAAATCGTAGTCGGTTTGACTCACCAATCGCAACCATTCACGCATAATCCCCGCCCGCCCTTTAGGACTATGGCGCCTATCTGCGGTTATTTTACTTGAGGGACACATAGGGCTTTTACTATCGTAATTGAAACAAAGACCATTACCGTTGCAACTCATGGCTGGTTCAAAGCTATTCCGAACCTCGATAGGTATTTGCTTATCAAAGTGTCCCCGTTTAACACCTGAAACTTTTACCAATTCCTCATCTGAGTCCAATGGCGTACATATTTTCCCTGGATTCATTTGGTTATAAGGATCGAATGCTCGCTTAATCTTTCTTAACTCGGTAAACAGCTCTTCACCAAAAAATGCTGGGCCAAATTCGCTTCGATAGCCTTTTCCGTGCTCCCCCCACATTAAGCCACCATACTTAGCAACCAACTCAACGACCTTATCTGACAAGCTATGCATCAAAGCTTCTTGCTTAGGATCACACATGTCCAGTGCCGGCCTTACATGTAGAACACCTGCATCAACATGACCAAACATGCCGTAATAAAGTCCGTGCTCATCGAGCAATGCCCTAAACTCCATAATAAAGTCAGCGAGGTTTTCTGGGGGTACTGCCGTATCTTCAGCAAAGGCAATGGGTTTTTCCCAGCCTTTAGCTTTACCTAGCAAGCCAACGGCTTTCTTCCGCATAGTGTAAATTCGGCCAATATCGACCAAATCGTAAGTCATCTGATACCCAATAACACCATGTTGCTCATTTGTATCGGCGTTATTTAATGAGCGGCTTAATTCAGCAATTCGTTGCTCGATGTCGTCTAAATCATCACTAGTATACTCAACGATGTTAAGCCCCATAATCTCCTTTTCAGGAACATCACTAATGAGATCTTTAACTGAATGCCAAACAATATCTTGTTTTGCCAGATTTAAAACATTACTGTCTACAGTTTCTACAGACGTCGCCCTCGCCTCTACCATTTTAGGTGCGTGACGCAAAGCCGACTCGAATGAATCATACTTGATATTCACCAGTGCCTTATATTGCGGGATAGGCGTAATATTGAGCTTTGCTTCAGTAACAAAAGCGAGAGAGCCCTCAGAACCGGCGATAACACGGCTCACGTCTAAGGTTGTCAAATCATTTGATACGGCATGCTCCAAGTCATACCCCGTCAGAAACCGGTTAAGGCGCGGAAACTTAGCTAGGATGACCTCTCTCTTACCCTTACAGGTATCAATGAGTTGCTGACAAACATCACCGTAACGGCCCTGCCCCATTTGCCCCACTTCTCCCATTTTAACGGGAATAGTGTTCAATAGCGTACCATCGGCTAAAACAGACAATAAACCAAGTACATGATCACTGGTTTTACCGTATACCAGCGATCCCTGCCCTGATGCATCTGTATTTATCATCCCGCCTATTGTTGCTCTGTTACTAGTCGATAAATCTGGCGAGAAGAAAAAACCGTAAGGCTTCAGAAAATCATTCAAGGCATCTTTTACCACACCAGACTGAACGCGAACCCAATGTTCTTCGACATTAATCTCTATGATGTCTTTCATATAACGCGACATATCCACCACTATGCCTGATGTCAGCGATTGACCATTGGTCCCTGTCCCTCCCCCTCTAGGACTGAATTTTACTTTTTGATGATTAGCCGCGACTTTCCCAATACAAACGACATCGTCCGTTGTTTTCGGTAAAACAACGGCTTGAGGAAGTTGTTGATAAATACTGTTGTCTGTAGCAACAGCCAAACGACTCGCGTAAGTCATTTCAATATCCCCAGAGAAAGGCGACTGTCTTAACGCTTCTAGGAATAATAAATACGATTGGTCTAGCGAAGATTTAGATTCTACAACGGGGATCATGCGAGATTTAAACTAACGGAGGTTGGTAGTAACTATACAACATAAGTTCGATTGATTGAACGTTCCTCTTATAGCATTTATACGCAATTTATATTTTGGCGACCTACTGAGAAGTAATATCATCGAAACCTTAAACCGAATGGTGTAATATAACTGGTTTGCGCAACTACAAAGCTGCATCTTATCCCCATTAAACAAGGACGTATGAATGAAAAAAATCATAATACCTATCGCTGTTCTCGCTTCACTTGGTCTTATTGCGCCAAAATTTATTGGTCAAAGACTTAATAAAGATATTGAAAGCTTTATTACACAAATCAACAACTTCCCAGGCTATCAAGCAAAGTTGGTTAGCACTGATAATGGCTGGTTTGGTAGCTCATTTGTCATCAACTTTGGTTACGACCCAGAATACTTTGCAGGGCTTTATCAAGGACAGTACACAGACGATACTCAGAAATCTTTATTTGAAGCTTTTGGGCAATTTAATGTCAATGCTGAAATCAATACTCAACATGGCCCTATTATAACGCAAAATGGCTTGTCCCTTGGATTAGCAGGATGGACGCTAGATGTTGAGGACGAATTATTTAGAGAGTTTATAGATTATGCTCAGGAACAGAGCTTATATTCTGTCAAGGGGCATGTCAGCTTATCGAGCTCCGTTCAATTTGAAGACAGAATTCCCAACTTTAATTACGTTGGCGCAGAGCAAGGTATCGAATGGGCGTTTAGCGGTTGGGAAGGTGCAGGGCATGTGTCGTCGAATCACTCTCAATACACTGGAAATATAAAACAAATAACGGGTGCTATGCCCTTCCTCAACATTAGTGTTAATGACATTGTTCTTGATTCAACCTTGCAGCAAAGCTGGGTAGATATATTCAGCAACCCTTTATACGATTCCAATGGCATTTTAAGCATCGCATCAGTAGATGCAACAAGCACTGCAACACAAGAAAAGACGAACCTTAAAAACTTATCCATTAACGCTATTACCGACAAAAACGATGCAGGTACACTCATGGATATGCGTCTTAGTTACAAACTCGAAAGCTTCTCTGCCGCTGATTTTATGTTGGAAAACATGTTGTTGGTGACAGATTTCAAGAATCTCGAAAAGTCATTCATTGAAGCTTACCAGCGGCTATCACAAGATCCGGGTGGGAACCCAGAAGCCATGAAAAGTATCCTGCAAAACGAATTCGTAGCTCAACTGCAAGCAAACCCTGAAATAAACATCTCAGCTTTATCGGGACAGCTCAACGGCGGTCATTTTGAAGGTAACATTTTTACCAAGTTAAACGATATAAAAGCAATCCCTGAGACTCTAGAAGATCCTAAGTTTTGGCTCTCTCATGCATTAGTTGATGCCAACCTCAACATGGATAAAAGTGTTACATTGCTAAGTGCAGAACAGTCGGTCTTAAACCAACTGAAAGCAAACCCTGATACCGCTCAAATGAGTGAAGAAGAAATGCAAAACATTGCATCTCAACAGGCACAAATTTTATTAGATAATTTTAGGCAGCAAGGCATGCTCACAGAAACTTCAGAAGGCTATCAGATCACTTTCAGTTTAAAAGATAGTCAAGCAAAGCTAAATGGCAACCCCATGCCACTCCCTTTCTAGAGAGTAGCTTTAACGTCAGTAAATAATCCACCTGCATAGCAGGTGGCTTTGCTTTATCGGCACCCTAGAAGGGTGCTACCTATCAATCTAATGATAGCAATTGTTGTCGCTCTTATTCCTCTTTAGCTTGCTTATCTTGATACTTCACATAGCGACGAATGATTTCTTCATTAGCACCAACTGAATCCACAAAATAACCTCTCTGCCAAAAACGATTGCCCCACAGTTTCTTCTTGCGAAGATAAGGGAATTTATTGAACAGCCTTATTGCTGTTCTTCCCTTCAATGTACCCATCAACTCTGAAACACTTATACTTGGTGGGGTTCTTACCACTAAATGCACATGATCTATTTGGACATTTAACTCAACCACATGGCATTTCTTCATACTACAATACACATAGATACTTCGATAAAGCT
>CAZXIN010000030.1:18016-67117 GCA_964640795.1 uncultured Pseudoalteromonadaceae bacterium | reverse complement strand
GAAATGTTGATCGCCATCGATGTTATTGAGCGATCGGCATCATGTTATTACGCACGAGATAACCAAACACAGGTTGGTGATGATTTTTTCGGTGTTGGTGGTGCTATGACATCAGCAGACAACGCAGCATTAAAAGAAGCACAAGATGCAGCCAAGGGATTACCAGCTCCTCCGAATTGGTCGGGTCCCCAAAATGGATATAGCTGGTAGCAACTAGGAGTTTTAAATGACTAATCTAGTAGATATGGAAACCTAGGAGCCTTCAAAAGGTTATTAATTCTTAGCCAGGGTTATTAGGGCAAAGGATGCTAAACTCTTTAATATGATAACGAATAAGCTCCTTACTATTCGTATGTCTCTATGTTTTTAACAATGCTAAATGCTCTATTCTATGAGCTACATCTGTCAATCACTGAACTATGGGTTCCTTAGAGGGCGAGACTGCCTTCTATATAAAGAGAATTAGTATAGTATGATACTTTATTGTTTGGATTTTGAAGCTAAAACTTAAAGGTTCAAGTGATAATATGATACTTTACAAATTAATAGCTTTGCATAAGTGCAATAAAATCAAAGGGTAAGTATAACCCTTAGTATGATACTTTATTGTTTCCTTACAGCATTGTGAGTAATAAAGATTCATACTTTCCCGATCTTGAGTTAGGCACACTACCTAGAGCTTGGCTCGAGATCTTCGCATCGTTCAAAAAGCGTTTTATTGTCGAAGTTATCAATAACCTATTAAAGAGTATTTCTTGCATAGGGCACTAAAGGCGTTTCGCTATTAAATCTGCTGGGCGCTCTCATCGTTTGTAGCCTGAAAAAAGATAAGCCTTCCTTAACGTTAACTGTTGAAGAGCTTCAGTGGGATGGCAGTGATATCTGAGTCATTACTTAACGAGATCTTAGGGAAGTTTTTCATGCCTTGCCGGGCTTTTTGTGATTCATACACTTTGAACGAGTGGTAATATATTGTACCGTATTGACTAACTGATCTTATATTCTAGCTGGCAAGCAAAAGGACATTCATGTCTAGTTCTATCCAAAATAAGCAACATTTCTATCGTTACGCTATTGGCAGTTATGTGTTCGACACATCTCTGTTTGTTCTGAGTAAAAAGGATGGCATACCAATAAACGTGGAAAAAAAGCCTCTAGAAGTTTTAGCTATATTAATAGAACACAAAAATGAAGTGCTCTCTAGAGAAGAGCTACTTAGCACCATATGGCCACGCATCTTTGCTGGTGAAAATTCGTTGACCAATGCTATTGCGAAACTTAGAAAAGCGCTTGATGAGGAATCTAGTCGTGTCGTTACTCACCAAGGAATTGGCTATAGCTTTAGTGGTGATGTTGAGACAACAGTAATAGGTAAACGGTTGATTAGCGAGCTGTCATTGGAAATCGGACACCCGGTACCTCAGCGGCCAAGCTTTAGACTTGTTGAAGCCCTGTCCAGCGTTTCGTCTCGTGAGGTCTGGCGAGCAAAACATCATAAAACAGGTGAAACCCGTATTTTTAAATTCGCTTCCGATAGTATGGGCTTGCATTCAATACAACGCGAAGTCACCTTATTTAGAGTCCTTTCAAGTGCTTATGAACAGAACTTACCCGTAGGCAAAGTGCTGGAGTGGAATTTTGAAACAGAGCCTTTTTTCTTAGAATGTGAAGATGCAGGCTTGGATCTTAAACGCTGGGCCTCAACAGCTAATAACTTATCGAGCTTGAGCTTAGAAAAGCGTATTGGCTTGGGGATTCACATTTGCGATGCAGTAAATCAGGTACACGAGTTAGGTATTTTACATCGTGACATAAAGCCGTCGAACATTATTATTCAGGAGAAAAGTGGCGAGTTCGTCATAAAATTGATCGATTTTGGCAGCGGCTTTTTACTCGATCGCAATAACCTAGAACGGTTTGATATTTCGCCATTAGGGTTGGCCGATAAAACGGACAATATGTACCACACAACACCTATATATCTCGCCCCCGAATTAATTGAAGATCAAAATCTCAACCACAGCATTCGATCAGATATTTACAGCTTAGGTATGGTTATTTACCAGCTGATAACCGAGCAGCTCGGTATGCCTATTGGCAGCGACTGGCAAAAAAATATAGACGATCCCTTGATAAAAGACGATATCTATAAAGCTACAAATAGTAACCCGGAGGAACGTTTTACTTCAGCAGCGGAATTAGCGAAAAACTTAAGAGGTCTCCCCTTAAGGCATCAACAAAAAACGGAAGCTGAGCAATCAAAGAAGAGGCTTATAGTTGCGGAAGAGAATGCCCGCAAAGAGAAAGCAAAGCGTCCATGGATATTTTTATCTGGCGCTCTTTTGTTGGCAGGTCTTTGCATTAGCCTAGTGTTAGGGCATTTCACTAAACAATCGCTAGAGCAAGCAAAGCTTAGTGCAGAACGTGAAGAAGCTGCTAGTAGCTTTTTGGTCGATGTGATCAATGGTGCCGACCCAAGAGATTCCGATACGGGGCCTGATGCGAGTGTCGCAGAATCGTTAGCTCGTGCGAAAGTGCTTGCAGAAGAACGCTTTTCCGAAAAACCGTTACTGAAAAGTCGCATATACAAAATGCTTGCAGATGTTTATTCAGGTTTGAATTTACCCGACGCACTAGATATATACAAATTGGATGCAGAATTAACGGCTGACATTTATGGAGAGTTTTCAAATGAACACCGTATTACGCTGTATGAGCTATCTCTTGAATTAGTAGCACAAGGTGAAATAAAGGAAGCTGACGAACTTATTAGGCAGGTAGACATTTTGCCTACTCGTGATTCAAGAGATTTGAATATAGCTCGTTTGAAGTCAAAAGCCATGCTAAATGTACTTCAATCTAATATGGACGAAGTGATCTTGTATAACAAAGAACTGTTATTGCTATTGGAGAGTCCAGAAACTGAAACCGAAAGAAGACACCGCTTTGTTGCATTATATGAATTATCTCAAGCTTACTCGAGAATAGAGGGGAAACAACAATTAGCCGTTGATACAATGGCTCAACTCCTCTCTCCGGATTTTGACAAAACGGGTATTGAGCCCTATTTTCTACTGGAAGCAGAAGGTCAGTACGGATTGATATTAAGATTCAATGGAGAAAACGATAAAGCAGAGCGCGTTTTAAAAGCAGCTATACCCAAGTTTGCTGAGTTTTATGGGGAAGAACATCTAAAAACAATTGAAGTTAACGGCTATTTAGCTTCCACCTATGTCAGTGCCGAAAGACATGCAGCCGCTGCGAGTGTTTTTGCTAAAGTAAAAAAACTCGCTTGTAAACTATTTGGTGAGGCGCATATTAGATGCGCTATATTCATGGGGAACGAAGCTGGTACACGGCTTGAACTAAGGCAATATGACGGCGTGGTAGAACAGATGCGCGCAGCTCTGGCAATTGTTGCAAAGCAATTCCCCGACGAAAACTCTCCTTTTTTGCAGATTTTTAAATACACTTTAAGTGATGCTCTACTCGATCTGGGAGAAATTAAAGAAGTAGGCTCGTTAATTGAACATCTAGACGTGGATGTCATAAAGCAGGTTTCACCTAACGGTGAATGGCAGCTAACGCTACCCATACTAAAACTGAGGTATGAGCTAGCGGCTCATTATAATGAGGCTGCCGCAGCAAAACTTAACGCTTTAATCGATGAGCTCATAACAAAGCCACGCATAGCTCAAAGCACTATCGACAGATTTAAACGTGCGTTGATTAAAACGAAGTAACTGCGCCAGTTACTTATTGTGAGTATTATTATATATACAAGGATGCGCTATTACGCCCTATGAAGATTACTTGACTTTGATTGGTTGCGCCGAGCACATTCTGGCTGGAAAAGCCGCTCAAGAGCCTTGGTCATCAGCAAAGAGTAGGCCTCATTGTAATCGTAAGATCGGATTGAAGCGATACTCTCATTAACCTGCTTAGCTAATGTGTCTAAAATGACTAAGTCATGAGGGAGTTATTTATTTCACTATTGATTGTCAGTGTGAAATTCATCATCTGAGGGTTACATCATTTGTATATCGGCAGGTCGATATATTACACACAATTCTCCTCTTTTTAAGAAAATATATGACCTACATTATATCTTCGTTATATGTTCGTTAGGTCTTTAATAGGTAAATCGCGATAGTCTCCATTAGAAGACAACCAATTGACTTTGTTGATTTTCTCTAGTTCAGGACATTTAAGGAGACCGCCTATGAAATCCCAACATATGATTGCTTTGACCTTATATTCATCAATGCTTGCTGCCTCGGTAGCCGACGCCGCAATAATCGAATTCGATACATCAAATCGACGCATTAATCAAGGGACGTCGACCGCATTTGGTGGACGAACGCCTGACAGGATATTCGAAGAAGGTGGCGCTGTTGTATTCGAATACAACGGTGACTTGTTGATCTCAGACGCTGAGATCGTTGGGCGTGGTAGCAATCCCTTGGTGATAAGAGCGACAGGTAACTTAACAGTCGTCAACACAACGGTAAATGCCTCCGCATCCGGTCAAAATGGCGCTTTAGGTGGCGGTTCTGGTGGTTCTGGTGGAAGAGGCGGTAGTGGCGGTAATAATATCCAATCGTTTCCAGATGGAGGCGATGGAGGAACTAACAATTTCCCAAACGGAAGTTCTGGTGAGCGAGGTGAGCGAGGTGACCTTGGTAACACGGGCTTTGCGGGACGTAATGGAACATCAGGTTTTGGATCGAATGCAGGCGGCTCTGGTGGAGGAGGTGCCGGAGGTGGTTCGGGAGGTTTTGATGGTGCTGGTGGAAGCGGGGGACGCGCAGGTACAGGCCAATTTGCCAACGGCTCCGATGGTGGTGACGGTAGGAACGGCGGAACCGGTTCAATTGGGCGCACTGGGTCGGCTGGCCGAAGTGGGACTAATAGCAGTAACAACACATTCGCTACAGGAGGCAGTGGCGGCGGCGGTGGTGGTGGTGCTGGCGGCGGTGGTGAAGGCGGTTCTGGAGGCGGTGGCGGCGGTGGCGGCGCTGGCAATGGCTTAACTTTAAATGGCGTAAACATTCGTGTGCCTGGTGGTGATGGTCGTCGCGGAGGTGTTGGAGGCAATGGCGGCACGGGTGGCACAGGCGGTACTGGCGGCGCGGGCGGAGGTGCAATAACACTAAGTGCTAATGGCCGGATATTTGTTGAAGAGAGTAGTTTTCTTGCAAACGGCGCGAGTGGGCGCACTGGGGCAAGTGGATCGAACGGAGCTGGGGGCTTCACCGGCCTGCCAGGTGCAAACGGTGACAATTCTTCATTTATAAACCCAAATACTGGTCGCCGGATTACTGTTGAAGGCGGTGATGGAGGCCGTGGAGGAAACGGTGGTCGTGGTGGTAACGGCGGTCGTGGTGGTATCGGTGGTGCCGGGGCAGGAGGCTCAATTAAGCTTGAAGGTACAATCATATCCTACGGTGAAAATGTAGAAGTGGTCGCAAATGGCGGAAGTTCTGGTCGATTTATCGAATCTGGAAACGCAGTTTCGGGAATTCCTTCTGTTTCAGCACGGCGTTCTGATTTTGGCGGACCTACAGCGATAAACTCGTTTATCCTAGGCGACTTATCAACCCCTTTCCTTACCGATCTGGTTGACGGGCCAAGCACTTCGGGGGTTCTATCAACTTTTACTTCCAATGACATGACATTCTTGGACCTATTTGATCCGTTGTCTGCTTCGGCTAGTTTCGGACTGGCGCGTGTCGATGATACAACATCGTTCTTTGGTGCTGACTTCGTCGGCTTCGACCTTTTCCTGCTTGGCAATTTTGGCCTGTCCAGCCTGTCGTCGGTTCAGGTTGGAATTGACCCAACAAACACTTTTGACGACTTCTTTACGGCTATTGATGGCGGCAGTCTTGGTGGCGGTGAAATTTTTGCTACATTGACTCCCGAAAATGGGACCTTTTTTAATGTGGCGACAAACTTGGGGAGTGTTTTGGGTGCTAATTTGTCAAATGGAGACTCGTTCATTTTCGATAACCTAGTACCCGTTCCTGCGCCATCATCAATGCTATTGTTTCTATTTGGTCTTGGTGGATTGATAATATTGCAAAGACCTCAAAGCGGAATTTTGTAGCTTATTTGTCTCAGGCTCACTTTGTTAAGTGAGCTTTGAATAGACAATCATACAGAACCTAATATGAGAAATTGCCCCTACTCATGGGGCTTCCCTTTATGTCATTGTTCAGAGTTTCGGATATTTCAACGCGATGTATCGCCAAAGTTTAACTTTCGTAAGTTTTTATTATGTAGTCTCTTCGATTTTTAAATAGCCACTAATAGATACAGTCAATCTAAACATCTGGCCAATACAGGCAAGCATCACTGCCTGTCGCCCGTATTCTACTCATAGAAAAGTTATTCAATAATCGTGTCCTTTAGCAAAGCGGGGAGTTCATTGAATAACAAGTTGATGAAGCAATAGTCTTACTAACCAGCTGAGCTCATAGGACTAGAATTAAAAGAATAATGAGAGAATTCACCAACAACAGTCCGTGTTAAACTCCTCATCTAAGGCTTGCGTCATTTTATACAATGATAGGTAGCCATATTACACACAATATCTCCATATTTAAGAAAATATATAACCGACATTATATTTACATTATGTGTTCGTTAGGTTTTTTATACATAAATAACGTTAGTCTAAATTTGTATGCAACCAATTGATTTTGTTGATTTTATCTATTTTTAATAACTATATTACATAGTTGAGGGTACTAAAAAATGAAAGATACAGAATTAGAAAAAGGGCTTAATAAGAAACTGAGAGGTTGTATGTTGTTTTTTGCTTTATGCCTTAATTTAGCATTTTCACCTCTATCCAAAGCCGCACTGATTACCTTTACAGAGAGAGAGGCTTTTGTCGATATTTTGGGGGCATCAGTAAATATTATTGACTTTGATGATATTAGCTCAGGCACCATAGTTGACTCAGGGACAGTGATTAATGGTGTGCAATTCCTATTTGATGAAACTTTTGCTCAACTGTTAGTAACTGAACAAGGGTCGCCAAATAGCTTATCGAGTACTGATATTGGTTTGCTTGATATTTTTGATCCCATTTCATTTAGCTTCGAAATGCCAGTGTCTGCATTTGGAATATCTCTTATTTTGAGTGACTCCCCCGTTGATGGTGAAATTTCTATTGATACCATTTTTGGTGATGTGGAGCTGGATTCTCAAGCATTCTCTGTTCGTCCTGACGGTGGCTTGAGCTTCTTTCTTGGCGGACTTTTAGATGAGCCTAATGACTCTATTGATTTCGCATCTTTGGCGTTTTTACAAGATGGTGCAAGTAACTTTATTTTCACGATTGACGAAGTGATCACAGCGCAGCAATCAAATCCGGTTCCGGAACCAGAAACGCTAGCTCTGTTATCCGTAGGATTGTTGTCGTTAGTACGTTTTAGAAATTTCGGTCATTAATCGATTAAACCAAAACCTTAGTTAGGATTCATAGCCATGAAAGTATATAGAAATTTATTCTTAGTTTTTAGTCTTACATTAGCCTCAAGCTTTATATCAGTTAACGCATTACAGAGGCCGTCTTTGGGCGCAATAGCCGCTCAATTACAAACGGTAACTGAGGAGCTAGCCATTGCCCAACAAGCACAGGCTGACATGATGGATGAGATTGTGATGTTACAACAGCAAATTCAGGTGCTTGAAATTTCAGGTGGTGGTAATGCCAATGGGCAAAGAGAGTGGATGCCTGCGTCAGATTTTGCATTTGGCGTAGAGCGGATAAATAATACCTCATCAGATATCTTTTTCAGTGGGTTAGCTCGTGCAGGTGCTGGTCAGGATGATGGACAAGATCGTTTTTTCCTTGAAGTCCGAGCGCCGGATTCAGATGCTTTTTTACTTATAGGGAATGCAAACGTCTCTAGGAGATTTAATCAACAGCTACAAGCGTTAAGTGGTGTGATCCCACCTGGATATGGCTATCGAGTTAGGCGACAATCAAGTAGAGCAGGGCTTTCTCCTGTTCTTGAATTGCGGGAAACAATAAATTAGGAATTAATAAAATACCAACACATATAAATAGTATGTTGGCGAGTTAGGTTGTTGTTACAAACTTAACTCGCTTACATATTTTTGTGTCATTCCAAGAGCAAACGGACGTCACATGTCGTTATTCGCTTTTGTGAGTATCGCTGACGACGCAACCACAACCTCGTTTTGTTGAACCTTAAAATAGTCGATAAAATCTTTCATATTTTTATTATTTATTTATCGCTCACGATTGTAGCTTTCGGACATATCAAATCGTGACTAACTGTTTTATCGTATTTGAAATACCACCTTGCTTGATCATGTTAAATGCCAGACATTGACTAACTTAGCAACTAATTTGTCCTGTCGCTTTCGAATTATTTCAGGTGTCCATTCTGCCTCTTGAATAATCTGGCTAGTTAAAACAAAAGCAGTGTGCCCCTCTTTTGAGTTGAAGTAGGTATCCTTCTTTTTCTTAAAGTCATAGTTACTGGCGGCACTGTTTTTTGTACGAGATAATAAAGCCAGATTGCCTAAGCAATGAATTAACTCTTGATGTTCTTCATTTGTAGGGCACCAAGTCTTCCATTGACTCCCTTCTTTTAGCTTTTGTGGCATAACATGCTCAACAGTTATGCGTGGATGATGATAGTTAGCCATACCATCACTGAGCTCTGAGTCGAGGCGTAATAGAACCATGACTCTAATCTGACTAATCTTATAGATCGGTCCGCTTAATTGACTGATAGCAAGCTTTTTTTCGTCATGACTAAGGTGTAGTGGTGAGTCATCCGCAAATTCAGTACTATCATCAATGGCTGCAAGGACCTTCGAATAACGGGTTATTCGATGGTTAATGCCAACGCGGTTAATCATCAGAATAGAGGTTAATCTTTCTAGTAACGTCATGAACAGCTTAATTTTTGTCGGCTCTTGTCTATACTTCGAAAGGTAGTAAATTGCCGAAGGTATCCAATCACTATTGTCAATCCTTTTCAACCAAGATAAAGACTGATTAATACCGTTTTGATATTCGTTACTGATGAAGTTTTCATCTAAAATCTCAGAGTAGGCACGAGCGTAAGGAGCTAATTTTTCGTCGATAAATAACTCAGGTGATTTTTCTGGCCGTATTTCTTTCTTGAAATCAGAGATAACATTCGATCTTGATTTGGTGCGTAGTTCTAACATCCTGATGTGACTAAATAAGGAATTAAAATTATCGCGACCAACGTTATCCTCAAGCTCTTCCCATTTGTCAGTATAAATATTTCGTTTATCGTTTATGTCGGAAATAGCACCTGTTACGAGTGATTTCAAAATGTCTGTTGGGCTAAGATCAAGCCCTCTGTCATTCATTATCGAGAATATGCGATAAGCAGAGTCAACATCTGGTGTTGTTACCACCACCACAAAGCACCCAATCATTAAAAATTGACTCAGTCGAATAAGCAGCTCTTCTTCACATTCAATGAGTTTGTCGTAAATGACTTTTGTGTTGTTTTTAATTTTTTTCTGGCTGTCATTGAGTTTGTCATTCAATGAAAAAAGTGTTTCTAACTTTCCATGTTCTTGAATATATTGATGTAGAAATTCTTGATCTTTAGGGCGGATCTTTAGTCGTGGCTTGTCCTCTGTCATAAGCATTTTGTCACCCTTTTGGAAAATACGTGTATCTAGGCTGGTAGATATTTCCTCAGGCGATATCTCACGTAAAACTGACATCAACAACGTTAAGGTGGTTAAACGTTGCTGCCCATCAATAATTTGTGCAATAGGCCCGTCGGGTTTTATTAAAACTAAGCTCCCCAAAAAATAAGGCTCACAATGGCGTAAATCAGCCCCTTGTGTAGATAAAAAATCAATTAAGTCGTCCACTAAAGTTTCAGCTTGTTCTTCCCCCCATGAGTATGGGCGCTGATATCCCGGAATTTCAAATTCGTATTTATCACAAAACACATCCGCTAGTGAGAATTCATGGGCTTCTAAGGTTTTCTTGTTCATGTAATAACTTCCTTATTTTAGGTAGCTGAAATCAGATGATTTTTCTATAATCCAATGATAACTTTACTTACCAATTAGTCCATCAAAAATTGATGAGTTATGGTTAAGTTTCTCTATGAACTTAAAATTTTTGTTCGTATTACTCTTCTAAAAAAAATGGCTTTTAGTAGGGTATGAGGCAACTGCTATTTGAGTGATGTTTTTAGTTAACAGGTGTGGGCTGGCGTCAAAAACATCAGGCATTGCAGGACGATAATCACGTTTTAAAACAACGAATCGCTTGATATAGTCTGACTTAGATAAAGTGGGCGATAAGGAAGTTTGATGAAGCAGTGGCTGTTATTAGGGATAGCAATATATATTTTTTCTTATTGGGTTAATGCCAATCAACCCGATTCTGATGTATCAAAACAAAACAGGGGTTCACGATCGGCATCTGAAAACTTCAATGTGATATTTGAGTCTGCGCCTCAGGGAGATGATTTGTTGATTGCGTATGAAGCCTTTAGTGAGTATCACGGTCAATATAAAGACGCCAACGGCTTTAAAGCTTTTGCGCAATCCGAAGGCGGTGCTTGGGCTTACGTAACAGATCGAGGCTCTCAAAAGGCTGCAAACTCCGAGGCCTTGAGTTCGTGTCAGGGATATAATGATAGATATCGGGACAGTTACCCTTGCCAGTTGATTAATGTAGATGGAGAGTGGATAGATTATCCAAATCGTGCGAAAGAAATCTTAAGCTCCCTGCCAGAATTTACGCCGAAAAAGCCGATAGATTTGACCAAGCTGAGCCGCAATGATGAGCAAGATATGCGAGATAAAGATTACGCTCTGGCACTCGCTAAACGTATTTGGTTTCATCATCATGCACTTGACGTTAATCAAAATTATCGTGCGGTGCGGCTTTCATATAATCTCATTGATTGGGACAAGCTTGGCGATCTATACCCGCCGGCTAAGACTTTGTTGAGACATGCAGCTTATTATGCAGAAGAGTCTCTACTTAATGACCCTAAAAAGGCCTTTACTGTGGCGCATGAATATCGATCAATAAACAGTGCGCTTGGTAGAGAAGATCAGTCGGTTAGTTTCTTTCAATGGCTCGACAAATATTACCCTAAAGAAGCACCTGAGCTATTTCATCTTTTTCAAGATGAGCTGATTCAGTTCGAGCTGTTTGCACTTTATAACGAGTATGTATCACCCAACCTTGACTACAGTCGCATGGCATCAACCTACGTATCTTCCATTAATGCAAGCAAACAAGAGCGCTTTGGTGGAGAAGAGGCAAATCGGAAGGTTATGGAACTCAGCACTCAAAGCTTTATCCATAAGGTGTCTCGATTGGTAGCGATATTGGTGATTAACGAGCGAACGGAAGAGGCACAAAAGATCGTTGAAAAAGCGCAACTAGAATTAGACTCGGACGAATTTATTCAATCATTAAATAACGCGCTAGATGGTCACTTACCATAAGGAGCGTTTTAAAAAAGGATAGCTGCTAGAACCGAAAACCCTAACGAATAGGGCTCACTTCCTACCTTTTGGGTGAGTCCTTTAAGGTTATTGGTATAACATTAGGAATGTTGCTTCTGTTGCTTCTGTTGCTTCTGTAGCTTTTTAGCAAAGATAAAAAACTCACCTGCCGGCATTGGTCTGCCATAATAATACCCCTGAGCTTCTGTACAACCGTTTGCCATCAGGAATTGGCTGGCCTCTGCATCTTCTATACCTTCAGCTAACAGTTTGAGGTTTAATGATTTACCCAAATCTAGAATTGTTTTAACAATAGCCTGATCATTCTGATCTTCAGCCAAATGACGAACAAAAGATTGATCAACTTTTAGCCTGTCGATAGGTAGTTGCTTCAAGTAGCTTAAGGAGGAATAACCGGTGCCAAAATCATCGATAGCGAGTTCAATGCCGAGCTGCTGTAAGTTGGTTAGCTTTTGAATAACCGTGTCAATATCTGACATTAAGGCGCTTTCCGTGACCTCTAGCTCCAAGCACTCCGGTGCCAGACCTGTTTTAGCGAGTACCTCTTGTGTGAGAGTAACCATATCATCCTCATCAAATTGGATGCCGGATACATTCACTGCAACTCGAAATGGTTCAAGCCCTTGGTCTTGCCACTGTTTGTTGAAACGACAGGCATCCCCTAACACTTTCCTGCCAATAGGTAAGATAAGACGAGATCGCTCTGCTATAGGGATAAACTCTCCTGGAGAAATTTGAGTGCCATCTTCTTTACGCCAGCGTAATAAGGCTTCAGCGCCGACTAGTCTGCCACTTTGTAAACAGACTTGAGGTTGAAAGTAAGGTTGTAATTCTTGCTTTTCGATAGCGACTTTTAAATCTCTAATCAAGGCCACTCTTTGATGCAACTCTTCGGATAATTCTGGTGAATAGAAAACTAAGCGTTCTTTATCGGAAGCCTCGGCTTGGCTTAAGGCAATATTGGCTCGAGCGATAGTTTCGCCGACACTGATAGTTGATTCCCTAATAGCTGCAGCACCAACCGAAGCTGTGGTTTGGATTTCGTATTCGCCTACGATAAACGTTTTGTGAATTTCTGTTGGTAACTGTTTGACTGTTTGTGAGCGGCTACAGTTTTCCTTATCACTCACATAGGCAATGGCAAATTCTGCACTATTGAAGCGTGCGATAACTGTTTCTGGGTAAAGATCTTTTAGACGCGCGGCTGCTGAGCAGAGTACTTTATCTCCGACGTCATAGCCGAGTGTGTCATTAATTTCACTGAATTTATCCAGCTTGACCAGAATGAGCCTGAGTGCTTTGTCTGGTGCCATGGTCTCTATAGCTTCACTCAAGTAACGAACCATTGATGCGCGATTGGGCAGTTCGGTTAATGGATCATAATAAGCGAGTTTTTCGACTTCTTTCTCTAGCGTTTGGCGCTGAGCTTCATTATGTTGAAATAGGCCGAGCGCATTGTTTAGGTCTCGTACCTCAATATATCCGGCTTTTTCCGCACTGATGTCTATCTCTTTACGTTCCGCTAAAGACGTAATGGCGTTGGTGACCTGCTGCATAGGTCTGGCTATGCGGCGGGCGAATCGTAAATTAAATAGGACTAAAATGAAGAATCCGATAAAACAGGCTGAAACCACCAGAATACTCAAGGATCTTGCTCTAGCCATCCAAGGTTCCACATTGATTTCGATCTCTAGTACACCTCTTACGTCACCTAATTGCCAATCTTTCTTCGGCGAATCAGGGTGTGCGTTATGACAGCCAACACAGTTAGGCAGAAGAAGCCTGTCGGCTAATGCAACCCTAACGCTGCGATGGCCATTGCGTGTTGTAAATTCTGTTACCGGTGTATCTGGGTTAGCAACCAGCTTATTCCAAGCTTCCATCTGAAATTCATCCATCACCCTGTCTGTTCGGCTTTTGAATGGGAATGGGCTGGTTAAACTGACTTTGACCTCATCTTCCGGTGTGTTGAAGTTAGACATCTCGATAAGAAAGGTTGCAGGCACAGGGATACCTGTGTCGGCGAGTTGTGTTAAATGGTAAGCCTCAGTCTGAGAGATTGCTCTAACATTGTGCGCTGATTCTCGGATCTGTTCAGCAAGTTTGGTGCCTATGTTCTGTGTGTAGTAATCACGGATTTTCTGTAATGTTCGGGTAATACTCAACGCATTGTTGATGGCACTCTCTTGAGCCAAACTTTCCATCACACTGGGCGCAGCCTTGAATATTATGACTAGCACCAATATTGCCAGAATAGGTGCAGGGGCACTAATATGCCATTGTAACGTTTTAGGGCATAAGACCCATTTTTTCCAGCGATTGTAAATAGTCTTCATATTCAGTTTTTATGTGTCATCCCGTTTGATTTCACTGGAATGGAAATGTATTTTCCCCGACATAGAGTCAATGACCTTGATTTCAACCAATTTAGTTCATTTAAGCTTATCAAACGAATCAACATAGCTGGTTAATCGACTATATTAGGTGGTTAAAAAGGTGATAATGCTCGGCGAGTAGCGCACGTTAAGTTGTTATAAAAATACCCACAAAAGTGTTAATCAATATCAAACGATTAGAGACACCTATCATTTTGGAAGTTCATTGTGTCGAAATACTTTGGAAATTTGACGAGTCAGTGTGCAAGCAAAGATCGTTAAATGATAGAGCTGGACAGCAGAGAAAGACGAAATACTTATTTTGATAGTGTGGCGGTTTGAATGAATATTCTAGTTGCGGTAATTTGGCTTTCCAGTGGAAAGCCAAATGATGTTAGTTAGGAATAATTTGCTGGTCCATTTCCTTATCTTTAGCTAGATCACTTTCGATAAGGTCTCGTATCAGTGGCCGATTGAGCGTGCGTTCTTGATAGTCAGCCAAATGCTTATAGGCCGATGCGTCAAGTTGAGCATTTTTAGATAAAACAAAAAACCACGTCAAATAGGCATCTGCAGCGGTGAAGTGCTCACCAAGAAGATAAGGTTTAGATGATAAATGTTGATTAAGCACATCAAAACGCAGTGGCGCCAAGCCTCGAACACGATCTTTTACCTCATCGGTTGCTTCTGGATAAAACACCACCCTGAAAATCTGTTTATGTAATTCGGTAGCGCAAAACGCTATCCAACGCGCGAGTTGGTAAAACATTGTATTCGATGGTGATACATAAAAATTTGGATCTGTTGATTGAGATTGGATCCATAACAGTGTGGTCGATGTTTCCGTTATAATCTCACTATTAGCGAGCTTCAATGTAGAGACTTGGCCTAGAGGGTTAATATCGTATAGCGAACCGCCACTTTCCAGCTCTTTAGTACGAAGGTTCAAATATTCGATATTCAAAGGTACGTTGCCCTCAGCGGCTGCTATTCGAGCAGCAAGAGAGCAAGTCAATGGTGCATGATAAAGTGTTGAAGTCATGATTTGAATACGCCTTATAGGTTGGGTTGACTCAAGAATTCTTGAGTTGTTGTGACCGTTGCATAGGCAAAGCCCAATGCTGACATGTAGGCCGAGTGAACTTGCTCTGCTGGTACTACTTTGCCATTGAAATCAAGGTCGCGAGAGGCGCATGCATCTTCAATAACGGTAACTTGGTAACCAAAATCTGAAGCTGCTCTAGCAGCTGCATCAATACACATATGACTCATCGCACCGACCAAAGTGATATGAGTGATATCGTTATCCTCCAATAGGTTTTTTAACGTGGTCTCTTTGAAGGCATTAACATGATGCTTTAAGACAGTTGGTTCACCTTCTAGTGGAAACACTTTCTCATGAATGTTGGCACCTTGGGTGCCGGGTTTGAAGAAAGGCGCATCGTCTGATAAAAACTCATGATGAACATGCAAGACCAGATCACCCTGTGAACGGACGTTTGCTATGACTTTAGCGGCATTTGATGTTGCAGCATCTATATTGTGCAGTGTCCAACTCCCACCCTCGTAGTAATCATTTTGTAGATCAATAATAACTAATGCTCTCTTACTCATTTTTGAATCCTCAGTGTTGATAGATTGCTATTGTAGGTAGAGTTAGCAACACGTAGGATTGGCATATGTGACATTTAACGAGTTATATATGCCATTGCCTTCTGATCTTGAATATAAAGTCGGTATTCTTAATTATCCGGGTGCTCAGCGTGCGGCGGTCTATGGATTAGCCGATTTATTTGAAACGGCTAATCGGTTGCATAGTGAGGAGAATAAAGAGAGTGAAAGCTGGGCTATTCATGTCAGCATTATCGATTCAATAGCAGATCAACAACTGATGTTATCGACTATTATCTTGCCGCCGAGCTTAATTGACGACGCCACTTTGTACGAAGCGCAGAGTGTAGCCGCACTAACGCGATTACATCAAAAAGGCACGCTAGTATGTTCTGTTTGTGCAGGCGCCTTTGTCTTAGCTCAGACCGGTATACTTGATGGCCGCACGGTAACAACGCATTGGGCTCTCGCTGACAAGTTTAGAGCACTTTATCCTGATATTCAGCTCGATACCGATAAGCTTGTCATCGACGATGGCGATATCATCACGGCTGGTGGTTTGATGGCATGGACGGATTTAGGACTTAAGTTAGTGGATCGCTATTTAGGGGCTTCAACCATGTTAGCAACAGCACGTTTTATGTTGGTTGATCCCGGAGGAAGAGAGCAACGGTTTTATAGTGTGTTTTCTCCATCACTAACGCACGGCGATGACGCAATTTTAAAGGTACAACATTGGCTCCAAACAGAATACAAAGCGGCGATTACCGTTAATGAAATGGCCGACAAAGCCCTATTAAGTACTCGTACCTTTATACGCCGTTTTCAGCAAGCAACAGAGCTGAGTCCGTCACATTACTTACAGCACTTAAGGGTAGGTAAGGCGCGTAGCCTGATGGAGTCGTCAAAAATGACCATTGATAGCATTGCGTGGGAAGTTGGCTACAACGACACCAGTGCATTCCGGCGTACCTTTCAAAAGCTTATGGGGTTAACACCTCAAGAGTACCGTTACCGATTCAAAGCAAGCTATAGCTGAATAAGTCAATTTATACTTATTCAGCTATAGTACACATCTCGTTCGTATCAAATATGCAAATGCTGCCTTAACTCATCCTTGTAGCGCCGTGAAAGCGGGATGGTTTTTCCTGAGGCTAACACGATATCGCTATCGCCACTGGGTTGGGGTGTCATGCTGTCTATCTCGTCAAGGTTGACACCATAAGAACGATGAACACGACAAAAGCCTTGTGTGTTGAGTTTGTCTATCAGTTTGTTCATTGTGTTCCGAGTTGGGTATATTCGCCCCTTACTGTGTAAATTAACGTAGTTTCCAGCAGACTCCAGATATTCGATATCGCTAACCTTAATTAAAAACTCCTTACCGAGCTTCCTAACTAACAATCGGTCAGGTGTAATGGTTGAAACTTCTTCTTCACTTTGGTCAAGCAGATTAGCCTCACCTAGCAGTCTGCTGACAACAAAGTGATAGCAGTTAATCGCGACAATAACGAATACAAAGGCCCATAAATCTTTGCGGTATTCGTAGAACATCTCGAATGCAAAGTTGCCGAAATCGTAGACTCTATTTTGCGAGAAATACGCAAGTTTACGTATAGCGACCATGCCGCCGACGTGAATGAATGAGTAGGCAAAAGAAGCCATAAAATAGATGACGAGTGTTGTAGGAATACGTTGCCAATTCATCGGAAATCGTTTGAGCAAATAAGCCACGGGAATAAACAGAAATGCTGACAAAATAGCACTAGAGTACTCCCAAACAAAAGGCTCCCATAAATCAAAGGGTAAAGGGCCTTTACTGCGCTTTGCCTCCATGACAACGGAGGTCGCTAGAATCGTGTTGTTGATGAAAAGATAAACAATGATGATGGTGGCTTCATACCAACGTTTGTATTGTTGAAAGTGAATAAGTCTACTATTCAACAAGTCTCTACCTCCCTCTGAACTCCCCATCTCAGTATGCCACCGCCTATCACAATTTATAATGTTTTCAGCCTTTTAGGGCAGAAATTAACAATCTTAGCTATCAATATAGCAAACAACTGAAGTAAACATCGATCAATTGTTAAGGCCTGAGGTTCTCCTAATTCTCTGAGCATGCATTATTGATGAAATTTAAGGCGTTTTATATGACGAGTCAGGATCAAAAACAAAGGCATGACTACATTGATTTTTTAAGGGTCGCTGCGATTTTGTTGATGTTTATATACCACGTAAACATGATCTTTGTATCGGAATGGGGGTGGCATATAAAAAATAGCAGTAGAAGTAATGTTTTAATGGAAATCAATTACTGGATGGCTTTCTTTCGCATGCCATTATTGTTCTTTGTTTCGGGTTTTGTCTCTTCAGCTCTTCTTGAAAGGCTTAGTGCCAGTCGTTTTATTTTTCAGCGGTTCAATCGGCTTATTATACCTACAGTTATTTGGACATTTTTATTGGTTGCTCCTCAAATTTATTTTGAGCGTCGGCTCCAAGGTATTGAGTTCAGTTACCTCGAATTTTACGAGACCTTCATAGAGTTTGAGTGGATGCCAAACGGTAACTTTCACTGGCTGCACTTATGGTTTATTCCTTATCTTTTTCTTTATAACCTGATGTCTATTCCGTTGTGCCGATTTCTTCAGAAATATGGGGGTAGTGAATGGGATTTCATCTCGACTCGTCGTGCCCTGTATCTTATCGGTGTGTTTGTCATCCTCGCCATTATTCCGCACACAATATTGAGCCTACATTACCCTGTAACCTATGATCTTATTCACGATTACGCACGGCATGCTCAGTTTATTCCTTTTGTTGTTGCTGGATTGTTTGCTTATAACAACCTTGCCGTAATGCAAATACTAGCCGCCAAAAGGCAGTTATTACTGCGGCTCGCTATTTTATCTATTGTGACTATTAATGCTATCCGTTGGAACGGACTGGAACCTAAGAATATTTGGGAGGATTGGTTAAACCATCCGATATCTTATGGTTATTTATTGCTGTTAGGGCTGAATGCTTGGTTATGGGTTTTAGCGCTGTTGGGCTATGCGAAACGTTATTTGAATAAGCAAAGTAAAGCATTGACCTATTGCAATAATGCCGTATACCCCTTTTACATTCTGCATCAGACAGTGATTGTGATATTGGGTTATTATGTTGTTCAAACACAGGATGACGATGCGTTTAAGTACTTTTTCATTCTGCTAGTCGGCTTTTGCGTGACAGCCTGTATTTATCATTTGTATATCAAACCTTCTAAGTTAATGAGGTTTGCTTTTGGTGTGGAGTAACATAGCTTATGAGGTAAAGGGTTGAGTTAAAGCTAAGTGCCTCCTATATGCACTTAGCTTTCTCTAGAGCAACACACTCTAGACAATTTACAAGAACGAGAGTAATTCTTCGTCTAGTTGCATCAATGTTTTTGGATCAGCCATCATAGTCGCTGCCAATGATTTGGTCCTTGGTAGCATGTGTACAAAGTAAAATTCGGCGGTTTTGATCTTAGCGCGATAAAAATCTCGGTTTTCGACATCAGTCGCCAACTTTTCATACGCTGTTTGTGCCATTTGTGCCCAAAAATAGGCCATGACGACATAGCCTGAGTACATCAGGAAATCAACGGACGCTGCACCCACAACATCACGATTCTTCTTAGCTTTAAGCCCAATACGCAATGTGTATTGCTGCCAATTGGCGACGGCACGACTGAGGGGCCAGATAAACTTATTCATTTGGCGCTTGTGTGGGTTGTTTGACAACATGCTGTTGTCTTTGCAGTAAACAAGAATTTCTTTGGCAAAGGCATTCAGTGACTTGCCTCGGCTCAGCAGGATTTTACGGCCAAGTAAATCCAATGCTTGTATACCCGTTGTACCTTCATAAAGTGTAGAGATGCGGTTGTCGCGAACGATTTGCTCCATCCCCCACTCTTTTATATAGCCGTGGCCGCCAAACACTTGTAAGCCATGGTTAGCACTTTCAGAACCCAGCTCTGTTAAGAAAGCTTTTAAAATAGGTGTGATGAAACCTAAGCGATAATCCGCTTGTTTACGTTCTTCGTCTGTCTTGGCAAATTCTATTTCATCCGCTAATTTAGCGGTGTAATAGATCATGGCACGGCCACCTTCGCTAATCGCTTTTTGTGTCATCAGCATTTTACGCACGTCTGGGTGGCAGATAATGGGATCAGCGACTTTATCGGGGTGTTTCTTGCCTGTCAGTGAGCGCATAGAGAGGCGATCTTTGGCGTACATCAATGAGTTTTGATAGGCCAATTCGGCAGCGCAAACCCCTTGTAATGCTGTACCAATGCGGGCGGTATTCATAAAAGTGAACATGCACTCCAGCCCTTTGTTTTCAGGACCAATTAATACACCTTTGGCGTTGTCGAAATTTAAGACAGCTGTTGCAGAGGCTTTGATACCCATTTTATGCTCAATCGATCCACAAACGACGTTGTTAGAATCGCCAATGTTGCCTTCTTGATCGGTTTGCATCTTGGGTACAATAAAGAGCGAAATACCTTTGGTCCCTTTAGGAGCATTAGGTAGTCTTGCTAGCACGATATGGACAATATTTTCGGTGAGATCATGTTCACCTGCAGAGATGAATATTTTTGTTCCGGTAAGGTTGTAAGTACCATCACCATTGGGTTCAGCTTTGGTTTTAACTTGCCCTAAGTCAGTACCACACTGTGGTTCGGTCAAGCACATAGTACCTGTCCAAGTGCCTTCTGTTAGTCTCGTTAAATAAAGCTCTTTTTGTTCTTTGGTCCCGTGCTCTTGGATGGTGTTCATCGCACCATGACTTAAGCCCGGATACATAGACCAAGCCCAGTTAGCTGTTCCTAGCATTTCAGATTTCACCATGCCCAATGATGGCGGTAACCCTTGCCCGCCATGCTCAACAGGGTGAGAAAGGCTTTGCCATCCACCTTCTACATAACGTTGATAAGCCTCTTTAAACCCATTTGGTGTCGTGACCTGACCATTATCAAAGGAGCAACCTTCATCATCGCCACTTTGGTTGAGCGGAAGCAGTTCATTCTCGCAGAACTTAGCGCATTCTTGCATGATGGCGTCAACTAAATCAGGTGTTGCCTCTTCAAATTCAGGGTACTTTTGATAGTGCGTGTAGTAGTCAAAGACATCTTCGAGCAGGAATTTGATGTCGGCGATGGGCGCTTTGTAACTGAGCATACGGGAAGCCTTATTCTGTTTAGCAATAACGTTTTACTGCATTGATAATGGTTGAGTATACAGATAATGCGCAACTGGTCCAACCACATATTCGCTCTATTAACAAAGCTTATCCAAGTAATGTTTAACCTAATTATCATTTATGAGAACCATTCCCTAGCATTTTAAGCGTTATGGGTTAAAATTTTATTCAAGTTGCCACGATAATTATTACTGAAGGAATGACATGAAGTGGTACGAAGGAGCTCCTCTTTTTATTAGGATTGTTTTCATTCTCTTTACTCTTGAATTGATCGAAGGCTATTTGCATGCCTACGAATCTAGACTCTATTGGCCTGTCTTTGTGACAACAATTGTCATCAGCATTACTATTCTTTATCAATGGTTGCACCCTATTGAGGAGGAAAGGAAGCGTGCTGAAGAGCAAGAAGTGCGTCTCAAGAGTGTTCTAGATACAGTCAATACCGCGATTGCCACCATAACTGAGACTGGCATCATCCAAAGCTTCAATGAGTCGGCCCAACGTATTTTTGGGTATGGTGAAGACGAGGTCATCGGTAAAAATGTAAAAATGCTGATGCCTGATGAACATAAACATCGTCACGACGGTTACCTACAGAAGTACAAAGAAACCGAGCAAGCCAGTATTATTGGGATGGGGCGAGAGTTAGTTGGTATTCGTAAAAATGGCGAGGCCTTCCCACTCTTTTTGCATGTTGGACAGGTAAATTTAGGTTCCCGTCGCATTTTTACCGGTGTGATGGAAGATCTGAGTAAACTGAAAGCCTCTGAAGCTGCTGAAAAAGAAACGCGACAAAAATTAGAAGAAGAAATTGGTAAAGCTGCCGAGCAGAAAATCAGGCTAGAGAGCATAGTCAATACTGTTGGCACTGCCATTATTACCATCAGTGACCGCGGGATCATTGAAAGCTTCAATGAATCAGCCCAAAAAATCTTTGGTTACTCTGATATTGAAGTGTTTGGCAAAAACGTCAAGATGTTGATGCCTGATGAACACAAGCATAGACATGATAGATATTTACAGAGCTATGGCGAGACAGGGAAAGCGAGCATTATTGGTGTTGGCCGAGAGCTAATTGGTTTACGCAAAAACGGTGAAGAATTTCCGATGCATTTGCATGTTGGTCAGGTGAATCTGGATTCTCGGCGTATTTTTACTGGGGCCATTGAAGACCTTAGTGATTTGAAGCAAGCGCAAAAGACAGAAAAAGAAGTGCGTAAAGTATTAGAGCAAGAAAAGGAAAGGCTTGTAGAACAAGATTGGATTAAAACTTCATTTGAAAAAGTTGTAGGTAACCTCCGGGTTATCACGGATATACGCCTTTTCGCGACAGAATTACTGGACGGATTGGTGCCGTTACTTGATGCGCAGCTCGGTGTGTTTTATTTCGCTGAAGATGGGGAAGAATACCGAGGGGCTTTTACGCGATACGCTGTTTATGGCGGCTTTCAAAATGAGCAGTTCAGCCAAACCATTCGCCAAGATGAAGGTGCGATTGGTGAAGCAGTAAGAAAAGGGCAGCTTACGCAATTAAGTGATATACCTGCTGACTACATGTACCGCATTGGCTCCAGTCTAGGTGATGCGTTACCTCGGCATGTTCTAATCGCCCCGATCATGTTTGAAGGGAAAGCGCTTGCTGTTGTCGAAGTGGCTTCTTTTCAGTCATTCAATGAGCGCCAGATAGAGTTAGTGCGTCAACTTTCCAAGAACCTCGGTCTTGTCATCAACCGTATTAAGGCGAGCTTACGTACCGAAGAACTTTTATCCGAAACACAAAAACAAGCAGAACAGTTAAAAGCGAATGAAGAAGAGCTCAGAGTTGGCAACGAAGAGTTAGCACACCAGAGTGCCGAAATGGAGGAGCGGAATCGTCAATTAGAAGAAGCGCAAGCTGAGCTTGAAGAGACAAGTCGATACAAGTCTGAGTTTTTAGCTAATATGAGCCATGAATTGAGAACACCGCTCAACAGCTTATTGATTTTATCGAAAATGTTAGCTGAAAATAGAGACGAAAACTTGACGGAAAATCAAGTTAGAAACTCAGAGACAATCTACCGTTCAGGTAATGATTTACTCAAACTTATTAACGACATTTTGGACCTTTCTAAGGTAGAAGCAGGTCAGATGTTGGTCAATTTAGCGCCCTTTCCCTTCCGGCAACTCTCAAATGAACTCGAAGAATCATTTGGTCCAGTTGCTTATGAAAAGAATATCGGCTTTCACATGTCGTTGCATGAGAAGTTGCCGGAGTTAATCAATGTTGACGAACAAAGGTTAATGCAAATATTGCGCAACCTCCTTTCTAATGCTTTCAAATTCACCAAAGAAGGTGAGGTGTCTCTTAATATTCGATTAGTTGATGAAAATCGCGACATGCTGCGAAACCCAAAATTAAAACAGGGACAAGTTATTGCTTTTTCTATACGAGATACTGGGTTAGGTATTCCGAAAGACAAACAAGATGTGATTTTCCTTGCTTTTCAGCAGATTGATAGCAGTGTGCAGCGAGAATTCGGTGGTACCGGCCTAGGGTTATCTATATCTAAGCAGCTAGCTGATTTATTGGAAGGTGAAATCCATGTGGAGAGTGTTAAAGGTCAGGGCAGCACTTTCACTCTCTATTTGCCACAGGTGGTTGAAGGGAAAAGTCATATACCTAAGCATAAATCAACGCTGGTTATCCAACCTAAACCGAATGTCGACAGCTCGATTAGCGCTGTTCCTGATGATAGGGGGGCTCTAAAGGCAGATAGAAAAACAATCTTGTTGCTCGAAGATGATCCAAAGTTTTCTCTGGTTGTTGCTGATTTAGTGCATGAGCATGGTTTCAATATTGTGATAAGTCAGGACGGTTCTGAAGGGTATTTACTGGCCAAAGAACTCCAACCAATGGGAGTTATTGTGGACTTGTCGCTTTCAGGTGCAAGCGGCCAGTCAGCGATTTCCCACATGAAAGATGACCCATCAACACGCCATATTCCTGTTCATGTCGTCACTGGTACAGGCAGCGTTCAAGAGTTGAAAGGAAGAGGTATTATCGGGTTTTTGCAAAAGCCTGTATCTCAAGACCAACTTATTACTATTTTTGATCGATTCGTTGAGGTTGCTAACGGTCCGTTAAGACGTGTGCTTATTGTAGAAGATGATGATGTTCAGGCTTCCCATGTCAGCCAACTGCTTGGTGATCAGGATGTAGATGTTAAGCGTGCGAATGATGGCGAAGAAGCTTTGGGGCTACTTGATGACACGAAGTTTGATTGTATGGTTCTAGACTTAACCTTGCCTAATCTCGATGGGCTCCAACTTCTTAGAACTTTAAATAAAGATAATCGACTCATCGGGTTGCCCGTGATTGTCTATACAGCCAAAGACTTGACACAAGAAGAAGTCAGTGAGCTTCGTTTGTATGCTGAAGATGTTATTGAGAAAGGAGAAAAAGGTGCCGAGAAGCTTTTAGATGAGGTTGTTTTGTTTTTGCATCGTGTCGAGGCCAAATTACCTGACTATCAACGTAAAATTCTTAAGAAAATCCACGATGTTGAAACGATATTAAATAAAAAAAGAGTGCTACTGGTTGATGATGACATGCGCAATGTTTATGCGCTTTGCGCCGCTCTTGAAGATAAAAATATGGATGTGGTTATTGCTAGGAACGGAGTAGATGCATTGGCTAAATTGGATGCCGATGATGATATTGAGATTATTCTGATGGATATCATGATGCCAGAGATGGATGGCTACGAAGCTATGCGAAGAATAAGAGCTAATAGTCTGTATCAGAATATCCCGATTATTGCTTTGACAGCTAAGGCTATGTCAACTGACAGAGAACAATGTATCGAGGCTGGCGCAAGTGACTATATTTCTAAACCTATTGAAATCGAACGGCTGTTTTCATTGATGCGCGTTTGGTTGTATTAAAATAAAAAGGCTAGCTAGTGGTTACTCCCAACGAATTAGGCACTAAGACAAACGAAATTGAAATTACCATGCTGTTAGAAGCACTGTATGCGCACCATGGTTATGATTTTAGGCAGTACAGTAGGGATTCTATCACTCGCAGAATATACGCCTTTATGGCGAAGTATCGAATACCTCGGGTGACTGATGTTGTTGCGCGAGTGAGGCATGATCACGTTTTCTTTAATTTACTCTTGTCAGAAGTATCCGTCACAGTCACTGAGATGTTTCGCAGCCCTTCGGTTTTTCGTGCTTTTCGAGAGAATGTGTTGCCAGATTTATGTCACAAGGCAACTTTAAAGGTTTGGGTTGCTGGTTGTGCAACTGGAGAAGAAGCTTATTCGCTAGCGATTTTATTAGATGAGGCAGGGCTTTTAGAGCGGACACAAATTTATGCGACAGATATCAACTCAGTAACATTAGAAAAAGCCGCTAAAGGTATTATTCCTACCAGCAGGTTGCGGAAGTATACGGCGAATTATCATCAAGTCGGGGGACAGCGAGATTTCTGTCGTTACTACACGGTTAGGGAGGATGTTGCATTTTTAGAATCTTTTTTGAGAAAGAGAGTTTTATTTACCTCACATAACTTGGTGCATGATACAGTATTTGCTGAAATGGATATTATATTCTGTCGCAATGTCATGATTTATTTTACGCCAGAGCTTCAGCATAGTGTGTTTCAGCTATTTCTCGATAGCCTGAAAGACGATGGTGTATTGTGTTTGGGTGGCAAGGAAAGCCTATACTCGAGTGGCTTTGAACACTATTTTGATGCAGTGAAAGAAAGGGAAAGGCTGTACAAAAGAAAAGTAACAAAAAGGAGAGAACATGATGTGGCTTGATAATGTCAATGTGTTATTAGTTGACGATCATGAACCGAACTTGATCGCGTTAGAGCAAGTTTTGGAAAATCCTGCTTTGAATATTCATAAGGCATCGTCGGGGCAACAAGCTTTAGAAATGATGTTAAGTCATGAATATGCCATTGTCCTACTTGATGTCAATATGCCAGAAATGGACGGATTTGAAGTCGCCAAGCTTATGAAAGCAAGGAAAGAGACAAAGAACTTACCGATCAGTTTTGTCACAGCCATAAATAAAGAAAAGAAATACGCCTTACAAGGATACGAAATAGGGGCGGTAGATTACCTCTACAAGCCATTAGATCCTGACGTAGTTAAAAGTAAGGTGAGTGTCTTTGTTGAGTTATTTCGGTTACGCAAACAAAGCGAGAATCGACTCAATATCATTCAATCCTCTATGGATGGTATTGCTATATTAAATCAACAAATGCGTTTTGTTTCTGTGAATGATGCATTGGTCCATATGTTAGGTTACGAGGAAGAAAAAGAGCTCGAAGGCGAGTCATACGAACTGGTAGTTGATAGCTCTCTTGATGATGATTATACCGGGCAGGTTCTAGAACAATTGAAAGAAAAAGGTGACTGGAAGGGAGAGCTAAATTGCCAGCATAAAGAAGGGGGGGTGGTTCCGGTCAGTGTGTCGTTAAATCGCTCTAGCAATGGCATTATTTGTATTGTTCAAGACATTAGAGAACGCAAAGCTGCTGAAAAACAAATGAAAATGATGCAGTCGGTTATCGAAAATGCAAATGACATGGTTGTGATTACTGATTCGTACCCTCTAAATAGCCCCGATGGACCCAAAATACGTTATGTGAATTCGGCATTTGAGAAAGTAACGGGTTACACCAAAGAAGAAGTTATCGGGGAAACACCTCGCATTTTGCAGGGTGATAAAACGAGCCGTGAGCAGCTAAATGAGCTAAGACAATCGCTCGCTAAAAATGAACAAGCCCATGCAGAAATACTCAATTATACCAAAAGTGGTCGTGAGTATTACAACGATATCCGCATTGTCCCTATTACCAACGAAAAGGGTGAGGTCGAATACTTTACCTCCATACAACGTGACACGACTTCTCGTAAAAAAATGGAAGACGAACTTAAAAGAGCAAATAAAGAGTCGGAGACCTTCACCTATATCACGTCACACGATATGCGCTCACCTTTAGTGAGCCTTAAAGGGTTTTGCGGTGAGTTAGAAGAAGCTTTAGCGACACTCGATCCTGTTATTGAAGCGGGAATGAAGGATTTAGATGAAAAGGAGCTTGCTGGTGTTCTTAAGGCAAAGAATACCTATATTCCATCGGCGATAAAATACATTAGATTAGGGACAAAGAAGCTCGATTCTATTACAGGCTTATTGCTTGAGCTTTCTCGTACCGGTAGGAGAGATTTACATTTTGAGCATGTTGATATGAATCAACTGACGCAAGCTTGTTTGGATGGTTTCGGGCATCAAATTAAGCATGCCAATATTTCTGTCACTATTGATGATTTACCCGATGTTGTTGCCGACCCTGGTGCGATGGCGCAAATTGTAGGTAATTTGATGGACAATGCGATTAAATATTTGGATCCTGAAAGAGAAGGTGCAATTGTTATAAAAGGTCAGGTTGACCAAGACGAAACCATTTACTCGATCAGCGATAATGGACGGGGTATTCCAGAGAACCAAATGCATAAAGTATTTGAAGTATTTCGCCGGGTAGGTGATGTCAGCCATATCTCTGGTGAAGGCATGGGAATCGCATTTATTAAAACATTGCTCAATAAGCATAAAGGCAGTGTTTGGTGCGAATCTGTAGTCGATAAAGGTACAACGTTCTATTTTAATATTCGTCATAACCTCGAACCTAATGAGGTATCGAACTGATGATAGGCCCGACAGAGGATTTGTGTATTCTGTTCGTTGAGGATGATGATGGGCATGCTGATCTGGTGATGTGGAATTTCGAAAAAGCGGGCATTAAAAACCCACTCTATAGAGTTAAAAACGGCAAGCTAGCCGTAGACTTCCTCTCAAAAAGTGGACCATACAGCGACACTGTTGATATGCCATCACCGGACAATATTGTCATATTTTTAGACATTAATATGCCTGTGATGGATGGCTACGAAGTGATTAAGTGGGTTCGGACAAACGAGAAGACTAAGCTTATACCTATCATAATGCTGACGACTGCAGAAGATAAGAAAGAAGTGACAAAGTGTTATGAGTTAGGATGCAATTTATTTTTAAAGAAACCTATTGACCATGCTGAGTTAACATCAATGATTCAACAGCTTGGCGCTATACTAACACCAATGCGAGTACCACTCGCTGGAGGTAGGATTTGATGGACAAGTGCATTTTATATGTGGAGGATGACGAGCTTCAGGTTGAGCTAACAAAAAGTTGTATGAAACGTGGATCTTATGATTTTAATGTTGAGTTCGCTGGAACTGGTCAAGAAGGTATCGCCGCGTTTAACCCGAAACGCCATGACATGGTTGTTATCGATTACAATTTACCCGATATGGAAGCGCCCGATATCGCCAAAAGTGTGTTACTAAAGTGTGACCCCTTTCCTATTGTTTTTATGAGTGGCGCATATTTGGATGCTCACCTAACAGTGGCTCAATCGCTTAACGTCAAAGCTTGTATCACTAAAGATGATATTAGGGAAAATTTGAACCAAATAGCGGCATTGTTGTAATACCAATCGCTAAGATGAATCAGATCAACAGCCCTTAGGGGCTGTTGAGGTCGTTAATATTTAAAAGTTATCGTGTGGACCGAATACTTCATAGTGAACGCGATCTTCAGTTACACCAAGTGATATGAGCTGTTCTTTAGCATAACGCATAAAAGGCACTGGTCCACAGAGGTAAAAGTCGCCTTGTTGTAGTGGTAATTCAATCGCGTTGAAATTCATAAAGCCATGTTCAATATCCTTATCGTCACTGCGTTCGTTGCGATACCAGACTTTTTGTTGCCATTGATTGGCATGAATAAGTGATTCTGTGCGGGTTGCAAAAGAATGCTCTTCGCTGTCTTCACAGGCATGTAAGTAATTGACTGGCAGGTCGTATTCTTCTTTGGCAAGTGTTTCAAGAATTGACTGCATCGGTGTGATACCAACCCCTGCAGAAATAAGCGTGACGGGTGCCTGCCTATCTTGAAAGTAGAAGTCTCCGGCGGGCGCGTGTACGTTAACTTTGTCGCCAACATTGACCCAATCGTGCAAGTAATTTGAAACCACGCCCGGATTGTCATTCGCTTCGCGTTTCACTGAGATACGGTAGGTTGAGCCGTTGGGTGTGTCAGACAAAGAATACTGACGAATCTCTTTGTACTTGGCATTCATCGGTGTGACTTCTAAACCAAGATATTGTCCCGGTATAAAATCAATCACAGGTTTTTTATCTGATGCTTCTAGTAAGAAGCTAGTGACCCATTTTGATTCTTTCGTTTTTTCAATCACCGTAAAGGAGCGTGCTCCTTTCCAACCACCATTACTTTGGCCTCTTTGTTCATATAACTCGCTTTCTCGCGTGATAAATATTTGTGCGAGGAATTGATAAGCAGCTGTCCATGCGTCTTCTACCTCATCGGTAAATGCGTCGGGTGCAAGCTCGCGCAGTGTCTCAATTAAATGGTGCCCAACAACAGCGTAGTGTGCCGGTTGGATAGCGAAGCTAGTGTGTTTTTGTGCAATGCGTTCCACTGCTTGAGTTAGTGCACCTAGATTCTCGATATTCTTGGCATAAGCAGCGATAGCTTCAAACAAAGCAACCTGTTGGCGACCGCTAACTTGGTTAGACATATTGAAAATATCCTGTAACTCAGGGTTATGCTGGAACAGGCGCTGATAGAAGTGGCCTGTTAGTGCTGGGCCAGCATTCTCCAACAAGGGGATAGTGGCTTTAACGATGGCAATGTGTTGTTCAGTTAACATAGAAACTCCAAGAATAATAAACGAGTAAAGATCACTTGCGAGGTGACAGTAAAATCGGTGTATAAACCCATAAAAAAGCAGTGCATGCGCTTATCCAAAGTGTTGCACTGACATTCCAGCCCACTAAGTGGTGATTAAACACAGGCATGAAAAATCGAGCGAAGGTAGCGAGGGCAATAATCAAAAACAATAAGGTCGTGAGCTTTTCTGGTTCTAGCTTTCTCCCTGTATGGCCTAAAGAAACTCGGCTCATCATGGCAAAAATCATGAGCCCCATAGCACCTAGCGTAAGTATGTGAAGCGAGTCAGCAAAGTTAATATGTAGTGAGTAACTACTTACACCAATAAGTATTAACCCAACCCCAATAAATGAATAAGACAAGTGCAGTGACCACAATAAGGAGAACTTGAGTGTCTTTGCCGAACACCAATAAGCCAAACGACAAAGGTGCAGTAAGCCTGCGATTATCATGAGCAACGGCGAAAACAAGGAGAGGTCAACAAACTTATCAACAAAGAAAACTAAGGTGCATAGCAGGGTCGCTATGATGGTTATGACAGATAAAAGCGCTGGTGACTGCACAGATGTTAAGTTAGCCCCCGATTTGGTAAACAGTGGGATGACCCTACCACCTATAACGCTCATCAAAACGCAGAACATGAACACGGTTGTTCGGGCTAGGTGCATGCTAATGTCGCTATGTCCGTTTGTATCAAGAACAAGCACGCTGATATTCAATAACATCAATGTGAACATCAATGGTATAAGCAAAAAATTACGGGTGCTTTTGGCGCTAATCACCAGTCGGGAGAATGCCGAGATAACAACAAGCCACCATAGGCTTTGCAATAAGATAGCGATAGAAACGCTGATATTGCTGTTAATGTAGAGACCAACTCTAACACCGAACCATAGTGCAATTAGAGGTAATAATGAGGCACCTTGGAGGCTAGGTTTACTTGTCCATGTCTGTACCGCTGTTAGCAAGAAGCCCGCGGCGACGGTTGCTGCGAAGCCAAAAATCATCTCATGTATATGAAAGGTGGCCGGGCTTAATTCGCCCAATAAGTTTGATTTACCGTTTAACCATAATATCCAAACCAACATGCTGACCAGTGAGCACAACACAGCCAACATAAAGAAAGAACGAAAAGCGAGTTTCAACACCGCTAATTGTGTGATTGAATTTTTTGCCTTAATACGGCCGTTATCATGCTCGTGCAACATCGCCATAACTTCGGAGTCGTTATAGATGAACACGTTAAACTTTTTCTCCAAGGCCGTTTAGTGCAACGCATCGCAACACATAACCTACTTTTAATACGCCAGCGACAACGATAGTACCGACATGGGCGAGTATCTGGCTTTCCATACTGAAATAACGGTGGAAAATAAATGAAACCGCAATAGTTAAACAAAGCAGCAATACCGACACGATAAGAGTCCAATTTGCAACGACCAAACATTTTTGAAAACCCATTAAGTTGTTTGGTATAACGGTTGTCGGTGCTGCGAGTTGTGCGTACATGATGACCTACCTTGTTATCGTCTTTGCTAGTATTTCAATAGTGATATAGCAACTCACATGCCAAAAAACAAATACTTAATTATCAACGCTTTAAGTTTTTATTAAAATATTTATGTGTCAATATGACTCAGCTTGATGTAGTTATAATGACTCTCTTGTTGTTATATGACATGGTGATGGGATGAACGATATCTCCTCAACGGCATTGATTGAATTAGCGGTTGATTTAGCCAGTAGTTTGAATGCCAAAGACCGATTCGATCGCTTGCTTGATAATGTGCGAAAAATTATTGTGTGTGACGCTGTGGTGCTTTTGTCTTATCACGGAGACATGCTAAAGCCTATTGCTATGCAAGGTTTGAGTAAAGACACACTAGGCCGTCGCTTTTATATTAAAGATCATCCGAGGTTTGATGAACTTTGTCACTCAGACTGCCCGGTAAGATTCGCTGCTGATTCTACGTTGCCAGATCCCTATGATGGGTTACTTATCGATCGAGAGGATGACCTGCCTATACATTCTTGCATGGGACTACCGCTTTATTTTGATGGTCGATTGCTTGGTTTGCTTACGCTCGATAGCTTAACTCCACATTTATTCGAAGATATTGCAGAGCGCACTTTACAGCTTATTTCATCGATAGCCGCAGCAACCCTCAACAACGCGCTACTCATCCAACAACTTGAGACGCAAGCGGCGCATTCCCAGCGCGTGGTTGAAGAGTTAACGGAAGAAGCGTTAATGCGTGACGGCGGTGAGTTGGTGGGTGAAAGTGAAGCCATGCGGCGATTAAAACGTGAGATTGATATTGCCGCACCGTCTGAGTTTACCGTATTGATTGAAGGCGAAACAGGCGTTGGTAAAGAGCTTGTTGCTCGAACCCTGCATCAAAAGTCTAGTCGAAGTCAGGGACCTATGGTGTACGTTAATTGTGCAGCTCTGCCAGAGAATCTGATTGAGAGCGAGTTGTTCGGACATGTTCGTGGTGCATTTACGGGAGCTGATAAAAATAGAGATGGTAAGTTCTTATTAGCAGACGGTGGAACATTGTTTCTGGACGAAATTGGTGAGCTGCCTTTATCAGCGCAAAGTAAAATGTTGCGTGTCTTACAAAGTGGTGAAATTCAAGCAGTTGGACAAGATCACGTTGAACGGGTTGATGTGCGTATTGTGGCCGCGACTAACAGAGATTTAAAGAAAGAGTCTGGCGAAGGCCGGTTCCGTCCCGATCTATACCATAGGTTGAGTGTTTATCCGATTCAGGTTCCGAGCTTAAAAGTAAGGGAGGGTGATGTGTCATTGCTCGCTGGATATTTTGTTGAACAAACGCGCCGCAGGCTGGGAGTTGGACAGCTTAAGCTTTCTCGTGAAGCCCTTAACCTACTCGAAGCTTATCGTTGGCCGGGTAATGTGCGTGAGCTGGAGCATATTGTAAGCCGCGCTGCACTGAAGGCATCGGCTAGGCAAAGGGGTAAAGCGATTGTCTCCATCAGCAAATTGGATTGCGGTGAGTTGTCATTGCTCGATGCACAAATTGTCCCCACTCAACCTGAAAGCTCGGAACTACTGGAAGCAGTGAATCTGCGATCAGCAACAGAAGCATTCCAGAAACAACTCATCATGCGGTATCTTGAACAAGAGAATGGTAATTGGGCTGCGACGGCGAGGCGACTGGGAACAGATAGAGCTAACTTAAATCGTATGGCAAAGCGTTTGGGTATTCAAATTGTTAAATCGGTACTGGCTTAACGTAAAACAATAAACGCCTTGCAAACACAAAACAATAATTCATAGTCAAAGCATCCGTCTTGGAATAAAAACATCATGAATATGGAACAGATAAAAGCGACATTCTTAGATTACTACAATGCATTTATTGCGGATTTTAGTAGCACGCAAACCTATATTCAGCTTGCTATTTTGCTCGTAATTTACGGTGTTGCTTATCTTGCCGCCCGCAAGATAAAAAGCAGCTTTAAAGTTTTGCACACACAAGTACCTGAATCCGCTCACCCCCTGCAAACGCTCGGTTTTAAAGTCGGCACAATGCTGTTTCCGCTGTTCGCTATTGTGCTGTTGCAATTGTCGAGCAAAGGCGTTCAAGGGCTTGAGTATTCACCCTGGCTGATTCATACCGCACTAGCGATCGCGACCTTGTTGTTTTTCTTGTCACTGATCAATGCTTTTGTCATGCATAAAGCTGCTGCTTCTGTTTTTCGATGGGTTGGATTGCCAATTTTGCTACTACAATTGCTTGGTTTGCTGCCGGGCACGGTCGAAGTGCTGGAGAGTATCTCGTTAAGTGTGGGTAATGTGCGTATCTCTGCCTATGGCGTTGCACGTGTGATCATCTTTGGTGGTTTTCTCTTTTGGTTAGGTAGGGTTTCGAATCGCTTTGGTAAAGCGGTTATTCGCAAGCAAGAGTCATTAGATACGCCAACGAAAGAAGTGTTTTCAAAGCTCTTTGAAGTTTCTCTTTTTTGTATTATTGCTTTGTTGTTGCTCAATGTTATGGGGATCAATCTCACTACCTTGGCTGTCTTTGGTGGCGCCGTTGGCGTTGGGCTTGGGCTAGGTTTGCAGTCAATCGCCTCCAATTTTATTTCGGGCATTATTATCCTACTCGATCGCTCGCTTACCGTAGGGGATTTTGTTGAGTTAGATGACGGACAAAAAGGTTTCGTGCGGGAATTTAGAATGCGTCATACCGTGCTTGAAACCTATGATGGTAAAGACATTCTTGTGCCTAACGAGAAGTTTATCTCTTCGTTAATGATTAATTGGACGCACAAAGATCCTAAGCAGCGTTATCGTGTGGACTTTTCAGTGGCATACGATACCGATATCCGAGCGATGGTCGAGATTATTAAAGAGGCCGTAGCCAAACATCCCCAAGTGATTAGCGGCATGGATGTACCCTTTGAAGAGCGTCCCGATTGTGAAATCGACAGCTTTGGAGACTCTGGTGTGAATATGTTTGTGGAGTTTTGGATCGAGGGTATCGATGACGGCAAAAACCGAGTGGGCGGCGACTTGTTGCTAATTATTTTCGAAACACTTAAAGAACATGGTATTGAGATACCCTTCCCTCAACGTGAAGTTAAGATACTGGAGCCGAGTCATTAAGTTGGTTAACGGTCGGCATACAGGGCATGTTTATTCAGTTATCAATGCCTCTTTTAGCTGAGGCAAAAGTCTGCGGCTTACTGGGATGATATGTTTGTTTGATAGTTCTATCTCACCTGTACCAGCCGGCAATCGGCGCATATGAGAGATGTGTTTAGCATTCACCAGATAAGAACGGTGAACTTTAATAAAATAGCTAGGTAATTGTTCCGTCATACCACTCAAACTGCCCGAATGTAGGATCGTTTTATTGGTCAAACGGACTTCAACATAATCACCTGCTCCTTGGCAGAATAGGATATGTTCTACCTTCACTCTTATCATTTTGCCTGAATCTTTTAGTGTGATTGTTTGTTCGGTGTCTTCTTGTACTTTTAACTCTAAAGCCAGCTGTAGCTTCTCTGCGCGCTGCTTTTCAAGTAGTAATTCGTTTTGTTGTTGGACTTTGCTGTGTGCTTCATAAGTGAACAGATAGGCAAGCAGTGCTGCGATGCAGTAGTAAAGGTACACATCCAAAAAATTATAGGGTGCAATATAAATCAATGAGGCAAATGCCAATAGAATGGCAAGTGGCAGATATTGGGCCTCTTTATCACGAAAACGTTCATAAGCAATGAAGCCGACAGCCATAATAACAGGAACAAGTAACGCGTAGGTTGTCCGTAAGTCAGGGTCTAATATGACGAAGCGAAAAACAACAATCAACATCAAACAGCTTATGATTGGATAGCGTTTTTTCAAACGCGTAAACTGGTTAAGGCATTGGGTGAACAGGGCCAATCCAAAAAGCATCATTAAAAACCAGATGAGATCTAATCGATAGTCATGCCATGGATAAGGGTAGGCATAAAACCCTCTAAAAACCTCCACCAACAACTGCAATGTTGCTGTGACTGTCAATGTGAGTAGATAAAGTAAACTTTTTGACTTTGGTTCTAACAAGGTACGCCGAATGATATAAATTAAGCTTAATAGCATAGCGCCTAAGGGAATGAGTGTGGGCATATAGTGCTTTAGATAGAAGGTTGTTGGGGCTCTGTAAGCATCAACATAAAGCCAATTGAAAGGACCAAAGCCTTCACGCGGTGCATTAAAGCTAGAGATATGCAATGTTAGTTGGTTTGTCTTGTTGTTGATTATCGAACGAGGCACATACCCTACCCAATCAAAGTCGCCAATAATTTCTCCGGTTGCTTCTATGCTAGACCTGCCGTTTTCGCCAATGTTGATAGCGTTCACATAAACGCGACTACTTGCGCGCCCTGAGATAAAAAGCCCTATGGGGTTTTGACTTTTCATCAAGTCATCTGGAATGACAAGAGGTAGGTTGATCCAAACACTCTTGCTCGTCATCACATAGCTTTGTATGTCGATTTCTTTACAGTCGTTGGCCGTAAAGTCGACGTTCTTAAGTTCTAGCTGGCTCGCTGGGCATTCAATAGCTGTTTGGGCATCGACATGAGTTGCAGAAATAAACCCTAACAGGATGATGGCAAAAACTTGGAGAGTTAAGCGCACCTTTCTTCACTTTGTTTAGGTGTCACATGGGTATTAATTGAAACTACCGCTAACAGAAAATAGCTGACCAGTGGCCGATATGTCATGGAAATGCACACCTGATTGCGTAAATATTTGGATAACAAAGTGAAGGTATTAAACAGTTTGTTGATCTTTTTTACAATCAGATTGGAGGGAAAGTAGTGAAGCGACAGTTTTTCGTGAAGGTGTTATTTATTCTATCGATGTACTGCGGTGCCAGTACATCACTATTCTCTGCGCCAATCATCTGGGAAGGCACACCTATTAACCCCAGTGAACAATTATTGTCGGGTCAGCTCACAATACTTATCGATAATGGTGTGGCTAAAGGCGATATTGGTGGCTTGTCTGCGACAGGGGTTATAGATAACCAGAAGCAATTCATCCTGTCTTTTTCACCTCAAGGCACAACAGCGCGAAATGCTACCACTGGTACTTTTAGAGGTTACTTCAACAAAGACAACGAGCTTCGTGGTCATTGGGTTCGTTATGGTATGCAAAAAATGGCTTGGACACCTTACGCAACGCCCGTGCATTTTTCTCGCAGTGGTGATGAGTACACAGGCTCAGTGGAACCCATTAAGGATGCATTATCACTCTTTTTTATCGGTGAGCTGCAATCAAAAAACCGTTACGGGTTTACGATATTTATACCCGAAACTAATTTCGGCCGTCATTATCGTAATGCTGAATTGGTCTTAGATAAAGACAAGGCGACATGGTTTTCTATATCAGAAGAAGGGAAAGAAGAGGTGGCATCGGGCTTATATCCTATGACGACTGAGGATAGCTTCCGCTTGCACTTACCCTATTGGGGGGGGGATATTCATTTTGAAAGACAGCTGGATGATGTTCGAGGATTAGTTGCTGGCAAAAGAGATGAAGATTATCAAGCACCTACACAAAAAAATGACGGATGGCCGGTGGGTAAAGCAGACCAATTTGGGTTAGATATTTCAGTGCTTGAGAGTTTTGCCAATATGCTTAGTAATGAGTCACCGCAAACCCCTTACGAGGCTCAGACAGAAGCTTTTTTATTAGCACGTAACGGTGTGTTGGTGTTCGAGCGTTACTTTCGGGGTTACGATTCGGAGCAGCCACATGACTTGCGTTCTGCCTCTAAAAGCTTAACGGGTATTCTTCCAGGACTCGCGGAACAAGCTGGCTTGGTTGCACAGAATAAGGATATATTGAAAACACCTATTTACCAGACGTTGGGTTTTAAAACGGACGATCTTAAGAAACAACGCATCACACTCGAACATGCGTTGAGCATGAATACCGGACTAGATTGCGATGACAATCAACGAGGCTCTCCTGGGGGCGAAGATGCGATGCAGAGCCAGCAAGAAGAACTCAACTGGTTCCGTTACATACTAAAGCTTGATGCTGTTCATGAACCTGGAAGCCATACCGCTTATTGTTCGGGTGGAATCAATCTAGCAGGTGCTGTGTTAACAGCAAAAACACAGCAATGGATGCCCGCGTTAATTGAAGAGTTGTTTGCGCGGCCGTTAAATATTAAAAAATATCACGTCAATTTATTACCAGATGGTGAACAAGCGTATTCAGGTGGTGGGTTTCGTTTGCGAGCGCGTGATTTCTTAAAAATGGGCCAACTTATGCTAAACAAAGGACGTTGGGGCGCTAATCAGTTGTTGTCACCTGAGTATGTAGAGAATGTTTTAACACCAAGAGGAACCATGTTCGATAAAGATTACGGCCTAGGCTGGTGGATGAATACGACAGAGATTAATGGGCGCAGTTATCGTGTTTTCGCTGCTGGAGGAAATGGAGGTCAGCAGATTTTGGCTGTGCCTGAACTTGATATGGTGGCGGTGTCTCTCGGTTCTGCTTATGGAACACGTGGGTCAACTAAAATGAGAGATGATTGGTTCCCTAACATCATCCTCAAACAGGCGATTAAACAATCTGGTATCAAGGAGTAGCTAGGTGATGAGCTTTCGAATAATGATTCTGGCTGCATGTATAGTCTGTGCTGCATGTGCGCCGACCGAACCATGTGAACTTGAAAACTTGCAGTGTGCGCTAGCTGAACTTGGTGAAGATGGACATAACGACTTACATTCCGTTGTTGTCATCCAGCAAGGGGAGACCATCACCGAGCAATATTACAATGGGGGTGATAGCAACACGCTGGTAGATGTCAGATCTGCCGGGAAAAGCGTAACGTCACTACTGTTTGGCATTGCACGCGATAAGAACTACATCAAGGGTCTGGATGACAAGGTGTCTCAATATTTACCTGAATCAGCAGGCACACCTGTTGGTCGGGTGCGTTTTGATCATTTATTGACGATGCGCACAGGACTAGATGCTGATTCAAATGATCCTAAATCTGTAGGCATAGAAGATAATATGGACGCATCGGACGATCCCTTCGCTTTTATCTTCACTGTGCCGAGTAAAAATGAAGCCGGTGAGCAGTATGTTTATAACTCCCTTGCTGCATATACCGCAGGACTTGTGATTGGCAAAGCCACGGGAGAAGGGTTAGAGGGCTTTGCGCGCAGGCAGCTTTTCGAACCTTTGAATATAAAGCATTTTGACTGGCAGGAAGATCAAGCCGGTTACACTAAGGGCCAAGGTAATCTCTTTATCACAGCGCCTGATTTTGCGCGTATCGGCCTCATGGTGCTTAATGGCGGCCGATACAACGGAAAGCAGGTCGTCAGTAAAACGTGGATAGAAGAGAGCCTTAAATCGCATGTCGATGTATCGAAAATTGAGTTTAATGCTATAGGCTATGGATACTATTGGTTTTATCAAGAGTACGATTTTGGGGACGAAAAAATAGGTGTTCATTTCGCATCAGGAAATGGTGGTAATAAGATTTATATCATTCCCGAATACGACATGGTCGTATCGATTATGTCAACCGCCTACGGGCAGGGTAGAGGTCATAGGCGCTCGGAGGAGATCTTAAAAGCGGTATTGCGCTCTAATCCTCGCGATAATCTAAATAACTTGAGTTCTGGATAAGAAATGCTGATGCCTATCGGATTTATTTCAGCCAGTTTGGGGCAGCGTAATATTCAATTGTGCGCGTGTAAGCCCTTGCTCTTCTTCATGCGCAGTGGTGGTAACGGCGTCACTAAAGACATCGTGCAGTAAATCTTGTATCGAGGCGGTACTTTGTTGCTGGCCTAGGTTCGCCTGAAAATAATTATGCAGCCGACCTCGCTCTATACCGAGCTCATCACTTAGTCGTAGGATATTAAGGGTTGGGATTGTCAACTGCCCCTCGTTGCTTAAACCTCCAACAACACCACCATTGACACTAAACGTCGTTGTTTGTTCTGCTGAATTGAATGGATCAATTTGATGCTAAGCTATGTTATGCATGGTGTTGACCTCAATCTTGGTCAGTCATAAATATTTAATATCAAGGTTTCGATAAAAGCGTTAATTTGTTCCATGATGATGTCATCGTTAAGGGGGAGTTTTGTTGAGATAAATGTTTCTCTTGAATTTTATATGAAATAAGTGTTTCATGTTTTGTTGATATGAAAAGACCCTATTATGCAGCCAGATAAAAACTACCCTATTATTGTTAACAACGAATCATATGTTATCACTCCTCTGACGAATGCGTTGAGCGGACTGCGGTTGACGGTAAAAGATTTATTTCATATCAACGGTCTTCCAACCAGTGCTGGTAACCCTGATTGGTTGAGGTCACATCCCATACCCAAAAAAACAAATTCAGTTGTATTACATTTGTTAGAGCAGGGTGCTGAATATGTTGGGAAGGCGCTAACCGATGAGTTAGCTTATAGCCTAAATGGCCAAAACATACATTACCCTAAAGTGGTTAACGCATTATCGCCTGATCGGATTGCGGGTGGTTCTTCCAGCGGTTCCGCGTTAGCGGTTGCTAACAACCTTGCTGATATTGGTTTGGGTACAGACACTGGTGGCTCTGTTAGAGTGCCAGCTAGCTACAATGGATTGTTTGGCTTGCGTACGTCGCATGGCTTAGTTGCAGCTGACAATATGGTCTCTCTTGCGCCCTCTTTTGATACGGTAGGCTGGCTTACACAAACAATTGAACATATGGTTCAGGTGACAGAAAGTGTTATCAACGATACGACCTATAATGTAGATACTGCATCAACCATTAGTCTAAAGGTATTATCCAATCTGATTGATGACTCTGAGCAGTGCCAACACATAGAGAGATGGCTAGAAAGCTTACAGGGCGTTGAGCTGGATAAAACGGTCGTTGATCTTGATGCGTGGAATATCAGCGAAGTGTTCAGGACACTACAGGGATATGAGATTTGGCAGCAACACGGTCAATGGATAGAACAAACTCAGCCGGTTTTTGCTGATGATATCCAAAATCGGTTTAGTTGGTGTAAGACTATCAGTGAGAAAACATACGCCGAAGCTTATATGCAACAACAAGCTATTATTGAGCGAATCTTAAGTTTATTTGATGACGGTGACTTTATTGTGCTACCGACAACACCAGGCCTAGCACCGCTTGCTGATACGTCTGCGTCAGATTTAGTAAGTTATCGAAATAAATTGATGTCTTTAACGTCAATCGCTGGATTGGCGGGATTACCACAATTGCATTTGCCCTTGTTTCATTTGGATGGTGTGCCTTGCGGCTTATCGTTAATCGGAAGAAAAGGCCAAGACCTCACATTAGTTAAAATGTCAGAAGCGCTAATGCAGCGTTCTGCCGGATAAATAGTTAATTATTATGAAAAAAGATTCTCCACAAATTGCGTTTACCGCACCGCATCATGCTGCTACCAATGCCGGTCGGGAAATACTTGAGCATGGCGGTACCGCGATAGAAGCAATGGTCGCTGCTGCGGCATCTATCGCTGTTGAATATCCTCATATGAACGGGATGGGCGGTGATGGTTTTTGGCTGATCAGCGAGCCGAACAAACCCCCTGTTGCTATTGACGCTAGTGGCACAGCGGCAAAAGCCGCGACAACAGCGTTTTATCAAGGGCTAGATGCCATCCCCAGCCGAGGCCCAAAGGCAGCATTAACTATGGCTGGAGCTGTGGCTGGTTGGCAAAAGGCGCTGGAAATTAGTGATACTTGGCAGCCTAATAGACCCTTGTCTGAACTGTTCAACACAGCGATTAATCAGGCGCAATGGGGCATTGAAGTGACGCAAAGCTTGTCAGATGCGAGCTTTAAAACCTTCGATGATCTTGGACACTTTAACGGGTTTGAGCAATTTTTGATTCAGGAAAAAGCCCTTAAAAAAGGCAAAATCATCAAACTTCCTTTGCTAGCTAAGACGCTTAAAGTGCTTGCTGATAAAGGGCTACAAGACTTTTATCATGGTGAGATTGCATCATTGCTGGCCGGTGACTTACAAGCCGCTGGTTCACCCATCCAACTGAGTGATTTTAACCAATATCAAGCACAAATCGTTGAGCCGCTTAGCGCGGACATTCGTCAAGGCAGGCTTTATAACTTGCCAGCACCAACGCAAGGTATTGCATCGCTCATTATTCTGGCGTTGTATGACAGGATTCAACATGAAGCCAGCAATGACATGGAGCGAGTCCACCTTTTGATTGAGTGCACTAAGCAGGCATTTATTCAGCGAAACAGGTATGTGACAGATATCTCAAGAGTTAATATTGACTTGTCATCTTTGCTGAGTGAGCAAAGTTTAAAAGCTATGTTGAATAAAGTTTCTCTCTCCAAAGCCTTACCTTGGCCGCATGAAGCAAAACAAGGTGATACTATTTGGATGGGCGCTTGTGATAGTGAAGGACGTATGGTGAGTTACATCCAGAGTCTATATTGGGAGTTTGGTAGCGGTGTGGTGAGTCCATCAACCGGTATCGTTTGGAACAACAGAGGCACGTCGTTCTCTTTAACAGAAAATGATTTGCAGCAGCTTAAACCTGGCTTACGCCCATTCCATACCCTGAACCCCGCTTTTGCTGAACTCAGCGATGGACGCAGAATGGTTTATGGCACAATGGGGGGAGAAGGCCAGCCACAAACTCAGGCAGCTATTTTTAGTCGATTCGTCTATGAAAATAAACCGCTACCAGAGTCCATTGCTAAAGGCCGTTGGCTATTAGGTCGAACATGGGGCGATGAGTCGCATAATTTGAAAATTGAAAGTGATCTAGCAGACGAAATGGGTGATGACTTACAGGCGCTCGGGCATGATATTGCTGTTGTTGAACCGTGTAACGAATTGATGGGCCATGCAGGTGCCATTGTGCGTAGTGAACTGGGTGAGATCGCAGCAGGTACAGATCCTAGAAGTGATGGTAAAGCGTTTGTAGAGACTGTCACGACAGAGGAAAATTGATGGATTTATTACTGGATAATTTACCCACCTTATTCGCGTTGATAGGTACAGGCATTGTTGCTGGTCTATTAGCCGGACTACTCGGTGTTGGTGGCGGCATCGTTATCGTACCGATTTTGTACTTTTTATTTCAAAGTTTTGGTGTCTCTGTTGATTCGGCAATGGTTATTGCTACAGCGACATCGCTCGCAACCATAGTACCGACATCCATAAGCTCCATTCGTGCACATAGCAAAAATGGCAATGTGGACTTTGAGCTGCTCAAAGTTTGGGGCGGGTTTATTTTGCTTGGCGTATTGCTGGGAAGTTGGTTAGTAACTCGCGTTAATGGACAAATGCTAACGACGTTGTTTGGCACAGTCGCCATGTTGTCAGCACTTAATATGATTTTAGGACGTAAGAAGCCATGGGCTAATTCATTGCCAGGTAAAGCGGGGCAAGCGGCTATGGGCGGGAGTGTCGGTTTATTTAGCTCATTAGTTGGTATCGGTGGTGGTACGCTAACGATCCCTATGCTCACTTTTTGTAATTACCCTGCTCATCGGGCTGTGGGCACAGCGGCTGCGGTTGGGTTGATTATTTCATTACCTGCGGCGGTTAGTATGTTAATTATCGGTGTAACACCTGCCGATGCTCCTGTGGGGACTTTCGGGTTGGTTAATCTCGTTGGTTTTGTTTGTATCGTACCGCTAACTGTATTTTTTGCACCGATAGGTGCCCGCTTAGCGAGTAAAATTGATGCGCAAAAATTAAAAAAGATCTTTGCTGTTGTCCTGTTAATTACTGGACTTCGTATGCTTTTGCAGCTTGTTCTATAGGAAGGAATAAGAATGATAATCCCAAGAATCTATGCCGATGACCAAGGGTTAAGTGCTTTTGATGAGATAGATATGCCTCTAGCTGATGGTGGCCCTATCGGCTTACTGTCTGAAAAATTTGCAGCAGGCGAGATTATTTTTCGGGAAACACCCGCCGACTATGATTTTAAATGGCATCCCGCACCGGCACGTCAGTTGTTATTCATTATGAAAGGTCGTGCAGAATTTACGGTGTCTAATGGTGAAGCGCGTGTATTCGGCGGTGGAGATATATTATTGCTCGAAGACACACATGGACAAGGTCATTGCAGCAAAGCGCTTAACAATGAGGTTAGACACTCGATTTTTGTCACCTTGCCTGATGGTTTAGAGGCTGCTCAGTAGGTTTATTTTGATTGGCCGACATAAGGCAGTGGTTCGTCACGCATTAAAAATGAGAACCCACTGTCTTCAGAAAAAGTATATTCAGCAGTTCCTTCGCCACTTTTATCCACGGTTGCTTTGCCATCTAACATGGCTTGGAATGCTTGCTGAACACCCTCCAGAACTCTGGGACTAACCCAAGGGGTATTGTGTGCGGGTAGTAGCGCTTTTAAGTTAGGCACTTCTTTCACCAGCTTATCGAGTGATTCTGCGTAATCTTGTAAGTTTGTCTCTGGTGCATATAGCCAGATGGGGCCTTGATAAAAGCTGTCACCTGTCCACATGAGTCCTGCTTTTCGATCTAATAAAGCGATAGCGTCGGGCGTGTGACCAGGAATATGCATAATTTCTAATTTTCGATTGCCTAATCCAATGATCGCTGCGTGAGTCACTTTATGGGTGATGTTATACGGACGGCCAATATGCGTTTTAGAGGTTATACCTGCAGGTGGTTTTTTACAAAGGGCCTGCTCAGATACTTCAATGCCTATACTGCTATTAGGTTGCCCTTTTTGTCTGGCCAAGGTGAAGGGCGTGTTAAAACCGTAAACTTTGTCAAAGGCGTAGTTTCCGCCGACATGATCGTAATGAGAGTGCGAGTTCAAAACGGCGATAGGCTTTTTAGTGAGACGCTTAACTAAAGCATGAATATCAGCGATACCGTTGCCCGTATCGAACAACAGTGCTTTATCTTCTCCTTCTATCAAATAAGAAATAACTTCCTGCCATTGATGAGGTTCGTAGATGGCTTTTACCCCTTTAGCAACTTGATACACTTCAAACCAATCATGCTTGATATCAACACGCTTTAAGTTGGCATATTCTGGGCGGGGAAGGCTTTTACAGAATGACGGCATCGAACTAGCTGGTGCAGGTTCATCAGCGTGTGCTGGCGATGCTATAAAAATCCATACTAAACAGAGAAATGCAATGCTGGGGGAGCGCATAAGGTGTCAACGGTAAATAATGATGCTGATAACTTAGTCGTAGAGCTTGAACAATTCAAGGTGAGGGAAAAAGAAAGCCAACCCCAGCCATCTCAATACCGAGATGTAAGATAGCTAGAGCTGGCTTTCGTAAAAAGTTAGGTGTTGACTAAACTATTGTTGATCAACAAAAAGATCACTAAAGTCTACTTCGTCCGGATCTCCCTGAATCTCAACGGCGTTGATTGGAATCGTAATTCCATTTTCATCAATACTCGTTAATTGGTTTGCAAGCTCGGTCGCACTGATTTGATTAACTAAAACGCTGAGCAAGAAATCCTCGGAGGCGCTATTCTGTGCTTCGTCTGTTGCAGTGATTGTAATAGTGGCATCACCAGCAATATCAGACTGCGGTGTCACGGTAAGTGATACGCCACTAGCGTCATTGGTAATAATCAGGTTTGCGTCAGCCACAATACCTTGCTGTGAAGAAACAGCCGTTATTGTTATCTGATCGGTTGTCGACTCATTATCAGCCACTGTCAGCGACAGGACATTGTCTGCACTATTGGCGTCGACGGACTGATCATTGACAGCTATCGTCGGGGCAGCTGTATCTGCAGGTGGTGGTGGCGGTAGGATGACATTGTCATCCGAACCATCGCTACCACAAGCTGACAAACCGGCTGCGAGCAGAATCGTCGCTATCGCTCTGGATTGATTTTTCATCATCATGTCCTCTTAGTTTTCTGGCGTAGGGAGCGGAGCATTAGTTGGTGATCCGGGGTAAGGCGTCAGCAAATAAGGGAAAGTTTGATTAAAATCATTCGCAGATATCGGTGCTCCATCAGTTAATGGCACGTTGCCGACAGGTGCATCCTCAGGTGCACAAAGACCTAAATTAACACCAGCGCCATCTTCACCTAGAGGTACATCGTGACATAAAGCGCCCATCACAACGCGAAGCGCAATATCAACTGAGTCATCACCAGGTCTACGGCCATTAGGGAAACCAGCTAAATCACCACCAGCAACACCGAAGGGGTTTTGGTCAGCGCGTGGTACAGCAGGAATTGCTGTATTCAGTCTTAGCATTTCTGATGGTGTCACCGTGGCAAGTTGGTTTACACCCGGAAAACCAGTTAAAAAGCCAGTAACCAAATCCTGACGAGGAATATTGGATGGTGCAAGGTTAGGTATCTCTGTACCCAAGGTTTGGTTAACCGGGCCATTAAACAAAGAATCCACAATGGCTGGGAATACGGGGTGCGTTACATACTCAGCAAACTGCCCATCATCACTTGGTACACTGGAGTTGAATCTATCTTTGTCGGGAAAGCCAATAACCAATTCGTTAACAAGGAAGTTTCCTAAACGAGAAATCTGTGTAAAAGCACCAATGCCTTCCTCAGGTCTTGCAAGTGTTGGATTTGGATTAAGCACACCACCTTGACGTAAGCTTGATGTTGTCCAAGCGCCGATAACACCGTTTCCGTCACCTGTTATACAAGATGCAGGGACTTCGACAGCAATTGTTGTGACGTTGTTACGAGCCAGTATATTGCGTTCTGGATCTTGTGTAACGCCACCAGGGAAACCTTCGCCGTCGCCAGCACCGGGCGCACTATCGCCTTCAATAGGAACAAAGTTAACTAAGTCGAAAACTTCCCCTAGCGCGATCTTAAACCCTTCGAGTCGCTGACCTACAAATACGCGTCCAGGCGTGTCACAACCGGGGATATTAGCATTGTGGATAAAGCTATTGGCGTAAGTCGTGTAATTGCCTGATCCACCAAATGTGTTTGTACCTGAGTAATCAAATGGCTTTCTAAATGATGTACTGTTGTCAGCTGCATTGGTGACGCTTTGAGATTCACCTGTACGTCTGTCACCCGTTACCATTGACATAGTGTATTGTTCAACGAAATTTAAGCCTGCTTCAGATTCGGCAGACAGCACGCCCACGTTGCGCAGTGGCACGGGTAATGTTAGTTGGTTATCGCCTTCACCAATAGGTAGGCTAACTATGCCTTCACCCGGTTCGCCGTTTTGAAAGCGAAACTGGAACGTAATATCTTCCTGAGCGTCGCCGTCATTATCAATATGGATTTCGTATAGCCCTGCGTTGTCTAGCGGGAAATAGTTAGGGCCGCCGTAGGCTGCTTGCACTGGATTATAGTTAGCTAAAATAGTAACAAAGCCTTCGCGCCCACTTTCGTAACTATTGAACATATAAAAGTCAGTTGCATCAAGTTGCGGGTATTTGCTAATAAAAGGTGCTTCACGATGGCTTGATGCCAGTGCTGAGGACATTGTTACTGCCCCAAGTGTTATGCCTAAAGCGACAGACTTAGCAACTTTGCTAAATGATTTCATGGTTGTACTCTCTTGATTATTTCGTTGAACGATGGAGTTATAAAGTATGAGATACGTTACTTTAATCGCTTGGTTCATTTTTTTATGGTAAAAAAAATCACTTTTTCATCACAAAAAACATTCTTATAACAACGGCTAGGTTGGGTTGACAAGTTGTCTTATTTGCTCTCTCATACATCGCCAATTTTGTGTGGTATTGGCTATCACTTCGAAAAGTTGCGGATTAATCATGTTATTCAATAAATTACTTAGCACCATATTTTGCTTGTTAGTGCTCAAGACAGGGCTCGTCTTTGCTGAGCCTTTTACGCCAAAAAATGATGACCTAGTTGTTGCCGAATGGGCAGTCGACAAGCAAGTCGATGAACGAGGTGGGGTATTAAAGAAAGTTGCATGGCATATAGAGCAAGGCCAGTATCCAGGGCAATCAAACAAGCATTACGGACGAGCTTATGCCTTACTGAGCGGCGCTAACCAAGCGTTACGACAAAACCCTTTGTATCTCTATCAATTGGCGCGTGTACAGCAGTATGAACACGAATTTGATCTGGCGCTTGAGAATTTAGATAAGCTACTCGCCATCGATACCAGAAATCAAAACGCTTGGCTTCTGAAGGCAAATATCTATCTAACACAAAGCCAATATGATGAAGCACAAAATGCATGTAAAGCTGCTGCTGGCTTGTCTGAGCCTTTGGTGTTAACTGCTTGTTTGATGGAAGTTGGTGGATACACCGGTGATTTACAAAAGAGCTATGACATTCTATCGAGAATAGCTGCCGACAGAGTTAGCAAAGGAGATGTTGTCGCTATTTGGTTAAGCCAGATTCTCGCAGAGCAAAGCTTAAGATTAAACAACCCTGTTCAAGCAGCTGAATGGTTGAGTCACATTCCGTTAGAGCGCACACCGTTGAGCTATGTTGTGTTGTGGGCTGATGTCATGCTAGCTAATGAAGACTATCAATCTCTGTATAGCCAACTTAATCAAATTCTTAAAGCCAATGACACCTATGATGATGCCTTGTTGATTCGCATGGTTATCGCTGAAAACCAACTAGGAAAGAAACGTTGGTCAAAACGGTTAGAAGAACAAATTACGCTGAGAATACAACGACAGGATCTCTATCATGCTGCCGACTTAGCACGCTATTTTATCGACATAAAACCTGACGCAACTAAGGCGAAATATTGGGCTGATATTAATTGGCAACGCGCTAAATTATACGCAGATAAGCAGCTCCTTGAGCGTGCAAAAGCTATGAACTCACAGGGATAATCACAATGAAATTAAATAGCTTAATAGCATTAATGTTGGTGGCTTTTCTGTGGCAAGGAAAGGTTTGGGCGCATCAGTTAAGCACTGGCTACCTTATTTTAAACAAAACGACAGAAGATATTAATGGGCAACTACAGTTGCGTTGGTTTGATCTTGATCTCGCACTAGACTTAGATGCAGATAAAAATGGCGAACTGACTTGGGGTGAAGTTAACGCGCAGCGCGACCTTATTTTGGATTATTCGGCTAAAAACATCAGCGTGTTTGACAGTCAAGAGCAGTGCAAGGTGACTTGGGTAGACCAACTACAGACAGAGCGGCACTTGAATGAAGGCTATGCCGTTGTTGATTTTGTTGCGACTTGTCAAGATGAGAGCCAAGCGACGATTGAATATAAAGGTATCTTTGAACAAGATAAAGATCACAAACTGCTGATTAATTTTATGCATCTTGATGCGTTTGAAAGCGGTGTTATTAGTGCAGACGAAAACACAGTCACATTTAAGTCAGACATCTCTTCATCATTGGATACTTTCATCACTTATGTTTACCAAGGGATGATCCATATATGGCTGGGCTTGGATCATATCCTGTTTTTAATAACCCTCTTACTGACCAGTGTACTTGTTCGTAAAAACGACCAATGGCAAGCGCATGAGAGCGTATCTGCTGTGATGAAAGATACCATTTGGGTAGTCACTGCTTTTACATTGGCACACTCGGTGACATTGACAGCGACTGCACTGGATTGGATCGGCGGTGATATTGGCTTGATTGAGCTAGGTATTGCGGTGTCTGTTCTTTTGAGCGCGTTAAACAATATTTGGCCAGTTGTCTTGCGTCTGGGGTGGATTACCTTTGCTTTTGGTTTGTTACATGGGATGGGTTTCGCCAGTGTGTTGGGGGATTTAGGGTTAGATCCTAATCACACAGTATTGTCTGTGTTAGCGTTCAACTTAGGTGTTGAGATAGGGCAACTAGCAATACTTTTTGTTGTCGTGCCTCTTCTACTGATATGTCGCAAAGAACGCTGGTACAGAACATTGGGAGTTAATACGGTTTCAGGCGTCATTGCTGCTATCGCTCTATTTTGGTCGTGGCAGCGTTTTTAGCACAACCTGACATGACTCGAGAGCAGTGAGGCATGACTCACTCTTCCCGACTGAAGTTGGTCCCACAAGTGATTATTCTTGAGCGTGTTGTAGCAAACAGTGGGAATGGTCTTTAGCCGCGAATCGTTTA
>CAZXIN010000030.1:0-17916 GCA_964640795.1 uncultured Pseudoalteromonadaceae bacterium | reverse complement strand
CGTTTAGGTTATGACTCACTCTTCCCGACTGAAGTCGGTCCCACAAGTGATTGTTCTTGAGCGTGTTGTAGCAAACAGTGGGAATGGTCTTTAGCCGCGAATCGTTTAGGTTATGACTCACTCTTCCCGACTGAAGTCGGTCCCACAAGTGATTGTTTTAGAGCGTGTTGTAGCAAACAGTGAGAGTGGTCTTTAGCCGCGAATAAAAAATAATCGTTGGATTTTGTTGTCTATTACTTCATACATAGCGACGATATCGACGGGTCCGTCTGGTAATCCGTAAACGGTTTCCCTATCAATGGCAAAGTCTGCTATATCGGAAGTCGAATGCACTTTGCATGTCAGTTCAGGAATCGCAAAGCGTGTTTCATACATCGCTCTTATCTGTTCAATACCATTGGCAACTACCTTTGATGATGGCAAGTCTATCAACGTGGCATCATCATGAAAAAGTGCACAATAAGCCTCAATATCATGATTGTTGTAGGCAACAAGTTGTTGATTAGCTATGTCTCTAGGTGTCATGGGGCTCTCTTAAAAAAACTCAGTCGCTAAAAGTCTCTTTCATTAGTGTCTTTAGCTTTGTGGGTAGTTGGGCCGACTTTATCGCAGAACCATGACAAGGCAAAATTAATGTCGGTTGATCTTGATGGATTTGATCAAGTGCCCAAGTAAGGTAAAGCTTACGATCCTGTACGCCCATTTTAGGGAAGGTGCCCAAGATTTGTGGTGTGTCAGATTCTGGCTTTTTTGCATTGTCTTTCATGGTGCAAAAAGCGTCTACGACAAGCCAAGCGTTTTCATTTGTCCCTTTAACACTGAGCCAGATCTCGCCTGTTTTTAAACCTTGAGTGTGGATCATCGAAATATGGTTTGGGAGCACTTCCTTAAGTGTGGTCAATGTTTGATATTCGATGCCTGTAACCTTCTCCAACCGGGGAATAGCTCGCTCAGGTGCCACAACAGTTGCATTTGGAAAAGCAGCTGCGTATTCCGTAATACCTTTGTTGTGATAGTGATTAGGTGCCAGAATATATGAGATATTGCCCAATTTCGTGAGGTCTTCTATCGATTCTTCTGTGAGCCCAAGCACAGGGCTAAACAAGCAGAGTGATTTATCTGCAAGCCTTACAGCTGTGCAACGAAGCGTGCCTTTTGTTGCTGAATATATTCCGTTAAAGCCATCAATTTTGTTAAAGTCAGAGAGTACTTTTGCCATGTCATTATATTCTTGAATGATTACTCAAAAAACAATACCATCGTTTCGAATCAATGAAAAGAGTGTGTTATGGCACGTCATATCGAATTTGAACAAAGTGGTGTGCTTGATGCCGCCATGGCTGTTTTTTGGAATAAAGGGTATCAAGCAACCTCTATGCTTGATCTGGAGAAAGCGACATCCTTGAAGCCCGGTAGTATCTACAACAGTTTTAAAAGTAAAAAAGGCCTGTTTTTGGCTGTGATAGAACATTATCGAGAAAAGATGGTTAGTGTACGTATCCAGTCTGTACTTAATCAAGGTCATCCAATACAAGGTATTGAGGATTTTTTTAGAACGACTTACATCGATTTTGAACCCGATCAGCTTATCGGGTGCATGCTAACGAATACCGCAACGGAATTAAGTGATAGTGATAAGGATATTCAGCGCTACGTAACGGCTGGCATAGAGATGATTGAAAACGCCTTTGCAAAACGCCTTACTGAAGCCAAAAACTCAGAAACCATTGCCTCAGAGGTTGATGTTGAAAAGTTAGCATTGCATTTAACGTCCTGCTATCAAGGTCTATGTGTTGTTGGTCGATTAACCCGTGATAGTGACCGGCTTAAAGTGATAGCGGATCAAACACTGGCATCCATACCGTTGACGAGAAGAGAAAATTAAAATGAAAAGCCTCAACAAGTATCCTGCTCTTGCGGCTTTGGTGTGGAGTGGGTTGTGGTTAACTCTTTCCGAAGTGGTGCGTTATTTTGCTTTTGTGATGCCTGAAACGCGTGAACGCTTTTCAATGGTGCCGGATGTCGCACCCATGAGCGTTGCCGTTTTTGGTTGGTGGAGTCTGTGGATGTTACTGCTAACGTCCAGTGTTGTTTATGCCTATTGGCTACATGCAAAAGTGATGGGGCACACCTACAAAACGGTATTTATATCAGCCACATTTTGTTGGGTTTTATTCTTTGTACTTTTTTGGTTTGGGAGCATCAACATGGGTTTGGCTCATATTTCGACAGCAACGGTTGCGCTGCCTTGGGCATGGGTTGAGCTCTTGCTGACTTGTTTGATTGCTCAGCACTTTTTAAAAAGCAGGGGTTGAACTGATGGGGCATATTCAGTACTGTTGATTTAACTTACCTGCATTAACTTTGTTGTTTTGAACTATAGAACTTCCCCTAATAAGTGGCTGATTTTTTCGATACTGCTTAGCGTTTGGCTAAACAGTATTGTGCCCTATTTGAGTTCTGCTTCTTTGGTTTCGTCTATCAACAGTGGTCAACATGGTGATGCGCTGCTTATCTGTACAGGTACAGATATGAAGTGGGTCAGTGAATCCGCTATGATCGAGAGAGGACAGTTCGTCTTTCTCGATATGGAAGACGAATCGCTAGAATTACCGTCTCTTGAACACACCACTTGTCCATTAGTTGTTTTAGCAGACCATGCGACCGATGACGATGCCATACCCGTTATTAACTTCTTTAATATCGACAATTTTACGCGCATATATGCGGAGCCACAGCCTGCCCTACCAACTTTTGAATACCACACAACCCATCCTTCAAGAGCACCCCCTTTCCTTTCTTAGTTTATTAAGAAAAGCAATCAATAGCGCCAATAAGGCGCGTCAATAATTTAAGAAATGGAAAGTTTCATGTTTTTATCAAAGAAGTTTTGTGTGTCTGCAATTCGTGCGGGTGTGCCTGTTTTATTGTCATCTAGTGTTGTTTTCTCCGCTTACGTATTCAGTGCTGAGGACAAGGAAGAGAACACGGGTTTTAGTGATGAAGTCGAGACTGTCACGGTCATTGCTGACAGATTGTTTCAAGACACTACAGTCGTCAGTCCGACTAGCGTGGTTGATCAGGCAGTGCTGGATAGTATCAGCGTGCAAACCATAGAAGATGCCATCGCCTATGAGCCCAGCTTAGTGGTTCGTCGACGTTTTATCGGTGATCCGAATGGGGTTATAGGTATTCGTGGATCAAATGTGTTCCAAGGGACACGTAGTCAGGTTTTCGCTGATGGGTTGCCACTGCACTATCACTTGCAAACCCGTTTTGCAGGTGCACCTCGCTGGTCACTTGTGTCGCCTAACGAAGTCGAACAAGTTGAAGTCATCTACGGCCCCTTCTCTGCTGAATACAGTGGTAATGCTATTGGTGGTGTCGTCAATATCACCACCAAAACACCGGAGAAGCAGCGCTTAGTGTTAGAAGGTGCATTCTTTAGTCAGGAGTTTGACCTACTGAATCGCGACGATAGGTTTAATGGTGGCAGAGCCTTTATTGGTTATGAAGACAAGATAGACAACCTTACCATTTTTGCCTCGTACAATAGGTTGGACAATGAAAGCCAGCCTCTTACCCAATTCTTTGGCACAACGAGTGACAGTGATGAGGGGACACCCGTGACTGGCGGTGTTGAAAGGATCGAGGCACAAGGGCGAGATGCTATTTTTTATGCTGACTCAGGGCCAGAAGAAGCCCTAACCGAACTCTACAAAATCAAGTTGGGTTACGACTTGGGAAATGTTCAACTACGCGGCACGATTGCTTATGAAGAGCGTAGCCGTGACGAATTGCAAACGCGAAGCTTATTGCTTGACGAGTCAGGTAATCCGTTCTTTAACGGTACTGCCAATACAGAGGGCCAGTCGTTCGGTGTTAGAGGTAGCAACCTACAAAATCGAACACAAGATAGAGACAGCCTACTGCTTGGTTTTGGTGTTAGTGGACTCATTGCGAATACAAGTTGGGCTTATGATGGGTTTTATAGCCGATTTGAGATTATCGACGACAGAGAAATACGTACAGGTCGCAGCCCTGTTGATCCCGACTTTGCTAGTGTGAACCAAGGTTTTGGAGGCCGGATCACCGAGTTTGACGATACCGGTTGGCAAACGCTGGACGTCAAGTTTGGCACAGAAAGCTTATTTAATGATGACAAACAGCGCTTGTCTGTTGGTTTTCATGCTGACCGTTATGAACTAAGCCTTATAGCTGATGACTTTAACGTCATAACAGGCATACGCGCTGATGATGAAACAGAGGGTGATCGCACCACTGGGCGCTCAGACAGTGGTGGTAAAACAGAAACCTTGGCTGCTTTTTTTCAGTATGGCTATGCCTTTAATGAACAGTGGGACTTAGCTGTTGGCTTGCGTCTAGAGGACTGGGAAACCAACAATGGTTTTACCGGTGGAACAGAAGTTGATAGTCGATCAGAAACCGGTATTTCACCTAAGTTGTCGATTGGGTATTTCCCTACCGAGTCATTGTCAATTCGGTACTCGATAGCTAAAGCCTTGCGTTTTCCTATTGTAGAAGAGCTTTTTCGCAATGACGATGCCACTGGTGGGGGGACAACCTTTATCTCGGATCCATCATTGGAACCTGAGGATGGCATTTTCCATAATTTTTCGATTAATCAGAACTTTGAATCGGGCAGTATTGGGGTGAACCTATTCTATGACATAGTTGATGATGTGATTTTTAATCAAACCACGCCTACCGACATCGGTAATGTAACCACTAGCTTGCCAACAGACGAGGTGACAACAGCTGGTGCAGAGTTTATTTTTCAGCATGACAATATAGCCAATACCGGAGTGCGAATTCGTTACAACTTAAGTTACATCGACGCCGAGATTACCGAGAATGCACTGAACCCCGATATCATCGGCAATGAGTTCCCGCGCTTGCCTCGTTGGCGAAGCAATGTGATTTTTGGTTATGACATTAATCCGAAAGTTGATGTTAGCTTGAGTGCGCGTTTTGCAAGCAACAGCTTTGCTCGTTTGGATAACCTCGACATTGCAGAGAATGTTTTTGGTGCACAAGACGAATATTTGTTTGTAGGTGTTAAGGTTAATTGGCAAGTCAGTGACAGCACGCGCATAAGTGCAGGCATTGAAAACATAACCAATGAAGAAGCATTTGTTTTTCATCCATGGCCACTTCGTACTTTTTATCTTGAAGCACGCTACGTATTTGAGGGTAAGTAGCTCTGTGGTCCTCCTCCCACAGCTCTGTCGGGCTATGACAAGGCCACTAGCTGTGGGACCGATGTCAATCGGGAAAGTGTGAGAGCGTCATAATAGCTGAGGCATTCGCAGTGAAAACTGCTCTCACAGCTCTATTGGGCTATGACAAGGCCGCTAGCTGTGGGACCGATTTCAATCGGGAATGTGTGAGGATGTTATTATAAAGACGTGGATCTCAAAAAAATGGCCCTATAAGAAGGGCCGCAATACTTCGCAGGTAGGTATCAACTGTATTGAATCTATGATTTATCTTTGTTATTGACTTTAATTCTATCTCGGCCACTAGATTTGGCTTTGTACAATGCCTCATCTGCAAGGCAAAGTAAGGTTTCCGGTTTGCTGTAAAGGCTACTTTTTTCACAAGCTATGCCTTGGCTAACGGTTATTTTAACTTCTGGGCTCAACCCCTGATCAACAAAAGACAGTGCAGCGATTTGCTTTTGCACTTGCTTAGCTATCGCCTCTGCAACACTGGCATTACAGCGCGGGAGTATCATCGTAAACTCTTCACCACCATAACGTGCTGTAAGACAGTCTCTTGAGGGCACGCAAGAGTTGATTGCCGCACCCACTTTCTTAATACATTTATCACCATTAATATGGCCATGTTGATCATTAAACTGCTTAAAATAATCAATATCTATCATCAACATACTGATTGGTTGATTATTGGTGACACACTCTAACCAGCTATCATGCAGTGACTCTTCAAACGCATGTCTGTTTGCTAACCCTGTGAGCTTATCTGTTCGCGCTTGTCTGCGTAGTTTATTGTATTCTGCTTTGTGGCTAGTCAGGTTGTGTAAAACCCCGATAAAGAGGGGGTTAACCTTAGTTTGTAGGTAAGGTAAACAAGATAAGGAAAGGTCCGCAGCCAATGATGTGCCATCACCACAGTTTAATAAAATTTCTTTAGGACCATGACTTAAATTTGCTTCTTTACTCGCTTTGAGGTTTTTAAGTAGCTCGTCATATTCATCACGATGAAGGTCGTTCAAAAAGTCAGACCATTTACGCCCAATCAACGCTTCTTTTTGGGCTCCAAACAATTTCGCAGCGTAAGCATTAACCATCTCTATAACGCCATCATTGTTAATGATGAAAATTCCTTCCGTAATAAAGTTGATCATGTTGCATAACATCGCAAGCTGATCGCACTCATTGGAATGTGGCAAGCTTTTCACAAAAGAGATAGGCGCATGTTCAAAGTTACTCGACTCGTTTGCATCACGTATTGATGGATCGGTTAACGGATTGTTTTTGTTATTTTTCGAATTACTGTTGTTTGACATATCGTTTATAACTCGCTTTTTTTGTGCAAAATTACGGATGTGCATGTCAATACTCTAATCGGAACGTGTTTTATTAGCCTTCCGGTAACCTTCCGATTTCAAGCTTTTGTTTTTAAAACGTTTTATTTGTTTTTAAAATACTCCAGAGAAGCTTTTTTCTCGTGTTTTTCAGAGCGAAAAGGCTTAATAAGTCTTATTTGTGGTAAGAAAATGGCGCGTTGGTGTGATGTTATCCATGAGAATCATGTTTGTTGGAGAACGTGTTAATCGCCTATGAATTGGTTGGTAGAGCGGCTATCACTCAGCTCTTTTCATATCTAGGTTTAAGGGATAAGTCTAAGTACTGCTTAACAGCATACATCGACAGGAAAGGCATAGCGACAACACAGAAAAGAATGAAAGCAACCATAACAAAGGAGCTGAGTAAGCTCGACTGCGCAATATAACCAAGAAAGGCAATAGTCGAAATATTTAACAAGAGTAAAACCGTATTTTTTAATGTTTGCATAGTAAATCCTTCTTCATACAGCGCTTATGCGCTCAAATTCGATGGCCTTACTATACGTAAGATGGTTTTGACTAACCTTCTGGTATTCTTCTTTTTGTAAGTGACTGTATTATATGATTAATTTGTTTTTCTTTAGGTAGGGTCAGCTTCAGCTGAATACCTAACATAATTCCCTGCTAAAGCTGACTCTGTATAGAGTTCTATGGATTAAGTTTTTTTAGGTTTGCCTACACTAATTAAAGGCCCGGCTTTGGTGTTTGTTCTGGTTTTCATATTGATGGCCCTTGTGTTGTTTTACGTTCTTAGCCGAACATAGTCACTGTTCTGTACGAACCGACGACTTCCGATTGTTGGCCCTGCTTTAGTATTGGTTTTAGCTTTCATTGAGGTGAAATCCGATGCGTTAGTAGAGTAACTAACCTAATTGATCCGACTATTGCATGTCAAAAAAATATAATTTTTTTATTAATTTGAAATATTAGGGAGGTATTTTCTTGTCAAGGGTGGGCAATAATAATCAGCGACTTAGCTTCTTTTTTAACACAATTTAAGGCCATCTGTATGTTGTTAGGATCGAGCGATGCGAAAGTTTCGTCTAAGATCACTAAATCAGCATTTTGCAAAATAGCGCGCGCGAGAAATAGCCGACTTCTTTCACCGTGTGACAACTGCCACCCCGTTTCACCTACCATTTGCATAATGCCGCCGGGCATTCTTTCCAATAATGATCCTAACCCTAAATCGTGGCAGAGTTTCTCAGCCTTACTCATTGCTTCCATTGTTGGTGGCCATTGATCCCCCATAAGTAGGTTGAACGCAAACGACCCTGAAAACACATGGTTTTGATGAAACTGAGGAGCCAAAACAAATGCCCTGCGCCATGCTTTTAAACCTATACTGGCTTGATCATACCCTCTGTATAATATCGTGCCCTGATCGGGTTGCTGAATGCCGGTTAGCAGGTTAGCAAATGTTGATTTACCGCTACCAGATTCACCCTGTAATAAAATGTTATCTCCATAATGAATAGATAGATTCCCTTGTTCAATAATAGGGTTTTGTGCCGTCGAATAGCCAAAGGTGAGATTGTAAGCATTGAGCAAGGTGCTTTTAGTGTTGAGTGAGTCATCCTGCTTGTGTAACGGAATGATGGGTATTGGTGATGCTTGCTGTGCTTGTGCAAATATTGACTTCATGTACTGCCATGCAATAGCAGCTGTAGAGAGGTTGGTAAAACCGTCAACTATCTTACTCATTGCTTGATAAGCATAGATTACGCCACCAAGACTAATGGCAACAGCTATACTCTGGGCGTCATTAGCAATCATAGAGGGTATAAAGGCAATGATTGCCAAGATCAACCACACTCTTGGCATCATGTCAGTCAACCTTGCTGAAGAAGCATCCATGGCTTTAGATGAGTCAACATAGTGTTGTAACTCTTTATCTTCCTGCTGGTGCCATGCAGATTGAGGCTGTTGTGCTAACCGTGTGCGGTGTCCGACCATTTTTTCAATAAGGCGATGGCTCATGTTCAAACGAGACTGTGTGAGTGCATAGCGTAAGGTAAACTGATGACGGCACATAACAACTAACACAATCAAAAAAGCGCCTAATAGTGCTATGTGTAGACCTCCCGCTAACCCTGCTAGCATAATCCAAATGGCAACACCGAGCTCTACTAGTGCCAACAGTGCAATAAAACTGCCTTGCAAGGTAACTGACTCTATCGTTTCTGCGTCAAACACACGACTGAGTAGCTGTCCGATCCCCAACTTTTTAAGCCGATTAGGATCCATCATCAACGACCCAATCAATAGCCGCTTTTTGATCAGTTGCCCTGTATCTATTGTAATGTTGGCTTGCAACCAGCTTGTTAGCAATTGCAGCGGTACTTGGCTTAACAACAATAACCCCCAAGCCCATAGCCAACCTAAATCAACATGTCCATTAAAAGCTGCTTGACCAATAAGCCACCAGCCCCCTACAAAAAATAAACTTTGCGCTGTATAGGTCAATGTTAAGCCTAACAATTTAAGGTGTAGGCCTTTACTTTTAACCTGCAGCCAAAAAGATTGCGAAGGTGGCAACCTGAGTAACCAAATAGCGTGCAAAGCATAGTCCTTAAGCTGCTCTTGCAGCATGACTTCCTTTGCTTTTTCTCTGCGGCGCTGATGGATTTGAGCATCGTCTAGAAGGGTTTCGATACGACTCTTAAGAGGTCGTACAACTGGCTCAACAAGAAAATCAACTAAATCAGATATCGCGACTTTGTGTGTGGTTAAATTTGCATCTAGCACGATAAAGTCGCGCCTTGTTCTTTTAACCAACAGCAGCAGTTTTGTTTCTTCGCTCATTGCTATGCCAATGATTGCGGGTGCTGTTTTACCTAGCAGTGCGTGTCTTTGTTCATAGCTGATAGACACCTGTTGCGATTCCAGCGACATCGCGGCGGTGCTTTGTAATAACCATGTATCCAAATCTTCTTGGTGTTGTGGGCTTGGTTGCAGTTCTGTTGAATGTTTTAATGAGGCAAAGCATGTTTGTGTTAATGCGGCTAACGCTGCGTCTGCACTGGCAAGTGGCCAACTAACACTCTCGATAAAATTATTGTATTCGATGACATCCATAACTATTGCTCGGCCCTAGCGCTATGGCTTTCATCTTGTGTTGTAAGGCGCTCTTCAAATTGTCCTTTTTCAATATAGAGCTTGCGCCAATTGCCTTCTTGTTTCCAATCATTTTGTACGTGCTTTTCTTGCGTTAATAATTGGCTATAGTGCGATTTCGTATTCTTCAACAATTGCTCAGGCGCACCGTCTTCGACGATTTGTCCATCTTGAATAACTAGCACTCTAGCGAATGATTGTGTTTCGCTAATATCATGCGTAATACATAACAAGGTTGCTTTTTGCCAATACTGGCGTGTATTGGCTAATAACTGCTCTCTTTGTGGGCGATCAAGCCCTCTAAATGGCTCATCCATGATGACACATCGCGCTTTTTGTCGATTAAAAGCACGACCAATACGAACGCGTTGCCCCTCACCTCCAGACAAAAAGCCTCCACCTTCTCCGAGTTCTGTTTGCAATCCGTTAGGTAGCTTGGCCACTAAATTGATTAAATGTGTCTTATCCAAGGCATCCGACATCACCTCTGTTGATGGATCGCCATATTTCAAGTTATTAAGGAAGGTGTCGTTCCATAATTGTACAGAGGGGTCTATCCATGCACATTGCTGGCGAAATGTATTGAGTTGATGTCCATTAAGTGGCTTACCATCTATGTATACTTGGCCTTGCTCTGCTTTGTGCCAACCTAACAGCAGGCCAACCAAACTTGACTTACCTGCACCAGACTCACCGACAATAGCGATATGTTCGCCAGCATCTATATGCAGATTAATGTTATGCAATAAAGTGTTGCCACTGGCGATGATACTGGCATGATTAAAATCAATGGCTACGCCATCACGAGCCGTTGCTTGAGTGGCGTTGTCTGCCCCATTATGTTGCACATCATCTTCGTGTGATGCCAATGCAGAAGGAGCTTCATCCAGCTCTCTTGCTCCCAAGGGCTCCAGTGCACGTAAGGTCACATTTTTGTGGTGAGGGTACTCTAAAATAGCTTGGGCGAATTCGTCCCCCATACTAGGCAAGTTGAGCGCCCAGTAAATCAACAACAACATAAAGGGGCTATGACCATAAGTGACAAGGCTGGTCACAATAAGTACAAAGGTAATAGCGGTACTCAGTATGGTTTGTATCGCTTGGCTTGATAGCCTGAAATAGGTAAAAGAGTAACTGGCTCTGGTCCACTCACTGAGTAAGCTTTCATGTTCATGTCGTATAGCATTTTCGGCGCCGTGTGCTCTTATGGGTATTAAGCCGAGTAAGGCATCTAAGTAGAATTGACCTAGGGCGCCGACATGCGTTCGAACACGTAAATCCCTTTCAGCCATAACAGGCTGGAACATAAAAGGAATAGCGATTTGCATAATGGCTAGCAGTATAATCCATGGAGCAACGGCTGGAGCCAGCCATATCAACCCAGCGACCGTGGCAATAATACTAAAGAAGCTATTGACCAGCCTACCTGCTAATAACGGGAGTTGGCGTAAGGCATTTAATTTGTGACTTCGTTCGGCCAGATCAGAATTCGGACGACTATGAAAAAAGTGATCGCTTAATCTGGGTGTTTTCTGCAGAAAAAGCATGCGAAATCTATTCTCAAGTCGCCGTCCAAACCGCAGCAGCATTGACGCCATTGAATACTCAAGCATCACTAAAGCTATTAAAAAGCAACACAATAACCCCACAGCAGCGAGTCGTTGGCTACCTAAATTGAGTTGCTCCTGTACGTCTATTAAACCTCGAAATAGCAACATCTCTGTGAGTACGCCTAGTGCTGATATCGCCATAGCAACGAATAAGAAAAGCGGCTCAAAGGCACCGTCTTGCCTGACCAACTGCCATAAAGTTGCTAGCGGTTTACTGGGCTTTTCTTGTAGCGCTTGAAATAAGTCAGCCGAGTCGACTTGTTCTGCATTAACCTGATGCGCTTCAGATGTGGTCCTCAATACAACAGCACCTGAATAGGCCAGTTCAATGTCAGATGAATGTGTTTCTTCTACTTTTACACACCAGTAATGCGCGGGTACTAACGACAGCGGATCAGTACTTGCCTGAGTAAAACGACCTAAAAGTGACGCGAACAACTTTTGTACTTCATTGCCTTTCTGTATCGCCTTTGTGTCAACAAGCACAGCTAACATGCGCACGAGCGCATCCAGAAACGCCAAACTTGTCCATGCTGGATCATCACAGCCAGTGTTGATAGCTTGTTCAATAATATGGGCTGGCAGATTTAATGCCTGCATTTTGCTGCTAAGTGGCTTTAAAAAGTAATCTTCTCCCGCCCAATCACGCCAATCGCTGGCAGGTAAGTGCATGGTGTGAATATGCAGGCTATCAAGAAAGGCTTTGGTACTAGGCCAACGTCTACCTGTTGCAGGGTCCATGATCTGCACCAAACCCCAACAGGTCCGCCAAGCAACAACAAAATGTGTTGCACCATCAGCTATTCGCACAACCACAATAGCAGGTAGTGATTTAGGTTCATCCAATAAGAGGTGATCAGCCGGTATGACCACCTGTTCAGCCTCTACCCCAAGCCTAGGGAGAATCTCCTCAAGCGTGTCAATAGAAGTACCATCGACATCGGTTTGGCAAGCTTCCCTTAGTCGGCCGTAATGCACGTTTACGCCTAAGCCTTGTAGTAAGCTCTTTAAGCATGCTGGACCACAATCCATATTAGACGTTTGTACCACTTCGGGGACAAACCAAGGGCGCTTATGAGACATATTAATGGCTTGCCAAGGTGTTTGCGTGATGACTGGGTTGTTTAGGTTGCATCCACGTTGCTGTTTTTTGTAGTACTAAACCTGCTGGTGTCAGCCTAGCCACCTGCACCTCAACAGTAGCAGGTAAATCATGTTGAAGTGGCAATGACTCAGGCGGCGCGCCTTTTATCGACAATTTGACACGAACGTGGTTATTTTGAACGGCATTTGCAACGTGTGTTACTTCGGCTTCTAAACTGCCAAACTGCGTCCAAGCAAAGCCGGTTAGCTCTACTCTGGCAGGCTGCCCGACACGAATATGGCCTAACGCTTCTTCCGGTGAAAATTGTGCCTCGATATATAAGTCGGTTTCTGTCAATAACGTGGCTACTGACTCCCCAGCCTTTAAAATGTGCCCAGTAGAAATAGGTGAAAGCGATGCAATAATGCCATCAACAGGTGAACGTACCTGATAATAGGTGGTTTGTATTTGTTGTTGTTCGTATGCTTCGGTTACTTCAGCCAATTGCTTAATCACATCACTTTCACGCCGAGCTAACTGCGCCAAGGCTTGCTTATGCGTTTGTTTTAATGTGGCTAATTGCAACTGGGTGTTTTCAATATCTGCGGTAATCTGTTGGTTTGTGAGTAGGTGTTCTTGATACGTTTTTTGTGCTTCCAGATAATCTAACTCAGCCCCTTTTTGTTCTAAATGTAACTTTTTATAGCGCTCAGAGATATCGGCTTGAATAGCAACGATCGGCTGGAAGCTTTTTTGTTTCTTGTTGAGCTGTGCCAAAGTTGATTCACTGGCTTTCAATGCGATAGTCTGCGTAATTTTGAGGTTGCTACGCTCATGCTCAATAGCTTGTAAGTCACTTTTTAGTTGTGAAATAGCACTTAAAGAGCTTTGTATACTCACCGCCAATGCTGACATATCGATATTAAATAGCACGTCGCCTTGTTTCACACGCATACCTAGCTCAATATCAAGGCTGTTAAGCTTGCCAGTCACAGCTGTATTAATTTCAAGCGTACTTTTTGCTTCTTTTAATTGCGCATTATCGCTTTTTTTATAGCTAGCTATTTCAGCGACTAAAAACCAGCCAGTCCAGAGCAATAGTAATAGTAAGCTAACTAATAAGGTCAGTAGATTACGAGAAGACTTGTCAGCCGACACGGCTCTTGTTGTATTCGAAAAGGGTTTGGACACGTCCCTGCCTGTTTTTAAGCGTTAATAACGGTAGTACATTGCGCTTGTTAGAATACCATCTAAGTCATAAAAAACACCCGTAATAAGTGTTTTTCATGACTTAATCTTGATTTACCCTCACCCTTGGTTGCCCTTGATTGAGAGCTTAGGCCCAGCTTTGGTATTTGTTTTGGTTTTCATGATGTTGCTCCTTTTGTTGGTTGGATTATTTTAAACTGGAGGCCTACTTCTGATTCGAGGTCAGGCTTTGGTATTTGTTTTGGTCTTCATGATGTTGTTCCTTTTGTTGGTTGGGGATTTGTAGGAGTGGTCTTTTCGATTATATGTTCTTGACATAATCTACCTCCTCCATCCTTGGAGTCGAGCCGCGAATTGGAGCACATGTTCAACTTCATTCCCGACTAAGGTCGGTCTTACGGAGCTTTACGTATCATTTAAACTGGTGGTTTATTTTTGATTTGAGGCCCGGCTTTGGTATTTGTTTTGGTTTTCATGGTGTTGCTCCTTTTTGTTGGTTGGATATATATGAGGTGTGCCATTGATGGTTTTAATATCATTAACACTGGCCCTGTTAATAGCTAACTTTATTAGGTTGTGGCTATTTATTGTGGAGGCCTACTTTTGATTTGAGGTCCGGCTTTGGTATTTGTTTTGGTTTTCATGTTGTTACTCCTTTGTTAACAGATATTGATATAGCTTGTCTTAATATGAACTGAATTCTTCTTAATTAGTTCCGCTTACTTTGATATTAATTAAACAGCGTAGGCTCACACTATTCCCTTTTGTTGGTTGGGTAATTGTGGGAGTGGTCTTTTCGATTATATGTTCCTGACATAATCTACCTCCTCCATCCTTGGAGTCGAGCCGCGAATTGGAGCACATGTTCAACTTCGTCCTCGACTCAAGTTGGTCCCACAGCAGTTTGTCATTTATTTAATTAGGCTGGTTTTTGATTTTAGGCCCGGCTTTGGTATTTGTTTTGGTCTTCATGGTGTTGTTCCTTATGTTGGTTGGGTAATTGGGGTCTGTGAAAAGTGATATGAAGCTATTGGTTTGTATCAATTAACTCCGACCCCGTTGATTCTTTTACTCAGGCTCGTTTTTGAGTCTAGGCCCAGCTTTGGTATTTGTTTTGGTTTTCATGATGTTTTTCCTTTTGTTGGTTGGGTTAATTGGGGTCTGTGAAAAGTGATATGAAGCTATTGGTTTGTATCAATTAACTCCGACCCCGTTGATTTGACCCCGTTGATTTCTTACCCAGGCTGGTTTTTGATTCTAGGCCCAGCTTTTGTATTTGTTTTGGTTTTCATGATGTTTTTCCTTTTGTTGATTGGGGTAATTGGGGCCTGAGAAAATTGATATGAAGCTATTGGCTTGTATCAATTAACTCCGACCCCGTTGATTCCACAGAAGCTAGCTTCTATTGAAGCACAAAAACCAATGTTTTTGAGAAAGCGGTTGGCAGAAATGCGAAATATCACTCTGGTTTTGCTCTAGGGCTACTACTATTGAATTGACCTGGTCTTCTTCTGTGTAGTTATTCTGGCTATATTGATAAGACCATTGTCCGGCTAACCTTCCATAATTACTTTTATTGATTAAAAAGACAGCGCTTATGTTTTCTTTGTCACGAAAAAAATAGGCGGTTTCGACATTATTGGCGGCTATTAAGCTGGTTATTTCATGAAAGGTCGCATGATATTTAACGCTGTCTGCTGTTGAGTTTTCCTTGTTATATATCGCAATAGAGGAAGTATTAGTGTCAACACTAACATCTTCCAAGATAGCAAGCATTCTTGGAAAGTCTTTCTCTAATTCACTCGGAGGAATGTCAGAACATCCAGAGATTAGAACCAAAAAAAGAAGTGCTGCAAAAACATTCAAGCGTTTAGCTATGATTACTGAAAACATGAGTGTACCAATTTCGATCCTTCTTGGATTGGGTAGGGCGCTTTTTCAATATCATCTAATATCATTTGAGTAGCCAATTGCGCTGGGTTCGGGTAACGCCGATATAAATTTATGCCTAGGCGGATAGACAGATTGTCAGTTGTATCATCGAAGCGCCTTAACCCACTTCCGTTTGCCTCGCTTCTATTCGTAGGAGGTTGTATACGCAATATATCAGTACCTATCTGCTCAAGTCCTGCACCATCGAGTAATGTACTTTCACTGAACTGACAAAATACGCCAACATAACCATAATGAATGTTTGACCAAATATCGTAATAATACTCATGCTCTCGGTATTTGTGATGGAATCGGGTGGAATGTCCTCTAGTTGGAAATCTTTGTGCAATGATAGGCTTATGGTCCCATGGAGCGCCTTGAGCGACTTGTTCGGTCCATATTGCATAGGCTGCAGCACGCAGTGCAGCTTTTTGTTGATAAAAATTGGGTTGAGTGGCGTGTCTTAGCAGTTGTATTGCGGTATTTTGACGCTGAGTCTCTTCCAGCCATGCTGCAAGCTCTGTTTCTGCATCATAAGTATTTCGCTCAATCATCTTCTGAGCCGCAGAAGACAGGCAATTGGTTTGAATCTCACTCAATATATAGTGAGCAACATCTACCGCTAAGTCAGGGTGTGGGCATTCTACTTCTAACTCTACAGCATCGTCTAAAGACTCAGGGGTGCTAGCTGCTCCTCCAATGAGTTGCCATTCTTCCATGGGTTAACTTCCTTTGATATAAACTTTAATTGTCGATGATTGTTGCCCAGAAGAAATAAGCTTGGTTTTTCCCTCTTGGTCTGTTGTACCTTGAACAGATGTACCATCATCTAGACTCAATTTGTAATCAATATTCGCAAGAACCTTGCCCGCTTTATTGCGCAGAATAAAATAGCGATTAAATGACGGCATTATTTGAGTCGTTGAGTTACTACTAGTCCAGCTATCACCGATAAATACAGTACCTGCCCCTGAAGTGATTACCCCGCCACAATCAACATTGTCTGAGAGCCTGGCTGCAGGCATTCCATTAATGAGTACGCTACCTGCTCCTCCGGCAATAGCACGCGGATGAGGAGGGCAATTAGAACATCCATGAGGAAGAAGAGCATCTCCTTGCCTCGCTGCGGGAATATTTTCAATGATAACGTCAGAACTCGCTGATATGATAGGTGTTGGTGGAAAGCACCCATGCCCACTTCCAATATCCCCTAACCTTGCTGCTTTTGCACCCATATGGTCTATTCCATTTAAACGAGAATGATTAGAGCGTGTTGACCTTTTCTGTATGGTTTTTGTTCTATATAAAAGCGTTTTAATTAAGGCGTAGGGTTACAGACTTAGCCATCTCGACTCTGGCTCCAAGCTTCATCCTACCTCTCAAATCCATGTGGCCGTATGTTAAAATCCTATAACACAGAGTAAAACGCCTTTATGACGAACCCCTAGGGCAGCGCCAGTTTGGCTTTTCTACTGTGTTGTCGCCAATGTATGTAGACCCACTACAATTAATCGTCTTTGCCCTGTATAAATCCCAAACTGACTGCTGCAAAAGCATACAGAAAAGGTCAACACGCTCTAATAACCAGTTTTTATTCTTATAGCTTTATTCGCGTTACAAGCTACTAATTATGAGGTCGATATTTATACTATATTGAGTGGTAATATTCCCGCTTTTTTTACAATATTACTGCTTTTCTTTTGCTCCCTCTTTAATATCATGATCTCCAGTCCAGGTCTTGCTGAGTAAGTGCATTGCAGCAGCCACATGATTGATTGACCTGATCAAGTCACCGGTATCTGACTGTTGGACATCTATTTTTATGGCTTCGAGTGATGCGGCAATATGACTAAGTTGTTGTACGGCTGTAATAGTGCCTCGCAGTATAGCCAGCTTTAGCCAGTTTTCTTTGGCACCTAAAGTCAGGGTTTGGACTTCACCTGTATAGTGATCTGCTATAAGTTGCATCAGCTCTTCGTGATTCATTACCGCAGAGACCTTCCCTGCCATTTTGTTTATATTTCGGTAACTGCCCTGTAACTTAAATGGTGGTTCCTAGCGGTAGTCTTCAGCTGTTGCCGCTGATTGAATATAGTGCAGATTAACTTTAAGAGTGACGTTTTGAATTTCTTTTAGGTGCTTTAGTACGCTGGCAATTTCATTGATCTCAGCACCACTATATTGATCAGAAATACAGAGACATATATTAATATGAGCTGCATTCTTCTTATGTAGTTTCGCTTACTTTGATATTAATTAAATAGTGTAGACTCACACTACTCTCCTTTTCGGGTAATTGTGGGAGATGTATGGACTCCTCCCCCTTTCGGGGAGAGTACGGTATAAAGATA
>CAZXIN010000029.1:0-69506 GCA_964640795.1 uncultured Pseudoalteromonadaceae bacterium | reverse complement strand
AAGCCAACCTCACCAATAACGCACTTAATGCCACCTATGTCTACAGTGCACGCACCGGGCAAATGGAAAGCTCGCGTGTGAACAGTGGCGCCAACGCGGTGCATCATCTGAGATACACCAATTACGATGCTTACGGTAATGTGATTACCCAGCGTAATGATGCATCGGATGTGAATGCCTCCGAAACCTTCACCTATGACAGGTTGCATCGCTTAACGCGCTCGAGCTTAACGACCAGTGGCTTCACCGGCGCGATTGATTATGGCTATGATGCGGTGGGTAATCTGATGAGAAAGACCGATTACTCCACAAGCAGTAACAACGCCTACACCTATAAAGCCGGCTCTAATCAGTTGCAACAAGTGGCGTTAAAAGACGGTGGCAGTACGCACTTTGGTTATGATGCGAAGGGTAACTTAACCCGAAGAGGCAGTGCATCAAACGCTTTGACGACAGAGAACACCTACAATGTGTTTAATAAGCCGACACGTATTAGTCGTTTAGGCAGTACGGTTAATTTGGACTATGGTGCTGACTTGATGCGTTACAAGCAGGTTAGAACCGTTAACAATGAAACTATCACTACCTATTACATTGATAAGGTGTTTGAGGTTGAGCTGTCAGGCTCAGGCGCTGATGCAGTGCGAGAAGAGACCACTTACCTTGGTGATATGGCGATACTGATAGAGACCACGAATCAAAGTGATGGCAGTGCGATTGATAACAAAATCCGCTTTACGCACAAAGACCGTTTAGGCTCCAGTGCGACTTTCACTGACCATAATGCTCAGGTGACTACAAGAAGAAGCTACGACCCCTTCGGTGCACCGAAAGGCGGTGACTGGGCACCACTATCGAGCCTGAACATGGCAGCAAGGCTATACAACAACGGTCAAGACAGTGATATGCCAACTCGTCGTGGTTACACCGACCATGAGCACTTGGATGAAGTAGAAATCATTCATATGAATGGGCGGGTGTATGATTACAATGTTGGTAGATTCCTCTCTGTTGACCCTGTGATTGTTGACCCGACTAACACCCAAGCCATCAACCCTTACAGCTATGTGATGAATAATCCATTGGCCTATACTGACCCTAGTGGGTATGCTACAGAAACGCTGGAGATAGATGAGAAAACTCAGATATTTGAAGACAGCGATGGAAATCGTTTTGTCAGTGCTGGAGACGGTAGTGGTGATTTTATACAAATAGAATCACTTTCAGTTACCAGTAGTAATGGTACTGAAACGACTTACTCATTCTCTGATGGTGGTCAATTAGCTAGTGCTTCCCTAGCTGATATCGGCAGTAATCAAACTCTAGCGAGAGTATCTTTCGGTGGCGGAGACAAAAGTGGTAAGGCTGGTGCAAGCCCTAATGGACGAACTGTAAAACAATCGGATGGCTCTGTTCTTGAACCAAGTAAGGAAGATGGCATACTTTCTGTAGATGAGGATGGGGTTCCAGATTTTGATGAATCACATGAGGATTTCCATTTTTATTACTTAGATAATTCATGCAGTAAATCAACACCTGGCTGTACTTTAGAAAATGTTAGGGGAGGTTTACAGCGATATCCTGCACCCGGAGCGAATGGAAATCCTGTCGTAGATGAGCAAACTGGGTTTGCTCTGCCTGTGGGTTTTGTTAGGCATGAGGTTTCTGCCGATGGAGGTACTATTCTTAATATTACTCTCCCCCCTAACGAAAATGGTATTTCTAGACATCTTCTTAATCCAGGCATAGTTCGTCGATGGGTAACTGAAGATAGGGACAATGTACATATACATACTCATGGCGAAGGCACTGGTCCACTTGGTAGAATGAATGAGCTTTTGAAACATCAAATTTGGGATAGAGTCGACTCACAGGCTTTCCAATTTGCAACGGGAGGTAATGAATGATGGAAAGTAGGTTATTGAATCGAAAGTTCATTTGGATGCTAGATGTTTTAGCTATCCTAATATTTTCCCTCAGCTTTATTTACTTGTTAGATGATGTTGTTCAAGTTTTATCTATTGACGGGTTGCTAGAGGATATTGTTTTCTACACTTTCCTTGTCGGTCCTTTTTTTGTTCTCCCGTTGTCTCTGCTTTTTAAAGTAAAGTTGAAAATTAAAAGATTTAGCTTATATGTAGTTTTATCATCTCTTCAAATGTTATTGATTGCGTTATTTGGATACATATTGCTTAACAGTCAAGTTTAGAAATAGGGATCACTCAGGAATAAATGGGGTCAGAGTCAAATTAAATAATTTATGTGTGGAGCGTTAGTTATTTAGAGTTTAAGGAGAGGTAATGCCAAGGAAATTAAGGGCATCGGCTGTAGGTGTGGCAGAGCATATTATCCAGCGAGGAAATAACCGACAGATATGCTTTGCGACTGAGGAGGATATGAAAGCCTATGTCACTTGGTTGAAGGCGTATGCAAAAAAGTACCAAGTGGCAATACATGCTTGGGTATTGATGACCAATCACGTGCATTTGTTATGCACACCGTCAACAGTGACGGGCATATCGCAAATGATGCAGTCTTTGGGGCGAATGTACGTACTGTATTTTAATAGAACATATAGACGTAGTGGTACATTATGGGAAGGTCGATTTCGCTCCTGCTTGGTACAAGAAGAAACATACCTATTGGCACTATATCGCTACATAGAGTTAAACCCGGTTCGAGCTGGGATGGTAGATGATCCCGCGGAGTATAGCTGGTCAAGTTATCAATGCAACGCGTTAGGTAAACATACAGACTTGTTGACCCCTCACGTTATTTATAAGGGGTTAGGGAAAAATGATGAAGAAAGGCGAACTTCGTATCGAACATTATTCGCGAGTCATGTTGATGAGAAGCTACTCGATGATATCCGTAAAGCTACCAACAAAGGCCTTGCGTTAGGAAACGAACACTTTATTGCGGATGTTCAAGCAATGACTGGGAAACGGATGGTTGAAGGCAAGCGAGGTCGACCAACAGGTTGGCGAAAAGGTAACGAACAAAAAATACAAAGGATGAACAAATGAAAAAAGTGATTTTAACAATAATGGTTATAGTGGGAATATTACCTGCTGCTAATGTCTTGGCCAAAACCAAATGCCCAGCGGCTAAGATACAGCAAGTGTATTCAACGGAAGACAAAGTCTTTATTCAGCTCGAAGGCCAAGCTTGGCAAACCTTAGGCGCAAAGTCAGACGCTGATACTGCGATGAAACTTAATATGGCCCTGCGTGCTAAACAGCAAGAGCAAATCGTCGAGCTACAAATGGACGGCAATATCGATGACACCTGTCTTTCGGCTGATACCAGCATTTACGTTGATAAAATCAAAGTCCGTAAGAAAGAAAAATATCGTGGCTAGTAATCTCGCTGTATACCTTGCATTTATGAAGAATTATGAATTTATCATCAGTAAGCTTTTTGAGTGGGTATAATTTATTCATCAATACCCCTAGGAACTAAAAGGTTTATCATGCTGCAACGTTTAAGGAATTATTTTGCTGCTGGGATAGCTGCGTTAGCTTGTGCTTCTGCTCAAAGCGCCCTCATTTTTAACGTTGATGGAATTGTAGAATCAGCAACATTTTCAGAAGTCTTGGAGATCACTCCGGACCCTACTGTAATCTCTGACCTAAGCTTCTCGTTTCAAGTAGATATTGCAGATGTGTCAGCATTTGAGAATATCACAGGTGACTCGCTTGGAAGCTTTTCCGGCTTGACCATCAATGGCACAAATTTTACGGCCGACAATTCAAACTTTAATGTTTTCAATGGCGCCAATGGGTCTTTTGTTTCTGTCAATATCGGTGGTGAATTCCTTGGTCCAGGTGGCTTTGGGTCTGCCCAAAATGATTATGAATTCTTTTTCAGCTTAAGTGGGTTTAGCTTTCAAGATGCCTTATCGACTAGCCTTATTCTCCCGATCATAACAGCTAATATATCAAATGAAGGCGCTTCAGGGCCGTTCGGCGGAGGACTGAGTTTCACATCCGATACTCGTGCTGGTAGCGTTACAATTTCAGCAGCTCCAACCTCTGTTCCTGCCCCACCGACTTTAGCTTCATTCTCGCTGGCATTGGTGTTTTTGGTCACCGTAAGACACAGGTGTGCAAAAGCGAATAGGAGCAGTTAAGTTGTTTGCTAAAACCCGATACTGATGACCTCTCTGAGCAAAGGCGCGAGGGAGTGCCATGTATTTCCTGTCATTCCATAGGTAGCGTGGCTTGAAGGTATGTAATAAATCGCGGAGACATAACCATTTAAAACCCCACATAGTATATAGGCAACTTGCCGACCTAGTTTTGTCAGTTCAATCCCCAACCTGGCTTGTTGCCCTCTTTGATTTACCCGATGCCCTATGTCAGCTTGTCCAAGGAGAAAATGGTCAGCAGCTTTGTTATTTCGGCGGCTATGATTTAGGTTATTGCATCGATGTTTTAACGAGTACTATCAAAGAATTTTGTGTGAGTGCACATGCTCTTTTATCCCCCTGTAAGAGAGCAAATACAACAAAGTCTTGAAAAGACTACATGCGTGGTTGCACGAGCCTGTGTTGAATACTTGTAATACCAGTATTCAAGCGAAAGTAGTATAAGATACCGATCAAAGGGATAGATTTTCATACCTATTTGCTTAAGGCGCGTCCTGTCTACATCTGTAGAGCTTGAAGGGCTGGTAGTGCTATGTAGTAAGTCGTACATTTGCAAATGCATGTTAACTGCTTTTACTTTCTATTCTATGAGCTAAGTGTTTGATTTTTGGAGTGACTTATCACCTTCTGAAATGCAAATTTGTTATTAGTAATTATTCATTGATTTGTATGTCTGTATAACAAGATGGAATAAAAAACGTACAATATAGGTCTTTAGAAGAATATCAATATAGCTTTTCATTTAACGGGCTATATATGTTTTAAAAACAGTAAAGTAGTCGTTTTTATGCTAAATAAACCAAACAAGATTAAGGTTACTTCAGGTGACCGTGTTACTTATATTACTGATCCTAAAGAAGTTATCAGTAATTTAACCAATTCGTTACCTGCCTTTATGTGGACTGCAGGGCCAGACAAAGAATGCACCTACTTTAACCGAGCATGGCTTGATTACAGAGGGCGGACTCTTGAGCAAGAGCTCATTGACGGTTTTACGCATGGGATCCATCCAGATGATATTGAGCATACGATGGAAAATTATTTTCGTGCGTTTGATGCAAAACTACTTTATGAGTCGGAATATCGTATCAAAAATGCTGTGGGAGAATACCATTGGGTATTGGATAGAGGAAACCCAGTCTACAGTGAAGAAAGTGGAGCGTTTTTAGGTTACGCGGGTGTGTGTGTTGATATAGATTCCCGTAAAAACCTTGAATACCAGCTACAACGTTCACAAAGCTTGTTGCAGGAACAAAACCGTCGATTGAATTTAATTATTCAACTGTCTACCAAGTTACAAAGCTGTGATGACGTTGAAACGGCAACGGCGGAAACGTTAAAGCATATTGGTAACTTTGATGACATAGTGAGCTCTTGTATCCGTGCGAATGTCTCTTCTTCCATTACAGGGAGGAGTTACCCTATTGAACGTCAGAGAGGCGAGAATGTACGCTTTTGTGAAAAGCACAACATCAATCGAGTTGCTGCTGCGTTAGATGTAGGCACCAGTATTGTTGTTTGCGAAGATGTTCAGAATAGCTCTCAACTCTATCCCGAAGTGAAAGCACTATATAAAGAAGTCGGAGTGAATACGATACTGGTGATACCGCTGTGTCATCAGGATGTTTGTATCGGCTTAATGGCTTTGGGTTTCGCTGCTAATCGAGCTCCCCAAGCCAATGAGCTAAGCGCACTAGAAGCTATCGGTCGTACTTTTTGTTTATCTCTAATGCATATTAGCTCCCATTGTGAGTTACAACATAGAGCAGATCACGACTCACTAACAGGGTTAGCGAATCGTACATTATTGCATAAAACTTTTGATCTCGTTCGAAACAAGCAACCACATTTAAGATCTTCGATTATGTTGTTAGATCTCGATCGTTTTAAGGAGATTAATGATAGTTTGGGCCACTACATGGGAGACAAAGTGTTATGTCGTGTAGGCCCTCAAATTAACGACCTATTGAGTTTGTGGAAAGGCAAACTCTTTCGATTGGGTGGGGATGAATTTGCCATATTATTTCATGGTGAGCATACCGAAAACCAGTTAATGCACTACGCGCATCAAATTAAGGAACGGCTTTGTCAGCCTATTGAGATAGATCATATCAAAATTGAGATTGATTCGAGTATTGGTATCTCAGTTTCTCCCCATCAGAGTATTAATAGCCATGAACTGCTTAAGCGCGCAGATGTGGCGATGTATGAAGCAAAGACGAGTGGAAAAGGCGTTGTATTTTATAAATCTGAAATGAACAAATATACGCCAGAGCGTTTTGCCATTATTGCTGACTTGAACGATTGCATTCGCCAAAAAGAGTTGTGTGTTTATTTTCAACCCAAATTTTGCTTTAAGACTGGTTGTATTAGTGGCTTTGAGGCGCTTGTTAGGTGGAAGCACAAGACATTAGGGTTGCTTGTACCAGATGAGTTTATTCCGTTGGCGGAGGTAAGCAATGTCATTCATGGATTGACAGAGAATGTTATCGAGCTGGCATTAAAGCAACAGCAACAATGGCAAGAGCAGGGAATGTCTTTCACTGTTTCGGTTAATCTTTCTGCAAGGAATCTGATGGATAACAGGCTGTTGGATTCACTCAAGTGTATGTTAAGAGAGTATGACAGCAATCCCAAAATGCTTGAACTTGAAATAACAGAAACAGCACTGATGACTGATCCAGATATGGCCGTACGTATTTTGAATGATGTGGCTAGTTTAGGGGTCAAACTGTCTATTGATGACTTTGGCACCGGCTATTCTTCTCTCGCTTATCTTAAAAGGCTACCCGTAGAGTCATTAAAAATAGATAAAACGTTTGTTGCTGAGATGCTAACGAATGAACAAGATGCCACCATTGTGCGTTCAACTATTGGGCTAGCGCATAATCTCAATCTATCTGTTGTTGCTGAAGGCGTTGAAAATGAAGACGTCATGCAAAAGCTAGAGGAAATGGGATGTGACATGATTCAAGGATATCATATTGCGAAACCTATGTGCTGGGATGAGCTTGAACAACATATCTCGCCAATGCTTGAACGACCTTGCCTTGCGGCGGTGAATTAGCTGTTGCTTTGCTTTTTTAGCAAGCATCTTCTAACATAATGATAGAGACTACAAAGGAGAGGGTTATGAAAAAGATATTAGGTTGTTTGGCTAAAGGTACATTGCTTACATTACCGATTTTATTCAGTGTTTCGTCGATGGCTAATATAGGCACGGACAGTTTGGAAGTAAACTTTTCGGAACGTTTAGATAAGCGTATGGATCGCATTTCTGCTATTGATAAAAAGCGTGAAGAAGTCTTTCGCAGATATCGCCGAGATGGCGCTCGCCAATCTCAGCTACCTCGCAATTTATTGAATAATAGTGAATTTTCTGAGGTTGAATGGGCGAATGAGCGCCTTATACCGAATTTGGAACACTATTCGATCCCGTCTCTGATTACTGAAATGATGAAGCGTGGCATTGAGGGCGCTCACCCCGATGGGTTTGATGGTCGTGTTGTTCTTGATGTTGATAAAATGTATGTGTCAAGTTTCCCTCTAGCTGCTATCAATTCATTTAATACGCGGATGGAAGGGAAGATTAAGATTTTTGATAGCGAAGGAAAGCTAGTGACTGAGAAGAAAGTAAGGACAACTTTGGTTCCGAAGTTTACCTCGTCTAGGCAATATGACGGGCCTGATTACGCCTACCTATCAACAGCAGGTACGTCGCGTATTGGACCGATTGCTGCAGAGTTTACAGCGGAAGCGCTTGAAAAAGCCTTTCCAGACTATGATGCACCCGATCTCGTCTTCCTACTACCAAATGGCGCTGGCGGTTAGGTAGAAAAAATTATCAGCCCTGCAATATCGTTGTTGTCAGGGTTGATTAGAGCAGAGTCGTTAAGTCCTTTAACTCGCCTAGTGCGTGAAGATCTAGCGCAGACTGGCGTTCAGGCTCTGTTAGTATGCCAATGAAAGGTGTTTTTCGGCGTAATTTACGCATCTGATGAGTGAACTCTGTCATCGCTTTAATGAACTCAGGTGGCTCTTCTAGTAAATCTAATATGCTGATCCAAGTAATGTAACCACCGTAATGAATCCTCCCTGCCTCCTTCCAGTTATCTAATCGTTCAGTGACTTCATTTGCCAATTGATGGTTTGTTAGCACTTTTTGGGCAATGGCTTGATGAATTGCTACAATTTGGCGGTCAATATTTTCATCCCTGAAACTGCTTTTCTTGATAGAGTAGAGGCGCGTTTTCTTCTTTCTATAAGATCGCATTTTTGGACAGGATAGTTGGCTTAGGTCTTGTTTATACTTATTCCGCTATATTATACAATCCGTTTCGAAAATTAACCCCCATCTTGAGGTGAGTATTGTTCAAGCCAAGGTCATTATACTTGGCCAGAGTAACGAGGTTTTGCTGCTTCAGTTTAAATAGTTGTGAGTGAACAATGAGAAAAGTTATCCGTGCATCGGTCGTCATGTTAGCCGTATTAGTTATGGCAGCGTGTAGCAGTGTCCCAGCGAAAAGCCCAGATAAACTAGTCGGGCATACAGAGTCAGGGAAGGCTTCTTTCTATGCGACTAAATACCAGTTTCGAAAAACGGCTAGTGGTGAGCGATTTAATCAACTTGCAAAAACGGCTGCTCATAAAAGTTTACCATTCGGTACTAGAGTATTGGTGACTAACATCAAAACAGGTAAGAGTGTAGTCGTTAAAATTAACGACAGGGGACCTTTTATCAAGGGCCGTATTATCGATCTCAGTCGTTCAGCATTCAATGCTATTGGTCATACCGAATCAGGTATTCTTAATGTAAAGATTGAAGTGATTAAGTAATCTGAAGTTGTTATAAGAGACTTCAATTTATCGCCAGTACCCTCATTTCTATCAGACGTTGTTTATATTTCTGCTGACGATGAGTTTGTTGCTTGATCAGTTAAGAGACTCTCCAAACTCCGCTTCCCTATTGGATAGGAATGCCTTTCTTTTTCCCTCAAATGGGAAAATAGGATTCCCACAGTTGGGAAAACCTGCTACCTATTAGTGCCTGATAAAAGTAAAACCCTTTATTTTACATGATGTTACTTGTTGGCACTGTTTTCGCTCTATAAAAATCAATAACAGTGCGTTTTGGCGCGTGCTTAAACGATTTATTGATAGAGGTTTAGCCACACTTGGACATTGTCAGAGAAAAATCAACGAACGGACTTTGGAAGAAGAGTATTTTTACTGTTTCTTGTATTGGTCTAGTGTTGGCCTTTGCTTTTTACTACAGCTATTCGCTGTCGTCGGTTGACTTTGTTATTGCATCTGATCAGGTGGTGATGGCTAACGTTGAACAAGGTCCGATGACAGTTAGCGTGTCAGGGAATGGTACGTTGGTTCCCGAAGAAATTTATTGGCTTGCAACGCGAGTGAGTGGGCGTGTTGAAAAGGTCCTAGTTCAAGCCGGAGATAGAGTGGCATTCCAGCAACCACTTTTTATCCTGTCCAATCCGCAGCTCATTCAGCTACGTGATGAATCCCAATGGTCGTATCAGGCATTGTTGGCCGAACAAGAGGCTTTAAGTGCCAAGCTTGCCACCGATCTGCTAAATCATGAAGCGATTGTACTTAATGCTAAATTAGCGTTAGACAAAGCGCAGTTAACCTTGAATGCTCAGAGTCAATTGATTGACTCAGGTAATGAAATCGTTTCGCAGATAGATTTTAAAGAAAGTCAGTTAGATGTTGTTCAAATGCAGCAAACATTGGATATCGAAAAGCGTATTTCAGCGCAATTTAAAGCCAATGCTGACGCACAACGCTTAGCAATGTCGGCACAAGTAAATAAGCTAGCTAAGACACTCGAACGAGCTGAAGAAGAAGTCGCAGCACTCACTATCAAAGCTAACATAGCCGGTGTTATTCAGGAGTCAGAGCTTGAACAAGGACAACAGATAGAAGCAGGGACCAATATAGCTAAAATTGCGACACCGGATAAGTTATATGCTCAGATTGCCATTCCAGAGCTGTTAGCAACGCGTTTGGCTTTAGGACAAACAGCAAATATTGATAGCCGTAGGGGACTTATGCCGGGCTTTGTCAGCCGTATTGACCCCAATATTAGCAATGGTAACGTAATGGTCGATATCAAGATCAAGGGCGATCTCACACCAAATGCTCGTCCGGACTTATCGGTCGTTGGTGACATTATTATTAGTCAGCTAACGCGCATCCTACATGTTAAGCGTCCTGCTTTTAGTCAAGAGAACCAGAAAGCGGTTTTGTTCAAAGTGGATTCGGAAGGCTTTGCAACGAAAGTGAAAGTGACGCTAGGGCAAGCTTCATCCAATCATATTCAAATTACTTCGGGACTAAATGCCGGAGATAGGATCATCGTTTCTGATACAACGGACTGGTCCGGTTTTGAAACGTTGAGAATAAACTAAGCTATGACAAGAACCCATCTTAAGGTGAAAATATGAGCATGATAAAACTAGATAATTTATGTAAATCCTTCGTCACCGATGAAATAGAGACGCTCGCTCTTACTGATATCGCCTTAACTATCGAAAAAGGTGAATACGTAGCTATTACGGGGCCTTCTGGCTGCGGTAAATCAACGTTACTATCTTTAGTTGGCCTATTAGATACCGCCACTAAAGGCAGTTACACCTTGAATCAAAAACAAATAGACAACTTAAGCAAAAAGCAAAGGTCTGCCATCCGTAATGAAGAAATCGGGTTTATATTTCAGTCTTTCAATCTCATTTCGGATCTGACGGTTTACGAGAATGTGGAACTACCACTCGTTTATCGTCGTGGTGTTTCTAACGTAGACATTAAAAAACGAGTGAATGACGTGCTGGGGCAAGTGGATATGAGTCATCGCAGTAAGCATTTCCCGTCGCAACTTTCTGGTGGGCAGCAGCAAAGAGTCGCTATTGCCCGTGCTTTGGTGGGCTCACCATCGTTACTATTGGCAGATGAGCCTACGGGAAACCTTGACTCGAAGAATGCCCAAGTCGTTATGGAGCTTTTGTCTGAGCTACATAAGAAAGGTACGACCATTTGTATGGTCACGCATGACCCTCGCAGTGCGAGTCAGGCCCAACGTAAAATTAGCTTGTTTGACGGACGGATTGTTGAAGACAGTCCTGTTGATCAAACTGATGCTGCTTAAAGGGGAATGCAATGTTTCGTGAACTTATTTATGCTTGCCGACTGTTACGTAAAACACCGGTTTTTACTACTTTAACAATATTTGTGATGTCAGCAGGACTAGGATTAACGATTTATATGTTTTCACTGGTTAACCTTTTGGCCTATAAAACATTGGATATTACCGACTATGATCGACTTGTTATCGTTGATGCAACCTATAACGGCAATGAAGATAACGGGGGCACGATTGTCGAGCACGATTTTAATTACTATAAAGCGAGGCAACAAAGTTACGATACCTTTTCCGCTTATACTCATTACACTGCCAACTTTTCGTATCAGAACACATCAAATCGATATGATGCGGCTGCATTTGAAAAAGAGGCATTGGCTTTGTTTGATGGTAATCCTGTGTTTGGGCGAGCTTTTAATGACGACGATATGCTTGAAGGTAGCGACCGTGTCGCGATCATCAGTTACCAGATATGGCAGGATGTGTTTGACCTACAAGAAAGCGTTCTGGAGACAGTCGTTCAAATTAATGGCCGGCCAACGCGCATTATTGGTGTGATGCCAAAAGGTTATGCTTATCCAGTTCAGCAACATGTATGGTCACCTCTAAGGCTTGCCATAAATGTTCGTCCAGGTGAAGGCCAGACTGTGAGTGTAGCGGCTAAGTTAAAACCAGATGTCAGCCTGAGTGAAGCACAAGCAGAGTTGTCACTCTATGCGCGAGAGTTAGCAGATCAATATCCAGATTCCAATGCCAATGTAGGCGTTCATAGTCGCACACTGGTGCAACAAATGATGGATAACACTATGCAAATAGTTTACATGCTTATTGGTGCGACGGTTTTCATACTGGCATTGATTATCACCAATGTGGGTAACCTGATGTTGGTTAGAGCAATTGAGCGGCGTAAGGAAGTAGCTATTCGTATGGCGCTTGGCGGTAGCCGGGAGAGAATTGTCGCGCAGATGTTAATGGAAACGCTTGTCATCTGTGTCATTAGTGGCTTTTTCGGCGTTATGATCGCTGGTTTAGGGCTAGATTTAACTTACCCTATTTTTAGAAATTTTGGTGGTTGGGTAGCGTCATGGTGGACCTTTGATTTAGGGCGACAAGAGTTGCTAGGGGCACTTTGGATTGTTCTTGGAACCGCTTTATTGACAGGTCTAGTTCCAGCCATAAGAGCTTCCGGCGCGAATATCAATAGTGTGTTACGTGATGGCACGCGAGGTGCGCAAGGCAAAAACGCCGGTAAGCTAAGTAAAATGTTAATTGTTTCAGAAGTGTTCTTGTCCTGTACCTTACTTATCTTTGCAGGCGCTATGATTATAGCGATGAAGCAAGCGATAAACGCAGATTATGGTGTTGATAAACAAGGGTTGTTGACTGCACGGTTCTCACTTGTGGGTAGTGAATACGAGGATACTCAAAATCGGTATTTATATCATAGTCGCTTGATTGAAACATTAAAAGGTCAACCAGGTATTGTTGATGCCACCATTGGGTCTGCGTTACCTGGCAGAGGTACAGGTAGGCAACCTTATAAAATAGAAGGGGCAAGTATTCAAAACGACAGTTACCCAAGAGGCTACTTTATGACAGTAGCGAACAATTACTTTGACACCTTGGGGGTGCCTATTATTGAAGGACGAGGGTTTGATGATAGAGATCGGTTAGATACACAAAGAGTGGCTATTATCAGCAGTAGTTTTGCCAATCGTTACTGGCAAAATGAATCAGCGATAGGCAAGCGTATTAAGACAAGCCCAAATAATGACGATGATAACTGGATTACCATTGTTGGTGTGAGTCAACACATGCTGCACTCGCAGCCATTCGGTGATAGCCATTCTCGTCCATCGATTTATGTGCCTAACTCTCAGTTGTCGTATGGCTTTCAGTATATCGCTATAAAGACACAAGAAGATCCAAATCAAGTAAGGCAAGTGTTGTCGGGTATTGCCGCAAAGGTTGATCCCAGCGTTCCACTTTATGACGTAAAAACGCTGGAGAAAAGGTTACGAGACCGAGTGGGAGGGGTTTCTTTTGTTGGCCGATTATTTGTTATTTTTGGTATCTTCGCTCTAGTATTAGCAGCAGCGGGTATTTATGGTGTTATGAATCGTAATGTTCTAAGTAGGACCCATGAGTTTGGTATACGCCGAGCTCTAGGGGCCGAAGAATCAACCTTGTTTAAAATGGTCTTAAAACAGTCGAGTGTGTTGTTGATTATTGGATTAATCGCTGGAGGGGGAGTCGGATTTATGGGCATCAAAGTACTATCGAGTCAATTAGTCCAGCTCCTACCTTATTTTCCGTTAGTGGCTGCTGTTGTTGGGGCATTGGTGAGTGTCACATTCCTTGTGTCAACTTCGATACCTTTACGGGAGGCATTGTCTATCGAACCCAATAACGCCTTAAGGGATGAATAATATCCTAAGTCATTTTATATGAAAGAATCGATTCTGATTGCTGATGACGATTACAGTATCTTGTCGGCTTTGCAGCTTCAGTTAAAAAGTGAAGGGTATACCAGCAAGGCAGTGACGTCGCCAAATGCTGCGCTGGAACTCATTAAACAAACTGACTTCAGTTTGATTTTGATGGACCTGAACTACAGTCAGGATACAACGTCTGGTCAGGAAGGGCTTGAGCTGATTCAAGCTATTCGGGCAATAGATACCGATATTCCTATTGTTGTCATGACGGGCTGGGGCTCAGTCGCCTTGGCGGTTGAATCAATGCGAAATGGTGCCAATGACTTTATCGAAAAGCCTTGTGACAACAATCGATTGATAACGATTATCCGTAACGCACTCGCTTTAAGCTCGACTAAGCGCCAGTCGACACGCTTGGCTACAGAGAATCAGTTGCTTAAGGATGCAAGCCAACCGTTAGAGTGGGTTGCGCAATCTCCGGCTATGCATCAGGTTATGCAAATGGTTAATCAAATCGCTCCGAGTGATATTAATGTGTTGATTACTGGTGAAAATGGTACGGGTAAGAGCCAGTTGGCGCAGATTATTCACGACCGTTCTTTACGTCAGTCTCATTCCTTGGTTGCTGTGAATATGGGTGCCATCAATGAAAACGTATTTGAGTCCGAGCTATTCGGGCATGTTAAAGGTGCTTTTACTGACGCTAAGACGGATCGTATAGGTCGTTTTGAATTAGCTGATAATGGCTCACTTTTTTTGGATGAAATAGCCAATATCCCAATGTCACAACAGTCTAAGCTTTTAAGGGTATTAGAGAATGGCGAGTTTGAACGATTAGGATCAAGCAAAGTCACTCGGTCTAACGTAAGGGTGATTTCAGCAACTAATGGCAATTTGAAGGCACTTGTTGAACAAGGTGAGTTTCGACAGGATTTACTGTTCAGGTTGAATAGCATTGAAATTAAAATACCCCCATTGAGAGAAAGGGTTGAGGACATTCAATCCCTCAGTGAATCCTGTTTGCGGAAATACAGTGCAAAGTATCGCCGCGATATTGTTGCTTTCACGGCTGATGCAATGACGAGGATGCAAGAATATGCATGGCCCGGGAACGTAAGGGAGTTGGACCACCTTATTGAAAGAGCTGTGTTGATGACGCCTGACAAACAGGTCGACGTTGGACATTTATTATTGGACACTGACCAAGCCAATCAATTTTTATCTACTGCTGATGATTGGAGTCATATGACGATGGAGCAAGCAGAGCGGAAGCTAATTGGCTTGGTTATGCGCAAGTATCATGGGAATGCGAAAGAAGCGGCAAAATCACTTGGGTACAGTAAAAGTGCGTTTTATCGGCGCCTTGAAAAGTTTAATTTGTAATGCTATTCCAGCCTGAGTGAGTAACTCAATCAGCTTGCCTCAGCATTGCGTTTTGTGTGAACAAGTACAGGTATAATCAGGTTGTCCCACAGGCGAGGAGAAAGCACTGGCTGATATCTCATCAAATTCAATGATACGGCGCTTATATATAGCCGCCATATTTGCGATATTACCTGTGTTAGTCGTTGCCTTAGTCTTATTATGGCAATTGTCGTTCTCTTTCTATGCCAAGACACTCATATCTAGTTTTCTATTGATAACATCGGTTAGCTTCGTCTGGTTTTTACATACTCAACTCATTTTTCAGTTACGTAATTTATCCAATTTGGTCGAAGGAATAAGGCTGGGTGATTTTACTTTACGCGGTAAATTGCGTAAGAGTGATGATGCTTTCTCTGAGTTGGTCAATGAGATTAACTGTCTGGCTGATGAACTATCAAGGCATAGAATTGCGAATGAAGAAGCGCTAAAGTTATTGGAAAAGACGATTGCTCATATCAATGTGGCTATCTTCGCTTTTGATAGTGAACAGAAAATTAAACTAGCTAATCAGGCAGCTTGCCGACTACTTTCTATGCCTTATGAGCAGATCATAGGTAGTAGCGCCGAAGTACAGGATTTAGCTCAATTTCTTGGTACCAAGAAAACGCGTTTAATTAACCATACTTTTCCAGGCGCTATAGGGCGTTGGCAAGTTCGAAGTGAGGGGTTTCGTGATGCTGGCGTTCAACAACATGTCTTATTTATTACCGATTTGCGCCAAGTATTAAGAGATGAAGAGCTAACGGCTTGGAAAAACCTAATGCGAGTGGTTAGCCATGAAATCAACAACTCTCTTTTTCCTATTACCTCGTTAAGTCAGACACTGACCGATATGATTCATCGTGATCCCTTAGCTGAGGATTGGAAAGATGATTTAAATGAGGGGCTAACTATCATCTCGGAGCGTTCAAATAGCCTCAATGGTTTTATCAAACGTTATGCGCAATTAGCTAAGGTGCCTGTTCCTGATAAAAAGCTTTTTAAGTTCGAGGTACTCATTGAACGTGTGATGACATTATTTGAAAGAGACAATATTGAGGTGGATGATGCATTGCTAAATCTGCCAATGTTGCTTTATGCTGATCCGTCAATGATTGAACAAGTGATTATTAATTTAACTAAAAATGCTTTTGAAGCTGGTGGGCCTATTAAGTATCAATGGTCGATGTCAGCACACCATTTTACTTTCCAAGTGCTTGATTCCGGCAAGGGTATTAGCAATGTTTCCAATATCTTTGTACCTTTTTATACAACAAAACCGCAAGGTTCTGGCATAGGGTTGGTGTTTTGCCGGCAAATACTGGATAGTCATGACGGAAGCCTATCGTTGAATAATATCACTGACAATAAATCTCACTTTAACGGTTGCGTGGCAATTTTTACGTTGCCAGTGTATACAAAGGAGCCTCGTCACTAGGTTTATTGTGATAGAGGTTGGTATAACGCGGCGTCGAAGGTTAAGAAGATAAATGTATCTATCATGCGCTCTTTTAAATCATAAGGAACCTTATACTGGTCAATGACGTTTATCTTTAAATGAAACGACTTATCAAAGAATCATAGTTCAAAGCGAGGTAAAGCAATGTGGCTAGGTTAGCGAATATCAGTAACGGGACAAACCAAAGAGCCAACACAAGCCATGAACCTTCGTTAAGGTATATGACGCATGCAATAAGAGCGACGCCCAAATAGAGGTCTATACCGATTTGTTTCGTCCAATAATACTTGCCGGTGATAGACATGGTTTTGAAGAAGTTTTCCTGTTTATGGCAGTATAGCGAGTAACCCAGAAAGGTGAATAAGACAGCCCATAGAATAGGTTTGCCTATAGGAAGTTGGCTATTGCTCAAAAATAATGGTTCACCTTGATGCAAAAAAAGAACAAGAGCAACAAAGGTGAAATATAAAAACCATAGGCCATGTTTTCTAAGCATAACGATTCCTGTTTATGACAGAGCAAGCGAATTGTTATCCACTATTAGTACGCTTTTTAGCCAATTTGGCAAATTTTTAGTTCGTAACTCGTCGAAATTAAACATAAGTTTCAAACGGTCGTTTATATTTTTTTGTTATGACAACTAAAAAATTTAGATAAATATAATTTCCTTAAATAACAATGATATAGTTTAATTTTTCTATTGCATCATACTTTTGTCTAGCTGTTTTTTAACAACATTTTTGCGGATTTAGCACAAGTTTTTTACGTTTTTTTTTGATCTCTTCGCATTTTTGAGTAGTATGCACTTATTCAAGTGGTCAGATGAGTTGAGATTTATGAGCTTAAGAACTAACCTTAAAAAAGTATTACCGCCGATTTCTGTGACAGAACAGGAAGCATTAGATGCTGGCGATGTTTGGGTTGAAGCTTCGATTTATCAGGGTAAGCCTGATATGAAGGCGTTACGTGATGTTCCTGCTGCAACATTAAGTGCTGAAGAACAGGCGTTCCTTGATGGGCCTGTGCAGGAATTGATAGAGATGGTCGATGACCATGAGCTACAGAATAGCCATCATATTCCAGAGTCAATCATGGATTTTCTTCGCAACAACAAATTCTTTGCGATGATCATACCTAAAGTCTTCGGTGGATTAGAGTTTAGCCCTTATGCCAACTCAACTATCGTGACGACTATATCTACCAAGAGTGCCGCTATTGCGGTTACTGTGATGGTTCCCAACTCTTTGGGTCCTGGTGAACTACTGATGCATTTTGGTACTAGCGAACAGCAAAATTACTGGCTGCCCCGTTTATCAAAAGGCCAAGATATCCCTTGTTTTGCCCTCACTAGCCCGGAAGCAGGTTCTGATGCTGGTGCAATCCCTGACGCGGCTATCGTGACAAAAGGTACTTGGGAAGGTAAAGAAGTTGTTGGCCTTAATGTTACTTGGGACAAGCGCTATATTACTCTAGCTCCTATTGCGACAGTCTTAGGGTTGGCGTTTAAAGTATTTGATCCAGAAGGATTGCTTGGTGGTAAAAAAGAGCTTGGCATAACGTGCGCGCTTATTCCTAAATCTCATCCTGGTGTTGAATTAGGCAATCGTCATGACCCGATGGGTGTCAGCTTCTATAATGGTACTACTCGCGGTGAAAATGTCTTTATTCCTATGGACTTCATCATCGGTGGCCAAAAGAATATCGGTCGTGGTTGGCAAATGCTAGTCAGTTGCTTAGGTGCAGGTCGTGGTATCTCATTACCTGCAATGGGTGTTGCTAGTGCGCAAGCAGCCTTTAAGTCTACTACTGAGTACTCTTTTGTCCGTGAACAATTTGGCGTGCCTATTGGTCGTTTTGAAGGTATTCAAGATAGACTCGCTGAAATTGCTGGTAAAACTTTCTTACTTGAGTCTATGCGCGTCTTGACGACTGAAGGTTTAGGTATGGGGTTAAAGCCGTCAGTTGTCACAGCTATGGCCAAATACCATATGACTGAGCTTGGTCGTGAAGTTACTGACGCTGCGATGGATATTCAAGCTGGTAAAGCGATTCAGCGTGGTCCTCAAAACGTGTTAGCCAACAGCTACACAGCACAACCTATTGCCATTACTGTTGAAGGGGCAAATATCCTGACGCGTAGCTTGATGATCTTCGGTCAAGGTACTATGCGTTGCCATCCATTTTTGAAAGATATGGTTGAGCTTATTCACAGTGATGATAAAGGTGCAGATAGTGAATTCAATTCAGTTTTGATGAAAACCATTGGTTTTAGTACGACGAATGCAATTCGTAGCTTGGTAAACAGTTATATTCCATTCGTTGGCGGTGCCGATTCGACATTAGCTGAAGTGAAGCCTTTTGAAAAACGCCTTAAAGCTTTATCTTCTAAGCTTGCTATTCTGGCAGATTTCTCATTACTTGTATTAGGTGGTGATCTGAAGAAAGCCGAGTTACTGTCAGCTAGGTTAGGCGATATGATGAGCTACCTTTATGCTGCTATGGCGACTATTCGTTACTATGAGCAAAAGGTGAGTGATGAAAATCGTCAAGATGCGCGTCCTTATTTTGAATATGCGATCCGTTGGACCTTATCTAAAACAGACAAGGCTCTGGTCGACTTTATCAATAACTTTCCACAAGCAGCGACTCGTCGTTTGATGCGAGTGTTAACTGGTACTTATACATCATCGGTAAGCCATATCTCAGATGACTTGATCCGTGAATTGTCTGAAGCATCTATGCAAGATACGCAATTTAGACGTCAGATGTGTCACTTGGTGCGCTCCGTTCCTGGTGATGGCTTCGACATTAACTTCCAAGCATTTGAAGCTAAACATGCAGCAATGCCTTTATTACGTAAAATCCAGAAGATCTTACGTAAAGAACCTATTGTTCCTGCGCCGTCATTCGAATATGTGGTTGGTCAATTGCTACAGAAAGGCAGTATTACGCAAGCAGAAGCTGATCAAGTGCTTGATTACGATGCGAAACGTAAAGTATCTATCAATGTAGACGAATATACATTTGATATGGAACTGATCACAGATGTCGATCTGGATACACCAGAACTGGCGTCTACGGCCGCTTAGAGTTTAGCTAAGCTCATAAAGCTAAAATAAAAGCATGTGGTTTCCTTGGATATCACATGCTTTTTTGTTTGTAGGAATGGCCTCTTTCTGAGGTTAAATCTCTCTTATACTTCCCAAAGCTTGCCCCGAGACAGTTCAAATATTTACATCTCTTTGGTCGAATCGGGGAATAGCTGTGAGCTATCAGAAACTACTGACTAGTGCGCTTATACTCTCGGTATGTTGGTTTCCAGAAGTTCTTTTCTATCTGTTTAGCTAACAGATCGTCTGACAGCTCCAGTGCTAACCCTTGCTTCATGGCTAACTTACCAACTTCGAAGGCGATCTTTTTGCTGAGATTAGCAATTTCGGTGATCGGTGGTAACAAGTGTTCACCACCACTTTCTGCTGATGCTTTCGCCAATGTCTCACTAGCGATCATCATCATCTCTTCTGAGATACGACTTGCTTTACTGGCAATAATACCCAACCCGATACCTGGGAATATATAAGAGTTGTTGCACTGTGCAACTGGGTAAGTTTTGCCTTTGTATTCAATAGGGTCAAAGGGGCTACCTGTCGCTATGATAACGTCACCACCAGTCCACTCGATAACCTGTTGTGGCGTTGCTTCGACTTGTCTCGATGGGTTGCTCAATGGAAAAATGATGGGCGTTTTGCAATTTTTGTGCATAGCCTTGATAACAGCTTCAGTGAATAACCCTGACTGCCCTGAGACGCCAATTAAGACGGTCGGTTTAGCACAGTGCATCACATCTAATAAGGAAGGAGCTTCGCCACTATAACTCCAACCTTCTATATTTTCAGAACCTTGTGCTAATTTTTCCTGAAAGTCCCTTAAGCCCTTCATATTGCGCATGACCAGACCGTGACGATCAATCATGAATATACGTTCGCGTGCTTGTTCGTCGGACAAACCTTCACTTCGCATATGACTGATGATTTGCTCTGCGATACCACAGCCCGCGGAGCCTGCGCCAACAAACACCACTTTTTGATCTTTTAATTCTGTTTTCTTTTGCCTACAGGCCGCGAGGATAGTACCAACAGTCACGGCAGCTGTGCCTTGAATGTCGTCATTGAAGCAACATATGCGGTCACGGTAACGGCTTAATAAGGGCATGGCGTTAGGTTGTGCAAAATCTTCGAACTGCAGCATGACATTTGGCCAGCGGCGCTCAATGGCGGTAATGAATAACTCTAAGAACTCGTCGTATTCTTCTTGAGAGATACGCTCATGGCGTGACCCCATGTACATAGGATCGTTTAATAGCTTTTCGTTATTGGTACCGACATCTAACATGACGGGCAATGTATAGGCAGGGCTTATGCCACCACAAGCGGTGTAAAGCGAAAGTTTTCCTATGGGAATCCCCATACCGCCAATTCCCTGATCGCCTAAACCTAGAATACGTTCACCATCGGTAACAACAATAACTTTTACTTTTTGCTTGGTGGCATTGCGTAGAATATCGTCTATTTGATGTCGCTCAGAGTATGCAATGAATAAGCCTCTGTTGCTACGATAGATATCAGAGAACCTTTCACATGCTTCACCCACAATAGGCGTGTAGATGATTGGCATCATCTCTTCTAAGTGAGCTTGAACGAGCCGATGAAACAATGTTTCGTTTGAATCTTGTATTGCGCGCAGATAGATATGTTTGTTGATCGCTTCATCAAAGCTGGAGTATTGCATATATGCACGTTCTACTTGCTCTTCGATAGATTCATATCTGGGCGGAATCAAACCTGTCAGATTAAAACTCACCCGCTCTTTTGGGCTAAAGGCGCTCCCCTTATTTAGTAATGGTGTTTCCAGCAAGGTAGGTCCAGCATAGGAAATGTATAAAGGGCGTTTAGATTGGCTCATAAAATGATGTCTATTCTTAGCAAAACATAATGGAACTAAGCTTAACTTGAATTAGACAAGATGCCGAGAGGCAATCTACGATATGTCTGCTATGCCTGACTAATAATGGACAGATAAGACCAGTAAGACATGATGACTTTAGAAAATCTCTTCTTCTTCGATGGTTTCTTCTTCTGAGCTTTCAGATAAATCGATGATTTCATCTTCTCTGACGTACTCGGTTGGCTCAGTGCCCTTGATGAAAAATTCAAATAGGGATGTGTGATCGGTCCTGTGAGTTAACTTACCTGTTCCCCTGTCTATTCTGACCTTAACCACGTCAGTTGGGATTGGTTTAGCTATTTCAGGTTCGTCTTTAAGTGCTTGTTGCATAAAACGAATCCATGCAGGCTGCGCTGTTTGTGCACCACCTTCGGAAATAATGCCATTACCCATCCAAGTGTACTTCGGATTACGATTGATAATATTTTGATTTGGCGATACGCGCCCCAGCGCTCTACTAACATCATCAAACCCTACCCAAGTTGTTGCGACTAAGCCGCCTGCAAAGCCACTAAACCAGGTATCCTTCGAATCGTTTGTGGTTCCTGTTTTACCGTATATATCTCCACGACGAAGAATACTTCGAGCTCGCCAACCAGTACCTTGCCAGTTTGTTTTCTTGGACGTGCTTCCATTGAAGCGCATGGCGGTGCGCATCATTTCGCTCACTAGAAATGCGTTTTGTGACGATATAACTTGTTCAGCAACCGGCGGAGTATCGACGGTGTCAGAAGCTGAAAGTTCATTATTTAAATGATCCAAAGGTCTGCTAGTTAATTGATTTGACGCTGTTAAACAATTATTGCAGGCAACAGCAGGATTCGCCTGCCAAACGAGGTTCCCAGCATCTGATTCAATTCGATCTATAAAGTGCGGTTGAACACCATAGCCACCGTTAGCAATGGCGGCATAACCAGTAGCCACTTCCAGTGGTGTAAAAGAAGGTGAGCCGATTGAAATGGATTCATCCCGCTGTACCTCAGTGCGATCGAATCCAAATCGACTTAAATGGCTTATAAAACCGTCAATACCGATACCTCTTAGCAACCTTATCGCGACGACGTTTTTAGACTTGCCTAGCGCTATCCGCATACGTATAGGGCCATCGTACTCTGCGGGTGAATTTTCGGGTCGCCATGCATTGCCTGAACCACGATCCCACTGATTAATTGGAGCGTCATTAATGATGCTAGCAATTGTGTAGTTACTATCAAGCGCGGCAGAATACAGAAACGGCTTTATATTGGATCCAACTTGCCGCTTAGCTTGTGTGGCACGATTGAATTGGCTTTGCTCAAAACTGTAACCTCCAACTATTGCCCTAACAGCGCCATTTTCAGGATCCATTGCGACAAAAGCGCCTGCGACATCGGGTAGCTGAGACAAATGCCATTGATTGTCTTCCATACGCTGCCTTGCCCATACATGCTGTCCTACGGATACGATGTCTGCTGCATTTTTAGGGATAGGTCCTTGTCTTGAGTCGCTGATGTAGGGGCGAGCCCAATCCATACCATCCCATTGGATCGTTTGATATCCGTATCCGGCAGTAAATATCTGGATGTCTCTTTCATTAACTTGTGTCACTACCGCTCCTTGAATAGGAAGGTAGTTTTTATGTGCATTTAAATAAGCGAGCATTTGCTCTTCAGTCCAAGCTTGCTCGTACTCCGACTCGATCAGTTCATCCTGAAGTTGTGCATCATCTTGCTGAGTTAATGAAGGGTTCGCTTCTTCACTTTTCTCGGTGAGAAAGCTAGGCTCTGGTCCTCGCCATAGCTGCTCCAATGCGCCTCTATATCCATGACGTTCATCATAGTCGTGAAGGTTTTGCGCGACTGACTTTTGCGCTGCAGCTTGCAGGTGTGATGGAACAGTAGCGTAAACTTGAAAGCCTTCGGTTTCAGCTGTTTCCTTGCCGTACCGATCAATCATTTCCTGATAGATAATATCAGCTAGATAAGGTGCGTTAAGTTCAATTTCTGCACCATGCTTGCTAGCAGTTACGGGTTCATTGGCGGCCTGATCAAATTGTTCTCTCGTGATGTAGTTTTCATCAAGCATGCGTAGTAATACAATTCGGCGTCTTTCTTTCGCTCGCGTGGGACTTGAAATAGGGTTCAACGTTGATGGCGCTTTATTCATCCCTGCGATAGTTGCCATTTGGGCAAGTGATAGTTCGCTAATCTCTTTACCATAATAAACTTGAGCAGCGGCGCCTACACCAAAAGAGCGATGGCCCAATTCATTTTTATTTAGGTATAACTCTAGAATTTCGTCCTTAGTCAGTAACCTTTCCATATGCCAAGCAATAAAGATTTCTTTAATTTTGCGGATATAAGTCTTATCTCGAGTAAGAAAAAAGCCGCGAGCGAGTTGCATAGACAAGGTACTGGCGCCCTGTTGTTTTTCGCCCGTTAATATAAGGTTAACAGCGGCTCTAACGATTCCTATAGGGTCTATGCCTGGATGGTCGTAGAATCGGCTATCTTCGGTAGCGATAACTGCCTGCTGTAGCTCTATAGGAATATCTTTTATTTTCAAAGGGATACGTTTTTTTACGCCGAATTGGGATATGAGTTTTCCATCCTGAGAATAGATTTTCATCGGTGTTTGTAGGCGAACGTCTTTTAAAACATCGACGCTTGGTAGGTCGGGTTTGAGATAGAAATATATACCTAATAGCGTGCCTAGTCCCAGCATTGCTGAGACAAAAATAGTGTAAATTAAAGGCTTTATGTATTTCACAGCGGCTATTTTATCAGGTCAATATTACAAAAATGACCTACATTTTATACGTATGTACACTTATTAGAACTATTAAATTATAAAAAACAAGTAATAATGTAATTCTAGGTCATTCGATGACTCAACGGAAAAACGTGTGATAGCTGATTTATTTAAGAAAAAAGTGCCTCAACTACTCGGACTTGATATAGGGTCGCGTTATGTGAAGGCTGTATTGCTGAGTAAAGAAGGCGAGCAGTTCGTACTTCAGGACTTCGCGTGCGAAGCTATTGTGGGTAATGCATTTGTTGAACGAGAAATAAAAGACTTTGAGCCAGTGAGTAATGCACTTAAAAAAATTAAAAAGAGCTTAAAGATTAAAAGGAAAATGGTTGCTGCTGGCGTGTCAGGTACGTCAGTACTGACGAAGGTTGTTTATATGGATCCTGGTCAAACGGATCATGAATTGGAAGGGCAAATTGAGATCGAGGCAGACAGCCTGATTCCCTATCCTCTAGAAGAAGTCTATTTAGATTTTGAAGAGCTGGGTGAAAGCAAAACACATATTGGTAAAGTCGATGTATTACTCAGTGCTGCGCACAGAGATTTAATTGACAGTAGAATTACGTTGTTGAGAGAAGTGGAGTTTGATCCTAAATTGATGGATGTTGAAGGCTATGCTTTAGGTAATGCCATGGCGAGTTTTATGCCATCAACCATGACAAATAAAGAGGTTCATTGTTGTGTCAATATTGGCGCTAGCCAACTGCAGGTGACCGTCATTGAAAATGAAGCAGTGACATACAGTAAGGAGCATCAGTTCGGTTCGGATATGCTGATACAAGACTTGGCTATGATGAACGCTATGGATAGAGACGAAATGGATCGTCAGCTCATTAGTGGTAATTTGCCCGATGGCTGGAGAGAAAACAACTACCCCCCATTCTTAGCAAATCTACAACAAAGTATCGGCCGTGCGTTGCAAACTTATGTTTCTACAACACAAAAAGAGCGCCCTGAATCAATTTATATTACAGGTGGTATCGCTAATCTTGAGGGGTTGTGCGAAGACTTGTCTAATGATTTATCCATGACAGTCCAACTATTTGACCCGTTTTCAGAGATGAAAATAAGCGATAAGGCGCTATCGAAGAATATTCAAAACTTCGCTCCGCAATTGACTATTGCAGCAGGGCTAGCGAGTAGGAGTTTCAACTCGTGGCATCGATAAATTTAATGCCTTGGCGCGAAGAACAGCGCCAACTTCAAAAGCAAAACTATCTAGGGATACTATGTTTAGTGGCAGTACTGTGCATGGGGTTAGCATGGGGCGTCGGCGAAGTTGTTAATCAACAGATTAGTAATCAAAATATTCGTAATCAGTTTATCGAAAGCGAAATAACATTGCTTGATGCACAAATTGAGAAGATCAAGACAATTAAAGAAGATAAACAAGCTATTGAGCAGCGTATGGCATTGATCGAACAGCTACAAGCCAGCCGTAATGTGACGCCGAAAATAGCTGATGAATTAGCACGTATCGTTCCTCAAGGTATTGCTTTCAGAAGTTTGGAACGCAAGCTTAATCGTATTGAAATTGAAGGGGTGAGTGAATCCAATAACCGGTTGGCAGACTTCATGCGTCGATTAGAACAATCAAGCGTTTTCATCAATGGTGAATTGTCATCCATTATTGCTGATACATCTGCCTCCGACGCAGTGAGTGATTTTAAACTAACATTTGATATTAGCCCTAGTGTAGCGCCTGACTTTACAGCTATTGAAGAAGGAGCTGAAAAGAAATGAAGTTTGATTTTGACAAGTTAAAGGAAATGAAAGACTTAGACTTCGATCAGATTGCCTTTTGGCCGTTCGAGGTTAAAACAGTTTTCGCTAGTTTTGTTGCCATAGTCGTGTTAGCCGCTGGTTACTATTTCATCGTCAGCGATAAGCTCCCGCTGTGGGAGCAGGCTCAACAAAAAGAACAAGAATTAAAGTTAACCTATGAAGCTAAATACCGTATAGCTGTCAACTTAAAAGCTTATGAAGAGCAGTTAGCGCAACTTCAAGAGGATTTCTCCTCTATGCTTAAGTCGTTGCCAAGTAGCAATGAAACGCCCGGCTTGTTAGATGATATTACTCTAGTTGGTACGTCAGCAGGCTTGACTTTCCGTTTACTTAATTGGCAGCAAGAAGTACCAAAGGAGTTTTACACGGAGCTCCCCATCCAAATTGAAGTGGTAGGTAATTATCACGAGTTTGGTCAATTTATGTCAGACATTGCGAGCTTGCCTAGAATTGTGACTGTGCATGATCTTGAGATGGAACAATCTGGGGCGCAACTGAGTCTCAAACTGCAAGCAAAAACCTATCGCACATCGCAGGCAGGTCAATAATATGCGTTATTTATTTGTTCTTGTTTCTGTGCTCGTTATATCAGCTTGTAAGCCTCAGATTGATGATCTACAAACTTACGTTGCTCAAGTTAAGCAAAATACTAAGGTCAGCATTGAACCTTATCCAGAATTTAACACCATGCCTGCATTTAGGTATGAGGCAAAAGACTTGAGAAGCCCATTTCAGCGTCCTAAAAACCTTGTTTTAGAACAAGTAACGGCGCCTAAGGTAAATTGTTTACAACCTAATTTTGGCCGCAATAAGCAAGCTCTAGAACAGTATGGCCTAGATGCGCTAAGTGTCATCGGAGAGTTTACAACCAATGGTAGCCAGTACGCACTTATCCAAGCCAATGATAATAGCTTACATAAGGTCAAAGCCGGTAATCGTATTGGGTTATTCTTCGGCACTATTGACCGCGTTGAAAGCGGCACATTGTATATAACAGAAATGCTTCCTGATGGTACCGGCTGTTGGCAAGTTAAGAAAACCACGCTGAGTATGTCTTCTAAGCCAGGAGAGACTGATAATGTCTGAGAGATTTATTTTCAATAAAAAGCTGAATAGAAAGCCAAAACAAGTGACGTATCTTCTGCTCCTTTGTGTATTCGCTTTAGCGACATTTAAAGGCTACGCACAGGAATCGCAAGAAACACCGCTAGTGACATTGGATTCTGGCGTGTCTCAGTACACTAATCGATTGGATAGTATTGATTTTAAGAGAACAGCCAATGGCGGTGCAAAGATTATTGTCGTTTTTGACAACACGAGTTTTAATGTTAAAACACAAAAAACATCGAATGGCTTTGAATTAGAGCTGCCGAAAACACGTGTTGCTGAAGATCAACTTTTAAGGTTGGACGTTACTGATTTTGCAACACCGGTAACTTTCGTTGAATCTTTCCAGCTGGCTGAGTCAGCGAAGCTTGTTATTGATGCAAATTTATATTCAGTCGCCCAACAACGTAACGATAAAACACTTATTGTCGATATTACCCCGATTACTCAAGAGCAAGCCGCCGTTCAAGAAAAAGTGGAGACATTTAATGGTGAGCCTATATCACTTGATTTTCAAGACGTTCCAGTCAGACAAGTTTTACAAATCATTGCTCAGGTTAACGGCTTTAACTTAGTAACCACTGATACAGTCAATGGCAATATTACTATTAGCTTAACGGATGTGCCTTGGGATCAAGCTCTCAATGTCATTTTAAAAATTAAGGGGCTAGACAAACGTTTTGAAGGCAACATTCTGTTAATTGCGCCAGCAGAAGAATTATTAGCTCAAGAAACGCAGCAGTTACAGTCTAAAATGCAAGTGGCCGAATTGGCGCCGCTTGTATCATCTTCAATACAAATTAACTATGCGAAAGCCTCTGATATGGCTGTTATCCTAAGCTCTGCCGAAGGAAGCATTTTGAGCCCAAGAGGTTCTGTGACAGTTGATGAACGTACCAATACGTTGTTAGTTCGCGACACACAAGCGTCAATTGATCAAGCGCGCAGTACCGTTGAGTCGTTAGATATCCCAGTTAAACAAGTGTTAATTGAATCACGCATTGTGACAGTATTAGACAATGTTGATGAGCAGATAGGTGTTCGTTGGGGGTTTAGCGGTAGAAATGGTGATGACGGTGTTTCTGGTTCAATTGAAGGCGCAGAGACAGTCGCAGGTGGTACAGTCCCGACACTGGCAGAAAGGTTGAATGTTAACCTTCCTGTAACAGGGGCAGCTGGGAGCATTGGTATTCAGGTTGCCCGCCTTGTAGATGGGACGATCTTAGATCTTGAATTATCAGCCTTAGAAACTGAAAATAAAGGTGAAGTGATTGCCAGTCCGCGGATTACTGTAGCCAATCAGCACGAAAGTTATATTGAACAAGGTACAGAAATACCCTTTGTACAATCGACGTCAAGCGGGGCTACTTCGGTAGAATTTAAAAAAGCTGTGCTAAGTCTGCGTGTAACACCTCAGATTACACCTGATAACCGTATTATCTTGGATTTGGTGGTCACGCAAGATACTCAAGGTGAGACAGTGTCTACTTCAACAGGTCCGGCAGTGGCTATTGATACACAAGAAATTAGCACTCAAGTATTAGTTGAAAACGGAGAAACCATTGTTCTCGGTGGGATTTTCCAGCAAACAACGAACAAAAATAAATCACAGGTTCCGCTATTAGGCGATCTTCCAGTGGTTGGACGCTTATTTAAGAACTCACAAGAAGAGATTGAGAAACGAGAGCTGCTTATTTTCGTAACGCCTCAGATCTTGACGGACAGATTTTAGTACTCATAAAGTGACTGTACCGGTAACATTTAGATGGAAGTGCCGTCACTCTTGACGATTTTCTACAAAATAACATCGTTTTAAGTAGGATTGAGGGCACTTATTAGGATTAAAACCCGAAACATGCTATCAAAACTTGCAAATATCATCCGATCACTGAGATAATCCGCCCTCGAAAAATTCGACCGCAGTTGAGATTGGTATCTTTCTAGTACTAATTCCACTATTAATCTGTGCGCTCGTCGAATTCAAAAATTGCTTTTTGACGGCATCCAATCGTTTGCTCAGTGAACATGGATACCGCTAAAAGCGTGTTTGAAAGTGACCTAAAAGTGCAGTTATTCTTGGTTAATGGCAACCGGTTTAACAAGAGCTCAATGTCAAAAGAGTCGATTTTGAGTGGTATTAGTATTGTATAATTATAGAGTTGTGTGACGTAAACGAATATGGCCGAAAAACGTAATATATTCCTTGTAGGGCCCATGGGGGCTGGAAAAAGTACCATTGGTAGACACCTTGCTGATGAGCTTCACTTAGAGTTTTATGACTCAGACCAAGAGATCGAACGCCGTACCGGTGCTGACATTGCTTGGGTTTTTGATTTAGAAGGTGAAGAAGGGTTTCGTGTACGTGAAGAGAACATGATCAACGAGCTTAGTGATAAGCAAGGTATTGTGTTGGCTACGGGCGGCGGCTCTATCATCAGTAAGACGGTTCGAAATAGATTGTCTGCTCGCGGTATTGTTGTTTATTTACAGACAACGATTGATAAGCAAGTTGCTCGAACTCAGAGGGATAAAAGACGTCCGTTGCTTCAAACGGAAGATCCTGAACAGGTACTGATTAACTTAGCAGAAGAACGTAATCCGCTCTATGAAGAAGTAGCCGATTATGTCATAGATACTGATGACCAAAGTGCTAGAGCCGTAGCAAGCCAAATCATCGATAAAATTGGCCTGTAAGTTTAAGCATTAGATAATATTCATAATAGGACTGCGCTCATGGCAACCATTAATGTTGAGTTGGAGGAGCGTAGTTACCCCATCTCAATTGAGGCAGATATCCTGTCTCAATCAACACTACTGCAATCGATTATTGATAAAAAGCGCATTGTTGTTGTTAGCAATCAGAAGGTTGCTGATCTTTACGCTGAAAAATTGACGTTAGCAATGACCCCTCAACGGTTCGAGTTAATCTTGATACCTGATGGTGAGCAATACAAAAACCTACAAACGTTTGAAAGCGTTATAGGAGAGCTGCTGACCATAGGTGCAGGACGAGATACCGTCTTAATTGCCTTGGGTGGAGGTGTTGTGGGCGATCTGACTGGTTATGTTGCTGCTAGCTTTCAGCGTGGTATTCCTTTTATCCAAATCCCGACGACTTTGCTTGCTCAAGTTGATTCTTCCGTTGGCGGTAAGACAGCTGTTAATCACCCTCTAGGTAAGAATATGATAGGTGCCTTCTATCAACCTAAAGCTGTTTTCATTGATACAACAACATTACATACCCTACCGCCGCGTGAATTCTCTGCTGGCATGGCGGAAGTTATAAAATATGGGATTATTTATGATGTTGCTTTTTTTGAATGGCTTGAGCAAAACCAAGACGCTTTAAAGAGAAAAGAACAACAAGCTTTATCCTATGCTATCCAGCGTAGCTGTGAAATTAAGGCAGAGATTGTCGCACAAGATGAAAAAGAGTCGGGCATTAGAGCATTACTCAATTTGGGGCATACCTTTGGACATGCTATCGAAGCGGAGCAGGGGTATGGCAATTGGCTGCATGGTGAAGCTGTTGCAGCAGGCATGATTCTTGCTGCTAAAGCATCTGAAGCCAAAGGTTGGCTCAATGCGTCGGAAACTCGACGCATTGAGAATCTAATTGCATCTTTTGAGCTTCCTGTGAATAAACCTAATGATATGGGCTATGCTCCGTTTATGCAGCATATGCGACGAGACAAGAAAGTGGCAGCTGGCCAGATTAGGTTTGTGTTACCAAAAGGGTTAGGCGGCGCAGTCGTAACATCCGATTTGTCGGAAGGCTTACTCGCTACTCTCTTGAATTAAAGGGCCTTGAATGGCCCTGAAATAAGTTTTAGGGCAAGACAATGGCACGTTTACAAGATCATCCTATGAAAAATGGCTTTCTCGATCTACAAAGTCGGTTAGAGCATTTAATTACTTACTCATCCCAATTGGTATTTGTTAGTGGTGATGGGATGAGCAAGCAGCGTAGCTTTGCTCAGCATTTTCTTTCTCATCAAAATGAGCTAGCGAATATTGGTTATGTTGATGCCAACGCTAAGCTGGATATTGTTAGCTACAGAAAGAAGTTTATTCAGCAACTCGTTGGTGCTGTTAGAGTTGATTATTCGAAGCCTCTCACTTTTCTTATTCCGCGACTGATTAAAGATCAAAGCGAATTTATTTTAATTGCTGTGACTCACGCAGATCTGCTTCCAGATGAGTTTTTACAAGAACTTTGGGATTTAGTTTTACAAAATCGTTTTGCTAAGAATCGCCACCACTTGAACATTCTCGTGTTTGGTGAGAAGGAATGGGCGTCTCGAGCAAAGGGTTGGTTGCCAGCCAATAGCAATAACAAACCTGTATTGTTGGCTAATGAATTTGTTGAGCGCTCTGTACAAGAGCCTCAGGGCATGTCTGAATTAGATCAGTTAATATCAAGCAAGCGCCAGCAATTTAATGAAAGAATGGCGCTGAGAGAATCCAAAAGCACTATAATGTCCTCCAGCATGCTGAATAAGTGGTGGGTAAAGGTTGTACTATCACTGGTCTTTTTCGTGACATTTACAGGCATCTTATTGTCACAATACGTTACGATTGAACAGGTTAAGTCGTATTACGCCTCCATTTTTGATTATCAACCCGCTGTTTCCAATACTAATGAAGAACAAAATGCGCCTTCTGCTGCGATTAATACTGATGTTGTCAGCGTTGAAAGTATCAATGAGCCCATCGAAGAAACGGTTGATGATAAACCTTCTTTCCTTACATTGGCCGATGATCAAAGGCGAGTTGTTGATTGGGAGGATGCCGTTAAGTCATTACCCAAGTCACCAATAGAAGTCAGCCATGAAGCCTCTGACGGAATTGAAGACGAGAGCGCCAGTGTTGATTTAAGCCAAACATTTGAGAGTGAGCAACTTGTCATTGACACACAAGAAACGTTTGATGAAGAGTCACAACTTGCTCAGGCCGAGACGCTGATACCGGAAGCCAATGAAGTGGAGGCTGATGCGTTTGATTATCCCGTTGAGGACATTACCTCTGTTGAGCAATTGACTAACCTGAATAACGGGAATACGGAAGTCGCGTCTCTTATAAATGATGGTGACTTATCAGAAGTAGAAGAAGAAGCACCTATTGAACAAGAGACAACTGAACCCGAAGCTCTTCTGAGTGAGGGGGAGTTTGATGCTGTTTATTTAACGGGCTTAGAGGCAAGTCGCTTTGTGTTACAGTTGTCTGCAATGTCGACGGAAGAAGCGTTAAATTTTTATCTCCAGACCAATCAGTTAACCGAGACAACGCTCATATACAAAACTCAACGATTTGGTGGTGATTGGTTTGTCGTGCTACATGACCAGACATTCGACTCATTGCAATCCGCCAACTTAGCGGCTCAGGAATTAGCGTTGAGCACGCCTCCTTTTGCTAAATCCATGAGTAATGTGCAGCAAGAGATCAGGGTAAACTAATGAGTTTCAGGCTTGCATAAGCTGAATCATTCAACATACCTTTTTTAAGATCTTCAGGTTAAATTGGCGCGCTGGATAATAACTCTGGTAGCCTAACTTTGCCTTGATGTTCTTTAAAGTAGCCACATTGGTTTGAATTTTAGGACATAATAGTGTCTTTCGATTGGCGGGTTTTCCTTAACTTTATGATTTAGATAGTTTTTATTGAACCGTTTATACAACTTAAGGTTAACGATGCTCTTGGATGATGAATTTGGCTCCGATTCTATACAAATTACGGTAAAGCTTATGATGATGGGGCGCATTTCAGAACATTATGCTGTAGACTTTATTCTTTTTTTGACACGATAAACTGGGTGCAAAACAAAGCCTTAAAACATCGCGCATTTTTAAAGTGGGCTGGAGGAAAGTACAAGCTTATAGAAGAGCTTAATACTTGCTTTCCTGAATCGAAAACATTGATTGAGCCTTTTGTTGGTGCAGGATCAGTATTCTTAAATACTTCTTTTGAGTCTTATATTCTCAATGATATTAATGCTGACCTCATTGCGTTATATCAACACCTTCGTGATAACCCCGACAAGTATATTCAGGAAGCTCGTGCGTATTTTACCGAAGGTAACAACTACCCTGACAATTATTATCCTATTCGGGCGGAGTTTAATCAGGAGACTGATTCTTTTCGCCGATCGGTACTTTTCCTCTATTTGAATCGGTTTGGTTATAACGGTCTATGTCGTTACAACCAGAGTGGTGGTTTTAATGTCCCTTTTGGCCGTTACGTAAAGCCTTATTTCCCGGAAAAAGAACTCTATTTCTTTGCTGAAAAGTCACAAAAAGCAATATTTAGTTGCCTGCCATTTCAACAAGTGATGAAGCAAGCAAAGAAAGGGCAGTTCATCTATTGCGATCCACCTTATGCACCGATAAGTGCGACAGCAAACTTTACTAGCTATGCAAAAGGTGGCTTTGGCGTAAAGGAACAAAAGGAGTTAGCCGAATTAGCCGAGAAAGTATCATCTAAGAAAAAGCTGTCTGTGATCATCAGTAATCATGATACAACCTTTACAAGGGAGCTCTATAGTCGAGCAGAGCTTCGTTTACTTAAGGTGTCGAGAAGTATTAGCCAAAAGGGTGGAAGTAGAAAAAAAGTTTCAGAGCTATTGGCTATCTATAACGGTGGATTGCGTTAGCTAGCGAGGAATCGGACAAAGGCTATCAAACCTAGAACAAGCACTGCAACGAAAACAACACCGACAACAAGGTAGGGAATGAAAGAGGTTTGTTCGAAATCTGCTTGCCTATTGCTTTCGCTTTGTACGCCAATCATGCTTGCACAAACACTTTTGACTACTTGCCACATTGTTGCTTTTTTAGCGCTCATTTAACTATGCTTGCTATATTTACTTTCTGTGTGACGAGATAATAACTCTAATAAGTCTAAATAGTGAAATTGATTTGATTTTGTTTTACCACTGAGCCAAGTAAACCAGCTAATATCTCGTGTCGTATTATTGTCGGCACAACGATTTTTAGGATGACTAAGAGGTAGCGATACGTCCAATTTGGTGGCGTAAGAACATCCACAGGCAAGTGATGTTAAGTTGTTCTTTGCAGATACAGTCGCTCCTGCTAGCGAAATAAAAGCAATGATTGCAAAAATTGTTGCCAATTTTAAAGGTAACTTAACCATAATATAGACCTCCGTGACATACTTTGTTTCATTATAGCCTTGCCTTAACGTTCAACAATGTGCATTAACCTAAAAAAGAGGTTATTCATCTCACCGTTGAGAACAATTGCATGTTGTTAAAGGCTCTCTAATGGCCAATTTGATTGGTTATAGAGTTTATAGTCACGTTTTGGACAGTAATATTACAATTTAGTGCAAAAAAATTAAGTTATCCCAAAAAATTGTTAATTCAGGGCTAATTTTAATGCGCTAACACGGTAAGAAAAATTAGTGTGGTATGGCATAAAAATAAGTATTGAGTTGAGGAGTAGCTCGCTCAATGAAAGTCAAAATGTGAAGCCCCATAAAAGAAGGCAGGTGTAGTGTGCGAACTTGTTTTGTGATGATGACTTAAACAAGTTCGCATTGTTGAACGAGGTTGTTACAGTTCAAAGTCTATAGAATACGACACAACAAACTTAACAGAATCATTGTCTAAGCCGTCAGAACCTGCATTATCCAAATCTGTACCACTAACTAAAAACGTAAATCCGTCTTTCGATAAGCTAACGTTATAGTCGGTATAAGCGTCGGGCACGCCATTGAAGAACTCGTTAAAGTCGCCATCGTGATAACCAACATGGAATGCTAACTCTAAGTCTTCTTTAACTTCAAATGCATAATCGGCGTAATAGTAAATTGTATCCCCGAAGTCGAAGTCTATACCTTCAGGCTCATCAGCTTCTGTATGCACAAAAACATTAGCGCCAACAGTAAAACTGCCAATGCTAGCAGAGCCATAAATCTCACTGAAATCGATGTCTGCGGCATTGTCGTAGTTATAAAAGAGGTAGCCAAAATCGTAGCTTATGCCTTTTGCTTCTCCGCCATAGCCGAAATAAACATCATGCTCGTATGAAAAATCGTCGCCAGGCGCGTATTCAACATTGGATACCCAAGTGCCGACATAAAAGCCGCTGTTATCAACATAATCAATACCGCCTTGAGTAGCTACCTCGTTCAAGCTTTGTGTTAAGCCACGCCAAAGGTAATTGCTGGTTACAGTTGCATTTGCAGTGAGCTCACCGGCTGCTAGCACTGTAGTACTATTACTTAATGCGAGTGTTGCAATTACAGATAAGGATACGATAGTTTTTTTCATGCTGCCCTCAAGTCTTCTAGTATTATGTATTTCCTGTTTTTTGAGCTGAGACGCGATAAAGGTGTGTTTCTCTGTTAAACTTGCCATTTTTATACATCGTATATGTGTAAGGCTATGGGCAAGTTTTTGAAACGATAGTGTTTTCCTTTTTCTTATCTTTATAATGTCTTCAACTCAAAGTTCACAGGTAACAGCAAGTCCAGTGCCGTATCTTTTTTTTGCTTGAAACTGCCGATTTTTTGTTGCTTAACTAATTGATAGAATTAGGAAAATTGAAATTTCTGGTGGGGTGTTTTTTTAAATGCCTTTTGAATAATAAATGAAGTATTTGCACCATAATGATGCGATGTGTTTGATTTGGTGCAAACTATAATTCCTTAATATTGGGTACAAAAAGGTTTTTTATGTCTGACTATCAAATCGCTCCATCCATCCTATCTGCAGACTTCGCCAGACTAGGTGAAGATGTCGCAAGTGTATTGACCGCAGGTGCTGACATTGTGCATTTTGATGTCATGGACAATCATTTTGTCCCCAATCTGACGTTCGGACCTATGATCTGCAAGTCGCTGCGTCATTTTGGGATTGAAGCGCCTATCGATGTTCACTTAATGGTCAGCCCCGTTGATGATTTAATCGGACAGTTCGCGGATGCGGGTGCCAATTACATTAGCTTTCACCCGGAGGCGACAGCGCATATCGATCGGTCAATTCAGCTCATTAAACAAAAAGGCTGTTTGGCTGGCATTGCTTTGAACCCTGCAACACCGCTTAGTTGTTTGGATTATGTCATCGACTCTATTGATTTTGTCTTAATCATGTCTGTTAATCCTGGCTTTGGCGGCCAAACCTTTATACCGTATACCTTACAGAAATTAGCTCAAGTTAAGGCTTTATTGGCGGAACGAGGACGTAGTGATGTTCGAATTGAGATTGACGGCGGCGTGAAAGTCGATAATATTCGCGCCATTGCAGAGGCTGGCGCTGACATGTTTGTTGCTGGTTCTGCTATTTTTGGCCAGCCAAACTACCAAACTGTTATCGATCAGATGCGTGAGCAGCTGAGCTTGGCAAAAGTATAAAATTAATCTGTATCAACGAATTATTATTGAGTGACTAAACGTTATGTCTAAACCTATCGTACTTAGTGGCTGTCAGCCATCCGGGCAACTTACCTTGGGTAACTACATTGGTGCATTACGCCAATGGGTCGCTATGCAACAAGACTATGACTGTTTGTATATGTTAGCTGATCTGCATGCGATTACTGTCAGGCAAGATCCAAAATCGCTACATGAAGCCTGCTTGGATGGGTTGTCGCTATATATTGCTTGCGGTATTGATCCTGACATTAGCACGATTTTTATCCAGTCGCAGGTACCAGAGCACGCTCAGCTTGGGTGGGTAATGAATTGCTATACTCAGATGGGTGAGCTTAATCGTATGACGCAGTTTAAGGATAAATCGGCTAAGAACGTTAACAATATTAATGTTGGTTTATATAGCTACCCTGCCTTACAAGCGGCTGACATATTACTGTATCAAGCTAACGCGGTACCTGTAGGTGAAGATCAAAAGCAACATTTGGAATTAACGCGAGACATCGCAACACGTTTCAATAACTTATATGGCGAAGTGTTTACATTACCTGAACCTTATATTCCAGAAACGGGGGCGAGAGTTATGAGCCTCCAAGAACCGACCAAGAAAATGTCAAAGTCCGACGATAATCCAAATAATTTCGTGGGGCTATTGGAAGATCCTAAGAAGATTACTAAGAAGATAAAGAGAGCCGTTACAGACTCAGACGAACAAGCTCGCATTTATTTTGATACTGCAGAGAAACCTGGCGTATCTAATTTACTGAGCTTGCTGTCTTGTGCTACAGGTGAGTCTGTCGATAAGCTTGTTCCTACTTATGAAGATAAGATGTATGGGCATTTGAAGTCTGATGTTGCTGAGGCTGTCGTAGCGCTGGTAGAGCCAATACAGAGCCGTTATAACGAGTTACGCCAAGATAAGGGGCAGTTAGAAGCCATTATGGCGACGGGTGTTGAGAAAGCACGTGCTAGGGCATCTAAAACGCTCGCAGAAACATACCATGCGCTTGGTTTTATTGCTGCAAAGTGATTGCCTTGAGTTGAGGTTAATCACTTTTGGCTCTGGTTTCATATCTATTGAGTGTTAAGTGCTACTGCTGATAGACAATTATGACTCGTTTACACATAACCTTGCAGATTATTTTACTCAGCAAGGGCAAGCTGTTGTTGTTAAACGAAATGATGAGGTCAGCGTTAAGCAGATTAATGAAATGGATCCAGAGTATTTGGTTGTATCGCCAGGTCCCTGCACACCCAACGAAGCCGGTATTAGTTTAAAAGCAATAGAATACTTTAAAGATCGTTTACCTATCTTGGGTGTTTGCTTAGGGCATCAAGCCCTTGGGCAGGTTTTTGGCGGCAGAGTTGTTCAAGCAAATCAAATTCAGCATGGCAAAACAAGTCAAATCTATCATGGAGCAACCAACTTGTTTAATGGTATTCCTAGTCCGACTAGGGTGACTCGTTATCATTCCTTGGTTCTGGAACCAGCTTCTATTCATGATGCGTTTAACGTGACGGCTTGGAGTCATGATGAACAAGGTAAACCACAAGATGTGATGGCCATTCAACATAAAACGCGCCCACTTTTTGGTGTCCAGTATCATCCTGAGTCTGTGTTAACAGAGCACGGGCATGAAGTGATTAAGAACTTTCTGAGCTGCTCCCGAATAAGTTCGGCCCCACATAATTAATACTAACATTGTGGGACCGCTTTTAACCGAGAATGCCTTAAATGTCATTGATAGATCGGTGTTAGAGCAACAATGACCCTAAAAAGTACCCGGGTACAAACCTCCATCGACTAACAAATTCTGCGCTGTGATATAAGCCGCTTGTTGACTGCATAAAAACGCACAAGTCGAACCAAACTCATCCGCATCGCCCGGTCTTTTGGATGGCATATTGTTGAAAAATGCCTCGCTAAATTGGTCGACCTCTGTATCCGCTGCATCTGCCTTCGCTTTGACAACACTGCGCATTCTATCTGTATCAATAAACCCTGGTAGTAAATTGTTGATAGTGACATTATGCTGGGCAGGGCCCCTTGCGATACCTGCAACAAAACCAGTAAGGCCTGCTCTCGCACCATTAGACAACCCTAGTTCAGCTTGGGGTAATTTAACTGCGACACTTGTGATGTTGATGATCCTGCCAAAACGCCGTTCAATCATGCCATCAACAGAGCGCTTAATCATGTCGATAGCACTGTACATGTTGTCATTAATGGCACTAAACCAATCGTCTTGATTCCAATCTCTAAAGTCACCTGGCGGTGGTCCGCCGGCATTATTGATCACGATATCTGGGGCGGGACAGGCTTCAAATAGTGCATTGCGCCCTTCTTGAGTTGTGACATCGGCAATGACAGTCTGAACTTCACCACCTCCAAGGGAAGCAATATCTTGTTTTGCTGCTTCTAAGGTGGCTTCGTTTCGACCGCTTACCCAAACATTCACGCCTTCATTTGCCAGTGCCTTCGCGCAAGCCTTACCAAGGCCACGACTTGATGCACAAATAATGGCTGACTTACCTGTAATATTTAAATCCATAAGAATCCTCAGTTAATTTGATATCAGCTTTTTGATTAGACTCGCTTTATCCACTGAATTGACCATCCAGTTGAATCTGTCATTCACACGGCCTTCTTGTATATCCAGTAAATGTGTTTTGAGTTTGCTTGCTAGCTGATTAACGTTAGGTAATTTTTGTCGTGAGCCATCTACCTCGCCTATTTCTGCAATGGGGCTGATAATAGCTGCTGTGCCGCAGGCAAATAGCTCGCTACACCTACCTGTCGCTATATCATCTTTTAAAGAATCTATATTGATGTCCCTTTCAATAACGTCTATATCCATGGCTGAAGTCAGTTCAATAAGGGACTGTCTCGTTATGCCAGGCAAGATTGTACCTGTCAGTCTTGGTGTATGCAGTGCACCGCCAATGACAGCCATAAAATTCATACCAGATAGCTCTTCTACCAATTGGTGGCTAGCTGCGTCTAACCATAGAGGTTGATCAAAACCAGCTTTAATACAGCGCTCAGTCGCTTGTAGTGAACCCGCATAATTACCACCAACTTTCTCTGCTCCGGTGCCTCCATTTGCTGCTCTTGACTGTTTTCGTTCAACCATGACACTGATAGGGTGGGTATAATAAGCGTCAGAAGGGCTCGCTATTAACACAAAGCAATAGCGCTTGGATGCTGTCACCGCGAAGGTTTGGTCCATGCCGATCAGAGTGGGTCGGAGGTACAAAGATTGACCTGTTTCACCGGGTACAAAAGGTTTCATTGCTTGTGTGATACAGCTTATCGCCTCTGCGAAAAGCTCAGCGGGAGGCACAGGCATACATAAACGAGATGCCGAACGTTGGAAACGTTGATAATTGACTTCTGGACGAAACAAGGCCGGTGATGACTGAGCGACCTGATAAGCTTTCATTCCTTCAAAGCACTGTTGCCCAAATTGCACACAGGTAGCGCCAGGGTTGATTTGTAGGTTAGCAAAAGGAACAAGTTCGCCTTGACTCCATTGAGCATTGTCATAGTCTGCTCGAAACATGACGGGAGCCAATTCTTTTCCAAAGCCCAGTGGCGTTGGTAGTTGATACTGTTCTAGTCGAGAGGAAACTTCTGCAGAATGGCTCACTTCCATCATTTTGACGAACCATCCCTTAAATAAGCATCAGATCCGTCGAGCCAATCTTCCCTTGGCGGATTAAATACATCTACATCAACAGTGTCTTCAAGCGCTGTAGCGCTGTGAGGTAAATGTGGCGGAATAACTAAGACTTCACCGGCACGAACAATCACTTCTTCATCTTGATTTTCTCCAAGCAGGAACTTGAGTGCGCCATCTAGGATATAAGTGATTTGCTCGTTGTGATGACTGTGCATAGGGACAACCCCTCCTGCTTTGATATAAACATGAGCGATCATCATATTGTCACCGGTAATTAAACGTCTTTGAATGTCGTCGTTTAATTGTTCTTTGGGCATGGCTTCCCAATTAATGTGCTGAGCGTTTTTCGTTGTATTGGTCATATTGTGCAACTCTTTATAGATAACGAAGAGGCTCTATTATTGACGGAGCATGCTAATTTTTGATAATCCTTAGACGTAAAAAAAATGTTAAAAAGTATCGAATTAGGAAACCTATGATTACAGGTTGGAAGGAACGATCCTTATTAACGAGATTATTGGGTTGGATAGCTGCAGAGAGTATAAAGCCCTGCAGCCTTTATTTTTAGAGGATTAAAGGCACTTACTCGACAGCAAAGCAATAAAATAAGCCATCGCCGCCTGTACCTCTGAGATTATCTTGGCTGCAACCACGAGAGCCATGTGCCGATTGCCATGAGGTAGGGTTTTGACCGCCGCCAGTTCGATCATGGTGTCCAACTTGTGCGCTGCCTTCACCTTCACTTGTCCAATTGGCGCAGGTTCTGTCGCCATCGCCTGACATCAAATACCCCTTCAAGTCTGAACCAGATAAAATGTCATGACGATTTGGCTTATCGCCTCGACCATTAATGACGTCACCATGTTCACTGATTGAATTGATTTTGCTGAGTTTAGATTGATCGCTATGCAGATCGCTAACGTTCTTAGCGACTTTGATGCCTTTAGCATTGTACCAAGGGCCTTCACCTATGCGGTCACGAGCATTGACACTGGGCTTTCCATTTTCTGCTGAGGTACTTAAGTATGCCCGCCATTGCTTGTCGCCGGCACCTACTGCTGAAGCAAGCTTCTTGCAGTGATTGTCAGCACCAGCCAGGCCGCCTAAGTTGGCACCATTGCCAGGGCCCTGGCTCGTTAAGAAAAAACTCATTTTGTCACTCACTTCGTGGTGCTTAGCAAAACTAGCTTGTGGCACGCCAAGTAAAAGGGTCATGCTAGCTGTAAGAAAGACGATAGGTTTTAACATAGTTATTTTCCAGATTGAGTTTGAGGTTTTCGTTTTGTTCTGCCATCACTTCTCTAGATGGGATGTCAAAACTTAGCATAGATGATTCCGCGAGCCCTAAATTATGTTATTTTACTCAACTTTATCTGTGTAAACTTAGGCGTCCTTATGAGATACGCTTTACTGCTTTTCTTTTTTGCATACAGTCATGCTTATGCGGCTGCGAAAGGCAATGTGAAATGGCAGTTGATAGACGATTTTGAGGGCCAAGTTTTGTCTGAAAAATGGCAATTGGTTGACCCCGATAATCAAACGTCTCCTTATGTGTCTAACCCTCAGGTTACTGAAATTAGAGAAGACAAAGGCGATCGCTACTTAATAAAAAAGCCTGCACATGAGGGGGTTATTGGTAATCGTAAAGCACTTACTTTTCGGACATTGCCAACGATTGTCGATATTGGGGAGACATACACTTTTTTCACTCGGATTCGAGTTGAGTCTTTCCCGAACAATCATTCATTCGGGCTTAGCAACCTTGCGAGCCAGGATATCATTCAAAAAAGCTATGACGCTTTTGAACCCATGCTTCGAATTACAGATAAAGCTGAATCAGACGGGACCAAGAATGATGGTACCTTGATGGTTTCTAAGGGATTTAAACAATATGCTCGTATAATTGATTCTGAAGAAGGGCGTGTGGCCAAACCGCTAGAACAAAATAGCTGGTATGATCTTTGGTATGTCGTTAACAACGCACTTTATGTTGAGGGAGGGCAGCGTTTCGATGTCTATATACGCGGCGGCGAATTTGAGAAGCAGACCAAAGTGTTTACGGGAGCTGAATTTAGGATGCAACGCGAATTGCCGTTGCAGCAGTTCTTTATGATAAGTAATACGGGGTCGAAGAATAAGCCATATGGTAATGGTGGCGTATTCTACGATGATTTGTATATGGCTAAGGGAGTGTTGCTAAGCGATCCCAAAGTCAACTAGGGTGCGCATCACCAGCCGATGGTTTTTCCTTCCCAATCAATATAATGCGGGCTGATATCTTTGTCTGAACCTGATAAAAGTTGCAATAACTGAGAAACGCTAAATTCTGCACTAAAGAGTTTGTTCGGCGTTACGTTGGCTTGGAAGGGCTTAGATAAAGCCGTATCTACCGTACCTGGGTGGTAACAAACTAGCGAAGTGTTAGGTAAGCGTCTTTTATACTCGACGGCAGCCGTTTTTATTATCATGTTCAGAGCAGCTTTTGAGGCTCGATAACCGTACCAGCCTCCAAGCTGGTTGTCAGAAATGCTGCCAACACGAGCGCTTAGCACGACGATCTTTGACTCATTGTGGTTCATGATATGGGGAAGATGTTTTAGCCAAAGTGTCGGTTTGATGCTATTGACTCTGAAATATTCCATTAGCTGCTCAGTATAAATATCTTCAAGTCGTTTCTCTGGTTGCAATGGAACAGGAGAGTCTTGGTGGAGAACACCACTACAACAGATAACTAGAGAGAGCTCTATTTTGTCTTTCCTCAATTGATGCACATATTGCCTTATCTCTGCGTCATCTGTCGTATCAAACGTTGAATGATATTGCTTTTTGTGACTGTATTTTGTTGGTTGTCTTGCCACTGTATATATTTTGGAAATATCGGACATCGAACATAATTGCTTTACAGCCTCTTTACCAATGCCTCCATTGGCACCGATAACGAGTGCATTTGTTTCTTTAAACATCAATTCTCACGCTTCTTTGTTTTATCATGACTTTACTTTTGCCTTTAAGAGTTCTTTTACGTTCAAAATGGAGAATTGGATGTTTTATGATACAAATGTTAAGTGTTTGACATCTATAGGGCTTGCGAGTACCGGGCGATGAACCCATAATTTACTGGAAATATATGGATTGATACCGATAAAGGTAGAGTCAATTGCGTAAAAGAGCATGATATTTGTATGAGTGAAAATACGCCCGATATTGTTAACGAGATTCAGCAGCGTTTCTATAATCTATTGATAGGTTTGGAGATGGCACGAGAAGTTGCTGGTATGGGAGACGATAAGAAAGCCCAATTCGAGCAAACGGAACAATCAAATTCGCGCCGAGAACTTCTTCGAGTTGAGAAAATCGCAATTCGTGACAAGGACCTCAATGAACGTTCAGAAGTTAATTACATCAACTCTATTCGGGACAAAGTGCACGACGAGGTCATCATTAGACTAGAAGAGCAGCTAAAGGATAGCGATTATTTGTATGAGAAGTTGCTCAATGTGCATGACAAATTCCCTGAAGTTATTGATGTTATGTCGGTCAGAGCGGCTTCTACGTCGCGTATAGAGTCTGCTATTTCACCAATACAGTGGCTTCAAGCCGACATATTAAAGATGGTCAATATGCCGAAGTACCGAAGGACCGACAAGCGCGGGAAAGTGGTGGCTATTGACAACCTGAGGGTTGCTCTGAACTTTCTCGGGGTTGAAAACCTGAAAATGGTAGTACCTTCGTTAACCTTAAGACGCTGGATCCCTCAGATTACGGACCCTTATCCTGAAATAAAAGGGCGGCTATGGGAACAAGCTATAGGAAGCTCTATAGCGTGTAAACGTATAGCGGAAGTGAGTGAATTGCCCGTTAGCCATGCGTTTACATTAGGTATGCTGCATGAAGTTGGAGTGATTATTGTTGTAAAGCTCTATTTTAGGTTGTTTGATCTCGTGTTGCAGGATGCTATGAAAGAAGCTCATGACGAGAAGTTGCGTGACGAGCATTCTGCCTTGACGAAGATCACACCATCAGGTGAATTTTTGCAAAAAATAATGCTTAAATATTCATTATCGGTCAGTCAACAGATTATCCATCAGATGGGCTTTAAACGTGTTTTCATTGCTAACGCAATGGAAGAGTTTGCGAGCGGTGTACCTATTCAAAAAATGTCGCCTATGGGCAGAGTGCTTGCGCAAGGTGATGCCTATAATAAGTATCGTATGTTGAAATCATACAAACTCATACAAATGGAAGAAGCTAAGCAGTATCTTCGGCAATTCAGAATGCCGCCAGGGGCATTAAGTATCTTGAAATCGACAGACTTACGTAAACTCAGCTTGAGCTTTGAAGAAGAGTAAACAACCTCCTTAAATTTAAAGTAGGTACGTTAGGTAGGCATTGTCGGTCTAACGTTAAAGTTGTTTACTTTATCAAGCGTGACAGTAATGTATAGGTGTTCACTTAATGTGAATTACTATTCAAGCCTTTAAAATAAAGCCTTTCGGGCGAGTCAGACTGTGCGAGACATTAACGCAAATCTCTGAAATAATACCTTCCCTGTTTAGAGGCTATTGGCGTTTTTGGTGTCACATTTTAAGTAGCCTCACTGTTTCAATTGCCCTATTTTAGAGTGGCTAAACGGAGTGATGAATGAAGGTTACACGCGAGTTGTTTGATGAGGTTATGGTACCCAATTATAACCCAGCAGCTATCATCCCAGTTAGAGGAAAAGGTTCAAAAGTTTGGGATCAGAGCGACAACGAGTACATAGACTTTGCTGGTGGCATTGCTGTGAATGTCCTAGGGCATTGTCACCCTGCTTTGGTTAATGCACTGCACGAGCAAAGCGAAAAAATATGGCATTTAAGCAACGTTTTAACAAATGAACCCGCTTTACGTTTAGCCAAGAAGCTGATTGATGCGACATTTTCTGACAAGGTCTATTTTTGTAACTCAGGCGCTGAGGCTAACGAAGCCGCGTTAAAGCTAGCTAGACGTTATGCACTAGATAATTTTGGCGAAGAGAAGTCACAAATTATTGCTTTTAAACAAGGCTTTCACGGTCGGACATTTTTTACCGTAACAGTCGGGGGGCAAGCAGCCTATTCTGATGGCTTTGGTCCTAAACCAGGCGCGATAGATCATGTCGACTACAATGACTTAGATGCTGTTACTAACCTTATATCAGATAAAACGTGCGCTGTTATGCTAGAGCCATTACAGGGGGAAGGTGGGATAATCAGCCCAACTCCTGAGTTTATTAAAGGCTTAAGAGATTTGTGCAATAAGCACAATGCTTTACTGATTTTTGATGAAGTGCAATCAGGTGTCGGTCGTACCGGTGATTTATATGCATATATGGGATTGGGTGTTACTCCTGATATATTAACAACTGCGAAAGCACTGGGCGGTGGCTTCCCGATTGGAGCGATGCTGACAACAGACAAAATAGCACCAAGCCTAAAAGTTGGTACTCATGGCAGTACTTATGGCGGGAATCCGTTAGCTTGTGCTGTTGCTGAAGCTGCTTTTGATACCGTTAATACGCCTGAAGTATTGGATGGGGTTAAACGAAAAGAGCAATTGTTCCGTGATGGCCTTGCTAAGATTAACGAGAAATACCATGTCTTTGATGAAATCCGTGGTAAAGGGTTATTGCTAGGCTGTGCGCTTAATGAGACATATCAAGGGCGTTCACGTGATTTTCTTGTAGCCTCTGCAAACCATCAATTGATGTGCTTAGTCGCAGGGACAAATGTTATACGGTTTGCTCCGTCACTTGTTATTCCTGATGAAGATATTGTACAAGGCTTGGAAAAGTTTGAGGCTGCTGTGGCCTCTGTCGTTGATGCATAACAAATCGAAAGAGCCTTCACTTTAATCTATAGGCGCATGGGGAGATGATGTCATCTCCCCTCCTTTTTTGAGCGGTTGTAGATAGACATAATTATTAAAACTTAGGGAGTAAGCGATATGAAAATTATCCGCCCAATCCAACAGAGCGATTTTGCTGAGTTATGCGATATTGCGGTTGAGTCTGGTATAGGTTTTACTTCGTTACCTGTTAATGACGACTTGTTGCGTCAGAAGATCACTGATTCTGAAAGTGCTTTTACACAAGATGTTAAGGAGCCGGGTGATCAAAGCTATCTGTTTGTGATGCAAGACACCGAGACAGGCGAAGTTGTTGGCACAAGCGGCATTGAAGCCGCCTTGGGTATTAACGAGCCTAACTATCATTATCATTTAGGGAAAGTTGTTCATGCGTCGCGTGAACTTAAAGTGTATAACCCAGTTGAAATATTAACCTTGTGTAATGATTACACTGGGGTGTCAGAGATTTGTACATTATTTTTGCGAGAGCCTGCACGAGAAGGGCGCAATGGTCGCCTATTGTCTAAATTTAGGTTCTTATTTTTAGCAGAGCACAGCCATAGGTTTGCTGACAGGATTATTGCAGAAATGCGAGGCGTTAGCAGTGAAGATGGCACTTCACCTTTTTGGCAGTGGCTGCAAGATCACTTTTTCTCTCTCGACTTCCCTACAGCTGACTATTTAACCGGTATCGGACAAAAGGTTTTTATCGCTGAATTAATGCCTAAATACCCTATCTACGTCAATTTACTCAGCGAAGCAGCGCAAAAAGCGATAGGTAAGGTGCATGATAAAACTAAACCGGCACTCCAGCTATTGGAGTCTGAAGGCTTTAGTTGCCAAGGTTACGTCGATATTTTCGATGCAGGGCCAACAGTAGAGGCCAATTTACAACATATTAGAACCGTTAATTCGAGCCGAAAAATGCCCATCACTATTGGTAATGTCGAGAGTGAAGGGGCAGAAGAATGCTTTATTATCAATACCAAAATATCTGACTTTCGTGCGATTTGTGCTCAAGTAATTGTTGAGGATACTCAACAAAAATTGATTGTTTCAAGCGAGACCGCTAACGCACTCAAGATTGTAGAAGGCGACGACGTTCGTTTTGCTCCAAGTTCATTCAAAGGTTAAATATGACAACACATTACATCAATGGTGACTGGGTAGTCGGTCAAGGCCATGACATTCAATCTCAAGACCCTGCAAAGAAAGTGACTATATGGCGGGGAGTATCAGCCGATACTGAGCAAGTAGACGAGGCTATTGAAGCGGCAAGAGCTGCATTTGTGGATTGGAGTGCTCAGACATTTGAGCAGCGACTTGATATTATTCGACGCTTTGCTGAACTGCTTGGAGAGCATAAGGACAGTTTAGCTTATGATATTGCGAGCGAGACAGGTAAGCCTTTATGGGAAACTGCAACTGAAGTCGCAGCAATGATCGGAAAAGTAGGTTTGTCCGAGAAAGCCTATCATGACCGCACTGGGACTGTTGAAAATAGTATGCCTGTCGGTAAGGCGTTCATACGACATAAGCCACATGGTGTAGTGGCTATTTTTGGGCCCTATAATTTCCCTGGACATTTGCCCAATGGACATATTGTGCCCGCGTTGATGGCTGGTAATACATTGATCTTTAAACCAAGTGACTTAACACCTATGGTCGCAGAGAAAATGGTCAAGCTATGGGAGCAAGCTGGGCTACCAAAAGGTGTACTCAATTTGGTTCAAGGGCAAGTAGAAACTGGCAAAGCACTGGCTAGCCATGCAGGAATTGACGGGCTGTTTTTTACTGGGAGTTCACGTACAGGCAAGATGTTGCATGAACAATTTGCAGGACACCCAGGAAAAATACTCGCATTAGAGATGGGAGGAAATAACCCATTAGTTGTGAAAGATGTGAAAAATACAGATGCAGCGATACATGACATTATTCAATCAGCTTTTATAACGACTGGACAACGTTGTACTTGTGCTCGACGTTTATTCATTCAAAAAGGTGCCGCTGGTGATGCACTGTTAATGCGGTTGGTTGAAGTAACAAAACAGATTAAAGTCGGTCATTATGATGATCAAGATGCACCCTTTATGGGAGCCATGGTTTCAGCCCATGCCGCTAAATTGATGGTAACAGCACAGCAACAACTGGTTGAGTTAGGTGCAGATATGCTCGCGGAACTAACACATACAGATGTTGAGAGTGGCTTCGTCACACCTGGTATTATGGATGTCACTGCTATTGCCGCTAAGATGCCCGATGAAGAGCATTTTGGACCTCTATTAAAAGTTATCCGTTATGATAGTTTTGATGATGCGATTAGCATGGCAAATAACACAAGCTTTGGCCTGTCTGCCGGCTTACTGGCTGATAGCGAAGAAGATTACCGTTATTTCTTACAACGTATTCGTGCAGGAATTGTTAATTGGAATCGTCCTATTACAGGCGCAAGTGGCGCAGCGCCTTTTGGTGGTATTGGTGATAGTGGCAATCATAGAGCCAGTGCCTATTATGCAGCTGATTATTGCGCATATCCTGTCGCTTCTGTTGAAGCCGAAGCGGTTGCTATGCCTGCAACATTAAGCCCTGGTCTTAAGTTTTAATCAGGTATCCAGAAATACGCCAAGCTCTGTGTTTGGCGTCACTTCCCATGCTAGGTCAATATATAGTTGAACAATGATAATGGTTAATTGTTGTCGAAAGTTAGCTTTGCTATGGTTCGCTGATTGTCGTTAGGAATTGTTGAGTTTTCGTTGACCGAATCACTTTCTGCTCTCGTTTTTATCATCGGTTTTAGCGGTGTTCTAAATGCTTACCTTATGACAGCGGTATTAGCTCGACAACATTTATCTGGTTTGTCTCGTGCTGGTGGTGTGCTGGCGTTGATTTTGTTTTTTATTGGTACTGTTTTCAGTATTATTTTGCTGGAACATGCGGGTGTCGTTCATTGGCATTGGCTTCTACAGGCCATCGAAATGGCACTAGCTTTAGTTATCGCCCCTCTTATACTCTATTACGTTAGTCGGGCGCTTAATATTGATCGGCCACCCTACTGGATTTTCCTCCCGTTAGTCGTTTTCGTATTGTATGCCATTTTCAATCGTGAGCATATGTTTGCAGCGCTTGGCTACGGACATATTATCATCGTCCAGCTTACCTGTTTATTCTGTGCGAGCTATGTTTTTATTCGCTGGAAGCGCTCAAGTATAAGGAATATAGGCGAATTGGAAAGCGCGAAGTATGTGGGTTACATATTGTTTTTTATGTTTGTGATCCATTTAGCAGAAACATTAAGGACTCTGTTTCCCTATTCGCCTTATCTAAGAGACGTGGTGCCTCTTGTAGGCGCTATTTCTGTCTTGTTATTAACGTTCTTTGCGATGGGGGAGTCGAGGGCTTTTAACAGTTTTGCAGGGATATCGAAGTCGCGGGGGGCAGTCGACCCTCAGCTATTTACGCAGCTAAAAGCATTGGTTGAATTAGAGGAGTTATACTTACGAACAGACTTATCTATTGATGATATTGCAGCAAAAATGAACTTAGGGGTTCGAGCATTATCTCGTTTGATCAATGAAAGCACTGGTGAATCCTTCATTCGTTTCATTAATGCCTACCGGCTCGAATACGCCAAAGCGATGCTTGAATCCAACGAAGAAGCAAGAACTTCAATAGAAGCGATTGGTCTGTCTTCTGGATTTGGTTCACGGTCAGCGTTTTATGCTGCGTTTTCAAAAAAACATCAGGTAAGCCCGGCTAAATACCGCAAAACATTCTTTGAAAAAGAGAATGTTGTCCTGAAACAGGGATCAGGGCAACCCTCTGATTGAAATTGAAACACGACGGAGCACTATGATGGGGTGTTTTCCAATTGAAGAGTGTTTATGCGCAACATTATATTATTAGTGGCAACTTCTGTTTTATCTTCTTTTCCTATCCCTTCTGAAGCTAACGAAAGTGCACCGTATGTTTGGCCCACATGTGGACGAGTTGATGAGTTTCCTGATAAAGAATGGGTTCTGAAAGATCCTCAAGAAGTGGGTTGGGATAATGCCCAACTGAGAAAAGCTGAAGAGTTATTTCAGTCGATGGAATCGGCAGGTTTGATGGTTGTCCATAAGGGAAAGTTAGTAGCGAGTTGGGGTAAGGTCGACGAAAAGTACGCTAACGCGTCAATGCGTAAAGCGCTTATTCATAGCCTTGTCGGCAATGCGATAGATAAAGGTCATTTCTCTTTGAATGACACGCTTGAGAAACTCGACATTCAAGATACTAATCCGGCGCTGACTCAGGAAGAAAGGCAAGCTACGGTTGCAGATCTTCTGCAAACACGATCGGGGATATTCCATTCTGCTTTGTTTGAAGTTGGTAGTTGGAAACGAGTGAGGAGCGACCTTGCTCAAAGCGATTACAATCCTGCGCCTGGGGAACTGTGGATCTATAACAATTGGGACTTTAACGTTGTAGGTACTGTTTTAGAAAATAGCACCGGACAAAAAATCGGCCCAATGTTTAGTAGCCAGATCGCCAAACCGTTAAATATGAATGATTTTGTTGAAGACGATGTTGGATACCTGTATAGCAGCGATATATCGCAGCGTATCATGGACAATCATTCTGATTTTCCTGCTTACGATTTTAAAACGTCAGTAAGGGATATTGCTCGCTATGGCTTGATGTACCTGAACTGTGGTCGCTGGGAAGAGAAACAGGTTGTTTCTAAAAATTGGGTTTTGAAGTCTATAGACGGACCTGCCATCACGGAAGGCGCACCAGAAAGGTTTCAAGGTGCATTTTCTACGTTGGGCAGTTATGGTTATCTACAATGGATCGAAAAACCGGGTATGCAGAAATATATGCGTGACGTGACTATTTCGAGCCCTTGGTACTATGGTTCTGGTTATCGTGGGCATTTTTATATGGTGTGGCCTGCACTCGATTTGGTGATTGCGCATCAAGTATCAAATTGGGGAGGCAATAGTTTAATTGGCCAGCTTGGCCGTAAGTTTTTTGGTTCACCGAGTGTGAACGTAGAAGAGCTATCAGAATTACTCTATCAGATAATCTTAGCGCATCCAAAAGCGACAGATGCTTTTCAAAAGAAACGCCAGTAAACCTTGCGAGCTATGCTGTAAAACACCGCTATATGAGCTGCAATTGAAAGTTCTTAGGTGACTTTGGCTCTTCTATTGTATTCAGGTGCCAAGAAAGTTTTATTTTCTACGATAGCTATAAGGTGATTTACTGCGGTCCATACGTCTGTATAAGAGGTATATAAAGGCGTAAAGCCGAAACGTAAAATATTAGGTGCACGGAAATCGGCGATGACGCCTTTATCAATAAGCGCTTGGCAAATAGCATAAGCATTGTCGTGTGAATAGGCTATTTGACTCCCCCTCTCATGTTTCTCGCGTGTTGAACACAGCGTAAGAGAATTTAAAGTTGGGTATTGCTCTACCAATGTCATAAACACATCAGCGAGAGCTAGCGACTTCTCCCTGACTTGGTGTATATCGACGTCTTGCCATATATCCAAAGCGGCATCCAGTGCACTCATAGCTAAAACACTTGGCGTGCCGGTTAGGTAGTGATTGATATTTTCTGGAGTTTGGTAATGTGGGCTAAAAGCAAAGGGTTGACTATGGCCCATCCAACCACAAAGCGGTTGTTTGCTATTTTTCAGATGTCGCTCTGCAACATATAAAAAAGCAGGAGATCCAGGACCGCCATTTAAGTATTTGTAACCACAGCCAACAGCAAAATCTACCTGACATGCGTCTAACTCTATGGGTAATGCACCTGCTGAGTGTGCGAGATCCCATATCACAATAATGCCTTTTTTATGAGCTAACTCAGTAAGGCGCTTCATATCTAATAGCTTACCTGTCCTAAAGTTTACTTGTGTTAATAATAGGACAGAGACAGATTCATCAAGAGAACATTCTATGTCGCCCTCTGGGACTGTTTTAAGCTCACACCGTTGTGATGATAGGAGCTCACTCAAGCCTTGCACCATATACAGATCTGTGGGGAAATTATCTGCTGTTGAAAGAACGACAGAACGGTTTGGGTTTAATCGCATTGCGCTACAAAGGACTTTAAACAAATTAACAGAGATAGAGTCGCAGCTGATGACTTGGCCTGCTTTTGCACCAATTAAAGACGCTATTTTTTCACCGACTGTTTGCGGTAAGTCAATCCATTGATGTTGATTCCAGCTCTTGATTAGGTCTTGTCCCCATTGTAGCTCAACAACTTCGTTTAGACGTTTTTTGACAGATTTTGGCAGTGCGCCAAGTGAGTTTCCGTCGAGGTAGACAGTGTCTTCTTTTAGTTCGAATTCATTACGCTTTGCGGCTAGAGGATCTGTTTTTTCCAGTGCTTCAATGTCAGCAAATTTCATTGGTCGTTCATGGCCTCTATCGTTTGGATAAGCAATTTATACGCGTTGGAACCCGGATGGATCCAATCAAAATGCCCAGCTTGCTTGAGCATGGTTAAAGGTAGATCACTGTCCAGTGCTTGCGATGGTGGGACTATATTGTCGGCATCACCCTGCAGTAGCATCACATTCGAATGGGGCTCCTGTTTGATTGGATTGGCTAACGCATATGCTTTAGGCTTTGTGTCAGCAGTGCCTTGCATAAAGTCTTTAGTGACGCTTTGGCAACTGTTTGTACCGAGAGAGTATTTCTCGATATCTGCAATAGCAGCTAGTCCAATAACGCCACCTAGGTCTGTTAACTTATTTCCGGCAAGCAGGGCTAGATGACCGCCAGCTGAGTGGCCGATGACTATGATGTTTTCCAAAGTGTAATCACTGTCATACCGAGTAGCCGCTAAAATACCTTGTTTTATGTCCTCGAATGTACCGGGCCAACCACCCCCTTCGTCACCTGTTCGACGATATTCTAATGACCATATGTCATATCCAGACTGTGCTAATGCAGTGGTCAAAGGGAAAGTATGTTTGATGTCGAAAGCATTCAACCAGCAGCCGCCGTGAATAAGAACGACCAACGGTTTTCTAGAGTCGGTATTGCTTAATTTTGCTTTCCATAGCAGGGCATATTGCAACTTGTCATGACCATATTGAATTTTTTCGTCAGCTTCACGATACATTAATGCTGAGATAGATGAGTATGGGACATTTGATGCAACAGCAGGGTAATCGATGGTGTTTGCTGTCGCACTCGCAGCAGTTGTTATCATAGATGCTAGGGTAAAACACCTGATGGCTCTTGATAAAGGGGATGCGCTTTTATTTTTCATGTGTCTAATACCAAGTAGCATTATATCCTAACGAATGTCGAAACACAGGTAACAGCTGTGTGCTTTGAAATTCATTGGCTGTATTAAAAAAGCGCTGTGTTGTTGCCAACGACAGCGCTTTAAACTTTTTAGCTCAAGATTGACCTACCAGATACGTACGCGTTCTTCTGGTGCCAAGTACAATGCATCGCCTGGCTTCACATCAAAAGCTTCATACCATGCATCATGATTGCGTGGCGCTAAAGTACGGAATTTACCAGGTGCATGTGTGCCAGCTCTTAGCTGATTAAGCATGCTTTGTTCGGTTAGCTTACCGCGCCAAACTTGCGCCCAAGCTAAGAAGAAGCGTTGGTCACCAGTTGTACCATCGATAATAGGTGCTTCTTGACCATTGAGGCTTAGTTTATAGGCGTGGTATGCCATTGCTAGGCCACCAACATCACCAATGTTTTCACCTAAGCTGTTTTGGCCATTAACGAAGTTATCTTTGATTGGCTCATAGGCGCTATACTGGTCGATGAGCATTTGAGTTTTTGCTTCAAATGCTGAACGGTCTTCACTTGTCCACCAGTTACGCTGTATGCCATGCTCATCAGACTTCGAGCCTTGATCATCAAAACCATGACCGATCTCATGACCAATAACAGCACCTATACCACCATAATTTACGGCTGGATCGGCGTTGGGATCGAAGAAAGGAGGTTGCAGAATGGCTGCTGGGAAAACGATTTCGTTAAATGAAGGGTTATAGTAAGCATTGACAGTTTGTGGAGTCATTGCCCAGCGATTACGATCAGTCGTTTGCAATTCTTTACTGACACTATCTTCACGGAAAAACGTTGTTAAGTTGCGAACGTTTCCTACAAGATCAGAGTCGCTGATAGTAATGCCTTCAAATCCCTGCCATCTATCAGGGTAGCCAATTTTGGGATTAAAAGAGCCGAGCTTAGCTTTTGCGTTCTGCTTGGTTTCTTCACCCATCCAATCAAGTGTCTCTAGTCTTTCACCTAGTGCTGTACGTAGGTTTTTGACGAGATCAGCCATTTTAGCTTTTGAGCTTTCAGGGAAGTAGCGATCGACATAAATTTTACCGATGGCAAAACCGAGTGACTGAGTGCCAGCCATTTGGCCAACAGCACGCTTCCAACGTGGGCGTGGTTCTGCTTGTCCACGTAGCTTAGTGCCGAAGAATGCAAAGTTTGCGTTAAAGAAGTCTTCAGACAACAAGTTCGCATTGTTACTAATAGCATGGTAAGTCATATAGTCTTTCCATGTATCGAGTGATTCACCATTGATCAGTGCGATAACATCTTTAACCGGTTGCGGCTGTGCGATATTCAGTTGCCCTGAAATCTTGTAACCCGTTTGCGCAATATAAGTATCCCAGTCGAAACCAGAGTAATCAGTGCTCAGTTGGTTGCGCTCGATCTGATTTAGCGTTAAATCACGATTACGGCGTTTTTCACGAGGCCACTGTGCTTCAGCTAGCTTTGTCTCTAATGCTAAGATAGCTTCTGCTTTTTGCTGACCACCATCAATACCTGCCAACGTGAACATTTCAGCGATATGTGCGACATAAGCATTACGGATGTCTTTAAATCTTTCACTGTCTGTTAAATAGTAAGAACGGTCTGGTAAACCTGTGCCACCTACACCAAAGCTCATTTGGTATTGATTTGGGTCTAAGCGGTTGAAGCCCATAAAGCCACCAATTGGGCTAATAGTGGCATCTTGCCACGAACGGCCAAACAACATGGTTAAATCTTTGACTGAGTTCACCGCGCCTATTTCAGCAACAAGCCCAGCGATAGGTTCCATGCCCTTAGCATTAATACTATCAACATCCATATAGGCTTGATAAAAATCATAAACCATCTTTTCATCGGCATTAAGGTTGGTTTCTTGTGCTAGGCTGTCGATGATTTCTTTAACTTGTTTTTCGCTGCGTTCAGCTAATGCGGTAAACGCACCGTAGCGCGTCTTATCTGCAGGCATGACATAATTTTTGTACCAAGTACCGCCAGCGTACATGAAGAAGTCATCGCCTGGTTTGACTGACAAATCACGTGCGTCCAAATCTACACCAAATGATCCAAGCTCTGCTTTGGCGCTCGTTGTTGTCGCTGCTGGTGCTGGTGTTGCCGCCTGCTGCTCTGCTTGTTTTTGACCACAGGCACTTAGCAAAAATATAGATGAGGCAACGGAGGCTGCCAATAGCGTTTTCTTCATAATTTATTCACTTGTTTAATGGGTTAAATGCTCTCTTTTTTGACCACTCATTGTGACGCTTTATCATTTTTATAGTCGAGAGATCGGTACAATGTATGTGACCTTTACGTAAGGTGCAATTGTTAACGGGATTTGTCCACAGTGTTAATGTTTCTATTTGTTGCCAAAGTATAGCAATTGGATTCAAACAGTTGTTTACTTTTGTCGCTAAGACCCTTAAATTACGCCCGTTTTTTATCCAGCTGAGTTGTTTAAGATGTCACAAGCTATTCCACAATTATTTGCTAATCTTTGGCAGGATTACGTATCTATTACACCATCTGCTAAACGGATTCATGCGTTGCTTGAATCTGATTCTGGCACTGCAAGTGATATAGTGAATGATCACATTGCGTTAAGGACGTTCAATTTACCTAAAGTGGGGTTGGATAAGTTAGCTGCACACTTTCTATCCTTAGGCTATAAACAAGGTGGTGAATACCACTTTAAAGAAAAGAAACTCTACGCCCAGCATTTCGAACACCCTGATCCTACAGTTGCTAAGGTTTTTATTAGCGAATTACTCGTTGAGCAACTATCTGAGCAGGCACAAAAAGTGATTGCTTGTATGGTTGATGCTATCGATGAAGCGAAAGTAGCCGACAGCAGCTTTTTGTATTCAGGGGCTCATTGGCCTTTATCTCAGAGTGATTACCAGCTTTTGGTACAAGAGTCTGAATATGCTGCGTGGATGTCAGTTTGGGGATTTAGAGCAAATCACTTTACGGTAAGCGTCAATCAACTACCGCATGTGGACGAATTGGTAGAGGTAAACAGCTTGTTGAAAGCAGCAGGATTCGAGCTGAACCAAGCCGGCGGCGAAATAAAAGGTCATGCTGATGTTTATTTAGCGCAATCTGCAACTATCGCTGATCGTGTGGCCGTTAATTTTAAAGAAGGAGAGATGATTATACCTTCTTGTTTCTATGAATTTGCTCAACGTTATCCGATAGCTGATGGTCAATTGTATTCGGGTTTTGTCGCTGCATCGGCGGACAAAATATTTGAAAGTACCAATGCCGTTGCCGAGAACAAAAAAGCGAGTTAATGTTATTCTTTCCTGCCTAAAGACAGTCCCGCAGATATAAGAATGCTTTCTGTGGGACCAATTTCAATCGGGCATAGTGCCGGTGTGAGATAAATTCGCGGATTAATTCGCTTCCACACCGTTAAACAACAAGCTGACGTTGCTCTTGGATACCCATTGAGAGAACAAAAGGGTCTTCTTTTTGTTTTTGAATAAAGTCGGCTTTAGTCTTGATATTTAGCCATTGGTTTTGCACTAAGCACTGCCCAATGGCACCTCCGAGTGTTGCTCCTGGGCCTAGTATAATGAGTTTGTCTGGAGCAAATTCCTTTAAGCTCACTTCTACGGCTTTAGTAAAATTATAAGTCTCAGTGACTTGATGTCCAAGTGTGTATTCACGCAGTGCCTTAATGTCAGTTGCATAGGGTTGCCATACCTTACCTTGCCCATCAACTAACGGTATTTTGGGTGTCTGAAATAAGCTAACCCCCAGTTGCTCTTTCGCCTTAGTACTGACGGGGTTCAGTAATGGTGTATGAAAAGCTGCGTGATTGTGCAGTGGCATCGGGTATCTGTCTTGTATTGTTGGGAGTACTTTAAACAGTGTATCTAATGCTGCTTGGTTGCCACCTAAAACAAGATATCCGCCGAGATAAATTGAGTCGTGAACATCGGAGCCTTGCATGGAGTCAACCAAGATTTTGGCTTTTTCTACTTCGGCAATGAGTTGCTCATCAATATGCCAGTTTTCATCGACGACAGGATAGATGAGCTGACCGCCAATAATGCCAGAGGTCATCATCGAACCCATGGTGTTGATAAGCTCAATGGATGCTTCTGTATTCAATGCGTTTGATAAGGCTAATGCAATGTACCATCCCATCGAGTTTCCGGTCATGGCTTTGATATCGTATTGAGCTAAATTAATAGACTCATAGTCGCCTTTCGCACAGGCGTAGATAAGGGCAGAAGCATTTTCGCCAGCAGTATGCTTTTTCATTTGGTATCGAGCGGCGGAATCTAACTCCTTAATACTGACTTGATTGTGATCTTGTCTGTGTTGATCAATCACGTCTAATATATTGAGCTTGTCAGCGTGGAGTCGATGAAAGTAGCCTAACTCTTCTTTATTGTATGTCCCTCTACCTGGGCAAACCACTACAGCAGTTTGTTTTTGCTGGGTAGTCATGATGATTCTCCTTGCGTCATGTTCAGTGCTGTATCAACAATTTGCTCAACACTGGGTAAGACTAAATAAGACGCACTACCCAGAGGAATAAAACAGTCTTGGGCAGTAATACGTTGTGTGGGCTGGCGTTGAGAGCTTTCGCTAAAAAGTGTCATTATCGCTTCGCTGATTGAACCCGTTTTACGGCATTCATCGACTATGAGTATGTGTTCGCAATCCGCCACTGCATTGACAATGGCTTTTTCATTGAGCGGTGCAAGCCAACGTAAATCAATGATCCGACACTCAACACCTTTTTCAGCAAGTAATTTTTCAGCTTTTCTACTCAAGTAATAGCCGTTACCGTAACTGATAATGGCGAGTTGCTTACCTTCGCCATAAACACCAATATCGCCTAACTTCATTGCCGATGATTGGTTAGGAACAGGGTAATCAAAACACCACTTGCCATCCCCAACTTCGTATAAGTCTTTTTGCATGTATAGCGCAATGGGTTCGATAAATATGACTAAACGCTGCTCCCTGTGTGCTAGCTCGACACAAGTCCTTAGCATTGCTGCGGCATCCGCGCCGTTAGATGGACACGCAATGATAACACCGGGTATATCTCTGAAAACTGCAAATGAGTTGTCATTATGGAAATGTCCGCCGAACCCTTTTTGATAGGCCAGACCGGCGATTCTAATGACCATGGGATTGGTGAATTGGCCATTGGAGAAAAAAGGTAATGTGGCTGCTTCTCCACGGATTTGATCTTCGGCATTATGTACATAAGCCAAGAACTGGATCTCTGGAATAGGTAAAAAACCGTTATGTGCTAATCCTATGGCTAAGCCTAAAATCGATTGCTCATCTAACAATGTATTGATGACGCGGGCAGGGCCAAACTCTTCACAGAGGTGAGATGTGACGTTGTAGACGCCGCCTTTACGAGCAATATCCTCACCGCACAAAACAGTATTTTTATAGCTGGCCATAATGTCGTGCAAGGCCCAATTGATCAGCTTAGCCATATGCTGTTTTTTGGCAATATTGTGCTTCTCATGCCTAAACAGGTTAGCGCGACCTTGGTCCGTTAAAACAAGAGGCGGTGAATTTGTTTGGATTGCTGGTGGAACAATGCTCTGCATCACCTGTTTAGCATCCTCTAAACGAGGCCGGTTACAGGCAACCTCACTGATACGTTTTATGCGCTCTGCAACAGACTCATATAAGCTTATCACTTGGTCAGCTGTCATCAAGCCATGATGTATCAACATACTGGCGTTATGCATCAATGGATCTTGGCTTTCGTCATGAGCGATGGACTGCTTAGTGCGATACGCAGATTCAGTGTCAGACCCTGCATGACCCAATAAACGAACGAGTTTCATATGTAAGAAAACAGGTTGGTGCCGTTTTCTCGCAATATGTATCGCGTGTTGTGTCGTTTGATAAGTGTCTAATAAGTTTAAGCCGTCACATTGCAGGTAATTTAAGCCAGGACGATGGCTAAAGTTTGCTTCTATCCAACCTTTAGGCGTTGATGTAGAAATGCCAATACCATTGTCTTCACATAAGAAGATAATGGGTAGTGGAGCTGATTGGTATGATGCCCATGCCGCTGCATTAATAGCACCTTGTGCTGTAGAGTGATTGGCTGACGCGTCCCCAAAGCTACAAAGTACGACCGAATCGTTTTTAAGTTTACCATCAAGTCCCAACGTACTTGATAGGCCTATACTGTAAGCTGTCCCTACAGCTTTAGGTAAATGTGATGCAATAGTACTGGTTTGCGGCGGGATGTAGAGTGATTGACTACCCAGCACCTTATGCCGACCACCTGAAATAGGATCTTCAGATGAAGCTGCAAAAGAGAGCATCATGTCATAAAGCGGCGTTTGTCCTGGCACTTGTTTGCTGCGCTGAATCATAAAAGCGCCGCTACGGTAGTGTAAGAAAGCCATGTCGTTAAAGCGCAGTGCCTCAGCCACGGCGGCATTCCCTTCATGACCGGAGCTGCCAATGGTATAGAAACTTTTACCTTGTTTTTGCATCACCCGAGATTGAAAGTCTAGGTGCCGACTCATTATCTGGGTTTCAAACAGGTCTATGACATCACTATCGCTTAGTGTTGTGTCTGCAGGGGCAAGCTCACTGGTGTAGGCTGGTAATTGGCCTTTTTTGATGGCGTGAATAAACTTTTCGCTAAGTGGAAACTGCATGGTATTACTGTTACTAGACATGACTCATCGGCCCTATTTCGCAAGATAAATGCACTAAAGGTTATCCGTACCAATCATCAAGATGGTTTTGGTACGAATTTTATGATTTAGTTGTAGCGTTACTAAACACTAAATGCTTGTAGCCCAGTTTGTGCGCGGCCTAAGATGAGTGCGTGAACGTCATGAGTGCCTTCATAGGTATTAACAGCCTCAAGGTTCATTGCGTGTCGGATGACGTGGAACTCGTCAGCAATACCATTACCACCGTGCATGTCACGAGCTATGCGTGCTATTTCAAGTGCTTTACCACAGGAGTTACGTTTTATCAGAGAAATACTTTCAGGAGCAAGTAGACCTGCATCCATTGCTCTTCCGGCCATTAAACAGGAGCTAAGGCCTATGTTGATCTCGGTTTGCATGTCGGCGAGTTTTTTCTGAATGAGCTGGGTTGCGGCAAGTGGTCTGCCAAATTGACTCCTGTCCAAGGTATATTGGCGTGCAGCATGCCAGCAAAACTCTGCAGCACCTAAGGCTCCCCATGCAATGCCATATCTGGCTTTGTTTAAGCAGCCGAAAGGACCGCCCAAGCCTCTTGCGTTAGGTAAGCGATTCTCTTCAGGAACAAAGACGTTGTCCATAACAATCTCACCAGTAATCGATGCTCTCAGCGAAAACTTACCTTCGATTTTGGGGGCTGATAGTCCTTCCATGCCTTTTTCTAGAATAAAGCCTGTAATGACACCATCAAGTTTGCCCCAAACGACGAAGACATCAGCGATGGGTGAGTTCGTGATCCACATTTTGTTGCCAGTTAACTGATAACCACCATCGACTGCTTTAGCGCGTGTTGTCATGCTGGCAGGGTCTGAACCAGAGTCTGGTTCAGTCAAGCCAAAGCATCCTACCCATTCACCTGACGCTAATTTAGGTAGGTACTTCATGCGCTGTTCTTCATTACCGTACTCATAAATGGGATGCATCACTAAAGAGCTTTGTACGCTCATGGCACTTCTATAGCCGCTGTCCACACGCTCAACCTCGCGTGCCACTAAGCCGTAGGTAACGTAGTTGACGCCAGCACAACCATACTTCTCTGGCAAAGTAGCACCTAATAAGCCAAGCTCGCCCAATTCGTTCATGATCTCTCGATCAAAGACTTCATTTCGGTTGGCCATCAACACGCGAGTTTGCAGTTTCTCTTGGCAGTATTGGTGCGCAGTGTCTCTGACTAATCGCTCTTCTTCTGATAGTTGAGATTCAAGTAAAAGTGGATCTTGCCAATCAAATTGAGGCTTAGAGGCTTTGTTAGTCATAGGGCACCTAATGTGAGTCGAAATGAATTTGTTAAGCATCATACGACTAAGCGAATAGATGCAAAAATATCAAAAAGCTTTATGAGCTATAGTTAATTTCTATAGCTTAAGCTTTTTATACACTATACATTGATAGGGAGTTATATCGATAGCAAGAGCTTTATATGGATTTACGATCGTTACATTATTTTACCTTGGTGTATGAAAACGGCAGCGTTAGCGCGGCCGCACGAGCTGGCTATGTGGCACAACCTTCAGTGTCTGCATCAATCAAGCATTTAGAAACTGAATTAAGTTGTGAACTTTTCAAACGCCATGCGCGAGGCGTAGTCCCGACAGATTCAGGTAAAGAGCTATATTTACAAGCAAAGCAGCTATTATCACAAGCTGCTGCGATAAAGCAGAAGTTCTCTCAGCAACAACAAAAAGAACCGTTTAGGCTAGGGCTCGTTAAGGGGTTGAGTGTTGAGAGAATGACCACCCTATTGAAACGTTTTATGTCTGCGCAAGAAAACATGGAACTGACGCTTGTTCCTCCAGAAGAAGATGCCGATGCAAAGATTATCAATCGAGAGCTTAAACTTCACGATGAGACATTTTTTCCCATGTGGGACGAGAGTTATGTGATTGCCATTCCTGCCTCTCATGAGTTAGCGCTTAAAAAGGAGTTGTTAATCCAACATTTGGAGAGTATTCCGTTTGTACAAAGGACAACATGTGATGCATGGCCTATGTTCGAAAAGCAACTCAGCAAGCATCGGATTAGTATTGAAGTTAGAGCGAAAATTCAGACGGTTGAATATGCCATTGGTTTGGTGAAAGCGGGTTTAGGTTGTGCATTGCTTCCTAAGTATCCTGAGTTATTAAGCCAATCTGATGTTGAATTCAGGTCTTTAGAAGAATTCGAGTTTACAAGACAAATTGGCCTCTGTTACTCAGAGCATTCGGAAAGTATAGATGCATTGGAAAAGCTGTCGAGTATCGACTGGTCTGGTTAATTTTTGATTTCTTAATAAAAAGTGCCTGTTGATGTTTTGTGAAGAAGATATGACAGATTGGGTTAATTTTCTTATGCAAATTGTATGATGTTTCGATTATATTGAGCGCAACCCCCTAAAATACTTAGAAAATCTATGAGTTTAAAATTACGATTAATCCTTTCCATGTCTATATTGGTTTTTTGCTCTGTTGTGGTCATCAGTATTGCATTAGGGCGTGGGGCGCTGATCGATATGAAAAGCTCTCTGGAGCATCGGGCCGAATTGGATCTGATATCTAAGAAAGAGCTGATATCTCAGAATGTGACCGAGTATTTCGAAACCATTAATAAGCAATTGATTGCCATGGCTTCTGATGTCTCCACGGTATCAGCTTCGAAGAAATTGATAGAGGCTTTTGAAAGCTATCCTCGGCAAAGAGGGCGTACGACTAGTCAGCAAGAGGAAGATGTCGCTACTTACTATAAAGAACAATTTAAAAAAGAGTTCGAAAATCAGAATATTGGCAGTATAGATACCAAGCCAATGGTAGCTGCGTTATCCCAACAAGCGTTGGCTTTCCAATATGATTTGATTGCTAATAACGCGAGCCCACTTGGAGAAAAGGATTCGTTAACGTCGCCTGACAATAGCTCAGACTACGCGAAATTTCATAAGTTCTACCATCCTAGTATCAGGAATTTCTTAAATAAGTTTGGGTACTACGATATTTTCATTGTCGATGCGGACACTGGGAACGTGGTTTATAGCGTATTTAAAGAATTGGATTTTGCGACTAATTTGAAGTCTGGTCCATACGCTAAAACCGGTATCGGAGAAGCATTTAAGAGAGCTTTAAGCCTTGGGCCAGAGCAGGCGCACTTGACCGATTTTAAACCTTACCTACCGTCTTACAATAATGCTGCGAGCTTTATAGCTTCGCCGATAGTAGAGAATGGATTGACAATTGCTGTGCTCATTTATCAGATGCCAATAGATAGGTTGAACAATGTGATGACACAACAGCAAGATTGGTTGAACAAAGGGTTTGGTGAAAGCGGTGAGACTTACTTGGTTGGCGAAAACGGCACGCTGAGAAATGAGAGTCGTTTCTTCGTTGAGGACAAAGCGGCCTATTTTGATGCATTAAACAAAGCCAATATGCCTGCGTTAGATGAGATAAAAGCTAAAGAAACCAGTATTTCTTTGCAGCAAGTTGACTCAATTGGTGTTAAACAAGCATTATCAGGTAAAAATGGTTTTGCTACTTTTGAAGACTATCGTGGAGTCCCCGTGTTGTCTGCTTATGGGCCTTTAAAGGTTGGTAATATGACATGGGCCATTTTATCTGAAATAGACAAAGCCGAAGCATTGCAGGATGTGACAAAGCTTAAAAATAGCATTGTTAAAGAGACTGTTGTCCTTGGCGTGTTTCTGGTGCTTGCTGGCTTGGTTGTCTCCTATTTGCTTGCTAATTTCCTTCAAAGACCTATTTGTAACTTAAGGGACAGCTTTTCTGATTTGAACTCAGGAGAAGCAAACTTAACAAGCAGAATTCCTAAACGGAACATTCCTGAGCTTAATCAAATAGCTGATGGGTTTAATACTTTTATTGGTGATATAGCCAATACGGTTAAAGCAACTAAAGAGAATGCAGACACAGTGGCTAGTTCGAGCTCCCAGTTGAAAGTTGCGACGGAGCAATCAAGAGTAACCATAGAAAAACAGAAAGAGAATGCATCTGACATGCGCCGATCATTGGCTGAGTTTAATCAAGCTATTGATGAAATAACCCTTCGCTCTTCAGAGGCTTCTTCACAAACAAGTCTCGCTCGTAACAATACACTAGAAAACTCACAGCGAGCACAAGAAGCGGCTAATAACATAAAAATGCTGGTGGATGAGGTAAAAACATCGGCGCAGATTATTCTTAAGCTTCGTGAAGAAGTTAAGGGTATAGGCAGCGTGCTAGCGGTTATTAATGAGATTGCAGATCAGACTAATCTTCTCGCTTTGAATGCTGCGATTGAGGCCGCTCGTGCCGGTGAGCATGGACGCGGCTTCTCTGTTGTAGCAGATGAAGTAAGAACCTTAGCTGCGAGAACACAAGATAGCACCGTTGAGATACAGTCAAAGATTGGTGAATTAACGACAGCTGCGAATCAATCTGTTGATTCTATGCAATTAGCATCATCATCTGCAGAAGGAGGCATACAATTGGTGGAGTCGGTTAGTTCTGCCTTGGTCGAGTTGCAGGAGATGATAAGCCATATGGCTGATGTTAATCAGATGGTGGCATCTGCTAGTGAAGAGCAAAAGTATACCTGTGATGGTATCAATCAGCGCATGATGGAATTGGCCGATGATGCTAATGAAGTGCAATCAATGATGGGAGAAATATCGTCATCAACAAACAGTCTCCACGATATGTCTAATACAATGAAAGAGAGTGTTTCGCGCTTTATCGTTTAAGTTAGAATATGTTCAATGAGTTTGCCATACTCAAAATTATTGACTTTACAATTTTGAGCATTGGTCGATAAGTTAACTAATAAATGCCGACAAACAGATCGTTATGTATAAGTTACTACCGTTATTATTTATTTTGATGAGCTTTCAGTTAATAGCACAGAATCGAGAGATTAAAGCTGTTCAGCTGTATAGTCAGGATGAGTTGATTCGATTGATTAACCGCAACGAACACCTATCTCGTGTGGTGTTGGACGATTGTCAGTTAGTGCAAGATATTGAAGCGAGAGCACAGACGTTGAAAATACCGGCTTATCAGTTCCTATGGGGGGATATGTTGGCTTGGGGTGTTTGCGTTGAAACAGATGCAGAACGCGGTATCTATTATATGAACTTGGCGGCTGAGCAAGGTCTGGCGGCAGCTTTTGAACAGTTAGGGCGTTACTATCGTGATGGAAAGTTTGTTCAGGTAGACAGTGAGAAAGCTGTCAGCTATTTCTATGAATCAAGCTATCTTGGTAATCAAAAAGGCCAAATTCAACTAGCAGAGATGTTTGTTGATGGTTTTGGTAGCCCCTATGATTATGAAGATGCTTATCATTGGCTGTATAACTCAATAACAGCCGATAAAGAAACCCATGATCGTATTGAGGTTTGTTTAGATGGTTTAGAGCGCTTGATGAGTCCGAAGAGTGTACGCAATGCAAAGAGGCCTTTGGACAGTTAAAGCCATTGTGTGACGGACTGCAGTCGAGACTGATCAACATACGTCATATTAAGCAGCTAAGTCGTTAGAGATTAGGTATACTCTATAAAACCTCTTTTTGTAACAGTCAATGAGTCAAGACCCTCACTTTAAGCGCGAACAACAGAAATACGAAAACCCAGTTGCAAGTCGCGAATACCTTTTACAGATCCTTACAGATAAAAAACAAGCGTTAAGCTTTATGGATATCTGCCACCTGGTAAATGCTAATGACGAAGATTCTCGAGTGGGTATCCAAAGACGGTTGCGAGCTATGGAAAGAGAAGGCCAGATACTTTTTAACCGTCAAAAAAAATATGAAGTCGCTGACCAGTCTGACTTGATTAAAGGGCGCATTATTGGTCATAGAGACGGCTTTGGGTTTCTCGCTAAAGAAGGCGGTGGTAAAGATCTATTTATCCCTATTGGGCAGATGCAAATCTATTTGCCGGGTGATCTTGTTCTTGCCAAAGAAACAAATGCATCTTCTAAAGGGCGGACGGAAGCCAAGATTGTCCGACTACTCGAGCCGCGTGCAGAGGCTATTGTTGGCCGTTTTCATCTGGAAAATGGGGTTGGTATTGTTGTACCCGATGATAGCCGCATATGCCAAGAGATTTTCATTTTAGACGGCAAGAATCAAGGGGCTCGGCAAGGAAATGTGGTTGTCGTTGAGATTATCGAGCGGCCAAGGCATCGTCGTAATGCTGTGGGTAAAGTGATAGAAGTGCTAGGTGATCATATGGCACCGGGAATGGAAATCGAAATGGCGTTACGCACATTCGATATTCCTCATCAATGGCCTCAAGGTGTTAAACGTCAAATCAAGAAGCTGTCAGAGACCGTTGAAGAAAAGGCTAAGGTCGGTCGTATAGATTTGCGTGATATGCCTTTAGTGACCATTGACGGTGAAGACGCGAGAGATTTCGATGATGCTGTATTCTGCCAACTTAATGAAGCTGGTGGATGGACGTTATGGGTCGCTATTGCCGATGTGAGCTATTATGTGCGTACTGGGACAGCACTCGATGATGAAGCTCAAAATAGAGGAACATCGGTTTATTTTCCTGATCAAGTGATTCCTATGTTACCGGAAGCGCTTTCTAATGGCCTTTGCTCTTTGAATCCAGATGTTGATAGGTTGTGTATGACCTGTGAAATGTCAATCGATGCTAAGGGTAAGCTGGAGGGCTATCGTTTTTATGAAGCCGTGATGAATTCAAAAGCACGGTTAACTTATACCAAAGTTGCTGCGATATTAGAGGGAGATCCAGAGCTTCATAAACGTTATCAAGATTTTGTTCCTCATTTAAGAGAGCTATATAGCTTGTTTAAGGTGTTGCGTAAGGCTCGGCAAGGACGAGGAGCTATCGAATTTGAAACTCAAGAGAGTAAATTTGTTTTTGATGCCCAACGCAAAATCGATTATATCGTTCCTGTTGTTCGAAATGATGCTCATAAGCTTATCGAAGAATGCATGATAATGGCCAATGTCGCCACAGCAAGTTTTCTGCAGGAACATAAAGCAGAAGGGTTATATCGTATTCATGATGAGCCTGACGCAGACCGTTTACTGGCGTTTAAGTCATACTTGAGTGAGGTAGGTATTCAACATGGCTTAGGTGATGACGTAACACCCGGATTGTTAGGTAATGTTTTATCTAAAGTAGGTGAACGTCCAGATCAAGAGTTGATACAAACGATGCTGCTCCGCTCAATGAAGCAAGCAGTTTATGATCGCGAGAATATTGGCCATTTTGGCTTAGCCTTAGAAGCTTATGCACACTTTACATCGCCAATACGCCGCTATCCTGATCTGATTGTGCATCGAGCGATAAAAGCTGTGTTAAAGAAGAAAAATGGTGAAAAAACACAAGGTGCTAAAAGTTACTCTGTTGATGAGGTTGAAGCTTTAGGAGAATCGTGTTCAATGGCTGAACGACGCGCAGATGATGCGACGCGTGACGTAAGTGATTGGTTAAAATGTGAGTTTATGCAAGACCATGTTGGTGATAGCTTTGATGGCGTCATTGCTTCGGTGACTAATTTTGGTTTTTTTGTTCGCCTGACCGAGTTCCATATTGACGGCTTAGTACATATCACGAGTTTGGATAATGACTATTATCATTATGATGAAGTTAAACAGCGCTTAGTAGGTGAAAGCCGGGGTGTTATTTATCGCTTAGGTGATGAATTGTCGGTAAAAGTAGCCTCAGTGAACCTAGATGACAGAAAAATTGATTTCATATTAGATCTGCCAGATAGCAATCAAGCAATAAAGAAACATAAAAAGAATAAAAGCAGGATGACAAATAAGGGATCAGAAAAGTCTACATCGAATCGGGGTACTTCAACGGCGCCAAAAAGGAATAACAGTAAACGGCCTGCGAAGCCGAGTTCGAGATCCAAATCAAAAAAATCTAAAGGTAGTAAAAATAAACCTGCTTCATCAAGAGGAAAAAGATAGATGGCTCAACAAGAGTGGCTTTATGGTATCCATGCTTTAGAGGCGGTATTAGAAAGAGAACCTGAACGCATTATCGAGCTTTATCTTCTCAAAGGTCGGGATGACACAAGGTTTAACCATTTGGTTAATCAAGCCCGCCGTTTTGGTATTTCCATTCAGTTTTGCCAACGTAAGGTGCTTGATGAAAAAACCAAAGGAGAGCAACATCAAGGGGTTGTTGCCCGAGCGAAGCCCGGCAAAGTCTTAGATGAAAAAGATCTTGATACTATTATCGAAAGTCAGCCCTTACCTTTTTTATTGGTACTTGATGGGGTGACTGATCCTCATAACTTAGGTGCTTGCTTGCGTTCCGCTGATGCAGCTGGCGCACATGCTGTTATTGTGCCTAAAGACAAATCTGCTGCGTTGACACCGACTGTTCGCAAAGTTGCTTGTGGAGCTGCGGAAGTGGTTCCACTTATTCAAGTGACTAACCTGTCAAGGACGTTACGTGATATCCAACAAGCTGGGGTTTGGGTTGTTGGAACAGCAGGAGAAGCCGAACAAACGATTTATCAAGCATCACTAACTGGACCTCTAGCTCTAGTGATGGGAGCAGAGGGTAAAGGTATGAGACGTCTAACAAGGGAGAATTGTGATGAACTGATAAAGCTTCCTATGTCTGGTTCTGTTTCAAGCCTCAATGTATCTGTTGCAACAGGCATTAGCCTGTATGAAATTGTGCGACAGCGACTCTTATAATTGCTCGTTTTAACGAGCTTTTATCTCTCCATACTAGAGCGTGTTTGATTTTTCAGCCGTTTACTTGCTTTTCGGCCAAGATAGAAACAGTGGTAAGTGGTGTTCTCGATAACAACTTCCAGCGTTATTCTAGTTCCTGCATCCCTTCAGTGGCCTACGAATAGGTTCTAACGCAGTTAAAGCGCAAACAAACGCTGCCTTCCGTATGCTTCATAAAAGCGTTTATTTAGAACAAAACTTGAACAGGCTCTAATGTCCTCCTCTTATCGAAGAATATAGTGTCGTAAATTAGTGACGGTTTTTACCGCCAAAATAGGAAGATTGAGGTTAAATGAAAGCGACTGGTGCTTGCGTCATAAATCACGGCCATATTTAGTAAAAAAACTAACCTTTTAAACCTTTGTATTTCAAAGGTTTTTAAAATTTTTTTGCCCAGAGAAAGATTTTCTTTACCGTGTGTAACGCATTCCACATTATTTTTTTTATTATGTCTCCCGTCAAAGACACAATGGTGTTTAATTAAAAATAAGTAGGGGTATTGCAAATGTATATGACAGGTAGAGATTTACGCAGAATGCGCTTGAATGCTCACAGAACAACATCTGA
>CAZXIN010000028.1:0-70167 GCA_964640795.1 uncultured Pseudoalteromonadaceae bacterium | reverse complement strand
GCGCAACCTTGCCAAGGTTGAGGTCGCGAGTTCGAATCTCGTTTCCCGCTCCAATATTATCAATTCTTTACATAAAACTATTCAAGTATTCATTCTGCTTGTGCTAAACATTTTAGATCCCCCAAACCATAACCCATACATCAGTAATTGCTATTTAAGGAGAAGACTGCCATCCTTAAACTGGTCTAACCAGAAGAGAAGATTATGCCCAAGAAAAACGCACTCGGTGAATTTGTTCGCTCTATAGAACATTATCCAACGTGGTTAAAATACCGCATCATGACTTTCTTGTTTAATCATAAGGTCAAGCTAGCAGGTACTGCTCGGTTAAAAATATTGAACGTCGATACGCACTCAGTGACATTTTTTCAAAAGAATATCAAACGTGTCCAAAACCATATCGGCGGCATACATGCGGCTTCTATGGCACTGCTCGCTGAATCTGCAACTGGCTTTATTGTGGGTATCAATCTGCCGGGAGATAAACTCCCACTGCTCAAAACATTGCATGTCGATTATCACAAACGCACAGTAGGAGATATGACTGCTGTTGCGCAGTTAAATGACGAGCAACTTGAGCGTTTGAAAACAGAAGAAAAAGGCGACATGACAGTCCGCGTATCAGTGACTGACGAATCGGGCGACGAACCAATACAATGTGAAATGGTTTGGGCTTGGGTGCCTAACAAGAAGCAATAGGATCAGACGATACATGACGGGGTAGAATTTATCTAGAATACCCCGTTGGAAAAGCAGCATTCCTGATTGAAATCAGTCCCACAGACAACTTATCTCAACCTGATAAGCCTGTGCTATAGGGTCGAATTCACATGGGAATGCACGGCTCGGTACGACCACTCTTATCTATCACTACACCTACGTAAGCACATAGCTTTCCTCTCTTTTGTTGACATAAAAATTTCATAAGAATAAGTATTGACGAACGCAAGTTTTGAATCTAAAAATGACTCATGGTTTTTTATTTAGCTGATTGGTAGGCTGGAAAGAACAATCATGAAAATAGCGACCTTTGCTCGGCCTGAGTTATAGGTAGCTGATATCTGTTTTTCCTTCTAGCCCTACGTGCTGCTTGTTAATAGTTATCCTATTGATACTTTTAGGGGAAATCTCTAATTGGAAGTAAAAGCTATCGCTTTGTATTAGTAGGTCAACTTATAGCATTCAGCTAAATAAGTGAATTTTCGATACTTTGTGGAAGTGAATATGCAAGATATACCAACCCTTGATAGGAACTCGTTTTTTACTCGCCAATTCAGTGATCTAGCCAACTATCCCTATGGTTTCTCGCGTTCAGGCGACTTCTCAATATCTGAGAGCAATGCACTCAGTGAATATGGCTTATTGATTACCGCTTTAATTGACGGCACATACACTGCCACCAGCCAAGAAGATAAAGATCTGTTAGATGTCGCATTAGGTAAAAAAGCAGCAGACAATAATAATGTTGTAGAAAGAGCTTGGGATAAATACCAAAAACGCATACACCGCAGAAAACATATCAATATCTACGGCTCGAATAAGGTCAGCGATGAAGAAGAGACTGAAAGCTCAGCGATAATAGAAGAAGATATTGGTACAGATACTGAACTCTAGAGTCCCTGTCTCGTAACAAACGGCTAAATTTAGTTTCATATAGGCGGTATATCAGTTTAAGGCGATTTTGCCATGAGCCTATACCACGCCAATTCAGAAGGTCATGAACATTCCGTCCTTGACGCGCCTTGAATTGGTGTGCCCTAGTCGTTCTGAAAACGCGCATTCTGAGATGGCATGGGTATATGACCGCCTTTCCGCATTAACATTAAATTAACACCATCCTATTTACCCGTTATTTAAAACCACATATTAGAATATTTATCCTAAAAAATAGCTATATTGGGATACACATCTCACTTTAATCAAAAACCGTGTTTTATCTTTGCGCTCGCTGTCGTATAGTTTACGTAACGTTAAGTCAGAGTAAATTTAGGAGTCAGCAGGTGGAGATGATGTCAGGCGCCGCGATGGTCGTAAGAGCGCTAAAGGATGTTGGTGTTACACATATTTTTGGGTATCCTGGTGGCGCGGTATTAGATATTTATGATGCGCTATTTGCGCAAGATGACGTCAAGCACGTACTAGTCCGCCATGAACAAGCCGCAGCTCATATGGCAGACGGTTACGCACGCTCAACAGGTAAAACCGGCAGTGTCCTCGTCACCTCAGGTCCTGGTGCAACCAACACACTCACAGGCATAGCTACAGCCTACATGGACTCCATTCCCATGGTTGTATTGTCTGGGCAAGTTCCTTCTGTCCATATTGGTGAAGATGCATTCCAAGAAACAGATATGGTCGGTTGTTCAAGGCCTATTGTTAAACACAGCTTTTTGGTTAAACGTGCTGTCGATATTCCAGATGCGATTGCTAAAGCCTACTACATAGCCAATACAGGTAGACCAGGGCCGGTAGTTGTAGACCTACCTAAAGACATAGTTAATGTTCTGGAAGAACATCCGTATGACTTTCCCAAGTCGGTCCATATGCGGTCATATAACCCTAATATCAAAGGTCATGCTAAGCAGATAAGAAAGGCAGCAGAGGTATTGAAAAATGCTCAAAGACCCGTTCTTTATGTTGGCGGTGGGGCCATTGCTGCTGAAGCCCATGAAGAAGTCACTGCGCTAGCAGAACATATGAATACACCCGTGACTTGCACACTGATGGGGCTGGGTGCTGTTTCAGGTGTACATCCTCAATTTGTTGGCATGCTTGGTATGCATGGCACACTAGAAGCCAATAAAACCATGCATAATGCCGACTGCATTATCGCTTTAGGTGCACGTTTTGATGATCGTGTAACCAATAACGTCGCTAAATTCTGCCCTAATGCCAAGATAGTACACGTCGATATCGACCCTGCCTCTATCTCTAAAACAGTAGCCGTACACATTCCCGTAGTTGGTTCGGTTAAGCATGTTGTACAAGAAATACAAAAGCTACTGGCTGGTGTCGACAAAGCAGAACAAAAAGACAAGCTCAGTGATTGGTGGGAGCAAATAGATCAATGGCGTAGCCGTGACTGTTTAGCCTACCCAACCAACGAAGAGGCAATTAAGCCTCAAGCAGTTATCGAATCAGTTTATAAGCACACTAAGGGTGAAGCATTCGTAAGCTCAGATGTAGGTCAGCATCAGATGTTTGCAGCTTTGTATTACCCTTATGCAAAACCAAGGCAATGGATAAATTCAGGTGGCCTAGGCACCATGGGCTTTGGTTTACCAGCAGCTATGGGGGTTCAATTTGCTCACCCTCAATCAACGTCGGTTGTTGTCACTGGTGATGGCAGTATTCAAATGAATATTCAAGAACTAGCAACCTGTCTGCAATATAACCTACCGATTAAAGTGATTTCTCTGAATAACCGAGCGCTTGGCATGGTAAGGCAATGGCAAGATATGATTTACAAAGGGCGACACTCGCACTCTTATATGGACTCTATGCCTGATTTCGTCAAGCTTGCTGAGGCTTATGGTCATGTTGGTATCAAAGTCACCAAACCAGAAGAATTAGATGATGCCATGGCTCAATGTTTCTCAATGAAAGACCGCTTAGTGTTTATGGATATCGAAGTTGATCAAAATGAACATGTTTACCCCATGCAGATTAAGTATGGCGCAATGGACGATATGCGTTTAAGTAAAACGGAGCGTACATAATGAAAAGAATCATCTCCGTATTAATGGAAAACGAACCTGGTGCATTGTCACGTATTGTGGCTTTGTTTTCACAACGAAACTACAACGTTGACAGCTTATGCGTTGCCCCGACACATGATCCAAGTTTGTCACGCTTAACTATCACCAGTCATGGCGACGATAAAGTTATTGAGCAAATAACGAAGCAAGTCAATAAACTCATTGACGTACTTAAGGTGACTGACTTATCAGAATCCAGCCATGTAGAACGCGAATTAATGCTGATAAAAGTGGCGACACCAACAGAGAAAACACGTGCAGAGGTTATGCGTAATGTCGATATCTTTAGGGGCAACATTGTTGATGTCCAAGCAAACAACTACACCATAGAGATGACTGGAACGAGTGACAAACTTGACGTGTTCGCTCAAACCCTCGCAACGACTGCAGAAGTTATTGAATCATCAAGAACGGGGGTTTGTGGATTAGCCCGAGGAGATCGAGCGTTAAGACCTTAATCGTTTAAAGAGGTTGGTGAAAACTCACCTCTTTTAACCATGCCAGCACACTATCACGGGCATCGCTCATGCTATGGCCCGTCCTTTCATCAACAAGCATTGATGAACCATGTATGCCCTGCTCTACAACCTTAAATTGCACACCCGCATCAACCAAAACATTTCTCTGCTCAATACTCGACTCCCGCTCCATTTCAGAAGATGGTCTCAAGACCAACATAGGCACATCGATTTTTGATGCCCACAATCTGGCTCGGCACTCAACAAGGGGACCTCCAGAAGCGGGTGAAAACGCAATAACGCCAGAGACAAGACGAGGGTTTTTAGCAGCGAGTTGGAACACTAAAGCTCCTGAATAAGAACTTCCCCAGACGACAACACGTTCGGCTAACTCATGAGCAATGACAAAATCAAGCGCCGCCTGAAGGTCGGCTACTGCATCACAATAACCATCAGCGGTATTTTCAGGAAGATTTGCTACAGTCCGGTTATCGCTACCATAAGTTCTACCACCAGAACGCTGATCCCAAGCAATAGCTCTAAAGCCACTTTTGTTCAGCCACGAAGCAATGTCATTATATTCACCACGCCCATTCGAGCCACCTTGATGAAACAACAAAATAAGAGGCGCATTGGCTTTGGTATTCTTTGAATAGTGCTCACCATACAGCGTCACTTTATCGGACGTTTCGGTAGACAGTGTTACGTCTTCAACAGCAGCTTCAGCATTAAGGCAGAACACCTCTATTGATAGGCTACTAAGCAAAGCAAGTACAGCATATTTCAACGTTTTCATAGGTTAAATTATGCTGCATTGTGATGATTAAACAATCAACCGGCTCTGTTATATTGTAACTCAGTGTGTACTAACGCTGAAAAGAAGCGCAGCACTACAATGACTTAACCGGCAAGCTAAACAGCAACGGAGCCATGCTTTCGTAGCGACTCTTATTTGACTCACATTGAATATTCTTGCCGTAATTTTGCTTCCACGGATCATTGACTAACCACAAATCATTGTCCAATACAGCGACGCCTTCTATCGATGAATTGTCCATCAGTTCCATAGCTTCACATTGACTGCCAGAGGCATTTTGACCATGCTCGGTAGGTGCCCAAAAAGTCAGGTTAATAACATCGGTTGGTGTCTTGCGATCAAGGTAAGTAATCCAAAGTTGGTCATCGTTGCGAGCCGCAGCAACAATAGCACCTTGACTGCCTAGCCCTGCAACATACTGTATACCATTGATAGGGTGATTACCTTTTTCGTAGCTCGGTAAGATAAGCTGACTATCCTTAACATCAGCGAAATCATCCGTTTCCCAAAAACGATCTCCCATCATAACTTGAAAGATACGTGCATGACCTTGGTTATCTTTTTCTAACGCTAAATAAAGCTGTCGCTCATCGTCCATCGTTAGACCTTCGATGCCATCGTTCGGAAAATTACCAACGCCGAACTCTGCTGCAAAACGAACAGGGCGAGCGTGAGTCATCAAAACACGATTATCATCTTGCAATTCGAGCCTAACTAACACCGTTGGATAGTCGGTTGAACCTGTATCAGCATATTGTTGTTGGCAGGCTGGCGATAAAGAAGTCATCGAAGCATCTTCAGTCACAGTATAAAAAACCCGGTCGTTCTGAGGGTCTACTAATAGCGCTTCGAGATCGGGGTTACCGCTAATGTAGTCAGCAAAACAACTCGATTTTAAAGTATCAGATAAAGAAATTGGAAAGCCCGGTATTTGCAATTGCCCTGACTTAGGCTCAATGACATGTATTGTCATACGTTGTTTAGGGACAGCACTACGGTCTGAAATACTCAGTAATTTGCCTCGCCAAGCAACCAAACCCGACGTCTGAGGATCGCGCATTGCTGTCCCTTGTGCGTCAGTTACCCAAACACCATCAAGGCGCTCAGCATCACCCTTTACAAGTACACGTGTTTCCATTTGTGTAGTGTTCTGAGCAGAAGGGGAGCAAGCACCTAACAATAATAAGCCTAGCGCCATAAAGCTGTTTTTAGTGTTAAGTGGCCATGAGGAAAAGCCAAATTTGGACATGCTGTGATCTCTGTATCTTCAAGTTTTGGTATTATAACCAAACTATTCAAGTAAGTAGTTATACAAAGAAGATTTGCTTTAAAAATGAAGATGATCAGTTTAAGTTAGTGCAGTTTTCATAAAAAGCTATAATCATGCCTAACAAAAAAGAAGACACTCTCAGCAGGGACGTTGTTATATCAACCCTTCTGGAACGGGTTGATCTAATAAAACCTGATAGCAAGACACCTTGTCGAAAGCATAAAACCATGGCGAGCAATCCCTTTCGTTTTTTCCGAGGGTCGGCTCAGATTTTTTATCATGATATCGCCGAAGGTGTTTTAAAGTTACCGAAACAACTTTCTAGCCTATTACCCCATGTCATGGTGATGGGAGACTGCCATGTCTCCAATTTTGGCTTTTTTACCGAAGAAGGTTCCCATGACGAGACCGTCATATTCGGCCCCAATGACTTTGACGACGCCTGTGTAGGTAGTTGCTTGTGGGATTTAGTTAGGTTCTGTACCAGCTTGTCGCTCTCAGCAGAGTATTGTCGTGGTATCGAGGTTGGTAAATACACGTCTGAAGAAACAATAGAAAGCCCTTTAACGGCAGCAAGCGAGTCGGAAACCAAAGCAGCAATTAGACAATTCTTATACAGCTATGTTGATACCTGTGAAGACCTACATCGAGATCAACTAAAACACCATCATGTCATCAAAAGGTTCGCTAAAGACTCTGTACTATATCCTTTTTGGAAAAAAGCCAAGAAAAGAGCCGTTGGTGGTAAACACTTCTCAACCAAAAGTGCTCTAGCGAAAGCAATCGATAACATTGATGAAAAACCTGCTTTTAAAACGCTTCCCAAAAAATTCGTACGTTTATCCGACGATTTCTATGCTGAAGTAGAACAACAGTTAAGCCCTTATGTTGACGATCATATTCTCGACATAGTCCAGCGCATTGGCTCTGGGACAGGCTCAGTTAATATGAAGCGTTACTACTTATTAGTTGGCCCTAAAAACGTCAATGCATCAGACCCTGATGAACTTGCATTGTGCCATGTCGTCGAGGTTAAAAAGCAAAGAGAGGCTGCGCCATTAAGTTACTTTAAAAACAATAGTCCGATTAACCGCCTCACCCCTGCCCACCTGACCGTGGTATGCAAAAGGCGCATGCAAAGGCGTCCCGACTTGATACTTGATGACGTTGAATGGGATAATCAACACTTTCTCGTTCGTTCAAGGCATCACGCTAAAGTTGGCATAAAACCCGAAGACATTGGCTTTAGACAGTCAAAAAATGCTATCGGCCTTGTTCAATATGCAGCCGTTTGTGGTGAAGCTCTAGCATTAGCTCACAGTCGAGCTGACAGGCGCTCAACACGCTTTGAAAAAGTTGTTGCTTCTCAACTGCCGAATTATCTGGAAGAATTAGTTAGCAATAGCATTAAGTACGCTGAACAAGTCAAACGTGATTGGGAGATCATGGTTACATTAGTCAATTCAAATTCATCTAACGGTGGTCAGTAAGCATGAGTCGAGCTGAACTTCCGCTCATTATCGCAGGGCCAATCATTCGTAAAGTATCATCTCAGGAGGTGTGTATTTGGCTGATGACAACAGAAGATTGTCATTGTGAAACCGCTTTTTACGACACCGATAAAAAAGGGGTAGAAAAGCAATTTGGCCTAACACAAAGCGTGTCGACAGTACCGATAGGCACACGCGCATTCGTCAAGCTGGTGACAGCACAATTCGACACCGATTTACCCTTATCTCAACCTGTTTTTTACGATATCCATTTTACAACATCGACAGGAACATCGGCGCTTAATGAGTGTATACCCGATATCACTTATCCTGAGCAAAGACTCCCTAGCTTTGAAGTACATCAACGCATCAACGATCTCTTACACGGTTCTTGTCGCAAGCCTCATCACAACAGTGCTGATGGTTTAGTTCGTGTCTGTAAGGAATTGGGGGAACGTATTCAAGAAGGCAAAGAACGGCCTGCTCATTTGATGATGTCAGGCGATCAAGTCTATACAGATGATGTGGCTGGCCCGATGCTTTCAGCCATCCATCAAGTGATGGCATTGCTTGGCTTACACAACGAAGAATGGCAAGGAGCCTTAGCGAATAACACACAGGAATTAGTCAATCACTCATTGTCGTTTTATGAGCGAGAGCAGCTATTACCCAAAACACCCGATAATAAGGCGTTGTATAAAAGTTTCATTGCAGCCAAGCGCAAACCTATTTTCACGTCAGTCAATGCACGGAACCATTTAGTGACATTAAGTGAGATGATGAGTATGTATATGCTCGTATGGTCACCTGCACTCTGGGACTTTATTGATTTACCCGACAGCACACCTCTTGAGCCATACAAAGCAAGGTTTGACGAAGAAAAAGCAGCCATTGAGCACTTTATTATGGGATTAGCGGAAGTCCGACGTGGTTTAGCCCATATCCCTGTTTATATGATTTTTGACGATCATGACGTTACAGATGACTGGAATTTAACCCGAGATTGGGAAGAAGCGGCTTACGGACACCCTTTCTCTAAACGCATCATCGGAAACGCGTTGATTAGTTACTGGCTATGTCAGGGGTGGGGTAATGCACCAGAAAAATTCACCAGCTTATTCAAACAAATACCTGACTTTTTTACAAAGTCGGCACTCAACAACCACGATAAGTTAGTTGATGTATTGCTCAGCTGGGACCAATGGCATTACACACTAGACACATCGCCCAAGGTTGTTGTTCTAGACACCCGAACCCAACGATGGCGCTCAGAAAGCAGTGGCGGCAAACCTTCAGGATTGATGGATTGGGAATCACTCTCTGAAATGCAACAAGAGCTGATCAATCAACCATCGATTATCATGGTCTCTGCTGCCCCTATTTTTGGGGTCAAATTGATTGAGGCGGTACAAAAGTTTTTTACGCTTTGCGGACACGCACTAACCGTAGACGCAGAAAATTGGATGGCCCACCGAGGCACAGCCAGTGTCATTTTAAATATCTTTAGGCATGTTAAAACACCCCCTCATTTTGTCATCCTATCTGGCGATGTTCACTATTCCTTTGTGTACGATGTCACCCTGAAGTTCAGGCGTAATAGTCCTAAAATTGTGCAGGTTACCAGCAGTGGTATTAAAAATGAGTTCCCCGAAAAGCTACTGAATTGGCTAGATAAGTTGAATCAGCTGCTCTACGCTCGACGCTCACCACTAAATTGGTTTACTCAGAGGCGTAGAATGTCTATCCGCGTGCGAAAGCCGAACGATAACCCAACCAGAACATTATCTAACGGCAGTGGTATTGGCTATATTCGCTTTACCGATAAAGATAATATTATCGAAACAAAAACATTGTCTTCGTCAGGTGAGGATGTTGACTTTAAATAACCTGAAACCGAGATAAGAGTTCAGGTTCTTCAATCTGACTTAGGTTCTAACAAGTCCCAAGTATTGCCATACAAATCTTCAAAGACGGCCACGGTCCCATATAGCTCATTGCGAGGTTCTTCCAAAAAGCGAACACCATGATCAAGCATGTGCTGATAGTCGCGCGTAAAGTCATCTGTATGCAGAAAAAAGCCAACACGGCCTCCCATCTGCTTACCGACGGCTTTCTTTTGCTCTTCGTCAGACGCTTTAGCAAGGATGATATCACTCCCCTGAACACCATTTGGGCGAACTCTGACCCAACGTTTATTCGTCTCCAATGCGGTATCTTCAACCAAAGTAAAATTTAACGCACTCGTAAAAAAGTGAATGGCTTCATCATAATCATTAACGAGTATACTAAAGGCTGCAATATGCGACATTTCCCGTCCTTATTCATTGTGTTCTGTAAAGTGAATACGATAGACATAGCTTTCCTTATCGTCCACAGGTTGCTTCAACTTTTGTTGATAGGTCATTCCTAACTTTTTGAGTAAATTGATGGAAGCTAGATTTTCAGGATCCACTAACCCATGGATAGTGCGATAGATACCCCGCTCTTTAGCTTTCATCAACACAGCAACACTAGCTTCATAGAGATACCCTTGTCCCCGATATTCCAGCAAACCTGCAAAGCCTATATCGGGTTCTGGCAAGTAATCACGTTGCAACAAGCCACAGCAACCAATCACATCCTGCGTCTCTTTCACTACGATTTTCAACATCCCAAAGCCATGTTCTCTATAAGATGTCATAGGGCCATTTTCCAAATAACGTTCGGCACTTTGCCTGTCGACAATGCCTTTATCACCAATAAACCGTAAGCAATCAGGATCGTTAAACAAGGTTTTAATAAACATAGCGTCTGAGAACGTTAGCGCGTCCAATTTCAATCGTTCAGTTTCTATACTAAGGAGATTTACTGTCATATCTTGTCCAGTCTGTGATGCAAAATGCTATCTAAAGCACGGTCAATAGCTTGCTGTTGCTGGGTACTGGTTTTGGCATGTCGTGGGTACTTTCTCTGCTCTCTATCATTCAGCCAAGCTTTTTCCCAACCTGTTGTTTGGTCTATAAATTGCTGTGCGAATAGTTCACCACCAATCTCTAGGCACCCAACAAGACAAGTATCAACGTATGACTGATTGACCGGATAATCTTTGTCAGGGTGACTTGTTTTTAGTGTTTCGCATATCCAGATAGACTTTGTTTCGAGTTGCTCTTTCAATAAAATCTCATCTTCTTGATAAGGGTAAACAAAAGAAAAGTCGTCAACCGATAAGGACGTAAATCGGTAATTTGATTCTCGCTTTTGGAGTTCGGGAGTAATTTCATGCGTTGGGATCAGTGCACCATTCATAACGGCATTCAGCTGCCTTGTGGCTCCAACATAAGTTTGTTTTTCATCTTCTGAACGTGTCACCCAAGCTCGCTGCCACCCGTTAAGCAAAAGAGGATAAGCAATTTCGTCAATATCTGAGTGTGTCAGTCGACTATCATGGCTCAGTAAGCTGCCATAGCCTACGATGTAATGTTGATGCCGCAAACTTGGTTTATCTTTCATACGCCTTTATACCAACCGCACTATTACATTAAAAATGATCGGGAGCATACTACTATAACACTCTGCTCTTAAAGACTGGCGACCTTAATCACTTTTTACGTATGACAATGGTTGGCGCTTAACCCAATCCTCCGCCTCTTGAGTTTCGGTAAACCACCTTAGGTTGATATTAGAATGAGCCGCCAGAAATGGCTTCAACTCTTTTACTTGGCTTTCGCGTTTGATAACCCAACACTCTACGATTTGATTCCTGCGATCAAAGGCCTTAACGAGCTCTTTGTTTTCGGGCTTTTTAATGTTCATTGACCATTGGCTCATATCGCATAGAATCCCCCAAGGCCGATTACGCAGTTTTTGAGCTACAGTTGAATAGTTGATACTGTATTGAACATCAGTCGTTAAATCCCATTTTCCAACAAGTTTGGAATATAGGACATCTCCCCTGATTTCAATAATGTAATTGTCATTAGGCAAATGATTATTCTCTAATCAAATAATACCAATCTGCATTGATATAACATGCTTTGTCATTGGTTTAATACGATACTTAATAGGTATTCGATCAGTATACAATGAGCCTATTCTGATAAAATAAAATCATAACCTCTATCGTACCAACCAATACTGAGTGACTTATGTGGATATGCCCTAAATGTCGTGACATGTTAACCCGCGTTCAATCAAGCTGGACATGCTGCAACAACCATCATTTTGACATCGCCAAAGAGGGTTATGTCAACCTATTGCTCGCCAACCAAAAACGTACAAAAGAGCCTGGTGACAACAACGACATGATTAATGCAAGACGTGCATTTCTGGAGCGAGATTATTACCTTCCTTTAGCCGAGAAACTGGCAAACCTGATTCGAGAAAACACGTCACCATCGCAAGAAATGACGCTATACGATATTGGCTGTGGAGAAGGTTACTACCTTGATCGTGTTAGGCAGTCATTGCAGCAACACAATATTAACCCAATATCTGGTGGCAGTGATATCGCTAAAAACGCGATACAAAAGGCTTCCAAGAAATATAAAAACAGTCATTTCGCTGTCGCAAGTAACGCCAACTTACCCATAGCCTCCAATCAAGTAGATGCGTTACTACAAGTGTTTGCCCCTGTTAACCAGCAAGAAACGTTGCGGGTACTGTCAAACTCTGGAATTTGGCTTCAAGTGTCACCCGGTGCAGAGCACTTACAGGAATTAAAAAAACAGATCTATAGTACACCCGAGGAACATCAACCTAGCAACTTGGATATCGCAGGCTTCAACCTAGCGCACCAAGAAATATTAACTTACAAAGTTGACTTAGAAGAATTAACTGACAGAAAACACTTGCTCATGATGACACCTTTTTATTGGTCAACCGATCAAGAAAAAATAGACATAACGATCAACAACTTAAACTCAATCACCATTTCCTTTCACATCAAGATATTTGCAAAAACACCAATCCAATAACGTAAAGAAACTGAAAAAAGAGCAGCTAAAACAACAAGAAAAACAGCTAATCAGGTAAAAAACAGCACCCAAGCTTTCATTCAGCACTGTACAAATATTAGGCTGCCGTTCTGATAAAAGTTATAGTAATGAGATAATGTTAGTACCCAATAATAATTAGAATAGAAAATTAGCTGTGCACTAAGACACAGCAAAAAAATAAAAAATAAAAACAATGGAGAGCTTATAATGCATAATTGGCTATCACCTGCCGTTAAGCTAATGAACATGCTTAGTTTGGCAAGAAAGTTTATTGTAATTACAGTCGTTTTTCTTATTCCTATCGCTGTTATTAATTTTCAGGTTGGGGTGACAGTCAACAAAACAATCAGTGTCTCTAAAAAGAAGCTGCTCGGATTAAATTATATTAATCAAGCTGTTCCTCTCATTACAGATGTGACGCATTTAAGAACGTTAATGTCTCGCTACACCTTCGATTTAAGCACACAAGAAGAAATTGTAGCTCAACAGCAGAAAGTCGATGCACTCTTTAGCAAATTAATAACCCTTCATAACGCACTCCCAAACAAATCAAGCTTTGACTTACTCGGCTTGCAAGAAGAATGGCAAACATTAAGAGACAACTCGCTGGAGATGCGCTCAGCATTTAGAGATAAAAGGCATACCGAGATACTCATTGCACTCATGGGTGGCATGCGTGATGTTGCCGATGAAACAGACTTAACACTATCGAACAGCTTAGCCAATTTTTATATGGTCAGCTTAGCTATCGAGCGCATTCCTGTCTTGTCAGAGTTAGTCGCAAAAAGTGATGATACGGCCAGTAGTGTTATTTTCCGAAACAGGTTTACGCCAGATAGTTATCTAGCACTTGCCAGCCAACAAGAACAGTTGCTTGTCGAGGAACAAAATATGACAAGATCGCTGAATAAAGTATTTGAAGCCGACGCCAGCATGCGTGCATCGATCAGTATGCACAGCACCCCAGCACTAGAGAATTTGGTTAACTTGAGTATGCTAATCAAAGAGAAGATCCTCGACCCAGACAGCATCGAAGCAAGCGACAAAGAATTTAGCGCCCTTGCCTTAACAACGAAAGAAAGTATTGATGCATTATATAGAGAGAATAGGCGTTTACTCGTAGCGCAGGTCGATGATTATATCGGTAGCCAAAAGCAGTACGAACTGTTACTCATTCTACTCAATGTCGCTGTACTTCTCATGGCAGGCTACTTGTTCTTAGGCTTTTACAGAGCAATGACCGAAAAATTCAGTGCGCTCACTGGTATGGCAGACGCCCTCGCTGATAACAACTTTTCTGCACGAATAAGCATAGATAGCAAAGATGAGTGGTCCCGAGTTTCAAACAGCTTTGACACGATGGCGCAAAAGGTTGCTCAATTAATTCGTGACATGACAGCTCAAATGCTACAAATCTCCGAATCCGCAGAAAGCCTTTCTCAACGCACTAAACAAAACAATGATTCGGTAAAAAGTCAGGAAAACCAAACACAGGAAGTGGCTGCCGCAACCAACAGCATGTTAGACGCACTTAATTTTGTAGCAGAACAAGTTGAAGTGATTGCCGTAGAGGCGGACAAAGAGGCTGAGTCAGGTAGAGAGATTGTTGCCCAGTCAATAACAGGTATTAATCAACTGGCTTCAGGCGTATCAAAAGCTGTGGAAGTCACTTCAAAACTACAACAAAACAGTACCGATATTGGGGCTGTGGTCGATGTCATCACTTCCATTGCTGATCAGACCAATTTACTTGCCTTAAACGCCGCTATTGAAGCCGCAAGAGCAGGGGAGCACGGGCGTGGATTCGCTGTAGTAGCCGACGAAGTGAGGACACTTGCGGGACGCACACAACAAGCAACAGATGAAATTCATACCATCATTGCTACTTTACAAGGTGATGCAGAGAATGCCGTAGGCGTTATGGAAGACAGCCAAAACTTGGCTAATGAAAATGTAGATAACGCTCAAAAAGCAGGTGAATCTCTAAACGCAATTATAGACTCCATTGCAAAGATGAATAATATGCATCAAGACATTATCAAAATTACAACAGAGCAAGAGCGAGTCGCTGATAGTATCAATGAGCACATTAAAAGCATTCAGACAATATCAGAGCGCACTATTATCGAAGCGAAGCATACATCAGAACAAAGTGACAAAATGCAAATCGATGCGACAAAACTCACATCCTTGCTAAAAAATGTGAGTGTATAGTTCTAGGCAACTTATACAATTCTGGGCTATGCTCAGTTAATCGCTAACTTAGAGCACGCTCTAGTATTATTTTGGTCAAGGAACGCTTTGAATAATAATCCCTTTCCCGCTCACGGAACATTTAAAGTCTCTACGCGAGGGCGACTTTTAGTCATCAACGGAGAAGGGCCTGCTAATGTCGAAATGGCGCAACAATATCGAGACGCAGTTGCGCCATACAGAGAACGACTTGCAGGCGAGCCATGGGCCAGTTTAGTGATTTTGGATGGCCTCCCATTATTTCCTCCTGAAGCTAGAATACATATGATTGACACGGTCAAACAGGTTGTCTTGACGACCGAGATAGTGGCAACCGGTGTTGTATTTAGAGAAGTCCAATATGAAAACGTGATAAAGCCCTTTTGGGAAGAAATCTATCAAAAAGCGAACCTCCCTTACTTTTTCTCTCACGACGAGCAAGTTGTAGAAGATTGGCTGTTAGAGCAAATCAATACAGCGAATCACTCAAGAGCAAGCTCTGACTAACCTGTCCTCTTACCCCAAGTTCAGATTCACTATAGCTAGATCAACTTGATTTGTACAAAAAACAGACTTTGTTACATTTACAAATTTGCCCTAAGTGTACTGGTGATGTATAACACCATGTAATACAAACACCTTCACTAGGAGTGACAAGCATGACATCACAATGGGATGCAGATTCACCCATTTATATTCAGCTCTACCAACAAGTTGTAGAGCGAATAATAGATGGCAATATCAAAGAAGGCGAAGCGTTACCGTCAGTTAGAGCTGTTGCCGCTGAGTATCGACTCAACCCAATCACAATATCTAAGGCTTATCAAATGTTACAAGATGAAAATATTGTTGAGAAACAAAGAGGTAAAGGGCTTTTTGTACTGGGTGGTGCGCAAGAAACAGTCATAGAAAGAGAGCGAGAGCACTTTTTATCTACCAAATGGCCGCTTGTTGCAAAACAAATATCTCGACTCAATTTATCCGTTGATCAGCTACTTGAATCGCTTAAGGAGAATCAATCATGAAACCGTTAATCTCCATCAATAGCTTGAATAAATCTTATCAAGACAAGCATGTTTTAAAAGATGTGAACTTAAGCGTTGCGCCGGGACAGATACTAGGCTTGGTTGGCCCGAATGGTGCTGGCAAGACGACCTGTTTGCAGGCATTACTTGGCCTAACCAGTTTTGAAGGTTCAATAGATGTCTTAGGATATGATCCAGCGACTCAGCGATCTGCCATGCTAAATGAGGTTGCTTACATTGCTGACGTCGCTGTACTCCCAAAGTGGCTTAAAGTCAGTCAAGCACTCACTTATATGCAAGGTGTGCATCCCAACTTTAACCGTGAAAAAGCGGAAATATTCTTAGGAAAAACCAATATCCGTTTGAAAGACCGCGTAAAGGCGCTATCAAAGGGCATGGTCACCCAGCTACACCTCGCCCTAATACTCGCCATTGATGCGAAAGTGCTTATATTGGACGAACCAACCTTAGGGCTCGATATTTTGACTCGTCGACAGTTCTACAATCACCTACTTGAAGATTTCTACGACGAAGAAAAGTGCATTGTGGTAACTACGCATCAAATAGAGGAAATTGAACATATTTTGACAGATGTCGCCTTTATTCGTGATGGCACTATTGTGATATCAGAAAATGTTGACAACATTAGGGAGCGCTTCAAGTTACTTGCCGTTACCAATGAAAAAGTTGAGCAAGCTAAGTCACTTAACCCTCTTTTTTCAAACAGCATAATGGGTATGACAACTTTATTGTTCGATAACGCAGACACGAGTGAGCTGGATGCACTGGGTAATATTACAACACCAACATTAGCTGACATTTTTGTGGGAGTGATGACACAGGAGCAAGGCGCATGAATACATTACAAATAACCACGAGTTTTAAGAAAGAGATTTGGGAATACGAGAAAACACTATTTTGGGTTCCTGTTATTGTCGGGATCATGATACTCGTCTTACCGGTCATTCAATTTGTGCTACTTGAAGATTATCAACACACTAGAATTTTAGATCATCTAGCTGAATTACAGCATGTCGAATCGAATGACTATATCAGTAAAGGATTTCAGGCGGCGGTGCTCGGTATGTCTATGCCTTTTATATTGATTGCACTTATTTTGCAGGTTCAATATTTCATTAGCTGCTTTTATGATGAACGTCGCGATCTGTCATCCTATTTTTGGCGCTCAATGCCCGTGCCCGATGCTCAGTCAATCTTAGTGAAGCTAGTGCATGGTGCTTTTGTCATACCCGCTATCTTTATGCTGGCCGCGACAGCGACGCTAGTGCTTGTTCTCATCTTAGCGCTCATATTCTGTGTTGTACTTTCTGTTGGCTACGACATTTCGCTGTGGGGGCTTTGGGGCAATGCAGGCATTCTAACCAGCCTAGTAGCACAATGGATAAATATTATCCCTTATGCGATATGGATGTTCCCAGTATTCGCTTGGCTAATGTTAGCTTCTATGTTTGCCAACAAAGTGCCTTTCCTATGGGCGACATTACCTGTAGTGATTATCATGTTGGTAGAGGCATTTATTGTTGAATACTTTGACCTGTCGCACGGCATGATCTTAGAAACGCTAAAAGGTTACTTTAACTTTGCATTCCGCAATGGCGTATACCATATTGACGATGTTAACTCAGTTGGCTTCTTGATGACTAAGGCACTGTTCTCAAAAATTGAGCTCGGCGCTTCATTGTTAGGTTGTGGCTTTGTTTATATCGCGTATTTATTGAGAGTGAAAAGAAACTAATAACGCAATAAACATCCAATACGCATCGTTATAGGCGTATTGGATGTTTGCGTCGTTCAAATTAACCCACGCCATTCAGCTCTTAAACCAGTACCCTTTCTTTCTAGCCGTTAGAATAAACTGGGGGTCAGCCGGATCTTCTTCTAACTTTTTACGCAACTCACCAATGTGCGTATCAACGGTACGTGTCTCCACCAGCGCTTGATGTCCCCATACTGTTTGCAATAACTCCAACCTTGATTTCACCTGACCTGCAGAGCGTATCAAAGCCAATAACAGGTCGAATTCTTTAGGTGTAAGCTCGACCTTTCTATCACCACGACAAACATAACGAGACAACGGATTCACTTCTACCAACCCAAAAATAATCGGCGTGTCATCTGAGACGGTTTTAGGTTGGCTAGACTCCCGTCGACGCAGTAGAGCTTCAATTCTTGCCAATAACTCCATTAAACCAAAAGGTTTTGTTAGGTAATCATCAGCCCCTAATTTTAATCCGGTCACTTTATCAATTTCTTGGCCACGAGCGCTCAAAATCAGCACTAACGTACTGGGCAGTAGGTCGCGAATAACCTTTAATAAACTAAACCCATCAGTGTCAGGTAACATGAGATCGAGAATGATTAAATCTGGGGCTGCAATCTGCAACTGTTTCGTCGCGTTTTCGCCATCAGGTGCTACAGAGACACTATGTCCTTCAAGGATTAAATTTGACTGCAAGCCATAAGCTAAATCCGCGTTATCTTCAATCACTAGAATATGACTCATAACGTCCCCTAAGCTATCAACGTTCTATCACGTCAGTCGACGGAAAACGCAATACAAAACAAGCACCCGACGCCATAGACTCCAACCAGCAGTCTCCCTTCATTAAACTTGTTAACTCACGAACAATACTTAATCCAATCCCTACCCCTGTTTCACTATTGCTTTCAGGGCGATAAAAGTCTCCCCAAATCTTCTCTTTTTCCTCTTCAGCGATACCTTTTCCTTGATCAATCACGTAGATAAAAACCTCATCACCCCGCTGTCGAACACGGACAGTAATTATCTGAGTTTTGCCACCATATTTTAATGCATTATCCAAAAGGTTTATCAGTATTTGATGCAAAGCACTGCGATCAACCCAACAACCCACCTCCTGAATTTCTAGGTTAAAGGTACAATTCAACTGAGACGCCACGAGCTCAAGTTCGTCTACCGCATCAACCACAATCGGCTCAATTCTTTCTTTCACTAATACAAGATGTCGGCGTTTGGACTTCTGCGAAAAAGACAAGATATTATCAACGAGATGGCCTAAGCGCTGCGCTTCTCGATTGATGATAGACAAAGCCTTATCTTTAGCTTGATCATCTTTTGCCCTATCCAGTATCAAGGTTTCAGCAAACAATCGAATCTGTGTCAGTGGTGTTCTCAACTCATGGGATGCTTCTGCAATAAACCGATTACGCATCGCCATTAATACACGCTCACTTCTCATTTGCTTCACAGCGACCAGTAGTAAACCCGCCGCGACCACTAACGCGATCAAGATATAAGGCAACCTCAGTAGCGGGCGTTCTCCCACAATGAGCACTTGAGTAACAGATGAATCAATCGATACATCAATCATCATCCCTTCAAAGATACCTCCATACTCGCTTGTCATCACTTTGGTAGCATTAGGTGTTGCCTGTCCATCATGCCCAAACCGCACAAGCATGGAAGAATCCATTAAGAACACCGAGAGGCCAATAAACTCATTGGTTAATTTACCGTTAGCGAGAGACAACGGAAAGAGAGGCGCTCGTTCAAAGCTATTTGCTAGCCGCTTTTTCAAGGCAGTTTTGTCGACGACGAAGCCAATGATCTCCTCACCTAACAGTGTAAAAATAAACGTCTGAGAAGAGGCTCCAAGAAAATGAACTGCGTGGAAAGGTCTATTGTTTAGTGATTTTTTGTCGAGCTTGATAAGCGATTCTTGCAACGCATGCTCCACTATTTTATCGTCCTTTGAAGCCTCAGTTGCCCCCATAAGTATCGATAAAGCCGCCCCATCGAACAAAGCAATATACTCAACTATGTCGGCGCTTTCTGACGTCAGCGTCCAATCAACCGACGAGTGGCCATTCTCCAGATATTTATCCCGTATCTCAGAGATGGCCTCAAAATACCCTTTATAGCCAATGTCTTGTGTCATCCTACGGCTGTATTCATTCGCTATGAGTACCGCATATTCTCTTAGCACATTGTCGCGAATGTCATAATGTGCACGAGTTGCTTGAATAGCTTGCCAAGCTAGCCCAAACAGAATGGCCAGACTGGCACCAAGCAATAAGCCGGTTATATTAATTAACTTCAGTTTTGAAAGCTGCATAACATTCATCCTAAAGTGACCATCAAGAATTACCAGTGCATTCTTTATTCGGTAAGCGTTCTTTGACCATTCCCTGGCAATTCCTTGGCATAACTTGGACCCATCATCGTGAGCCAATCGCTAGACTTTAAGTTATTCGTAACACCACTAAGATATGAAATGACCATTAAAAAAGTGCTCTTTATCATAACCTGTCTATTGCTAACCCTATTCAACCATTATGTCATGGCACAAAGTAAGGTTTTTAATAACCCTAAGAATCTGACCGTATTGCCTGATGACATTAGCCCTACAGACCTGTCTAAAACCATGCGAGGATTTGCCCTTGGTTTAGGTGTTCGATGCACCACCTGTCATGTTGGCGAAGAAGGTAAACCATTATCAACTTATGACTTTGCGACAGATGACAAACCAATGAAGGAGAAGGCTCGATTAATGTTGCAAATGGTTGATCAAATAAACCAAATCTATGTACCCAAACTGAGTCAAGCCGACAAAAAACATGAAGATAGGGTTAAGGTTCGCTGTGTCTCTTGCCACCGAGGCCAACCAAAACCATTACTGATAGAGGATGTACTCAATCAGGCACTCGCAACAGGGAAAGCCAATGCTGCAATAGACAAATACAGTGAATTAAGAGAGAAGTACTACGGTAGCCATACTTATGACTTTGGTATCTCAGTGCTACCTAGCTTTTCAGACAATTTATTAAAACAAGGATTCAACAAAGACGCACTAGCACTGATGGAGCTGAATCAAAGCTATTACCCTGACTCTTATTACGGCAATTTTGTTCGGGCGAAAGCGCTGCAACAAAACAACCAAAATAGTGAAGCAATTGAAGCTTACAAAGAAGCCTTAACCATTAACCCTAGAGCACGCTTTATTAACGGCATTATCGAACAATTGGAGAACGAAAAAGAACAATGAAAGCAACGGGTAGTTGCTTTCATTAGACGAGCACCTCACTTAACTCTGCATTTGCTGATGATTAAAAAACAGCTCTGTTGCCTCATCATTTGGATAAAACGACTCAATACGTAATTCATCTGCGGTGATGTCTTGTGGTGTGCCAACGGTCGACATCATCGAGAATAAGCTCAGTGTTATCCCTCCGATATTGATATCTAATGGCATCACAGGCAACAAGCTTTGTTCAAGGTTATTTTGTTCGTATAGTGGTGCAGCTAATGCAATGTACTTTTCTAAACGCTCTTGAACTTGTTCGTCAACGGAGCTGGCTATTTCACTCCTTAGCCGGTTAACGAAGAGTGGGGCTGACTGCTCCCAGTTAGTGATAAACTTTCGTAAACCTTCGGGGTGTAAGGTGATCTCTGCAATATTCAGCTTTCTTTGCAAACTGTCTGGACTAAACACATCGCTCATTGAGCCAATCAAAGCCAATAATCGGTCAGCTGAGGTATTCGTCATTTGTACATCCCAGAACCTATCAACGACAATAGCAGGGAGCGGGTTGTGATGATCCAACACGCGCTTAACAGCTTTCATAACCGGTTCCATAGTCGGCTCATCCAAGCCACTTTCTTTATATAATGCAGAATAACCCGCTGCTTGTAACAGCCCATTCCTCTCTCTTAGTGGGATATCCATGGCATGGCATAACTGTATCACCATATCCCTACTCGGGCGGCTGCGACCGGTCTCTAAATAACTTAAATGGCGTTGGGAGATGTTGGCTTCTAACGCCAAATCCAGCTGTGATAGTTTTCTAAATTGGCGCCACTTACGGCATTCCTGCGTGAATAAATTCGTCAGCGGTTTTTCTGTTGCTAATGATGTCATCACTTCCCCCTATATAGCTAAATCCACTTAATTTGAACAATCCGTGTTTTAATTCAATTACCTCTGAGGTAATTGCTTCTATCCACTCATGATTCACAATAACCCTGAATTCAACCGTAGGAGCACATTATGAATATCACAAGACCTATCGCATTAATGCTACTCATACCTTTCCTCATACTATCAGCTTACGCGGTATATCAGGTTGGTTACTGGGGAGTTTTCGATTATCACCGTCATAGCCCTGCAGGTTGGCAAGTGTTCACTGATTTGGTTATTGCACTAATACTTGTCTTAGCTTGGATGATACCCAATGCTAAAAAGAATGGCCGTAACCCTTGGCTTTGGGTACTACTTACCCTCACATTAGGTTCAATTGGTCCATTGGCTTATATTGCTTTTGGAGCAAAGTCTGCCTCCCAATGATGTGGCCACACATCATTGAAAAACAAGTCATTCCCGATTGAAATTGGTCCCACAAATGACTTATTTAAAAGACTAGAGAGACGCTGCGAGAGTGAATTCATCCACGAATAATCTCGCAGATACTCAACACGCTTTCTTAATATCAACTGCTAGCTAACGCAATAAGTGTAAGAAATGCTGATGTCGCTGATATTGATCAATAACATCGTTTATCACGGCGACTTTAGACCACCCCATCACATCGTAATCTTGACCACCTTCACTAAGGTGTACTTCAGCACGATAGTAGGTCTGTTCATCATCATTATCTAGGTTTTCAGATTCCTGCTGAGCAAAGTCAGGTTGTGAATGTTTTTGTCTATATACACCGTAAACAAAGTCATGCTCATCGCCATGCAGCACCGTTAGCACTATCCCCCTTGGCAACCGTTCACAACGCGCTTCTATTTGGTTTTCAGCTAAAGTCTTAGTCAGTTCTTCAAAAGCGGGTTGAACGGTTTTATCGAGAAACGTCTCTACCCGACTTTTATTGGGGAAATCAATAATATTCACTAAACGCTCTCGCCAGTTTTCTTCTGGTAAGATGGGCTGATAAGGCGTCACGTTCATCTGCAAGCTTTCTATTTTATAGGCTTCCACTCTAAGAGATTTAACTAAACCAGCCATAGAGATAAGTAAAACAATAGAGAAAGGCAATGCACTGGCTATCGTCATTGTTTGCAGACCACTTAGCCCACCGGCCATAAGTAGAATAGCAGCAACCACACCTACCCCTCCCGCCCAAAATATACGTTGCCAAAGCGCTGTGTCATTATTACCGTTAGAACACAACATATTAACCACCATGGCCCCAGAATCGCACGAGGTCACAAAAAATACGACTATCATCAAGGTCGCAAGTATCGACAGTAATTGGGCTGCTGGAAATTGCTCCAGCAAAACAAATAAAGCAACCGCTGTGTCTTGGTTAACCATATCAGCTACCTGATTAACCCCTTGGTTCAGGATTAAATCAATGGCACTGTTACCGAAGACACTCATCCATAACAGCGTAAATGACGTGGGTATAAGCAACACACCCAATACAAACTCACGTATTGTCCTGCCTTTTGAAATACGGGCGATAAACAAGCCAACAAAGGGTGCCCAAGCCAACCACCACCCCCAATAGAAAATAGTCCAACCGCCAATCCAATCACTTTTTTCATAGGCGAATAGGTTAAACGTGTTGCGTACCATACCTGACAGATAAGCACCGGTATTCTGAACAAAGGCTTGTAATAAGAAAACCGTAGGTCCGAGAACTAGAACCAACACGAGTAAAGCAACGGCCAGCACCATATTTAATTCCGATAGGCGCCTAATCCCTTTATCTAACCCCGAAGCAACAGACAACACGGCCATTAACGTTACGGCTAGCATAATGCCCAACTGCTCTACTAAGCCAATATTCAAACCAAACAAATGGTTAAAGCCAGAATTAACTTGCGTCGCTCCGAAACCTAAAGAAGTCGCCACGCCAAATACCGTACTGACCACAGCAAAAATGTCTACCCAATGTCCCCACCAACCATAGATTCTGTCTCCGATAAGCGGATAGAGAGCGCTACGCAGTGTGAGCGGTAAATCCTGCCGATAAGCAAAGTAAGCCAGAATAAGGGCGACGACAGCGTATATGGCCCAAGCATGAAACCCCCAGTGAAAGAAGGTCGTTTTCATCGATTCTTTCGCGGCTTCAACGGTATTCGGGTCAGCCGTCGGCGGAAGCATAAAGTGCATCACAGGCTCAGCGACGCCAAAGAACATCAACCCAATACCCATGCCAGCAGCAAATAACATGGAAAGCCAAGTGACCAAACTGTATTCAGGCTCATCATGATCTCGACCTAACTTAATACCACCGTAGCGAGAGGCACCAAGATAAATCACAACAACCAAAATGAAAGCAACACTCAATACATAAAACCAGCTGCCATTAGCGACTATGCTGTTCTGAACCAGTTGAAATACACCATTTGCTTTTTCCGGCGCAATGACAGAAAAGGCTAGCAGAGCAATAATGCTGCCTGACGCAGGAAAGAACACATGCGGATTAAATCCGCCAGAACGAATCAGTGACACCGAATAGAACTCACTCTAATGATTTCAAACACTATTAAGATATCAGTCATCAACATCAGCCACTATAACAATCTTAAATTATGTAAGGACCCAAATTAGAATACAGGTAGACAATGTGTTAACGAATGGAAGACAATTGAAACCCTGTTGAAATCGTCAAAAGACCATTGAACCTCAAAGGCTAAGAAGATGTGGATCCAAAAAGAAGTGACCATCCCTGCTAAACGCAGAGGTTTTCATTTAATCACTGATGAACTAACCCAACAGCTGCCGGAATTGCAGAACATTAATATTGGCTTGCTTCATCTGTTTATTAAACACACGTCAGCCTCTTTAACAATCAATGAAAATGCTGATCCAACTGTTAGAAGTGATATGGAAAAACACTTCTATGGAATGGGGTGCGAAAATTTCGAATGGAGAGATTCACGAATATGTAACAAATGGAATAAAGCCTCCGGAAGAGTTTGAAGATGATATCGAAAGCGCTTTTGTGTGGCTATGGAGCTTCAAAGACTACGCAAAAGATTACGCAACTTCCAAGAAACTATCTGGTAATTGGGTTGAATCGAAGGTTAACGATGATTTTAGACTTTGTCTAAGTGCTGACATAGCGAACAAGGCAAAACATGGAAATCTAAAAAGCAGCCGATCTGAAGTTTTTCCATGCTTGGGGAGTTTGAAATACACACTCCCGCACGGCTCTTTCAATGAAATTAGGTTCTATACGTTTAAAGTCGAAACGGATGTTTCAAAACCAGAAGAAGCTATATTAGCCATGGATGTAATTGATAATACAGGTAAAAGAATAGATGATGCCTTTGAATTGCTCGATTATAGCCTTAAGGCTTGGGAGGACATTATGAAACAACTTGATGCAATGGGCATATAAAAAACCGCTAAGATGTTCTAACCTTCACTTGGCGACAGGTATTCTTTTCCATTCAAAGTGTGAAACTTGTTGATAGCCTCGACAGCCTTTGCAATATCAACTTGAGGACTTTTGTCTTCAAAATATATGTAACAAGGAGCTTGGTCATTCTCCTGTGTTCTAAATGAATAATCTATGTCGAAAATTTCAGTCAGAACGTCATCTATGTAATCGAAATGCTCATAGTCGACCAATTCAATGTACAGCCCCGACTTAGGATCTGTTTTTAACTCAAGTCTTCCCAGAAGATAGTTGTAGTCATTACGCATGATTAATTTAATGGATCGTTTTAAAAGGTCATTTGAAAGTCTGTTTTAACGACCAGACTAGGTCAATCGACATTGACTTCGAATGTCTCCTTTTCGCTGTGAAGCGGCCCATCAATCTCATCAAAAAATGGCTACTATTTTAGAACATTTAGTGAGAGAACTTACCCTCAATCTACACTTTTGATCTTCCTCAAACTGGTTTAAATTAAACTAGTCGAGTCTCTACTTTTGTAAAAGAAGTCCATAGTGGTGAAAAATTAGAGTGAGAAGGTGTGTTTGGCTAGATGCTTACTAACAACGATATGGCGCCAGTCAACTATGAAAAACCCTATAGAAAAATGTGAGCCACAATGGTAATTGACAGAAAACCATATTCAATTGAGGAGAAACTCATGGCTAACATTGTTTTACCCAAAAACCAATTAGAAATTATGTTTTAGCCTATAAGCAATAAATCTTAATTCAGCATCGGTTGAGTAATTACTGTATGCAATCCCTCTTATTTATTCTTCTTTTTCGGCTCGAATTCGTTCGTTATTTAAAATTCGTAACCCATCATTAGCAAAACCTTGTTCCTTTTTACCTTTCTCGATCTCTTTCAACATTAATAGAATCTTCTTGGCCTCATCAAAAGGGTAATATCTGGCAATGAAGTCGCAAGTAGTAAGGCATAACATCTCGTCTTCATAATCGATAAAGTTTTCTATAAGAGCTTTAGCAATAGTCTTTAATTGCTCAGCTGACATAATATCTGTATCGACACCTACAACAGCCAAGAAATGGTAGGCGCCTTTTTTTAAAAAAAACTCAGGCTTACTGTAGATACTAACAAGAAAATCTAAGTAATCTTCTTGAAAATTTCCAAAATCCAATAAGTCATCAGAATATTGGTTAGAAACTCTCTCAAAAATACTTTCTCTATCAGCTCCAAGCAGTGTTTTAGCGTATTTTTCTAAATTGCTCATCTTCTATTCCCACACTCCTTATCAATTTGCGCTTCTACTTTTCTTAGTTGTGATAATTTTTGGTTTAGTAGAGTTCTATGTCCACGAACGGTGTCTCTTAATCGTTCAGGCCGGCCGATACGCTCGGGTAAGTTTAATGGATTTGATTCTAGATCCGGAAACCTTTTTCCAAAAATTTCCTTCCTTAGGTTCTCCGCTCGCCTTCTCAGGTTCTTGCATCGTTGGCTTTCGTCATCATCATCACCATTATTACCACTAGATGCAACGCATTGTCCCTCGTCAGCTCGCTGAGCTAATGCGTCTCTCGTCCCATTTATACCATGTTGTATGGCGTAAGCTGCACCAATTGCTGCTAGACCACACCCAACAGTACCAATAGGCCATATAAAGCATATAGCGACGCCAACTGCAGCTTCTCCATCTGGGTCATAGAGATTTACAGGGTTCTGGTTAACATAACCATATGTGTTGGGCCCATCTCCTACACCTATAGGGTCACTCTGAATATATCTCCCTGCACTCGGGTCATAGTACCTTCGCCAGTTATAATGTAAATTAGATTCAACATCATAGTACTGACCACGAAATCGGATATTAAATGTGTAAGCTTCACCATTTGCACTGTTATCTATCGCAGCTATACCAAAAGCGTCATAGTTTGCTTTCCAAACGACATGCCCATCCTCATTTAGCAGGTGAGTAGGCGTACCCAAATGATCACTATGAACGTACAACAATTCACCATTGTCTCCTCCATGAGCATAGTCAATAACAGCGATAAGCAAATTATCCAGATAGATATATTCTTTTAACCACTGTCCTTCACTGTTAGATTCAGCAATTAGTATGCCCTGCTCATTATAATGGTAATGTACTGTGCCTTCTGAATTTGCTTTTAGAACTCGCAAGCTTTGATAATTGTATAAGTAGCGAGTTTGCTGATTCCCTTTAGTTAACGCAGCTACTTCGCCAGCTTGGTTGTAGCGCGCAATATAATTGGAAGACGGACTGGTAGAAATTTCATCATCTATTTTTACAAGTTTCGAACTCTGATATTGATAATTCTGTTGTTTTGATTGTTGAGTACCTTCTGGTTGCTGCCCTTTAACCAACCTATTCCCAATGCCATCATACTGATACTCGATGTGGTTACCACCAATAGTAGAGCTAATGAGCCTTGATGATTTATCATAACTAAATAGGCTTTTGTTATTTGCTTCATCGCGGATTTCAATCAGATTGCCATTAGGGTCATAGTTGTAATTCAGAGTCTGGATATTTCCTAATGCGCTCTCCTTTAGCTGCCAAGCCAAATTATAAGTATAAGAAGCGAGCACATCGTTACCCAACTTGTAACTCTTTATAGGTCCATCAAAAGGTAAGTATGTAACGTTAAATGCTAAAGTGTGTTCTGGTGTAATTTGTTGACTATCGCTTCTAGTAGTAATCTGCTCGATATCACCTAAAACGTCACGTTGGATATTGACTTCTCTGCCGCTCGGGTAAGTTAATCGATTTGCTTCTCCCTGGGCATTATAACGGTATAAAACCTCATAAGATTGGTCGTTAATAGTATAGTCTTTACCAGTAACATCACCGAAGCGGTTATATTTATAGCTCGTGGTTCCTATTTCCTCTACTACACTCGTCAGTAAGCCAACTCCTTGATTACCATTGACTACATCGTCGTAACTGAACCGTTTGTTCTCAGAACTATTCGGAAAGGTAACAGCTAATAAGCGATTTAAAGCATCATATTGATACTTAACTTTTATTCCTCTCGCATCTGTAGCTTCAACTAGATTTCCATCATTATCGTAGGAAAAAGTGGTTTCTCCGGTCGCTGCACTTTTTTGCAATATGACTTCACTATGCTCGTTATACTGATAGGTTGTTTTATTACCGGTGCTATCTAAAACTTCAATAAGTCGACCTTGGTCATCATATACGTAGCCAGTGTTATTATTTAAAGGGCCTTTAGTCTCTGTAACTTGCCTTACTGCATTAATTTCCTGACTGACAGAATTTCCGTTCCCATCAGTTATTACTCTTAAATCCCCATTTTTGTCATAACTTAATCTATTAGTCTGACCGACACCATTGGTGAACTTGATTAGACGACTTAACTCATCATACTGATACTGTCCTTGCCACAAATGATTTCCTTGCGCATCAACAAAGATTGCCTGGGTCACATTTCCCATTGCATCATTTGTGTATAATATTTGATTACCTAAGCTATCTTTCTCTTTTACCAACCTACCAGCTTCGTCGTACGTATAATCCGTATTTCGATTTTCAGGGATTAAAGAAGAACTAATAATCCTCCCAGCTTTATCATAAACCAACTGATTGACACGACTACCTTCCCGAATAGCTGTCAAACGGCCAAACAAATCGTACTCATAATCGGTTACTTGCCCGTTACCGTCCTCCCTTAAGGTCGCCAAACCATAGCTGTTATACCCAAGCACTTTTTCCGTATGCCCTAACGCATTGGTTGTTGAGGTTATTCTCCCAGCATCATCATAGGTATAACGAGTGACATCAGAAGCATCTGTTCGAGAGGCATTAATGGACGTGAGGTTGCCTTGTTCGTCGTATTGATAGTCGGTGCGGCGTTCAGACAATTGCGTGGCAGCCATCACTGAGCCATAGAAATATCCACAAACACAGGTGGCTAATACTGCTTTACGTAATAACATAATGACGTTCCTTGTTACGGATTACTATTGGACAATTCACTGGCGATTTCTTTAACTAATCGCCCTGACGCGTCGTACTCAAAACTTTGCTGTGAATTACCCGTACTGATGGCAATGGGAAGATTTAATGTAGGATGCCAAGTCGTCAGTGTTTCTATGGCAGCTGGTGAGCCATGACCTTCAACACGTTTAGTTTCTTGTTGTTTGTCGTTGTACTCAAAATAAGTGACGTTGCCTTCCCAATCCGTTTGGGTTTTTACTTGTCCGTTAGGGTAATAGGTATAATTTCTATTGGCTGCTGCGCAATGTTGAGATTGATGACCTTCCACCGAGATCAAACGTTTGCGACCAGAGACCAAACCATAGTGATAAGTGGTTGATTTACCCAGCGCATTGGTGGTGGTTATGTCATCCCCTTGAAAGATCAGGGTGCCGGTGTCTGTATTACCGGCACGAAACGTCTTCACCACACGGCCAAGATTATCGTATTCCCAGGTAGATATACGTACACCAGTTTCATCGGTCATGCCGGTCAGCATATAAGGAAAATCGAGATTCTCATAATGATATTCTTTGGTCAACTCAAGAGTTTCTTCGCCAATAATCGCACTGCGAGTAACACTCGAAATATTACCAAAGTAGTCATAACTATAATCTAGAGTAATACCATTTGAAGCTATAACTTGATCTACTCGTTCTTCGAAACCAAACTTAATTAACAGCGAGTTAGAAGATTGATCGAAAATTTCGACTATCTTATTAGCTGGATTACCATCGTCACTCCACGAATAAAATATACTATTGCCTGACCTATCTATCTGTTTTGCAATTCTTCCCCAACTATTAAAAAAGATGGTTATTTCGTCTTCTGTTGTATAAGCCCATTGCAGCTCTTTATCACTTTCATCAAAAGATAATCTGCTTTGTGTGAGTTCTCTACCTATATAATGACCTGAAGCATCTTGATCAAAGTATTCTTGATTGCCACCAAAAGATACACTTACAACGTTACGTTGTTGTGGTGTCGATAACTCTCCAAGCAACGAAAATGACCAATTATGTTGCCCCGCAGATTTAAAGCTTTCATGCATTCGTGAAGTGCCTTGATCAGTAGGTAAGCGAATAATTGGGTATGAGTAGTTTTCAGGTTGGACAATTTTAACAAATCGACCGCTGGACTCATGAGGTTCACTAGCAATGGCTTGTGATGACAGTGCATTAAAAGCACGATTAGTTAGTTTTCTCGACTCACCCGCTCTTAAACTTCTGTAAGTTCTGGATAAAACCAGTGGAAAAGGTGCAGATATTTCTATATCGCGCTCTAGCTGTATTTTCTCCCCTGTGCGTATTTGCACAGGGTTAAACGCACACATTTCAGCTTCGTCTTCAACATCTGTTTCACCAACGCATTGCCCAGTTACAACGTCAAAATCAGGTTCCTCTTCTGGGCAATAGGTAATACACCGCTGATCGTTTTCGTCATACTCAAAGGGGAAAGGACAACTGACTTCATATTTATACCACGGAGGGGAACTAGCAAGGGCTCGTCCATACCGACTGCAAATGTCCCAACCATAATTACGAATAAGATGATGATTAACATAGCCCACCTGATTTCCAGCATATACTACAACATTAGCCATCTTGAAGTATTCCTTTCTTCCGCTGTTTACCCTGTTACAAGTTTGTACTCCCGCAACATCTATAGTGCTCAAGTATTCAAGGTCGATATATTCTTGTGCATCTGCCAAATTCTTTATAGCGCGCTCAGTTGCACATTCTTGTGCTTTCATAATCGCCTCATCAACAGTTTTAAATAAATGCTCCTTAGCACAGTCACTCTCTTGTGCATAAAGATAAGGTGCAGCCACCAAGATAAACATGGCGATGCATAATTTAGATAGTATGGCTTTATAAGTTCTCATCAAAAACTCCTTTTCTATCAATAAGGTATAAAAGTTACTGGCCAATGGCCGATGATAATCAACTTGCAAAACCAATTTAAAAATCAGCCCAGACAATAGTACTGCCATCAGCAAACTCAATGCCTCCATAGAGGTAATGAGCACTCGATGCCATCGCGTTGAGCAAGGTAATACTCTCACCTGTTGACTGGCCAATATCATCCAACAAAATGATAATTATATCAGTGCCATTATTGGTGATTGATACATGGTGTGCAGCTATGTCATCACCAAAGAGAATTTTGTCATGACCATAGGACTGATTAAGGATAGTGTCTTGACCATCACCTCGATTGAATATGTAGGTGTCTGACGAGTAGGAACCTATCAGCTCATCATTACCCGGACCGCCAATAATAGTATGAGTTTTTGCACTGCGAGTGCTGTTTCCTGTAATCTCTATACGGTCATCACCAGCACCACCATCCAATATACCACCTGACCTGTAGCTTGTGGTCAGTTGGTCATCTCCATCACCGCCATAAAGTGAATTAGTGCCGCTGGTATCTGACAAAATATCATTGCCGTCACCACCGTATAAGGTATCGTCTCCTGAGCCACCGTCTAACGTATCGTTACCACCTTGTCCATAAAGGACATCATTATGGTTTGTCCCTGCCATAATGTTATCGAACCCATCACCGTAGACATGCAATGAGGCATTAAATAAATCATCCCAAGTGATAGTGCTACCGTCGGCGAACTCGATACCACCGTAGAGATAATAAGCACTGGATGTCATTACCTTGAGCAATGTAATGCTATCACCTGTTGCCTGACCGACATCATCCAATAAGGTGATGATGATATCCGTACCATTATTGGTGACTGATACATGGTGTGCAGCTATGTCATCACCAAAGAGAATTTTGTCATGACCATAGGACTGATTAAGGATTGTGTCTTGACCATCACCTCGGTTGAACACATAGGTATCAGCTGAGTAGGAACCAATCAGCTCATCATTACCCGGACCACCAATAATAGTATGAGTTTTTGCACTGCTAGTGCTGTTTCCTGTAATCTCTATGCGGTCATCACCAGCACCACCATCCAATATGCCACCTGACCTGTAGCTTGTGGTCAGTTGGTCATCTCCATCACCGCCATACAGATTATTGGTACCACTGGTATCAGACAAAATATCATTGCCGTCACCACCGTATAAGGTATCGTTTCCTGCACCTCCATCTAAGGTGTCGTCACCACTTTGACCATGAAGCACATCATTGTGTGCAGAACCTGTCAGAGTATCGCCCCCGTCACTACCATAGACATTCAATGCCAGTGCAAAAGCCTCTGCCCAAAGCATGGTGCTGTCATCAGCAAACTCAATGCCTCCATAGAGATAATTAGCACTCGATGCCATCGTGTTGAGCAAGGTAATACTCTCACCTGTTGACTGGCCAGCGTCATCCAGCAAAGTGATAATTATATCAGTGCCATTATTGGTGATTGATACATGGTGTGCAGCTATGTCATCACCAAAGAGAATTTTGTCATGACCATAGGACTGATTAAGGATTGTGTCTTGACCATCACCTCGGTTGAACACATAGGTATCAGCTGAGTAGGAACCAATCAGCTCATCATTACCCGGACCACCAATAATAGTATGAGTTTTTGCACTGCTAGTGCTGTTTCCTGTAATCTCTATGCGGTCATCACCAGCACCACCATCCAATATGCCACCTGACCTGTAGCTTGTGGTCAGTTGGTCATCTCCATCACCGCCGTAAAGTGAATTAGTACCAATTGTATCAGACAGGATGTCGTTCCCTGCTCCGCCATATAAAGTATCATCACCTTTACCGCCATTTAATGTGTCATGACCATCTAGGCCATGCAGTACATCATTGTGTGCTGTCCCGGTAACTGTATTGTCAAACCCATCACCGTAGACAATAAGCGCCTCGGCAAAAAGATCTGCCCAACTCATCACACTGCCATCAGCAAACTCAACGCCACTGTTTAAGTAATAAGCATGGCTTGAGTATTCAGTCACGGTATTGAGTAAGGTAACTTTATCGCCTGTTACCTGGCCTGTATTGTCCAGCACAAAAATGATGATATCTGAACCGTTGTTAGTAATAGATAGGTGTTGTCGTGTGATGCCTTCACCGAATAAGAGTTTATCTTGGCCTGATGACCGATTGAATATAGTGTCTTGACCATCACCTCGGTTAAACACATAAGTGTCTGATGAATAGGAGCCTATTAGCTCATCATTACCTGACCCTCCGATAATAGTGTGAGACTTCGCATTGCGGGTACTGTTCCCTGTAATTTCTATTCGATCATCACCTGCACCACCATCAAGCATTCCACCTGACTGATAGCTCGTCGTCAGCTGATCATTACCATCACCACCGTAAAGTGAATTAGTGCCACTGGTATCAGACAGGATGTCGTTCCCTGCTCCGCCATATAAAGTATCATCACCTTTACCGCCATTTAATGTGTCATGACCATCTAGGCCATGCAGTACATCATTGTGTGCTGTCCCGGTAACTGTATTGTCAAACCCATCACCGTAGACAATAAGCGCTTCAGCAAAGAAGGTTGCCCAACTCATTAAGCTGCCATCAGCAAACTCAATACCGTCCTGGAGATAATAAGCGTGACTAGAGTATTCAATCACGGTATTGAGTAGGGTAATTCGTTCACCTGTTACCTGACCAGCGTCATCCAACAAGGTAATGATGATATCTGTACCATTATTCGTAATTGAAAGGTGGTGTTGTGCTATGCCTTCACCGAAAAACAACTTATCACGGCCTGTTGACCTGTTTAGGATAGTATCTTGGCCATCACCTCGGTTGAACACATAGGTATCAGCTGAGTAGGAACCAATCAGCTCATCATTACCCGGACCACCAATAATAGTATGAGTTTTTGCACTGCTAGTGCTGTTTCCTGTAATCTCTATGCGGTCATCACCAGCACCACCATCCAATATGCCACCTGACCTGTAGCTTGTGGTCAGTTGGTCATCTCCATCACCGCCGTAAAGTGAATTAGTACCAATTGTATCTGATAATATATCGTTGCCTGCACCGCCATCTAAGGTGTCGTCACCCATACCACCATCTATGGCGTCAACACCCGCGTTACCATATAAAATATCGGCTCCCTGACCACCAGTTATCGCGTCATCACCGCCTTGGCCATAAATGACATCATTATGCCCTGTCCCCACCAATGTATCGTTTCCTTCACTACCATAAACATTCAACGCTAAAGCAAAAAACTCAGTCCAAAGCATTGCGCTACCATCAGCAAACTCAATACCATCATGAAGGTAATAAGTACTGGACGTTACGGCTCTAAGAAGCACAATACTGTCACCAGCTACTTGTCCAGCAGCATCCAACAAAGTGATGATGATATCCGTACCATTGTTAGTAATTAATAGGTGATGTTGTACTATCCCCTCACCAAACAACAACTTATCGCGGCCACCTGATGACTGATTAAGGATAGTGTCTTGACCATCACCTCGATTGAATATGTAGGTGTCTGACGAGTAGGAACCTATCAGCTCATCATTACCCGGACCGCCAATAATAGTATGAGTTTTTGCACTGCGAGTGCTGTTTCCTGTAATCTCTATACGGTCATCACCAGCACCACCATCCAATATACCACCTGACCTGTAGCTTGTGGTCAGTTGGTCATCTCCATCACCGCCATAAAGTGAATTAGTGCCGCTGGTATCTGACAAAACGTCATTGCCCACTCCACCATATAATATGTCATCTCCTCCACCACCATTTAAAGTATCGTCACCGATGTCACCATATATGACATCGTTTCCATCTTCTCCCTCTAACTCATCACTACCTTTACCGCCATACAATGTGTCGTTGCCAGAGCCAGCAAAAATCTGATCGTTACCGCCATACCCTAATAAGTATTCAGATGTTCCGGTACCAACTATCCTATTAATGTCGTTTGTACCTAATATGGCCTCAAGTGCTTCAGCAGTAAATTCTGACCAAGGAAACGCAACCCCATCAAATACAACAGCTTCAATAACCTGATCTGTTTGGGTATTATTTAGTACCGTTATGCTGTCAGGTGTTGGATCTCCACTTTTATTAAAAAACTGGAGCCTAGTATTCGTTCCAAGTAAAAAGACTTTGATATGTTCTTTTTGCACACTAGTCCCGAAAACTAGCCGGTCCGAACCCGATATATCAGATATCTCGTCATTGCCATGCCCAATATCGAAGACGTAGGTGTCGTTATCCTCACCGCCATCAAGATAATCATCGCCTTCATAGCCTGTGAAGTGATCGCCACCTAGACCACCGTAAGCAACATCATCTCCTGAGCTCCCAACAAATACGTCATCTTGGTCTGTGCTATTAAAAACAAATTGGCGATTATAAATTTCCAGCTCTGACATAAACGAACCATCATCAAAAGCAATTTGCTCTACTCGATATTGATAACCCTCTTCAAGCAAAGCATTTTCTATTGTTATCTTGTCAGTTGTGGGCTGGTTGTTGCTATCTAAAAGTCCAATAATTAAATCATTAGACAGCCTATCTATGGTTACTTTGTCGCGTGTAATACCTCCAAGAAAGAGAACATCAAAGCCTCCAAGCTCTCTAATCACATCGTGTCCATCGCCAAGGTTGAATATATAGGTTTCACTACCAACATAGCCCTCCAAAGTGTCGTTTCCTTTGCCCCCTTGAAGAATATTATTACCTAGTTGGTAATCAGATATTGCTCCATTAAAGACGGTCAATTGGTCATCACCAACACTACCCAAAAGGTGGTGGTTTCCTTCATAGGCTAATAAACTGTCTTCACCCTGTAACGCTACCAATATAGTCGAGTCAGTTTGAGTCACCATATTGTCACTACTACTGGAGCCTACCTGAAGACCTGAATTAAAGAGTATTTCCTGGATGTCCCAATATTCGCCATTGGCAAATTCTATATAGGTAACATGAGGTGAATTTACCCAGCTTTCTAAAGTGACTGTCGCATCTGGGTTTTGCAGATTTAGTATGAGGTCATAATTTATACCATCTAATTTCTCGTTAACACTAAATACAATATCACTGGGTAAAATACCTTGGCCGAATTTAAGCGTATTTTGACCATCGCTTAAGGTGATAACATCATTACCGTCATTGTGCTCATAATAATAAATATCATCACCATCACCGCCATTAAGAATATCGTCACCTGCACCGCCTGTAATTTTATCGTTACCTAAACCTCCATCAATGGCATCGTTACCCAATCCTCCAAGCAAAACGTCATCCTCACTCGTCCCGACAATATTGTTGTTTCCATCATTACCAACTACTTCAGCTAATGTCGGTGTAGAGCCAGTCAGAAATTCGTCTAGGTTGCTGACACCATCATTATCGTCATCAAGTGATAGGTCATGATTTAAGCTGTTGAAGTACAATAATTCCCAGCTGTCATCTACACCATCCGCATCTGAATCAACATTCAGAGGTAAACGGATGTGGTCTAGCCATGCTGCACCGGTAGAGTTTGCTTCATGAGAATAACGCCAAGTTAAGGTATGCTCCCCTACACTAATAGGGAAGGAGATATAAGAAAAAGACTTAGTTTCACTCCAGTTTCCTTGGGCAACACCATCAATTAATAAAGTCATGGATTGGCAACAACCTGAAAGAGCAAGATAAAAACCAAACTGACCTTCGTAGGTGACTACTTTGAGGGTGAAATCTGTTGTGATGGCTTGTATTACTTCTCTATTCGGTGAAAGAGAGAAAGAGCCATCTACGGCCCTACCTGATGAATATTGCCAGCCACTAGTTTCCCAATAAACAAGAGGTTTTGGGCTTGGTTCAAAGTCGACAACAGTAATGGAGTTTTGAGAGGTTGCTTGGTTGAGCGCGTGGGTTACACTGCCTATGGCATTATATCGAAAGTCAGTCGTTGATGCATTTACACTTCTATTTACGCAGAGTATAACTATACAAACTATTATTGCTTTGATATTTCTCACAATATCACTCCTTTACCCTTTATGATTCTGCTCAAAGTAGAACTTATCTAAGTAATACGGTCCGTCCCCATACAAATACGTGTTTTAACCTTTAAACAGGATATTTTTAAGCATCCCAAAAGTATCACATATATAACAAATATATCCCAAAAACCCATTTAGTCAAATTTAATCGTAGGTAAGATAAATGCACCGCTAATATAAGTCGGAGCATTATCACCACCTTCTATCAAGCAAGGTGCGACGTTAAGACATCCGGTACTCGAATGCAGGTGTGCACAAAGAGGCATCTCTCTATTTTTGGATTTCGGAGGAATAAGAGTTAATGACGTAAAATTAAAAAGATATTCGATTCACTAAAATGAAACGGTTCTAATTGTTAACACCTCTAACGGTACAATGCATCTAATATGAAAATACTGCGTTTAATATCTAGCATCTGTAACAACTCTCACATCACTTGTATTTCCGCCTCTTTGCTGTTGTGTGCGGGAACATTCCTATTGACGGCTCCGCGTATCGTTGCGCAATGGCCACCTTGCATTGGTGGGTACATTGACTATTAACCCAACTGTACAGAGCAAGACTCAACTACTCGATATCAACCTACCTTCTGAGCCTGTAAGTACGCCATCGGTAATAAGAAACCCTACACTAATCTTTAGCTTTTATGTCACTCATACTAGTCAGTAATGTTTCACCACAATAGACAGAAACACTGCTGTACTGAGATAGCGCAGTTTCAACACTGTGTTTAGCCGTAACAGTGGTGATCAGTTGGATATTCATCGTATCTGTTGGTTCCAGTTGAAGGTGGAGTCTTACGCCAGAAGGCCTCATACGATCGGTTGGTCCCACTTTCTATTTCATGATAAACCCCGGATGAGGCAATGTAATATCACCGCTAATACTCAAACGATAGCCACCTCTAGCCTTTTCACCGACACTGAGTTCAGTCTGCCAATTCGTGCTTTCATAGATCGGGCAGCTAACATTTTCGTCACTGTTTGCTTACTCAGTAATACCTTGAAGATCTTGAATCTGACTACTGCATCCACTCAATAGTAGGCCTCCTAATACCGATTGGGTTAGGATTTTAAACATGTGATCTACTCCCATCCTTCAATCCCTTTCATATCGGGTAGCTGATGTGCAATGCCTTTATGACAATCAATACAGGTCTTCTCGTTGCTGCAGGATGGATTCGGGTTAAATCATTAAAGTACTTATCTGCGTCTTGATCGCACATCAATGCTATTCAATAAAAACCTTTGTTCTTCAAGAATATAATTACTCTGGTAGCTCTTTTAAGCATTTTTTTGATTTTGAGCTAGCCATGGACACCTGACACCATTCAAAGTCATAATCTGTCTTTTTTCATGGACACCTAGCAAAGGCTACTACACTTATAAATATGTAGTCTTAGAGCATGTCCACAGTTTTAGACTCGTAGTTAGGATGTATGTGAACATCGTGATCATGGCGGTTCAAGAAAAATCGTGGCAACGATTCAGGGTGAGTAAGCCACGGTGACATTAACCAATATCCGTTCCTATTCGAAGCATTTTATTTTATAACTAACAACATAGGTTTCGCTGTCACTTTTTAATATGCCGCATTTAGTTTTTGTTTTTTATCTACTATCACTGTTTAGCGGTGTCTTTTTATTAAGTCAGTTGCTTAATAGCAGTGGTACAAGCCGAGTGAATGACCGCGCATTTGGCGCTTACTACAGTCTAGTCGCAAGCTTTGTCTGTATGACTGCTGCCTATCTGTACATGCATATCAACTTGCCTTCACCATATCTCTTCAACGGTTATGCTTCTGTCATCTTCATCTTTTTAGGTGTCTTACCGTATGGCATGACAAAATATCATCAAGTCGCGTTTCAGCTTGAACGACCAGCTTGGGTCAATCGGCTTTTATTCTCACAAATTATTTACGGCATGGCACTGGCTCTGTTGATCTGGTGGCTACCGCAAAGATTGAGCCCATGGCTTTTCCTTGTTTCCATAAGCCTGTTAGTTTGCTCATTAGTGATCAACACTAGGTGGATAAAGTCATCAACGCTATATCCGAGTCGTTCTAGGTTTGCGAAGCGGTTATCCAGTACGCTAATGATCCAATCCATCGGTTTACCTTTCGCTGAGGCGACTCTTTTCAGCTCACACCTAGCAGATGATGGCGTGACATACAGTTTGCCTCTAGTGTTTCTCATCAACAACATCATGCTGTGGAAGTATAAGCAAGAGCTATTGCTCTCGCCGTCAAGCCAACCATTAATGTCAGCAACATTTGAACAGCTAAGTCCTAAAGAGCAAGAGATCGCCACCGCTCTGTCTAAGGGCTTATCCAATAAACAAATCGCATTCGATATGAATATTTCACCGAGCACAGTGAAGAATCATGTCTACAACATATTCAAGAAGTGCCAAGTAACCAATAGAGTAGAATTGGTGACAAAGCTGCAGAAATAGGCCTCTACGACAGCGTACTAGGTCAAATTTCCTAGGTGAAATAGGCCCTACTTCCTATTCTTGAACTACATCAGAACACCTAAACTTCTCTCAGCATTCCCATAACCCACTGAGAGAAAGATTCATGCCCATATACATCAAACACGCTGTTAAATGTTTATTACTCGCCGCGACACTTATCCTAATACAGATAGCAGTAACGACCATTTCACCTCCATCTAATGCCGATATTTTCCAATCATTTGAACCAAGCTTTTCTGCCTTCGTCATAATGTCTCTTATCGAAGCTATGATTGTTTATCTGTTTCTTACCCGGATACATATAACGGATCAGCCTTATGCTACCCTGAAGAAAATCAGTGTGGTTTTCGTTATGTATTGGGGGACGAAATATCTGCAAATGCAGATAGAAGCATTGTTTTTCCTCAATCTTTGGCAGACAGATCCCGTTATGGATATTAGCTTGTTAGCCTATAACTTGTGGTCTGGGTTATTGATATCCGTCATATTTTGCAGCATTGCGGGGCGTATTGTCGGCAATAATCAAACCATCACTCAAACCTATATGACACGATTTCCTCAGCCTTTAACCATCATTAAAGTCGCCACGATATTCACACTTCTTTATCTGTCGGCAGGTTCATTACTTGTCGCTCTGGCAGATAGTGAGGCCTTCAATCACACCTACGGCGATTTAACTCGCCCAATTTGGATGCCTGCTTTCCAATTTTTACGCGGGTTACTATGGGCAGCTATCGCTTGGTGGGCTTTGCGCTTTCATAACACCCATTTTGACTCGCGAATCACCCTCTCGTTATGCCTTTCCCTATTACCCGCAGCACAACTACTCCCACCCAACCCATTAATGCCAGACCAGCTCCGTTATGCACACATGCTTGAGATGACCTCTTCAATGTTTATATTCGGCTGGTTCGCTGCACGGCTTTTATCAAAGCATCATACCAATCCATCAAGAGAGGCTCTCACTAAGGGTTGATTTAGCGATAAAAGTGCATTCAGGCGGACTAACACGCACAGTTGAGTTTCTTATTACAAACACCGCATAGACAATAACGAGTTGATACTGTCGCCTGTATCCGCTCGTTACCTTCCTTATATCAACCCTCCATGTACGAGTGTTGCTTGTGATTAACGCTTGGGCATGACTCAAAATATGACAATATCCAGAGCATGCTGTTCTTTGCTGTATAGGTGTTGAATCACTTATCTGCTTGGGAAAATAGAGACTCCCTGACGCTATTTGCTCAATAACTCTTCAAATAGCGAGCACCGCAAGCACTTTAATACAACGAAACAAATAACAAAAACTTAAAGACGCTCGGGTATTTCGCTTTAAAAAATACATAAACCAAGGTCGATCACATGGCTTTTTGCCACCACCATGACGGGTAAATTTTTGGTTCATTGTATTTTATAAATTTTCTATAACAAATACACCAATTTTATAACATCACACATAAATAATATCATTATTGCATTCTTTTTTACTTAAATTTGCATTATCAAATATTGCACAATTTATTTACCAAAGTTGAATTAATTTTCCTTTTAATGCACCTTCTATTTAGATTTTTAAGGCCAGAAATATAAAAAATGGTTACTTTTATTTCGTTTAGCTGCCAATGAATAACGGCTAAAAAACATACTTAGAGGAATTTGTGACTCACTTTACTTATCGAAGGGCGGTTCGAAGACACGAATCAGACTCTACCGGATTACTTCAATCAAGTAACTACTTCAGATACATGGAGGAGTGCGAGTGTGCCTTCCTTAGGAGCCTTGGCTTGTCATTCTTTGAGCAGGGTTCAAACGTTGTATTCCCTAGAGTGTCAACGCGGTGCCAAATGATAGCCCCGATAAAAAGCGGAGATCATATTTTAATCACGGTTTCCATTAAGAGGCTTGGTGACAGTTCTATGACACTGCAATTTGAGTTTTTTGAAGAAGTAAATTTTGCACAAGGAAAAGAAATAGCTAAAGGAGAGTTTAGCATCGTTTCCTGTGTACATGATGAAAAATCAGGCAAATTGAGATCGACCAAAATAGAGCAAAGCATGAAAAGCAAAATACTAGAACATCAAAACAGCAATGAAAAATAATATCACCAACATGATGACAGTGACATTAATTAATGGCGAGAAAGAGAACCAGCTATCTCCTGCTGATAGGGGCTTATGTTACGGCGATGGTTTTTTTGAAACCTTTTATTGCTTAGAAGGCACATTACAAAATTGGTCTTACCATTGGTCGAGAATGGTAAGAAGCGCAGACATATTACAGATTGCATTACCTAAAGAATCAGTATTTCTATCTGATTTCGAAAAGCTAAAAGCACTGCAAGGCCAAACCCCAAAAGCCTGTGTTATCAAAATCATTGTCACTCGCGGTACGGGTGGACGAGGTTACAGTCCTGCTAATTGCCATGCCACTAGCCGCATTATTTCTACGAGCAGCATGCCGGAATACCAACAACTGAGAGAATCAGGAATGCGTGTATCCATTCTAGATTCAGTCCTTACAGCTGAAGGCAAAATAGCTGGATTGAAACATTTAAATCGCTTGGGGCAAATACTTGCAAAGATGGAGCTTGATGAAAAAGGGACCAACGAAGGTGTTGTATGTAATGCCGAGGGCTATGTCAGGGAAGGTGTCTCAAGCAATCTGTTTATCGTACGTGACAAGACAATCATCACAGCACCTTTAAACGATTGTGGTGTCGCTGGCATTTTAAGAGACAAAGTCATTGATTCAGCACCCACAATTTGCGACGCCGAAGTTGTAGAAAGAAACTTCACAATCCCTGATTTGTTAGCTGCTGATGATGCGTTCTTTACCAACTCTTTATTGGGCGTTTGCCCTGTCAAAAGCATTGAAGATCGCATGTATCGTACCAGCAATATCACCCAATCCCTGATGAGCGCGAACTTAGAAGCTGACGCGCCAACTGAAACTCATTAATAGGGTATGAATACTTTAGGATTTTTATGTTAACCGATAACTTCCCTTTCAAAGCCTATTCGACAAAGAGCGAAGACACTTTTATCAATGAAGTCGTCTGTTTGCCAGAGCCATCGCTTGTTGCGTTGAGTCGTCTTTCAACGAGCAACGAGACATCTCGTGAGGCCATTATCTGTGCCTTATTATCCATTTATCTCTATAAATATATGGAAGATAGCACTGTCTCAACAATCTGCCTGACCCAAGATAAAACTGCACTACTCCAACTCCCTATTGACCGTCATCAGAATGTTGCTCAAGTTGCTCGCGATTGCGATACATTAATCAATAATGCAGAGAACTATTTCATTGATGAAGGCTATGTCATCATTAGGGTTAATTCTGACCCGACGCAAACACCTCAAGAAATTTCAGGACAGTATCAATTCTTATTCGACGTATCGCTTAGTCTAGATGGAATCAGCATTGCACTTTCATACCGTCAGAACACGCTGCTAAACGATGCTGATAAATTAATTGTTCATCAATTATCTCATTTGATAGGTGATGTAGAAAAAATTTGGAAGAAAGATATCGCTTCGCTCTCTCTAATGAGCGATAGCATTCGAGATAACATACTGAATAATTTCAGAATTCATCACCAAACCTTCGACTATCATTACGGTATATATCAGCGCTTTTCAGATCAAGTACAAGCCAATCCCAACAATATCGCTATTGTATTTTCTAGCAAAGAGATGACCTTCAATAAGCTTGATCGTGCTGTCGATGAGCTTGCTGCAACGCTATATCATAAAGGTGCAAAAGGAGGAGATAGAGTCGGTGTTTTCCTCCACCGTTCAGAGTATTCTGTGGTGAGTATTCTGGCGATATTGAAGCTAGGTTGCAGTTACATCCCACTGGATTGTACTTACCCTAGCCAATATATCGACAACATACAGCAAGAGACTGACTTTAAGTTTGCCCTATCTGAAACGTCACTCATCGAGCACCTTGCTCCTATTCATTGCCAAATTATCAATGTCATGGAGGTGGATGAGAAATACAGCCAATACATCGCAAAGATTCCCAGTGTTTACCCTAAGCCGCATGATGAATTTGCCATTCTATATACATCCGGAACGACCGGTAAACCTAAAGGTGCCATATACAATCACGCTAGCCCTCTTAACAAATTTAGTTGGATGTGGGATTTCTTTAAGTTTGATCAAACAGATGTGTTTCTACAAAGAACCAGTGTCAATTTCAGCCCGTCACTATGGGAATTATTCGGCGCACTGTTAATTGGACTTAAAACCGTGATTGTCCCCGATAGTGTCGTAAAAGACCCAGCCCGGTTAGTAGAGACTATTGGTAGAGAAAAAGTCACTTTTATGGGGGTCGTTCCTGCGCTACTGCGCATGCTCTTTGAAGATGACAAGCAAGCGTTTACCCAATTTGATCGACTACGATATATCAGTTGTTCTGGCGAACCCATGCAGATTGACTTGTATCAAAAGATCAAAAATATCGTCCCGAATGTACGCATCTTTAATGATTACGGTTCTACCGAAATGAACGCAGTTGGTTACAGCGAAATCACTGATGACTCTACGCTGTCCAAAAATTTCCCTATTGGTAAGCCTATTTCGAATGTCCACTACTATATCCTAGATGACAACTTACAACTTGTTCCTCCCTTTATGGCTGGCAATTTGTATGTGGGTGGTGTTTCTCTTCTCAATGGCTACGTGGGTGATGTTCAATCGCCCTTTATTAACGACCCAATATTAAACAGCGGTATTCAGTTTTTTAAGAGTGGCGACAAGGCTCGTTTTCTGGCCGATGGCAAAATCGAACTCGTAGGTCGAGATGACTTTATTGTGAAAGTCAGAGGTATGCGTGTTTCTCTCTACCAAGTAGAAACCGTCATCAAGTCTCACACAGGCGTGGCTGACGCGTGTGTCGTCTCAAGAAAGAAAAGTAATGGAGAAAATGAAATTGTCGCTTACCTTTCCAGCGACGAAGCAGTGCTCACTATCCGCAACTACTGCATGTCGGTGTTACCGGAATATATGGTGCCATCGAAATTGGTAAATCACGGCGTATTGCCGAAAAAAACTAACGGTAAGTTAGACAGAAAATATCTTGCAGATTTAGCAGCACATGATGAGTACGAAAAGCCCGTCGAGATAACCAATAGTGACGATGTAAGCCTAACCTTGTTCGAACTCACTCGTGCTGCCTTTGCAGGACCAAACGCTGACCCCGACTGCCCCTTCTCGTTACTCGGTATGACGTCAATGGATGCCGTTGTCCTAGTAGCCAATATCAACAAAGTTTGGTCATTGAAAATCTCTATAACAGCGTTGCTTCAATTCGACACCGTCAATCGCTTAGCGGAATACATAGAAAGCGTTATCCAAGGAGCACCTATTCAGCTTACAGCACAAGAGAACTTAAATGCTGAAATCGATATCCATAGCCGTAAATACGCCTTGCCAGCGAATGCGGCCTATGCGTCATCGAAGAATATGCTGGTCACCGGTGCTAATGGCTTTCTAGGAACTTGCGTGGTGGTTTCTTTATTGAAAAATACAGGCGCAAATGTGTACTGCGTCGTTAGAGCCCCTTCTCAAGCCCAAGCTGAACAAAAGATAAAAAGAAGCCTTTTCCAATACGGCATTAACCTTGAGCAAGCTCAACAAAGGATTACCGTAGTTTGTGCCGAAATATCAGAAGATCATTGGGGAATGGACGAGCAAGACTATACGAAACTTGCAGAGCACATAGACGGTGTATTCCACTTAGCCGCCGATACGAATCACTTTTCTGATTATCTAAGCCTTAAACGAGCGAACGTTATCGCAACCCAAAATATGATTCATTTTTGTTTTCTGAAAAAAGCGAAAAGCATCATCTTTAGCTCATCCATCAGTGTGTTGCTCAAATATTCTGAAGGCCATTACTACGTTGATAAGCACGAAGGCTTGGTGTCCGCTGAAGGACTCTATAATGGTTACGGAAAAACAAAGTGGGTCTCTGAGAATATTCTCGATAATGCCAGACGATCTGGTCTCAACATCGGTATTGTGCGCTTAGGCGAATTAAGTTTTCACTCTCAAACAGGGCTCTATCGAGAAGACGATATTTTCCATAATTGTCTAAAGCTAATCGCAAATATGGACTCAGAACCTGAGTGGCAAGATGGTTACATTAATTGCTTGGCGGTTGATAAAGTTGCTAAGGCGTTAATCAATATCTTCCACCGTATTCATCGCGCTGAAAAATCTGAACACTGCATTTTTAATCTGATATCGCACAAGTCTATCGCTATCGAAACAATTTTCTCTGGTAAAGACAAAATGTCGTTTACCCATTGGTTGACGGCGTGCAAAGAACATATCAAGAGTAATGAGCAGCATTATCCCCCCGCTTTCACATCCTTTTTTGACAATGAAAGCCATGCATTAATCAAAGAGTACTTCAAAGAAATAACGCTCGAGATGAATGCCTATGATGACTTGCTGGAGGGGGATTACTTAAAAGACCTCTCTGTCTCTGCAAACGTATTGCAAGACTTCTGTAACCCGAAGGAATGACACGCGATGAGCCTTATCACGAACATTGATTTTTTCACCACAATAACTGAACGAAGAGCATATTAGATGATTGATTTTTACTACTGGCCAACACCTAACGGGTGGAAAGTCAGCATAATGCTTGAAGAGTGTGGACTGGATTACAAACTCATCCCGCTCAACATATTTAAAGGCGATCAATTCGCTCCTGACTTTTTGAAAATAGCACCTAACCATCGTATGCCTGTCATTGTCGATCATGACGTTGACGGCGAGCCGATTGTTATATTTGAATCAGGTGCGATTTTGTACTACCTCGCAGAGAAGTATCAACAGCTGGTACCACGAGACGAACGCAAAAAAAATGAAGTACTACAGTGGTTATTTTGGCAAACGGGCAACCAAAGCCCGACCTCAGGTCAACTCAGTCACTTCGTTAACTTTGCTGAGGGTGATCACCCTTATTCAAAACAACGGTTCGACAAAGAATACAAACGTTGCTTAAACGTTTTAGAAAGGCAGCTTGATGGCCAAGAATTCATCGTTGGCGAGTACTCCATCGCTGACATCATCTGTTTCCCTTGGATTCTATTCGCCAAGAACTTAGAACAACACCTAGACGAATTCCCTCGTGTTGCGCAATGGCGGCAACGAGTCAAAGAGCGGCCTGGCGTGCAGCGAGGTGTCGACTTATGCAAAGACCTAAGGAGAAAGAAGCGCTTAAACGATGACGAAAGGCGCGTCTTATTTGGTCAAAACCCGCGTGAACGACAAACCGTAGTTGAAGATTAATTTAGTAAGAAATACAACATATTTTGAGGACAAATAGCCATGTTTAGCAACGATATACTAGATAAGATAAAGCAAGACGAAACCATAGGCGCTGGTAATTTTCTCTATAAGCTAAAAGAGATCGTCGGCGATGTTAGCCAAAAAACGTTATTCTTAGATACGCCGTATAAAGACCATCACGGTAATGATTGGTTAGCATTTTCAGTAGACGACATTCTGACTCTCGCTGACGAATTATCTAACTGGTACACCGACCAAGGTGTCACCGCAAAAGACCCCATCGCTTTATTCTTTGACGATGGTGTCACTTACTATATTCATTTCGTTGCACTAACGAGTTTAGGTGCTATTCCTGTGCACTTAAATCCTTTCCTAAATTTGGAAGTGGCCTCAGGTTTTATTGATCGTACAAGCACAACGATGGCCATAGTTGACAATGCTCACGCAGCGTTAAAAGAACACGTCGATATCCCCGTTTTTAATACAGAAGTCATTAGAACCGCATCAGCACCAAGAAAGAAAGACTTATACTCTCACTACATTCATGACCCTGTTATGTTGGTGCATACCTCAGGGACAACAGGGCTACCTAAAGCTGTACGATCGGATCACTTAGGTATGGCTTATGGTGTTCTAAAACAATTGAAAGGCAATGTGGGTAACCGAATACTCACCGCATTACCTCACTCCCATGGCTCGGGTATGACCATCCTAATGTCAGGCCTGTTGCGCGGCGCTGAAATGCTAGTCCAGACTCAAAAAAATGCCGAAGGCATGTTTGACGCTATCCAGTCTTTTCAAGCCGATATGGTTATCGCTTTCCCTAAGACATTCGTTGATATGTGCCGTCATGATTTATCGGAGATAGATTTACACTGTGTGTCTTACTGGTTGGCGATCGGTGATGCAAACCATGAAGCACACGTAAGAAAGTTAGTACCTTTCGGCAAACATATGCGAAAGGGTAAAGAGCACGAGGGCTCGGTCTTTATAGACAATCTGGGGTCATCAGAAATTGCTTATGCAGCCTTTAAGAAAGTGCATTCACTTTATGATACTGAGTATGGCCGCGAAGTTGGGACAACATTCGACTGGATGGAAGTTGCTATTCTCGATGAAGACGGAAATGAACTACCAGCCAATCAAGTTGGGCTCGTTGGTGTAAGAGGACAGTGCATCACTAAAGGCTATTGGAACAATACCCTGCTGTCAGAAAAGAATCGCTTAAACGGCTTTTGGTTAACAGGGGATCTCGCCTATAAAAGTCCTGAAGGTAAGTATTACCACATGGACAGAACCACCGATAAAATCATCACAGAAAATGGCCCACTTTACAGCTGTTTTACAGAAGAACTCGTACTCGCCAATTTCCCTGATGTATTTGAGTGCTCAGTCGTTGGTATTACAACCTCTTCAGGTTCACAAAAGGCTGTCATGGCTATCGAGCTAGCCAACGACGCAACCCTTAGTGTTGAAGAACTCGGTGTGCAGATCAATCAACTACTGGCTCAAAGAGATATTCCTAATATCGCGAAGTTTGTGCCTGACGACCCAGTTAATTATGTAGGTGTTACCGGCAAACGTCTCAAACGCAGAATGCGCGAAGAGATTTCTCTTGATGCTTAAAACATTCTCCTACAGCAGGTTCGCCAACTTCTATGAGACTGACGCTGCGAAGATTGTGCATTTTTCCAATTACTTTAAGTATGTGGAAGAAGCTGAACTGGAATTTATTGCGTCTTTCTCCGAGCTAGATTGCTCGGAAGAGGTGTGGATGAGGAGCGACTTTTCCTGTGAATACTCTATGCCAATTAGGTTTGATGAAGAGTTCAGAGTTGAGCTCGTAGTCATTGCTGCAGACCCTAACAGTATCAACTATGAGTTCTGCATATACACAGAAAACAGCGTTGCTGCTAAAGGAAGTTATAACGTTAAATCACTCTCTTTTTCCGATAGCACCAAGCGTTTTCAAGAACAAGAGATCAACCAACAGCTACTAAGCGCTATAAATGGTTAAATAAGATGAAAATATTAATTATTGATAATTACGATAGCTTTACCTACAACCTCTATCAGTATTTTGGCGAAGTCTTAGGTGAAATACCCACTGTCATTACAAATGATTCAACACGCGAGATTTGTGAGGATGATTACGATGCAATAGTCGTTTCTCCCGGTCCTGGTAACCCGTCGTCAGAGCATGATTTTGGTATTAGTAAGTCTTTTATAGAAAACACCAAAAAACCGCTTCTCGGTATTTGTTTAGGGCATCAGGGCATAGTGTTATCAGAAGGTGGAAAAGTCGAGCACGCTCCCGAACCAATACATGGTCGCAGCTATGACTTACTCCACTCAGGGCATCAGCAATTTACGGATATACCGGAAACATTCAGTGTTATCCGATATCACTCCTTGGTCGCTCAATATCCTATTCCTGATAGCCTCGAAGTCACTGCGAAGACAATGGATGGTTTGGTGATGGCTGTTGCGCACAGAGACAAGCCTATTTGGGGTGTGCAATTTCATCCAGAATCCATTAACACTGAATATGGCAAACAGATCTTACGTAACTTTATTAGCTTTGCTGAACAGTACAAACAGCAACAGAAGTTAGATAATCAGCTAAATATTGAGAACAGAGAAAAAGAGAAAGAAACCCAAAAGTGGCAGTGTATTTACGAAAAACTGGAAGGCGATTTTGATCCTGCAAGAGTCTATCGTGAGCTGTTTGATACATCAGAAAACGGTTTCTGGCTAGACAGCGGAAAAGACGTGTCGGGCTACCATTTTATGGGTGATGCCCAAGGGCCTAATAGCTATCAAATCACCTATAAGCTTGATAAACCGATTGAGATTAAAAGAGCCTCGGGTGACATCGAGTATGATAACGATGACATTTTTTCTTTTATCGAAAAGGTCATGGCTGAAGGTATTAATGGAACCGAAGAGTTGCCATTTAACTTCACTGGAGGCTTAGTGGGTTATCTGGGGTACGAGTTAAAACAACTACGCTTTCCTGACAAAAACAAATACAACTCAAGCGAGCCTGACGCTTGTATGCTCTTTTCTGATCGGTTTATTGCGATCAACCGTGAAGAAAAATCACTCTACCTTGTTGGACTTCATAAAACAGCCGATGCACATGTTGCACTTGCCAATTGGTTTTCTACAGCCAAAAACAAGCTAACTGCGCCCAGTACATCCGCGTCTGACACGCCGCCTTTAACCATCGTCTCTAACAGCAAGAAAAGCAGTCAACCCGTTAGCTTTCATTTAGAGCAAGGCAGAGAAGACTATATTGCTGCAATCGACGCTTCTCAAGAACATATACGCAATGGCGAAAGTTACGAAATCTGTCTGACTAACAGACTGAAAGCTGACGTAGAGGCTGAGCCATGGGATTTATACAACACCTTACGCTCAGTCAACCCTGCTCCTTATTCGGCATTTCTTCGGTACGATGACTTTTCGGTTCTAAGCTCCTCACCTGAACGTTTCTTAAAAGTCATGCCAAATGGCATCGTAGAGGCGAAACCAATCAAGGGAACGCGCCCCAGAAATAAAAACCCACTTCTGGATGAAGCCTTAGCGAGGGATCTTGCAAAAGATGAAAAAGACCGAGCTGAGAACTTAATGATAACGGACTTATTACGCAACGACTTGGGGATTGTGTGTGAGATAGGTTCTGTCTGGACCCCCAAATTAATGGACGTAGAAAGCTACGAGACTGTACACCAATTGGTCTCCACTATTAGAGGACAATTGCCTCAAGATGCTAGCTTATCTGACATTGTTAAAGCGACATTCCCTGGTGGGTCAATGACAGGCGCACCCAAAAGACGCACTTTAACCATCATTGATGAGTTAGAGCATTCCGCTCGAGGTGTCTACTCAGGCTCTATTGGCTACTTCTCACTAAATGGCACATTGGATTTAAACATCGTCATCAGAAGCATTGTTTGCCGAGAGCAATCTGTCGAAATTGGTGTTGGCGGCGCGATTATCTCGCTATCCGACCCAGAGGTAGAGTACGCCGAAATTCTCGTCAAGGGAGAGGCGATCATGAAGTCTATCGCTCAATATCACACCGGCGATCAAGACGCTTATGCGTTGTGTAATTCCAGTGGCGAAGCAATAAACCTAGAAGACATTAAGCAGGAGTTCTTTTACTCCAAACAAGAAAGTCTAGCCGTTTAGTGACATGACACACCTTAATGAATATTCACCGTTACTGATGATAAGAGATTAATTATGGATACAATAGAATACGAAAGTAATTTGGCTATCAAAGCCTTCACCGTTAACCATCCTCAAGTGTCTAGCGAAGCAAAGTTCTTTAGGCAACAAAAAGCTATTCCAATGGCTTTTAATATCGTTGACGAAATACTAAAACGCAGCCAGAACACCCTTTTAAATAAGCCGGCCTTATGTTTTGAAGACAAAACTATTTCTTGGGGCGAGTTAAATGACCGTTTTTATGGATACCAAAAAGTCTACGAGCAATTAGGCATTCATGAAGGCAGTCGTGTGGCCCTTGTGTCATTGGACTCAGATGAAATGGCACTTGCCATCATGACACTTATGTTTTGTGGATGTACTGTCATCCTGATCAATCCGATGATAGGCCATGACGGTATTGCAACGCAGCTTGAGAGTGCACAGGTCGATGTCGCCTTAATGGATGATAGGAGCGCAATTTTACCGCGCTCAAACACTATCCGACATATCTCGCTTTCAACCTTAAGCGGCATTTATACGGGTCTAGACAAACGCCTAATAAATTTTGACTATAAAAGTAACACCTCACCTTTTAGTCCTGCGTTTGGTGTTTTTACTTCTGGCTCAACGGGTAAACCCAAGTTAGTGATCCACTGTCATCAAGACATCATGGTGGCACTGACTCGCTATGCTGATCAGGTATTAGACATACGTAGAAACGACGTCATTTTCTGCGCATCACGCCTATCATTCGCTTTTGGTTTGCAAAATATGTTTCTTGCGTTGCTGAACTCTGCGACTTATTTGCTTCCACCTGAAGATATTCACGCCACGGAAGTGTTAAAGATCATTGAACAGCACAAAGCAACAATGATCTTTGCCGTACCCAGAGTGTACGACATGTTACTTAAAGAAAGTGAAACAGCGGCAAAACAGCTCTCGTCTTTGCGCCTCTGCATCTCAGCCGGTGAAGCGTTGCCTTTGCTAACTTACCAGACATGGCAACAAAACTTTGGTCAAGAGATTATTAGTAGCTTAGGCTCTACTGAAGTATTCAGTACTTATATCAGTAATATTCCAGGCAGTAAAAAGCTAGGTGCTGCGGGTAAATTAATCCCGGGCTTTCAAGCGAAACTTATCAATGATGACGGAAACCCTAGCCAAGTAGACGAACCCGGAGTGCTATGGATAAGGGGTCCTTCGGTTATTACTCAGTATGATGACAAACAACTAGAAAAGTCATTGTTTTCTGACGGTTGGTTTTGCACTAACGATGTCTTCAAACAGGACATTGATGGTTATTACTATTTCTTAGCTAGAAATAACGAAATGATAAAAATCAATGGTTTATGGGTCTCTCCCAATGAAATTGAAGAAACACTCAAAACACTTGAGATAATCAAAGATGCAGCGGTTGTTCCTTTTTCTAGAGACAACGGGGCGCCAAGTGTCAAAGCCTTCATTGTTTTAAAGGAGGGTGTAACAACGCCCAACACCTCAGACATAAAAGACTATTGCAAGTCCAGAATGTCATCTTGGAAATACCCACATTTTATTGAGTTTATTGATGAACTACCCAGAACCGTCACCGGAAAACTGGCTAGACACATGCTAAAGAATAAACTCTTTTCGAATACAACCCCCTAGGTTTCTAGGGTTGGAAAATAGATATCATGAAAACACTATTGCACATTGATTCTAGCTGCAGCCTATCACCTTCAACATCACGACAAGTGTCTAAAATGGTGGTAGAAAAGTTGACGCAAAAAACTGGCGCAAAGGTCACTTATCGGGATATTGGCACAACGCCAATACCTCATATCGACCATCTACTGGTGGAATCTTATTATAAACAGGGAGACCTTTGTCCCGATGCCGTTGCAGCAGGACAAAGATCCAAAGATTTGATTGACGAGCTAATGGCACACGACACTATTGTCATGGGTGTGCCCATGTACAACTTTACGATTCCGTCAACCTTAAAAGCCTATATTGACCACATTGCACGCCCCGGCCACACCTTTAACTTCACTAAGAACGGATACGAGGGATTAGTTAAAAATAAACGCTTTATTGTGGTGATTACGCGAGCTGGCAACCTAACAGGTAGCTTGGACAACCATCAAGACACTTATTTAAGAACAATATTCAATTTTCTTGGTATTGATGACTATGAATTCATTGTCGTTGAAGGGTTGTTCGATCCGCATAAGCGGGAAAGGGAAATTCAAAACATGAACGAAAAATTAGAACTCATCGCAGTTTAAGATTTACATGAGTTATCCATTTATGAGTAAAACGCATTTTTATCAGCGCAATGCGTCAACGGCTGGCATGACAAACACTTTCCAAGTCAGTCAGCTCTACTCTTTGTTATTGCTGGAGAAAAGACATGGCCTATGTTGAACCCAATGAATTTGTAAAAAGAATGGTCGATTCCGGTGAATCGAAAGTGTATATGTCCGGCCGAGATACGCTAATCCGAGCCTTTATGGCCGGTGCTATTTTAGCACTAGCAGCGATGTTTGCGATTGCGATCATCGTTAAAACAGGCTCCCCTTTGTTAGGCGCTATTTTGTTTCCCATCGGTTTTATCATGCTCTACCTGATGAAGTTTGACTTACTAACCGGTGTCTTCACGTTAGTTCCACTTGCCCTCATCGACAAAAGGCCAGGTGTGACTGTCACCCAAGTATTACGTAACTGGGGGCTTGTTTGTGTGGGCAATCTAGGTGGTGCTTTAACCGTCGCTTTTATGATGTCGTACATTTTGACTTACGGGTATCAAGTCGACGGCGGGGAATTGGCAGCGAAAGTCACGGGTATCGGTGAAGCAAGAACATTAGGTTACCAGGCACACGGAGGGTCTGGTTGGCTAACCATCTTTATGCGCGGCATGTTATGCAACTGGATGGTCTCGATGGGTGTTGTTGGCGCCATGATTTCAACCTCTGCAGGGAGCCGTATGGCGGCCATGTGGATGCCCATCGCCTTGTTCTTCTTCATGGGCTTCGAACACTCCATCGTGAATATGTTTTTGTTCCCTTTTTCTATGATTATGGGAGCGCAATTTACGATTGCCGACTATGTACTTTGGAACGAACTTCCCACCGTACTAGGTAATTTAGTAGGCGGCTTTGTTTTTGTCGGACTGCCTTTATATTTCACACACTTAAAAACTAGCCCTAAGCGAACTCTGGCTTAGGGTATAACCCGAAAAATAGCCCCGAGATAATTCATATCTCTGGGCACTCACACTATGAATACAAAGGTAAAGAAATAATGGCACAAGCAAAAGCCTACGCAGCACAAAACGAAACCTCTGGCCTTGCCCCATTTGACATCGAGCGCCGTGCTGTTGGTGAAGATGATGTCCAAATTGACATTGATTACTGTGGGGTATGTCACTCTGACATTCATTTTACAAGAAACGACTGGGGCACATCACTATACCCCATGGTTCCCGGTCACGAAATCATCGGGCGCGTCATTGCCGTAGGCCCGAATGTTAAACGTTTTAAGGTCGGTGACAAGGTGGGTGTTGGTTGCTTTGTTGATTCTTGCCGAACCTGCGAGGCATGCGAAAAGGACTTAGAGCAGTATTGCTTGAATGGTATGACAATGACCTACACCAGTGAAACAGATGATCCAGGCGGTGTAACACTGGGCGGCTATTCACAAAACATCGTAGTTGATCAGCATTATGTGCTGAGTTTACCTGACAACCTTGATATGGCTGGCGCGGCGCCTTTGCTTTGTGCTGGCATCACAACATACTCTCCGTTAAAACACTGGAACATTGGAGAGGGCCATACGGTAGGAGTCATAGGGCTTGGAGGTCTGGGTCATATGGGCATCAAGTTTGCCAAAGCTTTAGGCGCGCGTACGGTCATGATTACGACGTCAAAAGAAAAGGCCGAAGATGCACAAAGGCTAGGTGCTGATGACGTCTTATTGTCTACGGATGCAAACGCGATGGAGCAATGGGCCGGACAGTTTGATTTTCTGTTGAATACTGTGCCTGTAGCGCACGATATGAACCCTTATATAGCACTTTTAAAGTTTGACTCTACTATGTGCATGGTCGGTGCATTAGACGAATTTAAATCGCTAAACACCTTTCCAATGGCGTTGAATCGAAAAGCCGTAGCAGGTTCTCTGATTGGAGGTATAAAGGAGACACAAGAGATGTTAGATTTTTGCGGTGAGCATAACATCACCTCTGACATTGAGATGATCAATATGCAAGATATTAACGATGCCTTTACGCGAATAGAAAAAGCTGACGTAAAATACCGCTTCGTGATAGACATGAAAACTTTAGCTTGATTATAAGCGAAACACTCATGAACTAGATTATATTGCTAACCTCAGCTTCTAAAAAACCTAAGCAAGCTGAGGCTATATAATGCGCTATGACTTCGACGTTGCTTCATTTCAACGATAGTTGAATAGCGATAGAGTCAATCTACTTTGCTGTTAACCTTGATCGAACAATAGGCTCACCTCTTAATATCACTGTGTCTATACTGTCGTATGCTTTCACTGTTGCTAGTGGATTCTCATTTAGCAATAACAGGTTAGCTATTTTTCCGCTTTCAACAGTGCCATAGTTTTGCTCAAGACCGAATGTACTGGCGTTGTTGATGGTTGCCGCTTTTAGTAAGTCAGCTAGTGTTACACCGGCTCTATGCATAGCCTGCAATTCCATATAGGCCGACAAACCCGGTTGTGATGCATAGGTTGGTGCTGGTGGTGTATCAGTAGCCAGTAACATAGGATGACCTTGTTGATAGAGGTAAGACAATACACGTTCACCCTGTTCGAGAACCTGTGTTTGCCGATTGTAAATCACAGTTAAGTCGGATGTTCCCCACCCCTCCCGCATTTCTCTGGCGAACCATTGCCCCTGCGTAGTTTCATACCACTCTAGAATCACCTTAGGAACAACGTCATCATAGCCTGATGTTTCAAGGTGATTGGGGACATTCACATCCCTTAATGAACGCATGACATTTAATGTGGGTTGGTAAGCTGTTTTGGACGTTACAATCTCATCAGCAATACGCTGAACCGCACTAGGCAATTTATCTTTGCTAGATTCATTTAGCCAATTCCACATCCCATGAGCCAGTACATCAACATCGGCTTTTAGCGCGATCTCCTGCATATCTAGTGCATTAGCATGTGCAACAACGAGTAACCCATGCTTGTCGGCTGCTTTTCTAACACGTTTTAACAAATCCATCCCTATCATCGGCCAATCAGAGTTGAGATCAAACCCATCTTCAATGTAGACCTTAATACAAATAGCACCGTCGGCCTTCATACGGCCGACAACTGCCTCAGGTGTATGATTCTCAGGATCGAATCCATCTGGTATCGGTCCATCTTTATGAGGCTGATGGATGAAATAGGGCTTGCGTCGAACTGACTCGGCTAGGCTCGCGTTTATGAGCGCATAACCGCCAACGATAGGCGCAGATCCGCAAAATAAAATGTCAGGATTCAGCGGTGCACTTGTGAAATTTTCCACGGCATGGCGAGTTAACGATGGGTCAAGAACCTGTGTAATACCGTAGTAGAGATAGCTGCGAGGCTGCTGCTCTAAAAAAGCTTGCTGTAATGGCAGAAGCTCAGGATTATCCCAATCTAACCCTGGCATGGTTTGAGTATGAACATGAGAATCCATTAAGCCAGGGACAAGGTATTTGCCCTTCCCATCAATTAAGCGAATGCCATTCCCCTCTGTGATAGGGCTGGAGGATATCTGTGCAATTCTACCTTCAACTATTTCGACCCATTGCCCGTTTCGTGTTACAACCTCGCCATTCATCTTGGGAGTGACTATCGTGACATCGCTGATTATCAAATGCTGCGATAGTGCAGGAAAAACAAAAACTGACAATAGTGTAAAAACATAGAAGATTATTTTCGTAGGCATTATTATGGTTATCCCTTCTTAACTAATAACGAATAACAAGCATGCGAAAAGCTAGAAATAATCACTCAATATAATTCTGATATTTTTCTAAAATTTTCCTTAATGCTTACTTTTCATGATGTTACCTATAAAATCAACGTGCATAAATAGTGTGAAATAAGCGATGTCATTGCTAACAATCGAACTTGAACAAGGTTTTTATATTGGCCCTTGGCGTATAGAGCCCAAGATAAATAGGATTTCAATGCTTAATAATGATGAGGTTATTGAGCATCTTGTCACTCCTAAGGTTATGGCGCTATGCCTCTTGCTGGCCGAAAATCAAGGGAACCCTGTTAGCCAAGAAACTATAGTCGAACGGATTTGGCCTAATCTTGCTATATCTGACAGTTCTATCTATCAGGCTGTCGCACAGCTAAGAAAAGCACTGCAGGATACTCAACCACAAAAACACTATGTAGAAAGAGTCTCAGGCAAAGGCTATCGATTGATCAAACCTATTTCCCTATTAGAAGCAACACAGACTAACTCCAACAGTATCACTAAAAAGCCCGAATTGCTAAAGAGCAAACAACCATTCATCCGCATAGTCATTGCTGCGATCACTTTGGTAATTATCGCTGGTATCGGGTTCCTTTCATCACAAAATAAACCACCCAAATCAGAGAGCGAATTCACAGAACAACAAAAGCTAACAAACTTAGGCTCCATGGCAATTCGTCCTACTCAAAACCTTACACAACCAAGACAAGAACAGCTCGACACCTTTGGTCACCTTTTGCTGTCAGATTTATTGTCGATACCAGACATCAACCTTATATTGATGCGTGATGGACACCAAATCAGCAATGCTGATGTTGAGCTAACACATAGCCTTTCTAACGAAGGTGGAGCACTATTACTGTCTGCTCAATTAACTCAAAGAGAAAGCCAACAGGTGATATGGGCGGCGGAGTTCAATGCGCAAGACAATGCCTTACTAGGCTTGAAACAACAGCTCACATCGGCTTTAAAATCTGCCTTAAAGAGTGATTCGTTAACCCCTAAACCTTTTTCAGAACCTCTCATTACACTAAACAAAACGCTTTATGAAACCTTTGTTCTCGCACAGTATTTATGGAATAAACGAGAGCCTGCAGACCTTGAAGCCGCCCTCTCGTTATACAAAAAAATACTGCAACAACAACCTGACAACATAGAGACACTGGTTGGCCTATGTAACACCTATTTGTTCTTGCACATCTACTCTGACTGGACAGAACCAAAAGCCTACTCTGCCTGTATACCGCTTATCGACAAAGCTAACCGATTATCCCCTAAAAATGGCAAAGTGCTTGCTACCAAAGCGCTGCTGTCGGGTGATGACAATCCAGAAACTATCATTGAGTTATTCGAAACCTCTATAGCACAGTCACCAAACTATGCTAACGCTTACCTTTGGTATGGTAACTTTCTGCGTACTCAAGGTGAGGTTGAAGAGGCTCTTGTCATGCATCAAAAAGCATTATCACTAGATCCACTCTCACCTAATATTAATCGCAGTTTGGCTTATTCATTGCTCAATTTGCGTAAACTACAGCAAGCAAAGCAATACTATCAACGATCGTTAACCATAGAGCCTATCTACTCGCTTCGCCCCGTCGAGGAACTGGATTTCCTACCGTTAAATATCGAGCGAGCTAAGCAGTTCATTCTATGGAGCCAAGGGAACGCATCGAACCTAAGCCAACGGACACCTTATTTATTAACCCAAGCGCTTGTCCGACTCGGTTTAGGGCAAACAACAGCAGCGAGTTCTTTAATCGAAAAGTCAGACCCTAATCAGGCTAACCCTGCTTTTTGGTTGTATACGCAAGCCGCCTTGAACGTTGCTCAAGGAGATATGGCTAAGGCAGCAATGTATTTAAAAGAACGTTACCTACAAAGTATAAACCAGCTAGAAAACACTAATCGACATGTTATACCTTACCTCGCTTTACTGATGCATACTCAGCAATACCATAAAGCACACGAGCTTTTTGTTCAGCATTTCCCTGACATTAACAATCAGGGCGAGATATCAGACAGAAATAGCGGGCAATTTGTTTTCTTAAATGCTCTACTCATATCAAAAGAGCAGTCGACAGAAAGCACAGCGCTCACTGAAAAATTAACGGCTTACTTTAACGGTATAAAAGAACCACCATTAACCCTTGCTTACGTTCAATGGTTAGCTCAGTCGAACCAAAACCTTGCAGCCGTCTCAGCAATAGAGAACATGCTTGCCCAAGGGTGGTTGCCAGATTTTAATGATAATATTCTTGCTGAGATAAATATCCGTAAGGCATACACTAATGCAGGCGGAGATCAGCGAAAGTTCAATAGGCTGTTAGCCCAGAATCAGACCCGTGCCTTAAATTAACCTTAGGTTTGTATAAGCGAACCTATAAAAGCAATATCAATCAACAATGCCTATGCGATCTCAACAACGACAAATTGAAGTCTTAGCATACAATCCTGTATGGGCAGAACGCTTTGAGCAGGAAAGAGTCAAACTATGTAAAGCGATCTCGGACAATGCGGTTGCTATAGAACACATCGGCAGTACTTCAGTCGTTGGGTTAGCGGCAAAACCCATTGTAGATATTCTGATCGAAGTTAGAGACTTAGAGAAATTAGACCAACAGCAAAGCAACATAGAAGGCTTAGGTTATGTCGCGAAAGGCGAAAATACTATCGTTGGACGACGTTATTTCCAAAAGGGAGGTATACAACGTAGTCACCATATACATGCTTTTCAGACCGGCAACTTACACTTAAAAGAGCATAGAGCTTTCAGGGATTACCTGTCAGCTCACTCTCAAATAGCGAATAGCTATGCTCAAATCAAAAAATACGCGGCAAGTGAATGTGGACACGATATCGAGCGCTACATGCAGCTAAAAAATGATTTTATTACCCATCATATGAAGTTGGCATTAGCGTGGCATAAAGCACTCTGAAACTGACCCAATACCAATCCTATCTAATCAACTGCAATAATGATTTAGCGACTTCTTCTGAAGATGCAGGGTTTTGCCCTGTCACCAAAAGACCATCCGTGACCGCAAAAGCACTCCAATCATCTGACTTAACATAGTAGCCACCTTTTGCCTGTAACTCGTCTTCCAATAAAAAAGGTACAATATCCGTTAACTCTACTGCCGCTTCTTCAGTGTTACTAAAACCCGTTACCTTTTTACCTTTAACTAAAGCTTGTCCAGACTCATCCACGCAACCCAGTAAAACGGCAGGTGCATGGCATACAGCCCCTACAGGTTTCTCGGCTGCCCAGAAGCTTTGGATTAATCCGATTGAATACTGATCACTCGTGAGGTCCCATAACGGACCGTGACCACCGGGATAAAAGATAGCATCAAAATCGTCAACATTAACATCAGCCAATCTTAGCGTAGTTGCCAGCGCTTTTTGGGCACTGCCGTCTTTACTAAACCGCTTTGTGGAGTCTGTTTGAAAGCCTTTCTCGTCACTCTTTGGATCCAAAGGAGGCTGCCCTCCTAATGGCGATGCCAACGTAACCTGAGCGCCTTGATCCAAAAAGGTGTAATAAGGGCTTGCGAGCTCTTCCAACCAAAAACCTGTTTTAGAGCCGGTATTGCCAAGTTGGCTGTGTGATGTAATGACAACAAGAATATTCATAATAGTGGTTAAGATTTCAGCGGGTAAATAGTGCGGCTAGTCTAAGTGAAGCATTATCCTCACACTAGGGTGTATATTTTTGCCTAATTGTTAGCTAAAATTTGACAATGAGCGATCCAGTATTAAATGAAATACGCGGCATGGTTGTCTTCACACGTGTTGTTGAGGCTGGCAGTTTTAGTGCCGCTGCGAAACGATTAGGAGTGAGTCGTGCCGTGGTCAGCTATCAAATAAAGCAGCATGAGCAATCACTCGGTGCTCGCCTGCTTAATAGAAGTACGCGTAAGATCAGTCTAACAGCTGCGGGTGAACGCTATTTTGAGAAATGTCGTAAAGTCGCGCATGAAGCAGAGCAAGCACACTCACTACTCCTAAATTTAAAACAAAATGCCGTCGGTCATGTGTCATTGGCCTGCCCGGTCAATATAGGCATGCGTTGGATTGTGCCTCTCGCACACGAATTCAGGCTTAAATACCCAGATATCACTTTAAATATCAGTTTTTCGGAAGAGCTGTCTAATATAATTGAAGACGGCATTGATTTAGCGGTACGCTCTGGTCCGTTAACAGACAGTGATCTACATGCCGTTAAACTCACTGTCAGCTATCGATATATCTGTGCTTCGCCTCAATTCTTAATCAAGTATGGCTTGCCTAAATCACCCAGCGATTTAACGCATTATGAATGGGTTGTATACAAACGACATAATCAAAGCGTTACCTTAAGCAAAGGAAACATAACACATGAAGTCAGCATCAAAGGTCCTATTCATACCAATAGCGCTGCAGCACGTTTGCAATTTGCGTTAAAAGATCACGGCCTTGCGCTATTACCAGACTTCGACGCACAACCAGAGATCGACGCAGGGCGCCTTATTAGACTATTCCCCGACTATTCCCTACCGGAGCTAGAGTTGTTTGCAGTATTTCCTAAAGGTTCAACGACAGCTAAAGCCACCAGACTCTTGCTCGATATGCTAAAGGCCCATCATTTGGCAAATTAAAAAATCAAAGTTGTCAGTATGCCTTGATGTGGCAATTAACGTGTTATACGAACGATGTTTAGCTTCTCGTCATCAGAAGGAGGTTCAAAGAACTGTGTCACATGCGCGAAAACTTCCTCTGTATCAAATTGAGCACGCTCTGGTTGTTCGATACGACGTTTGGCAATTTGTTCGAGACACTGTTCGTTACTCACATCTAAAAAAGTCAGCTCATGGATGGCGCCCACTTCTTCACACAGTTGTTTAAACCAGCTCCGTTGGTTTCTCGTATTTGCGGGAAAGTCCATGACAACGTTCGTCCCAGTACACAATATGTCTTGTACATGGGACATAACAAATGGTTTGATGATTGCTGAAAACTTTAAATAGTCGTCGAATGACTGAATTTGATTAGGATAGTGTGCTGACAACCATTCATCTTCTGAAATAAGGATCGCATAATTATCTTTTACTGTTTGATTAGATTTAGTCGACTTACCGGCGCCCATTTTCCCACAGAAAAAGAATAGTTTCCCTTGCTGATTCATTGCCTCTCCTTTGATATATCACTTTTACGTTAATTCATCGAACAGTTTAATGGTAAGTCGGAAATATTAAAAAGTAAATTCCCCTAATGACACAGATGAAATTAAGTTACCATACCATCATATTCAATATAAGATTGAAACCCATAAAATAAAGAATGATAGCCAGCAATAGGCAAGCTAAATCAAAGTAATAGGGCATGAAAAAATAACAACGTTGAATTTCGATCATAAAAGTATAATATCGTGAAAAATCAAGCCACCTTAATTAATATGATTTATATCACATGTTTCTCATCAGAGGTCCGATAAGAAAATAAAAATATAAAGAGACGTACAACTAATGTCTTATTTATGTTCTATACTTTTACGATTAAATTCATCTCACATTAATAGATTACGACTTGATCTAATATTTAAAACACTGAGTCATATATATAGTGTTTTAAAATAACTGTTAAAGCTTCATCCATTTTTCTAACATAGATTGAGATACCGCCAAATTAATATGAGTCTTTTTATAAGTAGAAATTATTTAATGTCTCGATAAATAGTTTTTATGTATTTAAAGGTGAAGACCATAAATAGGTTGCACACAGTATGACTAAGTTTGTATCTACGATAAAAGCAAAACTCATTTTAGGCCTGAGTATTATGGCACTGCTCGTTGTCTTATCATCTGCCGGAGGATTGCTTTCAGTATTTTCACTAGAGGATCAACTCAATACAATCACCGACGAAGCCGGTCCGACGATAGAAGAAACAGACGACTTGATTGCTGGGCTATGGGAGTCGGCTAAAGTAGCAAACGAAATATTGGCCAGCGAAGACTTATCAGAGGTCGAAATACTGGCAAAGGAACTAGATTCTCTTTCAATAAGCTTCAATCAAACTTATAAAACCTTGCGCCAAACAATCGATGAGCAGCGCTACATAGAACTAGTTGATAGTGCACTTAAAGAACATCAAGAATTCGACGATCATGTCAGTCAAATGATTGAAGCACACACCAATGAATTAAATGAGGAAGAAAAAGCAAAATCACTCTTAGATGAGTTTGATTCACAAGGCGCAGAGCTGATTGTGAGGCTAGACGAGTTCGCGATAGAAAATGAAGCTGAAATGCAGAAAGCCGAAGACGATGGAGACGCCATTCTAGCACGCGGAGGCAGCGCGGCAGAAATAAACGACATTCTCGGAGAGCTTTTCGAGAAAGATTATCCAGTCGTCGAAGCATCACTCAAGTTACAACGTCTGATCATAGAAATGCAAGATACATCGGGTGAATATTTAGCAGAGGAAGACCCAACGAAGTTGCCTGATATTAAAGCGAATTTTGATGAGCTCGTTGTTTCTGCAAAACCCTTTTTCGACATTCTCACTGAACTAGCAGAATCAGAAGAAGATAGGCAAGACGCGAGTGATTTGATAGCTGCTTTCGATATGTGGATCTCATTGGCTAACTCTGACGAGCAGCTTTTTGACTCATATCGCGATCAACTCGATATGGAATATAAAGCAGACCAATATACCGAAGAGCTTGAAAAAGATGTCGATAATGCAGATTTGGTACTAGAGCAAGTTGCTGAAACATCAGATCTCTTCATGGACAGTGCTGACGAAAACGCTGCAGAGTCTGTTACTTCAGCTATTGCAATACAAATCGGTTTTATCATCGCATCCCTTATCGTTGGTACAGCGATGATTCTGCTGTTTATCAAATTACTCATTGGCCCATTAAGAGAGCTGTCGGCACGTTTACATGACATTGCTCAAGGTGATGGCGACCTAACACAGCGAGTTGATGATTCATCTAATGATGAAGTAGGTAACCTAGCTAAAGGATTCAATATCTTTGTTGAGCGGATTCAAGACTTGATCAAGAAAATAACCTTTGCTTCAGAACAGATATCCAGCTCAGTTAACAGTATGGACAGCTTAATTGGCTCTGTTGCTGGCAGTGTAGAATCTCAAAGTAAAGAAACCGACTCGACTGCTCACGCAATAAAAGAGTTGTCACAAAGTGCCAAAGAAATAAATAGCAACATACAGAACGTGTCTAGCTCAACATCCTCAGCCAGTGACGAAGGGAAACAAGCCAAAATTGTTGTTGAAGAATCTGTCGATTCGATAAGAACATTAGCCAGAGATATTGAAGACGGCTCGGAAGTCGTCTCAAACTTAAACAGCGAAGCCGAGAATATAGGCACTGTTTTAACAGTCATACGGGGCATTGCAGAACAAACTAACCTACTCGCTTTGAATGCTGCTATCGAAGCAGCAAGGGCTGGTGAACAAGGCCGAGGATTCGCTGTTGTTGCAGACGAAGTAAGGACACTAGCGGCAAGAACGCAAAATAGTACCGAAGAAATTCAGACAATGATCGAAAGACTACAATTGGGAACATCTCAAGCCGTTCAGAGCATGGAAAGAAGTCGTAAAAACTCAGAGGTCACCGTATCCAAAGCTGTTAAAACAGGTGAGTTACTGGACAATATAAGCGCATCAGTTATTGAAGTAGATGACATGGTCGCGCAAATCACACGTGCTGTTGATCAGCAATCTCTGGTGACTAGTGACGTCAGTGACAATATCAGCAATATAGTGGCTACAACAGTCAATGTATCAAGCGCCACAGACGAAACAACACAGCATGCTCAAGGCCTCAATCAACTTGGTCAAGAACTAGCAGGGCTAGTGAAACAGTTCAGAGTATAAACTCAGATAACTGCCTTCTATGCTTTTATTAAAGAGAGGGAAGCTTTTTAGCGGTGTGCTGCCAATGGACAAGAGTTATGTTTAAAGGCTCTCATCGCGTTTCTCGAAGACCAAAATATCCCCTGGCTGACAATCAAGGTAATCGCAAATGGCAGCTAGTGTTTCAAAACGGACACCTTTCACCTTACCTCGTTTGAGCAAAGACAAGTTAACTTCCGTAATACCAATAGCTGACGCTAGCTCTTTAGAGCTGACTTTACGCATGGCCAACATAACATCAAGATTAACGACAATACTCACTCAATAAATCCCTGATTCTCTTTATCAATTTGACTAGCCATTTTTAGGATATAAACACCGAACCGCATAACATTGCTGAATAGTTTAAGTGGGGAATAGGAAGTCATCAAAGTATTTAATTGGATATTACCCTAAACCATTATTTTACAGAGATGCCTCAAGATCAAAAATAGTTACAATTCAACTATAAATTATCGCTTTGCAATAATTTATATCTGCAATACATTTAAACATCAATTAAGGTATTGCCTTTAAGGAAAGATAAATCATGGTTTCATCTAGAAAGATAAACAGCCTAGCGATCATTGTCACTGTGTTGGTCTCTTTTGTCGCAAGTTGTGCACTCAACGATTCGGCTCAGTTTTATATCTCAAAATCGAAAACGAAAACAACGTGGCAAACAGAGCAGAGAACTACATCAATCCCCTTCAGTTTGGTCGATCAAAAGATTTTAATACCCATTTCTATTAACGACAGTAAACCTCTCCAGTTTGTCTTGGATACAGGCTCGCCCGTCACTGTTATCGTTGAGAGCCATAACACAAAAGCTTTACCTTTGAAGTCCAGCGGCAAAATATCAGTTGGCGGTTTAGGGGATGATGGGGATTCATCAGCTAGCTTTATCCATAACACCAATATTACTGTTGGAAGTTTCAAGATTAGCGAAAAGTCCATTTTGCATATTCCTCTATCAGGACTGCCCTTTTTCGATGACTTAGATGAGGTTTTCTTCGACGGTATCATCGGTTTTGATTTACTCGCCCATTTAATAGTGAAGATTGATTACGACACCTCTACGATCACCTTGTTTGAAAAAGAGTCGTTCGATGACCAAAAATACACAGACGAAAAGTGGTCAACTGTCGCTCTCGACATAAAGCAATCAGTCCCTTTTATCAACAGTAAAGTACGGATAAAAGAAGATTCAACACCGATGGATCTCATTCTACACCTTGATACAGGCGCTGCTGGCGCATTATCTTTGGCACCAAGACGGCATGACGAAATAAACTTTCCAACAACTTACTATAAGTCAAAATCATTTGGCATCAGCGGTGGCTTAGATAATTTCAACAGCTCAGTCGCTAGCGCAAGCATAGGGAACATTGTTTTCACGAATATGCAAACTGACTTCTCAGACAGTGCCGTTACCGATGATGAAAAACATCATGGGTCAATCGGAAACCAACTGTTTAGTCAGTTCAATGTCATCTTCGATTATCAAGACAAACGCATGCTGATTAAAGAAAACCACCGATTCAATCAACCAATTCTTCACGACAGAAGCGGCTTAGGTGTACTGGTGCATAAAAATGGTTATGTTGTAAAAAGGATTGACGATGACACGGGTGCAATAAAAACCCAATTGGCATTAGGCGACGTCATAACGCAATTCAACGGTTTGGCGGCATTGCCTGAGAATATCGAAAAATTTAGACAGGCACTGTCGTCAAACGCGAATGATGTCCAATTCTGTTGGATATCTGAAGGCATAGAACAAAGGTGTGACAGGCTGATACTTGAGGACCGAATTAAAGACCACGGTCTCAAAGGCTAATAAACTGGAGCGTGTTGACCTTTCCTGTACAGTTTTGCGGCAAGTTGTTTATTAATATAAAAATAGAGGGGGCCCTAGCCCTCTTCAGGTTCATAAAAGTTAACATGAAACAAAGTAGAACCAACAGCCTATGTCACCAAAACAAACAGCAAGGTTCTATACATGTATTAAGCTCTTAATTATTCAACTGATCAGAGGTCGAATATTGGCATCAAGTGAAAATGGATAGCTCCAATTCAACACTCTCACCCAACCAATAAGCGTAATCAGTATGGTCTTTAAGGTCGTCACCGGTAATCCCATGCACAAATATCGTTAAGCCCTCACGACTTTTATCTAACCAAGGGATAAACGCATCGAAATGCTGTCGACCAAAGCTGATCTGGCAACTCCACATAGGATGAGGCCCTACATTACGCTCATGCACTCGTCCCACTGGCAAACTAAACTTCTCTCCAGCGTCATGACATAAGCGAGTAGCAAGATCCAAGGTCGCAGCGTCGAAGTAGACATGCGCATGATAGGATTTATGAACATTAACGGGGCGTTGTATTTTCGTCATTCGAACTGTTCTTCTATAAGGTTGTTAATAAGTCACCAACTGCACTCCCAGCATAACTGCCATGGCAATCAAGCTGACCACGCCGATCATAAAGTAGCGCAGACGCTTAGGAACATTGTTTGAGCCAACATGAACAACAGCATGAGCAATGCGGCTAACCGCATAAACCCAAGCCAAACTCAAGGTGATCGCAGTAACACCTTGGTTAACCACAAAAGCCAAACATAGTGCATAAAAAAGTACAGGCGTTTGAAACTGATTCTCAATATTGTTAGAGGCTTTAACCACATCAACAGGCCAAGCTTTGTTGTCGAGTGCCGCTTTTTCTCTGTCTGCTGTGCCATCCGTTATCGATTGCTTTTTGCGTTTGGCCAAGACAATAAAAATAGCCAGTGTCAGCAATACTTGAACTAGCAAGGGCCATAGGATCAAATGATTATTCATACCTGTTTCTCTTATTATTGTGTGGTAAATGCTTCTAGCAACCTTAGTTCTGCCAACTTTTCAGTAATTCAGCATAAGCAATGGTCTGCCCTTTAGGTTTCTCATTGGCTAGTTTCACTTTCGGTGAACCGGGTTGATTCAGCCAGTATTCTGCATTTTTAGGTCGATTTAATTTAGGCCCACATTCACCCTGTATTTTAGCGCGTTCAAGCCTTTGCAAGACACGATCTTGATCCTTCGCGAGATTGTCGAGTGCTTTCTGAGCAGTGGTTTCTCCACTCGCTACCTCTGCAATATGCTTCCACCATAGTTGGGCTAGTTTTGGATAATCAGGGACATTGGTGCCTGTAGGTGTCCATTGTTTTCGTGCAGGGCTACGGTAAAACTCGACTAAACCTCCGAGTTGTGGTGCAACGTCAGTCATCGCTTGAGAGTCTATATCTGATTCACGAATGGGTGTTAATCCAACAAGCGTTTTCTTAAGTGATACTGTTTTGGATACGGTAAATTGCGCATATAGCCAGGCTGCTAATCGCCTTTTATCTGGCGTAGAATTTAGGAAGGTCCATGCGCCTGTATCTTGATACCCTAATTTCATCCCTTCTTGCCAGTAAGGGCCTTTAGGTGACGGTGCCATCCGCCACTTGGGCGTACCATCTTCATTAACAACAGGTAAGCCTTGCTTGTTCATACTGGCGGTAAAGGCTGTATACCAAAATATTTGTTGAGCAATATTTCCCTGCGAAGGCACAGGACCTGCCTCTGAGAAGGTCATCCCTTGCGCTTCAGGCGGCGCATAATCGCGTAGCCAATCTACATACTTCTGTGTAGCATAAACAGCCGCAGGACCATTAGTCGCACCACCTCGGGACACGCTCGAGCCTACAGGGCTACAGCCTTCTACTCGGATACCCCATTCGTCAACAGGCACGCCATTCGGGATACCAGCATCACCCGCTCCAGCCATAGAAAACCATGCATCAGTAAATCGCCATCCAAGTGACGGGTCTTTCTTACCATAATCCATATGCCCGTATACCGTCTCACCATCGATCATTTTAACATGTTTGCTGAAGAACTCGGCAATGTCTTCATAAGCAGACCAGTTAACCGGCACCCCTAAATCGTAGCCATAACGCGCTTTAAACTGCGCTTTTAAATCATCACGTTCAAACCAATCCGCTCTAAACCAATAGAGATTAGCAAACTGCTGATCCGGTAATTGATAGATTTTTCCATCAGGTCCGGTCGTGAAATCAAGACCAATAAAGTCCTCTAAGTCTAGTGTGGGCAGCGTGAGATCTTTTGCATCACCCGCAATCATATCCGAGATGGCTACAGCTTTACCGTACCGGAAGTGCGTACCGATTAAATCTGAGTCGTTAATATACGCGTCATATATATTCCGCCCTGACTGCATTTGAGTTTGTAGTTTCTCAACCACATCACCTTCTTGAATCAAGTCGTGAGTAATTTTGATGCCCGTGATCTCAGTAAACGCTTTCGCTAGTACGTTCGATTCATATTCATGCGTTGCAATGGTCTCGGATACCACATTAATAGACATCCCTTTAAACGCTTCAGCGGCTTTAATAAACCAACGCATTTCTTCCAATTGCTGCTCAGGAGTCAATGTGGATGTTTTAAATTCTTTGTCTAACCAAGCTTTGGCTGCCGCCTCGTCGGCAATGGTATTCATAGCAAAACAGGACAACGCGATCCCCATCGCAACAAGACTTCTCTGTAATTTCTTCATCAGTACTCTCTTCTTATATCCTTTAGCCAAACCTAATCAACGCAATAACCCACACGACACAACCGCCTAACACCCAAAACAAGCTTACGTCTTCCAATGTCCCGACAGCAACAAGATGAACAAAAGCGCTGGATAACAAGCCAATAAACAATCGATCACCACGCGTCGTCGCAATCGGTAACCAACCTTTTCGCTCAACACAAGGTCGTTTGATCTCCCAAACTGTCATGAGCACCAAAATACAGGCAATAACAGCAAAGAATATTGCTGTTGGTTGAGTCCACGCCATCCAATTTAACATGATATCCGCCTTTTACACTCGACCCA